>JBFHIS010000005.1:0-188501 GCA_041596355.1 Sulfurimonadaceae bacterium | reverse complement strand
TCAAGATACTTGATCACTTTCTCAGCAGATTCAGCAGTCACACCTGTACGAGGCATTGCCGTACCGTGCAGCTGACTCTGAGGGTTCTCGATAAAGGTACTCAAGAAGTGCTCGCTACGTGAACGGATATACATTGAAAGATCCGGCGGCAGTTTACCCATATAGGCTTTTACTGCATCCTGATAGTCAAGTACGTCTGCCTGGAAGCGAAGCTCATCTTTTTTGTATTTGAAGTTCGGCATTTCGCCTAACTGCGTCCATTTAGTGTAACGAACTGCGTGACAACGGCCGCAGGCATTTTCAAATGCCATAGCCGGTGTGACCTCTTCAGCCTTTACAGCAATAGACTGCAGGTAAGCGACGATGTCAGCAATCTCTTGATCGATGTCATCACCACCCGCACCGTAAAATGCCGGCATCGGGTGCATACGCGTGTCATTGAACTTGTGCTCGACCGCTGTTGCGTGTGCCGGGTTCTTGATCAATGCTGCAAGGAATTTTGCATCATAGATCGCACCTGCATCACTAAGATCAGGCGGATTGACACCATAGGCTGCTGCTGCATCTTTGGCAGACATTCCTGTCTCCATGCCCAGTGCTTTAACATTGTGACAACCGATACAACCGCCGGCCATAAACGTCTCTGCACCACGTGCAGCATCACCTGTCTTTTCCAATGCAGGAAGATCGGCGTATGCAAAATGCTCGCTCTCAACATGCGCGTGCATCTGACTATGAGCGAATGGTTCTACCAACCAGTACGTTAATAGTGAAAAGAACGTAACTACTGCTAATATAAAAAACTCTTTCATTGTCTTCTCCCTATAACTTTTTTTCAATTTTTGTAATAAATGGCAAGAGTATCCACAGCGCAATAAATACCAGTGCAGCTACAAGACCGATCGTACTAAAGATACCTTGAGGCGGTAGTTTACCCATCGCTGTAAGGACGATCATATCGACCAGCATCGCCCAGAACCAAATGGCAAAAAGGCCACGACGATTCGCAGGAACCGTGTTCGGGCTTCTGTCAAGGAACGGTAGAAGTACAAAGATAACCTGAGCGAACGCAAATGCGACCAGACCGATATCTTTCGAGAATGGACGCAGGATCTCGTAAGACCACAGGAAGTACCATTCCGGATAGATGTGGGCCGGTGTAACAAGACCGTCTGCCGGGTCAAAGTTTACCGGGTCCATTGCGAAAGCGTAATTCCAGAACACAAGGTAGAAGAAGAACACAAGGAAAATGGCAACGACAAACATATCTTTAGACATAAAGTCATTTGCAAATGCGATGACTTTAGACGCAGCTTTGTTTCCTGATTTGTATTTTTCAGCTTCGGCTTTGAAATCGATCTCTTCACCATTTTGGTTATTAACGTGAGGAAGACGCAGTGCACCGAAGTGGAAACCGATCAGTGCCAGGATCGCTACCGGGATCAGTAGGACATGCAGCATGAAGAAACGGTCAAGGAAGGCCTGCGCAGGAACATAGTCACCACGGATCCACTCGACGACACCGTTAAGTTCTAATGAACCGGCAGAGAAAAGGTTGGTAATAACCATACCGGCCCAGTATGACATCTGACCCCATGGAAGCATGTAGCCTGAAAACGCCTCAGCAGAGAACGCAACAAAAAGAAGCATACCTGAGATCCAGATCAGTTCACGCCCTTTTTTATATGAGCCGTAGTAGATACCGGTGAACATGTGGATGTAGATGATCAAGAAGACCACTGACGCTGCAACGGCATGAACGTGACGCCACAGCCAGCCGTAACCGACCTCTTGCATGATCGTGAAGTTAACACTGTCAAACGCCGTATCAACATTTGGTTGATAATACATCAACAAGAAGATACCCGATACCAATAAAATACCGAATGTAATTGCAAGAACCATACCCATTGCCCATAGGAAGTTAATATCTTTAGGGATCCAGTACTCTTTAGCCAAAACACGCTGAAGTGTGTTTACACCTAAACGCTGATCGAGCCACTCGTTTAGAGAATTTGCTTTTTCAAAATGTGCCATTAATTTTCTCCTCTATAAGCTAGGCGGTGATGCCTGCGTCTTTCATCTTGGAATATTCCGGACCTTCTTCACCCAAAACAACAGTTGTACCGTTGATTTTGAAAGGAGGGATAACTAGAGGACTTGGAGGCGGAGCCAATGTGTCGATGCCTGATGAATCAAATTCACCACCATGACATGCACATTTAAAGTCTTTTTTCTCTTCACGGTACGCCGGGATACATCCGAGGTGTGTACAAAGGCCGATCGCGATCAGAAAGTGGTCATCACCGATCACAATGTCACGTGCTGTCTGCGCTGCATCTTGAGCCGCGACCATCTCTGCTGTCTTTCTCAAGACAAAGATAGGCTTACCGCGCCACTTTTCAACAATTAGTTTATTTGGTGTACATACCGACATATCGATAGTTGTAAAACCTGCTGCTTTTACGCTCGGAAGCGGATCCCATGATCTTTTCATGGCATATAAAGCACCTATGGCTCCGATACCTGCAACGGCACCGAAAGCCTTACCCATAAAGCCTCGTCTAGTTTGATTCATTTCTTTACTCACTCTGTGTGAAATTTTCAAAGGCTATAGTAGGTTAAAGGAGATTAATCTATGATAAAGATAAGCTTTGTTTAAGGAATTCGGTGATTTTTTGCGTACTTTTCTCTAAATAGTGATAATCATGTGATACGGCCTCTTTTAATGCCTGTAATAATTTTGTTTTATCAAATCCGTCGACAACAGGAATGTTAAGAGATTCGAACAACGGCATAAAATCACGCACATAATCCGGTCGCTGAATATAGAGAGGTCTACCGCCTGAAGCAAGGTTCTCCAGAACCGCCTGCGGCGAAGAGGTGACAAATATTTTCGAGCCTTTCACAACCTCATCATACGCTTCGAATTCATGCTGTTTTGTAAATGCAGGCGCCAGTTTGTCTTCATAACTTAAAAAATAGTAAAACCCTATGAGTAGTTCCATCTCGAGTGCATTGAACATCTCCAGGTTGGCAAAAAGGTCCTCTTCGTAATCGTCATCGCCGAAAAAGAAACTTTTTTCGATCGTTTTAGGTGTCTGTTCAAAATAGTTGTCGTCGACAGCGACCCCTCTACAGACCCCCTCGCCTTCCAAATAGGGCGAGATCAGCAGTTCTCCTGCAAGCTGCACGGCATTCGGGTCATCCGTAACACGGATAAAGGTCGAAAAGAACTGCACCATGTCGTGATGCATGACCGGGTTCAACTCATCAGAGTCAAAGATGATCTTGTCACCGTGGTGGGCGATCTGCGGTATGTTACGCACAACATCGATCCCGACCGAACGTTTGATACCGAAGTGTCTGGCTTCCTGAGCGATGCGATAGTCCGAAGTCAACAGGGTAATGTCGACATCACCCAGCGCGCGGATGATAGTCGCCGCACGGCGGAAACGGTCAAGTCCAATACGGTGGCCGGTGTGTACATAGTAAAAAAGTCGCATTCTCTTCTCCGCTTTCATTTGTTGTGCAAATTATACACTCTGTACTTTAAGACGGTTTTTTTTGACAGGTGCTTAAGTGAGAGCTGCGTATTGGTTAAGGATTAGATGGTTTTAAAGTGAAAGTAGAGATTCAACCGTTAGAGTGTGATTTTTGCTTTGAAGAGACAAGTCGTATAATCAGATTGAAATATACAGTCTTACGTACAATATGAGAAAGAGGAACGCAAAACAGCCGCTGACAAGCCTACTGCTTCTTCTCCGCCATCTTGATATAGATATGCAGGATCTCGATGGCTGCCGGGGTGATGCCCGAGATCTGTGACGCGGCCTGCAGGGTCGGCGGCCGGAAGGTCTCTAGTTTGGAGATGACCTCTTTTGAGAAACCGCGTACCGATGCAAAGTCGAAATCTTTCGGGATCTTGACGTGGATGTTCTTTTTCATCTTGTCGATGTCTTCCTGCTGTTTCTCGACATAACGTGCATATTTGGTTTCTACCAGGATCTGCTCCTGGATGTAATCATCGAACTTTTCCAGCTCCGGCAGTAGCTTGGTCAGCTTGTCCAGGGTAAAACTCTTTCTTGAGATGATCTGCTGGGCATTGATCTTGTCGCTGATGCGCTCTTCTCCGATACTCTCCAAAAAGGCAACGAACTCTTTGTTCGGGGTGTAGTCGGTGGCGTTAATGATCGCAACACCCTCTTTGATCTGCGCGATCTTTGTCTCGACCTTGGCAAAATCAGCATCACTGATAAGCCCGCACGCGTGACCGTACTTGCTCAGACGCATGTCAGCCGACTCTTCGCGAAGCAGCAGACGGAATTCGGCGCGTGAGGTAAACATACGGTAGGGCTCTTTCGTCCCTTTCGTGACCAGGTCATCGATGAGAACACCGATATACGCTTCGTCACGACCCAGGATCAGCGGCGCTTTCTCTTCTATACTCAACGCCGCATTGATACCGGCCATGATCCCCTGCGCTGCTGCCTCTTCGTAGCCGGTCGTCCCGTTGATCTGACCTGCAAGATAGAGGTTTTTCACTTTCTTGGTCTCGAGCGAGTGGGTCAGCTCCGTCGGGTCGACATAGTCGTACTCTATAGCATAGCCGTAACGGACGATCTTGGCATTTTCCATCCCCACGATAGAGTGCACGATCTCCTGCTGAACATCCGGCGGTAGAGAGGTGCTCATACCGTTGATGTAGCACTCGGTGTTCTCCATTGTCTGCGGTTCGATAAAGAGGTGGTGACGCTCTTTGTCGCGGAAGCGGTTGATCTTGTCTTCGATACTCGGGCAGTAACGCGGCCCTACACCCTCTATCTGACCCGTAAAAAGCGGGGCTCTGTAGAAATTTTTCTCGATAATGTCGTGAGTCGTGACATTGGTATAGGTGATGTAGCACGGGAGCTGTTTTTTGTCTGTTTTAAACATTTCACGGTCGGTTCGGAAACTAAACGGTGTCGGCAGTTCGTCACCCGGCTGCTCTTCCATCACCGAGAAGTCAATGGTCGACGTGTCAATACGCGGGCAGGTACCGGTTTTCAGACGTCCTATAGTAAGACCGGCGTCCATCAGAGAGATGGAGAGTTGGTTCGCTGCAAACTCACCGAAACGTCCCGCCTCTTTCTTGACTTCACCGATGTGAACGACCCCGCGTAAAAAAGTACCTGTCGTCAAGATAACTTTTTTGGCACCATACACGTTTAAAAGATCCGTACGGACACCGACAACCGCACCGTCTTCGATAAGCAGGTCATCGACCGTCTCCTGCAGCAGTTCAAGATTCGGCGTGTTCAGGACAATGTTACGGGCGATGACACGGTACTGGTCCATGTCGATCTGTGCGCGCGTTCCGCGAACAGCAGGTCCTTTGGTGTTGTTCAAGATACGGAACTGAATCCCCGCTGCGTCTGTAATGAGCCCCATCTCGCCGCCAAGTGCGTCGAGTTCGCGCACCAGATGCCCTTTGGCCAAACCACCAACTGCAGGGTTACAGCTCGTCGCACCGACATTCTCCGCCAGCATAGAGATCAATAGTGTTTTATGCCCCATACGCGCAGAAGCTAAAGAAGCCTCGATCCCGGCATGGCCGCCGCCAACGACAATTACATCATAATTCATAGTGTGTCCATTATTTTTGGCAGTTCTCTGCCTTTTAGTAATGCAATTATAGCGAAAGGATGCAGACACACTCTTTTTAATCGATGTTTTTTAACAATTGTTAAGCAGAACACTCAGAAAAAATGACGATCGTATTAACACAACTGTAACATTACAGGAGTATCCTAATGTCATATTATCAAATGGAGAGAATCATGGAACCCAACCTCGAAGAGATGAGCGACTATAAAAAGCCCCTTGGCAAAAATAAAACAAAGACCATTATTATCGCCTTTGCTATTGTCTTAGCGGTTTATGCCCTATATGCCCTGATAATGAGCCTAATGTAAAAAAGCATCCCTCAACTGCCCCTAACGACTGTATGTCTGTTATAATTCGTCTATGAAAAAATACATACTTTTTGACAATGACGGCGTGCTGGTAGAGACCGAGCAGTGGTATTTCAGAGCCAACGTCGAGATCCTGAAGACAATGGGAATCACCCTCGACGAAGATCGATACAGAGAGATCATGGTCAACGGTCAAAGCGCTTTTTTACTGGCAGAGGAGGAGGGATTTGACAGTATCAGCGTTGAAGCCGCCCGAGACAGACGAAATGAGCTCTATCAACACTATTTACAAACAGAAGATATCGCTATAGAAGGGGTCAAAGAGGTGCTAAGTGCGCTCAAAGAGAAGTACCGCATGGGCATCATCACCTCGGCACGACGGGAGGACTTTGAGCTTATTCATGCCAAGCGCGGTATTACTGAGCATATGGAGTTTGCCCTCTGCAGCGGTGAATACGGTCGTTCCAAACCGTACCCCGACCCTTATTTAACAGGGCTGGAACGTTTTGACGGTCAAAAAGACGAAGCGATCATTGTCGAAGATTCACAGCGCGGCCTCCGCTCGGCTGTCAATGCCGGTATAGAGTGTGTTATCGTCCACAACCACTTCACACTCAGTCATGACTTCAGCGATGCCACCCACCGCATTCAAACCCTACACGAGCTTGAAGCGCTGCTATAAGATCAAAGCATCCCACTCTCGCGTAACGTTTTGGCAAAGGTTTCTGCCATCAAGCCGTATCCCAGAGCATTGGGGTGGATACGGTCACTTTTGAGTGCAGGATCACCCTCTATTTTTTCAAGGACTTCACCTTCGTAAAGAACATGCTCCTCATTAGCAACCTCTTCATACAACGGTACTGTTGACAATCCGAGCAGGCCAAACCCGGGCACACCGACCAACAGGACTTGCGCCCCACTCGCGCGGGAGAGCTCTATCATCGCGCTTAAATTGGAACGCAACTTCTCTTTTGAAGAACGCCGTAAGATGTCATTGCCTCCATGACACAATATGACCAAGGAGGGACGATACTTCTCTAACAATCCCGGTAACCGTCTCAGACCGCTTGCCGAAACTTCGCCTGACACACCGGCGTTAACCACTTTACGCCCAATCAGCTTTTCAAGCTGCAATGGATACGCATGGGCAACGGCACCGTACCCGTATGTCAGACTGTCACCAAAAGCCAGCACAACAGCGTTTTGCGTAAGCGCTTGAACGGGTATCGGCGGTTTGCCGAATGGCGACAAAAAAAGTACCCCTAATAAAAAGGCTATCAAGACTCCCAAAGCTCTTGTTTTATTCATCTTTTATCCTGCCACTTCTCTCGGTATAACGAACTTATAGAAGCTCATCTTTAAACTTTTTGGTATAGAACTCGCGCTTGAGATAGCCGCAGACAAGTCTGGCATCGACTTCAGCATTACCCAGACAGCTCGTGGCACCGGGCGATGGCGTCATGTTGAAGACCACACCGATACTCGTCTCTATTTTAGCCTCGCCTAGCAGCAGCTGTTTGTTGACTTTGTCTATTACCTGTGGACGCAGCCCGCCTACATTTTCTGCAAACTCGATCTCCTCTGCTTTAATGCTCGGAATGATCTTTCTCAGCTCTTTGACAAATTCATTGCGTCTGATTCCCGGGATCTCATAGATGAAATTTTTATAGACATAATCACGTATATCGTCATCTTTCAGCAGGTCATAAAAGACTTTCAACACCGCTTCATCAGGGCTCAGTGAATGCAGAAAATCCATGAAATGGCTTGCTTTATAACGCTCCAACTTTGGTAAAGCCAAGGCTGTCGGACCGAAACGGGCAATACCCTCCTTCACCAGGTCAGGATCGCCGTGTACCGCAGCAAAAGGGAGTTTCGGATTCTGCACGGTATAGACCTTGGAGTTCAAGATATTCTTCTTGGCGTAGAAGAAGCTGCCGCCTATCGGCAGACAGGAATAATCCTCTCCAAAACCCATCTCATGTGCCAAAAGAAGTGAGTGCGCTCCGGCATTCACCACAACAAAATCGGCAAAAAACTCGCCCTTGTCGCATCGCAAGATGGTCTTGTCCCCCTTTTTTTTCATCGACTGGATCTCTGTGTTGAGAAAGAGCTCCACCTCTTTGCCCGGCTCTTTTTTCGCATTCTCTATAAAGGTATTCGCGATGGCCCCAAAATCGACGGCAGAGTATTCACCCCTTGCACCCATCGCGATAATAGGTTCTTCCCGCCCTTCTAACAGTGCCGGTTCGATCTCAGCCAAGGCCGCTTCGTCCCAAAGCTCCATATAGGGAAAGAACGAGACAAACTCTTCATAGCGCGCCTTAATGTATGCAACTTCTTCTTCACCGACACCAAGAGCCATCTTGGTCATTTTGTGGATATGTTTACCCCCGTAACCATGCTGCAGAGCATACTTCTCAAGCATGTTTGCCGTACGCTTCACTTTTTTTGCTTTTTCGTACGTATAATTGGTCTCGATGTCGCCGCAATGAAGCGTTTGCGAGTTACTTTTGGCATTGGTGTTCACACTGCCGATCTCATCATACTTCTCAAAAAGAGCGATGCTTGAAATATCGGTGTAGCGCGCCAGCGTATAGAGCAGTGCCGTTCCTGAAATGCCGCCGCCAACGATAGCAACCTGAAAGTAGTGACTGTTTTGCATAATAATTCTTTATAGTAGGTTTTAAACACTATAGCATATGCCGTTATAACTAAGAGTAAAATTGTGTTTACATATCCATTTTTTTAAAGCTCTGTATTCTTCACTTTATAATCTAAAGATTCTCTTATATACTCTCTCCGCATACCAAATTCACAACCTATGCAAAGTGATATAATGCTATAAATTCGCTATCACCTGACAGAGGACTTTTACATGAGTTTTATTCATTATCCCAAAGAGACCCTCCCTTTTTTGAAGTCAATCCAAAAGAACAACAACAAGGAGTGGTTCGAAGCCCATAAAGATGACTACACCCAGTTTATCCTAGAGCCAAGCCGCGCCTTTGTAGAAGAGATGGGCGAACACCTCCAAGCCCTCGTCCCGACCATAAATGCCATTCCCAAGATCAACCAGTCACTTTTTCGCATCTACCGTGACACCCGGTTTTCAAAGGACAAAACACCGATTAAAAGCCGAATCGGTATTATCTTTTGGCAAGGCAAACACATCCGCATGCAGTCAAGCTGCTTTTACTTACAATTCTCGCCCAAGGAGCTTCTGGTCGCTTCGGGCATCCGTACATTCGATTCCGATCTACTGGCGGCTTACCGTGACTATATCAAAGTCGACAAACATCGTGAAGCGCTGCACACGATTTTGGAAAAGTTACAAAGCAGTGGATATATCATCGAAGCACCGCACTTGAAACGTCTTCCGAGAGGGTTTGAGAAAGATATGAGCCTGGAGTACTTGGCACGTATGAAGGCAGTAGCCGTCTATTACACCGCCAAACCTTCGCTTATTTCAGACAAAAAATTGATTGATGAACTTTACCGTCATTACGAAACTTTTTTACCGCTGCAGCAGTGGCTCTATGAGATGACACTGACCAAAAAAGAGATCGATTAATTCGACCACCACATTCTAACTAGAAGTCCCAATGTCGAGGTATAGCCGACTTCACTAAAACTTACCTCGCCTGACGAATCGAAAATAAAAGTGGTCGGGTAGCCCTGAACACTGAATTGTTCCGCCCAACGTCCCTCATTATCATTGATAACAGCATAGTCGAATCCGCGTTCTTTCATATATGTTTTAACGGCTGCATCATCGCCCGAACTCACCGCAAACGTCACGACATTATAATAGCTCGAAAGCCTCTGAATGTTGTCCGCTTCTGCTTTACACGTCGGACACCATGTCGCCCAAAAGTGAATAAGAAGCGGTTTGCCTTCAAAAGCTGCCGTGTCAAACTGCTCGCCGCTGATCAGTAACGTCTTGATCTTCGGTAGCTGGCCGTCTGTGAGCTCAGGCTTACGAATATAACTCAGAACATTGGCAATAACAACCACCATAAGCGCCATAATAGTGACCTCTTTAAGTATACTTTTCAGATCCCAGGTTTTATAGTCAAATAATTTCATACAGGGATTATAACGGCTGTGTGTTGAATGTTGGATGTTGGATGTTGGATGTTGGATGTTGGATGTTGGATGTTGGATGTTGGATGTTGGATGTTGGATGTTGGATGTTGGATTATGAAAAGATGGCGAAGCTCATCTGAACCCAAACTGAACTATAAAAGTTTCAGATTTGGTGTAGATTGTGTTTAACTCAGACCGAAGGCGATATCTCCTGTTAAGAAAGGAAGCTGGGGGGCTTGCTTTTAAGGAGTAAAGTAACATCAGTAAAAGCCGTTAGGCTCTCTTTGACGTCGAGTGGTAAACTCCGGTGCAAGATGCGCCGAAGCTGGAAGTATTACTTATATCTATAAGTAATACGCCCCTTGTCCAAAGAGTATGGCGTAAGCTCTAGCTTAACCTTGTCTCCCGGAAGAATTTTAATATAATGCATACGCATCTTACCGGCGATGTGACAAAGAATCACATGCCCGTTATCAAGCTCTACGCGGAATGTGGCATTCGGCAGTGCTTCAACTATTTTCCCATCAACTTCAATGACGTCTGATTTTGCCATGAATTATCCTTGTGAAAGTATTTCTGCTTTGCCGCCTACGACAGCAACAGTATGTTCATAATGTGACCCGCGTAGGCCATCCTTACTAACGACATCCCACCCGTTCTCCAGGATCACGGGTTTCGCCTCTTTTTGGCAGATCATCGGCTCCAGGCAGAAGACCATACCGTTCTTGATCTTGGGACCCGACTTCGGGCTGCCCCCGTCAAGATAGTTGGGTATTTGAGGCTCTTCGTGCGGTCGCTTACCGATACCGTGACCACAAAAGTCACGAAGCGGTACAAAACCACGGCTTTTAATAAACTCTTGCATGAGATAAGAGAGCTCTTTGAAACGCATACCGTCTCTGATGTTCTCAATCGCATGATAGAGTGTATCTTTGGCACAGGCGATGAGTCTCTCATCGAGTTCACTTATTTGACCAACGCCGACAGAGATCGCGGCATCGCCGTAGTATCCGTCGAGTTTGGTCCCTATGTCATAACCGATCACGTCACCCTCCTGCAATCTATAGTCCGTAGGAATGCCGTGAATGATCACTTCATTAAGGGAGGTACATACTGCATTGGGGAAACCGTAAAGGCCTTTGAACGAAGGAAGAGCACCTTGCGAGCGGATATAATCTTCCGCCATCGCATCCAGCTCTTTAAGTGACGCACCGACGCGGGTGTTTTCCCGCATCAGCTCGAGCGTTTCGCCTACAATTTTGTTAGCAGCGCGAAGTTTATCGATCTCAGCATTCTTTCGAATAGCAATGGCCATTTTTATAGACCGACCGCTGAAAGAGTTTCGTACTTGCTCATATAGATCTGAGCTTCGATCTTACGCATTGTGTCAAGGGCTACCTGAACAACGATAAGAACGGCAGTACCGCCGAAAAAGAAAGGAACACCCATACCTTTAATGATCATAAACGGCAGCGTAGCTACCAGACCAAGGTAAAGTGCACCCGTGATCGTCAAACGAGATGCTGTTTCATTAAGAAACTCTGCTGTGCTTTTACCCGGACGGACACCGGGAATGAATCCACCTTGACGTTTCAGGTTCTCAGAGATGTCTTTAGCATTAAAGACAATCGATGCATAGAAAAATGCAAAGAAGATAACAAACGCAAAGGTCAAAAAGTTAAAGAAATAACTGTTTGGATTCAACACATCCGCAATCGCTTGGACAGTCGGGTTAGTACTACTGGATAGTACTGTCATCGGGAACATCAAGATCGCCGATGCAAAGATAACCGGAATAACACCGGAAAGGTTTACCTTAATAGGAATGTAGTTCATTACACGCTTATTCTGGTTTTGCATCATTGTCTTCTTCGCATAGGTTACCGGTACACGGCGTTCGCCCAGTTCAACGTAGATGATAACACCGACAGTCGCCAGGATCAACGCCAGGATAGCAAGAAGCGTTAAAAAGCTCATCGCACCCTCATTGATCATTGAGATCGACTGACCGATAGCAGAAGGGATCGCCGAAACGATACCCGCAAAGATGATCAAAGAGATACCGTTACCGATACCGCTTTGTGTAATCTGTTCACCGATCCACATCAACAACATCGTACCTGCAAGCATAGAGAATGCCGAGATGATGATAAATGTCGTGTGGTCTGTTAAGATCGCACTTGAGCCGTCAGGCCCCGTCAAACTCTGTAGACCAATGCTTACACCAATTGCCTGTACGACAGTAATAGCGATTGTTGCATAACGGATGATCTGCATATATTTCACCATACCATCACGCTCTTTTTTCATCTGACCTAAGGTCGGGAATGTAGCTGCAAGCAGTTCCATAATGATCGAAGCAGTGATGTAAGGCATAATACCAAGGGAAATAATTGAGAGACGTTCGACTGCATTTCCACTGAACATATTCATAAGTCCAAGCGCATCAGATTGATGTGAGTCAAAGAAAGAAGCGATTACCGCTGTATCAACACCGGGTACCGGCACGTATGCCAGTAGACGGTAGATAAAAAGAAAACCGATCGTTATTAAGATCTTGTTTACTAGTTGCTGGTTCATTTAGTTGCCAGTTGTAGTAACGTTTTCGTCTTTAATTTTAGAAGCAAGGTCCTTGGCACCAGCACCAACAAGTTTAACACGAGTTACTGATTTTGCCAAGGTATGAACCGCACGGATTGCTTCTACTGTAATTTCTTCAAGAGCAGCGACTTTCGGCGCTTTTGCCACATTGATAGTTACAGGCTTCTCTACACGAGAAAAGAAACCGATTTTTGGAAGACGTCTTGCAAGTGGTTGTTGACCACCCTCGAAGTTACGCTTGCGCTTGTAACCTGTACGAGACTTCTGTCCTTTTTGACCACGAGTAGATGTTTTACCCATGCCTGAACCTTGACCACGGCCAACACGCTTACGAGCGTGAGTTGAACCTTCGGCTGGCGTTAAGTTTTCTAATGCCATAACTTATCCTTTCATTCTTGCAAGTGCTTCAACAGTAGCACGTACAACAGTATTTGGATTGTTTGAGCCAATTGACTTAGTCAGGATATCCTGGAAACCAGCTAGTTCAAGTACCGGACGCAATGCGCCACCGGCGATAACACCCGTACCTTCTGAAGCTGGAGCCATCCATACGTGACTTGCATTGAATTTGTGCTCAATATCGTGAGCGATAGTCGTACCCTTGATCTTAACAGTTGTCAAGTTCTTGAATGCTTCATCTACCGCTTTACGAATAGCGTCTGGAACCTCTTTTGCTTTACCTACACCGTACCCTACAGTACCGTTTTTGTCACCGACAACAACAAGTGCAGTAAAACGGAAACGACGTCCACCTTTTACAACTTTTGTTACACGACCGATGTTTACGATCGCTTCTTCGAAGTCTTCTCTATTGATAGTACTCATCATCAGCCCTTAAAACTTAATTTCGTTAGCACGAAGTGCTTCACCGAAAGCAGCAACAACACCGTGATATTGGTAACCGTTACGGTCAAATACAATCGCAGTGATATTAGCAGCTTTAAGGTTTGCAGCAAATTGCTCAGCAAGCTTTACTACGTCTTCTTTGTTTGCTTTAAGACCGGAAGCCTTAGAGTGAACAGATGCTAATGTTGTAGCAGTATCGTCATTGATCGCTTGCGCAGAGAAATAACGGTTTGAACGGAAAACCGATACACGTGGAAGAGCCTCTGAACCAGAGATCTTCGCACGAATACGGCGTTTACGTTGGACGCGTTTGTTAGCTTTTGTTTTTAAATTTCTTGCATTCATCTCAACGCCCCTTATTTCTTAGCAGTTTTACCGGCTTTACGCACGATATGCTCTTCCATGTATTTAACACCTTTACCTTTGTAAGGCTCTGGTGGACGGAATGAACGGATCTCAGCAGCAGCTTGTCCAACCATTTGGTTGTCACTGCCTTTGATCGTGATCACGTTCTTGTCAACTGACATCTCAAGACCCTCTTTGATATCGTAGTTGATATCGTGAGAGTGTCCAAGTTGAAGGTTAAGCACTTTACCTTTAACGGCAGCACGGTAACCAACACCGTTGATCTCAAGTTGTTTCGTAAAACCTTCTGTAAGACCTTTAACGATGTTAGCAGAAAGTGCACGGTATGTACCCCAGAAAGCGCGGTGCTCTTTAGAGTCAGATAAATTTTTGAAAGTTAATGTCTGGCCATCTAATTCGATAGCAACATTACCTTTAGTGTCTAAAGTACGAGTGTCTTTTCCTTTAACAAAAGAGACGATCGCACCATCTACGCTTACTTTGATTTCAGCAGGTACTTCTACAGGATTTTTTCCAATACGTGACATATTATCTACCCCCTACCAAATCGTAGCCATAACTTCGCCACCGATACCAAGCTCGAAAGCTTTATCGTTAGGAAGTACGCCTTTAGATGTAGAAACGATGATCGTTCCATAACCGTTTTTAAAACGTTTAATATCAGCAGCCGGTTTGTAAACACGACGTCCTGGTTTAGAAACACGTTTCATCTCATTGATCACAGTTTTACCGTTCTCATCATATTTTAACACTACGTTGATACTCTTTTTAGGACCGTTTTCGACTACATTGAAAGATTCGATGTAACCTTTGTCAGCCAAGATACCAACAACAGCTTCTACACTTTTAGAGTGCATAAGTGTTGCTACGTCCAAACGACGCATTGCAGCATTACGGATACGTGTTAAAGAATCCGAAATTAAATCATTTACCATTATATTTCCTTTATTGCTAAGTACGCAATGTACTTGCTACTGTTAGGAGTTTCTAGCTAATACGTCGAAGGAGCAAAAGCCCCTTCAACTACGCTAACGCTGTGTTCTCCTCAGCGGAGAGCTCACGTACAGATAAACCGTACTGGAGCACACAGCATTGACGATTACCAACTCGACTTTCTAACACCTGGGATTAGACCTTCGTTTGCCATTTTTCTGAAACAAACACGGCAGATACCGAAGTCACGTAGAACAGAGTGTGGACGACCACAGATCTGACAACGTGTGTAAGCGCGAACCGCATATTTTGGTGTGCGTTTCGCTTTCGCGATCATTGATTTTTTAGCCATTGTTGCGCTCCTTAGTAAACGGCATACCCATAGCTTCAAGAAGAGCAAAGCCCTCTTTGTCACTATTGGCAGTCGTTA
Organism: Sulfurimonadaceae bacterium; assembly: GCA_041596355.1. Lineage (GTDB taxonomy): Bacteria > Campylobacterota > Campylobacteria > Campylobacterales > Sulfurimonadaceae > Sulfonitrofixus. The sequence goes on along the minus strand of JBFHIS010000005.1, from coordinate 173,282 downwards.
CGACAGTAATATTCATACCGTGAACTTGCATGACTGAATCATAATCAACTTCAGGGAAGATCAACTGCTCTGTAAGACCGAAGTTGTAGTTACCACGACCGTCAAAACCGTTACGAGGCACACCACGGAAATCTTTTACACGTGGAAGAGCAATCGCAAGTAGACGATCAAGGAACTCATACATCTTAGCACCACGAAGTGTTACACGAACACCGACTGGCATACCTTCACGAACCTTGAAACCTGCAACTGACTTGTTAGAGATAACAACAGCTGCATGTTGACCCGCGATCGCAGAGATAGTGTCCTGGATGTTTTGGATAAGCTTGTTATCTTTCATCGCAAAACCAGTACCTACAGAGATAGTGATCTTTTCAAGAGCCGGGATCTGCATAGCGTTTTTGATCTCTAGCTGTTCTTGAAGCTGTGGCTTAAGAGCTAGATATTTTTCTTTTAAACGTGCCATGAATTACGCCTCCACTTTACGGACATTAGAGATATCAATAGGCATCTCTTTATTCATGAATCCGCCTTTTGGGTTCTCTTCAGTAGGTTTAACTGTTTTCTTAGCGATTTTACATCCCTCAACAATTACCTTACCTTTTTTAGGCATTACTGCAAGTACCGCCGCTTTAGTGCCTTTATCGTCACCAGCGATGATCTCTACAGTATCACCTTTTTTGAAATTAAACTTTGCCATACTTATACAACCTCCGGAGCTAGAGATACGATCTTCATGAAACCTGAATAACGTACTTCACGTGCTACAGGTCCAAAAATACGCGTACCGATTGGCTCTTTTTTAGCGTCAAGGATGACAGCAGCGTTATCGTCAAAACGGATCAATGAACCGTTTTCACGTTGTACCTCTTTTTTAGTACGAACGACAACTGCTTTAACAACCTGACCTTTTTTAACTTTCCCTGTTGGGATCGCTTTCTTGACAGAAGCTACGATCACGTCACCAACAGTTGCATAACGACGCTTAGAGCCGCCAAGAACCTTGATACACATGATCTCTTTAGCACCTGTGTTATCAGCTACTTTTAAACGTGTAAAACTCTGGATCATTACTCAGCTCCTACTACGTTTTTCAATCTGAAAGACTTAGTTTTAGAAAGTGGACGACACTCAACAGCGATCACTTGATCACCTTCTTTAAGTGTGTTGTTCTCATCATGGATAAGATACTTTTTAAAACGCTTAACAACTTTGTGGTAACGCGGGTGCATAACACGACGCTCAACCAATACAGAAGCTGTTTTGTCTCCAGAGATCTTTACTACTACACCTTGAATTTCTCGTTGACTCATAGTGCTCTCCCTACTTCGCTGCTGTAATAGCAGTGTTGATACGAGCAATATCTTTTTTAACGTCGCGAAGTTCGCTAGTGTTAGTCAATTGCATCATTTTTTGTTTGATCTTAAGAGTAAAAAGCTCAGTTTTCTTCTCTTTGATCATCGCTTGAAGTTCAGATACGTTTTTATCTGCCAAATCAGAATAGTTCATTGTTCATCTCCGCAGTAATGATTTTACATTTGAAAGGAAGTTTGTGAATCGCAAGAGTCAATGCTTCGCGAGCAACCTCTTCAGGTACACCACCCATTTCAAAAATAATACGACCTGGTTTAATATTCATAACCCATTTATCAACTGGACCTTTACCCTTACCCATACGAGTTTCAAGAGGCTTTGCAGTCAGTGGCTTAGCTGGGAATACACGAATCCAGATCTTACCTTGACGTTTAATGTGACGTGTTGCAGAGATACGAGCCGCTTCGATCTGACGAGATGTAATACGACCTGCTTCTACTGCTTTGAACGCGATGTCACCAAACGCTAATTTATAACCAGAACGAGCATAACCACGGTTACGCCCCTTCATTACCTTACGATATTTCGTTCTTTTAGGCATTAACATGATTAATCAGCCTTTCTTGGAGCACGTGGGCGACGCTCACGCTTCTCAGTTTTTTCTTCGACTTCAGCAGGAACACCTTTAGTCAGTACTTCACCTTTGAAGATCCATACTTTAATACCGATGATTCCGTAAGTAGTCTGTGCTTCAGCAAAACCGTAATCGATCTTTGCACGAAGTGTATGTAGAGGAACACGTCCCTCAAGGTACCACTCAGTACGTGCCATTTCAGCACCGCCAAGACGACCTGCAACAGAGATCTTGATACCTTTGGCACCAGAACGCTGTGCGTTTTGCATAACTTTCTTCATCGCACGGCGGAAAGCGATACGACGCTCAAGTTGAGTAGCAACGTTTTCTGCAACAAGTTGTGCAGAGATCATCGCTTTTTTCTCTTCTTTGATGTTGATAGAGATATCTTTACCAATCAACTTTTGAAGACTTACTTTCAACTTCTCGATATCCGCACCTTTTTTACCGATGATGATACCAGGACGAGCCGCTACAATAGTAACGCGAAGGCGTTTTGCAGTACGCTCGATGATGATGTTAGCAACACCAGCATAGTAAAGTTCTTTCTTTAAGAAAGTACGGATTTTGTAATCTTCACCAAGATTTTCCGCAGCTGTGTCAAACGATGGGTACCATCGAGATTCCCAGTTACGGTTGATGCCAAGGCGAAGACCGATAGGATTAACTTTATGACCCATATTATTTACCCTCTACTTCTACTAGGATGTGTGCTGTCGGTTTACGGATACCGGACGCCATACCACGAGCACGTGGACGGAAACGTTTAAGTACCGGACCATTGTCTACACGACAAGATTTTACAACACAGTCTTCAGCTTCAAGACCGCTATTAGCTACTGCAGATGCAAGTACCTTATAGATGATCTTCGCTGCTTTGTTTGGAGTGAACTCAAGCGCTGCAAGAGCTTGCTCTGCGTTCATACCTTGGATCTCACGTGCAACAAGACGAGATTTAATCGGTGATACACGGATGAATTTCAATAGTGCTCTAGCCATGATTAACCTACCTTCTTCTGTACAGAGCCTTTGTGGCCCTTAAATGTACGTGTTGGTGCGAATTCGCCAAGTTTGTAACCAATGTGGTTCTCTGTAACATATACAGGAACAAACTGGCGACCGTTGTGAACATTAAGAGTCAAACCGATCATTTCTGGTAGAACCATTGAACGGCGTGACCAAGTTTTGATTGGTTTCTTGTTGCCTTCTTCTTTAGCAGCAAGAACTTTCTTCATCAAGTGGTCGTCTACGAATGGACCTTTTTTTACTGAACGAGCCATAATTAACCTACCCTTTTCGCATTTGGTTTACGACGAGTAATAATCAATCTATCGCTAGATTTCTTACGACGAGTCTTCGCACCCTTAGTCGGTTTACCCCATGGAGTAACTGGATGACGACCAGAGTTTGTTTTACCTTCACCACCACCATGCGGGTGGTCAATTGGATTCATTGCAGAACCACGAGTTTGAGGACGAATACCACGGTGACGTGAACGACCCGCTTTAGCCCATACGATGTTAGAGAACTCTTCGTTACCTACGGTACCGATAGTCGCTAGACACTCGCCAAGGACAAGACGCATCTCGGATGATGGAAGACGTACAGAGACGTATTTACCATCACGACCCATAATCTGAGCAGAACCGCCGGCAGAACGTACAAGTTGTCCGCCCTTACCTGGTTTAAGCTCAAGATTGTGAATCGTCGTACCCACTGGGATGTTTTTCAATTTCATCGTGTTACCAGGCTGAATATCAAGACCTGACTCAGAAGATTGAATCTTGTCACCGACTTTCAAACCGCTTGGTTGAATGATGTAACGTTTTTCACCGTCAGCATAGTTGACAAGTGCAATACGACAGTTACGGTACGGATCGTACTCGATTGTCGCTACTGTACCAGGAATGTCAAACTTGTTACGTTTGAAATCGATGATACGGTAAAGCTTTTTAGCACCCGCTTGCTTGTGGCGAGATGTGATACGACCATTGTTGTTACGACCGGCAGTTGCAGGAAGTTTTTTCAACAGTGAACGTACACTTGGTTTTGCAGTGATGTCACTGCTATCAATGTTTGTATAGAAACGACGACTTGGTGTTGTCGGTCTGTATGTTTTCATTGCCATGTTATACCGCCAAACTTTCGATCTGTGCACCTTCTGGTAATGTCACATAGAACTTCTTGAAGTTGTTTTGCTTACCGGTTACACCACGAAATTTTTTAATTTTTCCCGCTTGGTTAAGAGAGTTGATACGTGTTGGAACAATACCAAAGTACTCACGGAAGATCTCTTTAAGACCTGTCTTTGTCATACGAGTAGATGTTTGTACTACGACAACACCTGACTCCTGTAGACCAAGAGTTTTCTCTGTATACAAGATAGACTTGATATCTGTAATATCTGCCATTACTTAGCCCCTTCTACGATTTGTTCCCAAACAGCTTTTTCGATCACTACTGAACGATAAGTCGCTGCCAAGAAAGCGTTTAACTCGTTAGCCTCTACAAGGTAACAAGATTGAAGATTACGGAATGCCATAAAGGTCTTCTCGTCAATGATCTCTTTTACAAAAAGAGCGTCACGTACGTTAAGCGCTTTAAAGATCGCACTTGCATCTTTAGTTTTACCAGACTCTACTTCAATGTTATCAACAATGAAAAGTTTTCCAGCTTCAGAAAGTTCATTTAGAGCGAACTCTAATGCAACACGTTTCTGCTTCTTGTTTACTTTAAGATCATAGTTACGGTTCGATTTCGGACCGAAAACTTGACCACCGCCTACCCATACAGGAGAACGAGTTGAACCGGCACGAGCACCACCACGGCCCTTTTGAGCCCATGGTTTTTTACCACCACCACTTACTTCAGAACGAGTCTTAGTAGATGCAGTGTTAGCACGGATGCCTGCTTGGTACGACTTAACGTATAGGTAAAGGTTGTGTGGGTTGATACCCGAAAAGCTCTCTGGAAGCGCTAGCTCAGAGTCTTTTTCAAATTTATTATTAAGAACTATTGCGCTCATTATTTAACTACCTTTATACGACCTAGACCACCGTTTGGTCCTGAAACAGCACCTTTAACAGCGATAACACCATTTTCAGCGTCATAAGAAACGATCTCATTCTTTACAGTATTCAATGTGTTACCGTATTGTCCTGACATCTTACGACCCTTTTGAACGCGACCTGGCCACTCGGCATTACCGATTGATCCACCTGTACGGTGAAAACGGTGACCGTGTGAACCTGGACCACCACCGAAGTTCCAACGTTTAACAACACCCGCGAAACCACGACCTTTAGTAGAGAAAGATGATTTGATCACTTTCGCTTCTGCAAGTGGAGCAAGATCAAGATCACCTGCTTCAGTGTTTGCAACAGTCATTGTTGCGAAACGGTTGAATTCAGCAGAAAGAGAATATTTCTTCTGCTGACCTTCGATTGCTTTGTCTGACTTTTTACCATCGTTATATGAAACGATTGCAACACCGTCATTAACTTCACATACTTTTACTTCTTTTAGTTTTAAAAGAGTAACTGGTACTGAAGGGACAGTAATTGTACGGCTCATACCGATTTTTTCAACAATATATTCCATCTTTCAGCTCCCTACTTGTCCATAGAGCGAACTTCAACGTCCACTTCCGGTGCAAGATCTAGTTTCATTAATGAATCAACAGTTTCCGGCGTAGCAGAAACGATGTCAATTAGGCGCGCGTGCATACGGATCTCAAATTGCTCACGTGAATCTTTGTTTACGTGTACAGACTTAAGAACTGTGTATTTACGAATCTTAGTTGGCAAAGGGATCGGACCACGGATTTCCGCACCTGTTCTCTTTACCGCTTCAACGATTGAACTTACTGATCTGTCGAGTACACGATGATCGTAAGCTCTTAGTTTCAAACGAATTTTTTCCATAATTTTTCCTCATAAAGAACTCGTCAGATCTAGCCTGACTATGTATAGAGAGCGGGATTGTACCGAAATCAGGACAATTGTTCAAGCGTTTTAGATGGAAATTAAGAAATATATCAGAATTTATTTCCTTTTAAAAAGGAAGTGGTAAAATCTGATACATGAGATTAGGAAGGATAAAGAGCTAAAGCTCTATGCTGGAGAGAACTAAATTCTCTGTCGTATAAGCTTACTGCTTTGCTTTTTAGAATCAAAACTATTGTCGATATCCAAAGCATCAGTGAGGTAGCCGATGCCTTATGCTGAAAGTACATCGGTTTGTATCGCAGTCCGCTTTCTATAGTGCGTCATCCCAAACTTGATGCGATCCACTGCATCTTCGATGCAGATGACAATATCATTGTCATAAAGAGCTGGATTCTGAATCAGGTTCAGAATGACTGTTTTTCTGATCTGTGTCGCAGTGCACGTTTATTGATCAGTTATCGCTAAAAATCACTTTTTACAAACAGCAAGACAATATAAAGGAACCAAAATGGAAATTCTGCTCGAAGAGTTTTACAAACAAGATCTGCATACGCCGCAATATATTGAACGGCCTTATTTTCTTGACGATGACTCCTATCAGATCAACGGCATCAGCCAATCCGGAAAATCTTTCCTTATTAAACATACCCTGTTGAGCTATAAAAAGAGCAGCTACCTCTATATAGATTGCAACGACTTGAGAATAGAGGCCGACCTGCTCAATGAAACGCTCACCCGCTTCTGTAACCAAAACGATATAGCTGCTGTCGCTCTGGACAATTACCGAGATGAGATAGCGCTGCCTAAAGTCAAACAGCTTTTCATCGCAAGTGTCGAGCATCACCACTACCCGGAATTAAAGAGTATCAATCTCTATCCCCTGGACTTTGAAAGTTTTCTTGCCTTTGAACCCCGTTACGATGAGACTGCACTGAACCACTTCTTCCAGCTGGGCGGGTTCCCCGCTATGCACAGAGTACCCTCGGAAGAGCGTGTCAGACATATTCAGCGCAGCCTACAGAGTGCCTTGACAGAGATCGGCTTCGACATCATACTGCTTGCGACCAACCTGATTACTCAAAAAGTATCTGCGCATATGCTCTATGAGCGACTTAAAACAGCGCGTAAGATCTCCAAAGATATGCTCTATAAGAACTTTGATACCCTCATAACGCAAGGCTACCTACACCAACTTGAAAAACTCAACCATGCACGTGCTGCTAAAAAACTCTATCTCTGTGACATCTCTATCAAAAATGCCCTCTCGACCCAAAAACATTTCGGCCGCCTTTTTGAAAACATGGTCTACCTGGAGATGCTCAAAAAAGAGTTCACTCTTTTTTATGATGAAGAGATAGATTTTTACATACCGGAGCAGGAGCGGATCGTCCTCTGTATGCCCTTTGGAAACCAGGATGTCCTTTTTAAAAAGATCGAGAAGATCGAAGGTTTTATCATCTCCCACGGTATTTCGAAAGTCGAAGTCGTCACCATGAGCAATGAGTCCAGCCTGCGGCACCCCTTTGTACCGGTCGAGATGATTCCTTTTAGCGTCTGGGCATTGACGGAAGGTGAAGAAGAGCCGCAGGAGGATGAGGACTTTTAACTGATTACATTTTCTTTGTCGATTTTACTGTACTATTGAGAGACAAACAGGCATTTTTTATAATAGGATTACGATACATAGCAGTGTCAGGTTATTGTGATCACTGTTAAAATGGAATAAGAGGGGTGTCCACCCGAAGGTGGACATGTAAGTTCTATATATTAGAAGTTTAAAGTAAAGTAAGCCTGTACTGAGCTGTACGCGTCACCTGCGTTCTGGTCGTCTGCATCTGTATAGATGTAGTATAGACCTGCATCAAGCGGACCAAAAGACTTCGCTGCTTCCAACGTCACTTCGTTCATATCAACTTTTGCTGTTGTACCGCCATTATCACCGACAGACGCCTGTGTAGCATAAACGCCTAATGCAACATACGTCAACTCTTCCGGTGTCGTAACTGTCACATTGACGGCCGTTGTATCAGGAAGGACGACATAACCAAAGTTCCACCATGCTTCCGTATATAGTTTGGACTGTACACCGAAGACGTTAAAACCAGCACCGACACCATTGTCATTTTCACCGACCATAGAACCGGCAACCGACACGGCTAAGATATCTTTCATCTCATATGCAGCTTTTACAGCAAACGCGCTATTAGACTTATCGTTTCCTGTACCACCTAATGTCGCAATAAGTTCATCCGTAACATTGATACCTGTATATTCTGCACCTAGAGAAAGGCCGAAGTCAAATGCCAGGTCTCCCTGAAGCCAGTAAGCATCTGCTGCTGAAGGCAGTTTGTAGTACCATCCCTGTACCGTCAATGGTGTCCACGAGTTATTAACGGCACCGGCAGCATACGCACCTTTACCGTCATTTACTAGGCTGAAATTGTTATTCGCAGTCGCATCCGTCCAGTCAGCTGTAACACCGGCGTAGTTATTGGTATTCCACATACCAAATGTATTACCATTGTTAGCAGCACCGATATAGGCACCAACCAGTGTTGTATCCGGAATATCTTCGTTCATAACAACGCCTGCTTCAAACGTGTTGTAAGCAGTTGACCATGTTTCTGTAAAGACAAGAGGCGTGTCAAGGATCATACGACCGGCTTTTGCCGTGGTCTTACCGTATGTACCGGCGATCCATGCTTCGTCAAACCAATATTGATCTTCCAAACCGCCTTCGAAAACACCGCTAACGATGTTAGTCAGACCCATCGCTGTAATAGCTGTTACGTGACCACCGGCAGATATCCCTTCTACAAGGTCAGCTGTTACGCCTAGTCCAAAAGAGACCTGACCCCAAGAAGATACATCATTGAATAGTCCAGCATCATCGTTAGGTGTTAACGTTGTATCCATACTGTCATTGGTTCCGTAGAACAACTTAGCATCACCCGACACCTTTACATTGTCAATTGCAAATGCACTTGACGCGATAAGCGTTGCCGCTAATAAACTCATTTTTACTAATTTCATATAACTCTCCGTTGTTTTAGATATGAAAAAAGTATATAAAACAATGAGAGTCAAGCATACAATTAATTGTTTATATTTTAATCAATATGTGCTATTTAGCTCATAAACGACATAATGTATCATCTATTATCCATATTCACAATCCGTACACTAATTAAAATCAGGATTGACTTGAGAATCGAATCTATCTGATTAATCTTCATACATGCACTATATATAATGTAAGTACAATTGTCATGAAAATATTTACGCTATGTAAAAAATACGGGTTAAAAATCTATAGAGAGTAGTTTGAAATGTGAGAGGTTCCGCCCGAAGGCGGAAAAATTAGACTTCTGAGATTTAGAAGTTAAGTGTTAAATAAACCTGTAGGCGGTCATCTGTATAATCACCTGCTGCACCCGACACAGCTTGCAACAAACCATTACCGTCTGATGCGAAATCTACTTGTGTGTGGATGTATGCGATTGATGTATCAAGAGCACCGAATGATTTGTCGACACCAAGAGCAATCTCCTGCGCTGTATCTTTAGATAAGTCAGCTGCAACTGCAGTACTTGACCAATCAGCGTCTACTGTATAGTTGCTGTACTGAGCAAACCATCCTAGGACATCGCCCATTTTACCGTTACCTGCAAGTGTAAATGCTGTAGTACCAGGAAGACCTACAACACCATAGTTCCACCATGCTTCTGTATATAGTTTAGACTGAGCACCTGTCGCAGTATTTTGAATGTTCAGTAGGCCATCTTCTGCTGTTTGAGAAAACGCTGCTTTTACAGTTGCAACATCACCGAACGACCAACCTGCCATCAAAGACATAGCGGTACTGTTCTCAAAATTAAGACTAGCGACATCTATTTTGCCTGCACCAGCACCGAAACGGATGTTGTCTTTTGGCATGATAACAGCATACTGTGCACCAACCAAAAGTCCCATGTCCATTGCAAGATCAGCTTGAACCCAAGCAGCATCTACAGCATTGACGACATTGTAGTACCACCCTTGCACTGTCAGCGGTTTCCAAGAGTTGTTTACGGCACCTACCGCATACGCACCATTACCACCTGCTTGCCCGCCAAGATTTACTCCTAATGCGTCCCCTGCTACGCCAATTACATTATTGCGCGCTGAGTATGCCTCAAACGGTGACGTTGAAGAATCTGCCCATCCGACAGTCGTATAATCGCCATTTCCTTGTCCTACATAAGCAGCAACCAGTGTTGTATCAGGGATATCTTGGTTTAAAAGTACCGCTGCAGTGAAGCTGTTGCTTACAATATTCCATTTTTCACTAAATGCCAACGGTGTATCAAGGTATTGACGACCGACTTTAGCTGTTGTTTTACCTAAAGTACCGGCAACCCACGCTTCAGAAACCCACCATTGAGTAGCAACGTTTCCTGGCAAGTATGCAGCCTGAGCACGAGTTACACCTGCGCCTGCAATTGGTCCAGCCCATGTTCCACCGACAAGGTTTTGCTCAAGACCTAGAGTATCTGTAACAGTCAAACTGACACCGGCAGATACATTTTCAATAAGATCTGCAGTCACACCTAAATTTAGTGCAACTTGACCGTTTGATGATTGTTGATCAAATAGATCATGATCTAGATCTTGTCCAGGTGCAACACCGTCTTTTTCAGAAGAACCAACTGCTTCATAATAAAGTCTAGCATCACCAGAAACTTTAACATTGTCAATTGCAAACGCACTTGACGTGATAAGCGTTGCCGCTAGTAAACTCATTTTAACTAATTTCATATATTCTCCTTAAGAATAGCTCGACTAAGAATTTGTCTGCGTAAAGTTTATCACAGTTATCTTAAAGATTTCTTTTATTGGCAAAATTCTTTAGACCCCTATTTTATGGGCTTTATCACATATTTATCACACTTAATGCACGGTAATGGTTACAGAATTGTGTACTTACAAACTATACGTTTCAGTTAATATAAAATTTAGATTTAACCATGTAGTCTTCTATTATGCACTCACATATCAAAAAATTCATCACATTCTTTGTCATTGCCCTGTTTTACGGCTGTAGCGGCCATACCTTGCAAGACCTTGTTGACGATAATAGTCAAAATAAATCGTCAAATGCTGCTACTGCTGAAGCACAGGCCGATAAGTTCCCTTCTCCCTCTAACAACAGTGCTTTACAGAGTATTTCCCCTTCTACAACTGCGAGTGATGACCATGAAGAGTACCGTTATATGCAAAAAAGCACCAATGAGTGGATAGAAAATGAGTGGAATCCATTGACTGAGAACAACCTGTCAGATGAGAAGAATAGTAACACTGATGATAATAATAAACATAAGATAATGAAAATTGACACCAATGAGAGTCAGTTAGACGATAACAGCAGTGTAATGCCTCTGCAACATTATGTCGATAAAGCTGGTATCTATATAGAAAACAAAGAAAAACGTGATGCTAATAAAACGGAAAAGAGCTCTCATTCGGAGATGATAGAGACGCTACCGGGGATAGGGACCAAAAGTAAAAGATAGTTTTTACAATTTCACATTCATTATAAAAGCTGCCTGATAGAATTCAATGGTCCAGACTTCTCTTCACCCCGCTTACGCAGACATGAAAACTATTTCAAACTATCGGCTATCTCAAGAATCGTACAGAAGTCTTCTACGTTTAAAGCGCCACTGCCAATAAGAGCACCATCGACATTATTAAGGGCTAACAGCTCTTTGGCGTTGGCCGTTTTTACACTTCCCCCGTAAAGGATCGGCGCTTTGATCTTTTGACGCAGTGCCGTATGGATCAGCTCGACTTCACCATCCGTCGGAGTCAGACCGCTGCCGATCGCCCAAACAGGCTCATAGGCAACAATCAGTCTGTTATAGTCCAGGTCAATACCCTCAAGCTGATCATCAAGATATGCCATCAACGCTTCATTGCTCTCTTCACGAACTTCCAAAGGCTCGCCGATACAATAGACGATTCTGAAACCTTTCTCTTTATAGTAGTTAAACTTCTCAGCGATGACTTCTTGTGTCTCACCAAAGACATGACGGCGTTCTGAGTGACCGATCAAAATAGTTTTAATACCGAACTCATCCAGCTGCTCAAGACCGATCTCACCGGTATACGCACCATTTTCAACGCCAAAGGCATTTTGTGCACCGACGCTGACCTTGCCTTCAAAGCTGTCGAGTGCCGTTGCCGGCGGAAAGATCATCGCTTCTGTATGGATCTCGTTTTCGGCTATAAAGTCAGAGACCTCTTTATAGTAGGCCGCCGTTTGACGACGTGTTTTGTTGGTCTTGAAATTGGCAGCGATAAGCACTACTCGTCATCCTCTACAATTAATGACTTAACACCCGGAAGTTCTTTACCTTCAAGCAGTTCAAGAGAAGCGCCACCACCTGTAGAGATAAATGTCATCTCTTCATCAACACCGACGCGCTGAACGAGGTCAGCGGTATCACCACCCCCGACAACGGTTGTTGCATAAGAGTCGGCAACAAAGTGGGCGATCTTGCTAGACCCGCGTGCAAAGCGTTCCATCTCATACACGCCCATCGGACCATTCCATAGCACGGTCTGAACGTCAGCGAGTACTGTACGATAGAGACGTACCGTTGCCGGCCCAATGTCGAGACCCATCCAACCCGAAGGGATCTCTTGGGCTGACGTCACTTTACTGACAGAGTCAGCTGAAAAAGTCTGTGCGGCAACAACGTCAACCGGCAGGTAGAACTTTACACCTAAACGGCGTGCTTCATCCATGATGTGCTGCGCTTCGCCTAAGAGGTCATCCTCTACCAGTGAATTACCGACATCATAGCCCATCTGTTTCAGGAATGTAAACGCCATACCCCCGCCGATAAGGACTTTGTCAACTTTTGGCAACAGGTTGATAAGCGCTTCCAGCTTGCCTGACACTTTTGAACCGCCGACAATAGCCGCGAACGGACGAGTTGGGCGTTTGATCAAAGATCCAAAGAATTTGATCTCTTTTTGAAGCAGGAAGCCGGCAGCTTTGTGCTTGTTATCAAAAAAGTGTGTGATCCCTTCTACCGACGCATGCGCTCTATGACTGACACCAAAGGCATCATTGATATAGAATTCTGCCATGTCGGCCAAAGCTTTGGCAAGACCTTCATCATTTTTGGTCTCACCTTTTTCAAAACGAAGATTCTCTAACAGCAGTACTTCATGCTGTGGAAGATCAGCAGCTCTTTGAACCGCATCTTCACCGACAACATCTTTAGCCAGTGAAACATGACGTTTCAAAAGCTGTTGAAGACGTAACTGTACCGGCTCCAATGAGAATTTATTATCGACTTCACCTTTTGGACGGCCCATATGTGAGGCCAATATAACAGCACAGTCCTGATCAAGACAGTAGTTGATCGTCGCCACGGCAGAACGGATACGGCGATCATCAGTAATATTGCCAAACTCATCCATCGGAACATTAAAGTCACAACGGATAAACACTTTTTTACGGTGTAGTTCAAGGTCTTTGATATTTAGTAGTTGCATTTATACCCTTATTTACTAATGTGGATTGCCATGTCGACAAGGCGGCTTGAGTAACCCCATTCGTTGTCGTACCATGAAAGGACTTTTACCAGATTCCCGTCGATCACCTGAATCGTGTCCATCGCGACGACACTGCTCAACTCTTCACCCACAAAATCCTGAGAAACGCGGTACTCTTCATCGACACCCAAAATACCTTTATGTGACCCCTCGCTTGCTCTCTTAAAGGCAGCTTTGATCTCTTCAAGCGTCGCATCTTTAGAAAGTGTGACCGTAAGATCGACCATAGAGACATCCGGCGTCGGGACCCGGATGGCCTGCCCGTTAAGTTTACCGGCCAGGTTTGGAAGAACTTTGGCGATCGCTTTTGCTGCTCCCGTCGAAGTAGGTACCAGGTTAGTAGCACCTGAACGTCCTTTTCTCGGATCTTTTTTATGTTTGCCGTCAAGAATCGGTTGCGATGACGTGTAACTGTGTATCGTTGTCATCAACCCATTGACAATGCCAAACGCATCGTCGAGTACTTTAGCTACCGGTGCCAGACCGTTAGTCGTACAGCTTGCGTTTGAGACTATCGGCTGACCGGCATAGTCACCTTCGTTAGCACCGATAACAAAAGTCGGTGTGTCATCTTTTGCAGGTGCAGAGAAAAGTACCTTTTTAATACCATTGTCAAGGTAAGGCTGAACACTCTCCTGTGTCAAAAATGCACCGGTACACTCCAGGACGATCTCAGCACCGTATTTGGCAAATTCAAGTTTTGCCGGGTCACGTTCTGAAAGGATCTTGGCTCTCTCATTACCGATACAAAGGTAACCGTCATCGATTTTCGTGTCGAGACGCGTACCGTGTACAGAATCATATTTTACATTGTACTCGATCATATCGTGAGTACCGCTTGCGTTGACTGCAACAAGCTCAACATCATCTCTATCTGCAATGATACGTGCCACACATCTACCGATACGGCCTAGTCCGTTAATTGCAATCTTTAATGCCATGGTTCTGTCCTGATATACTATGAGCGCCGCATCTGCTGCGCCATAAAAAATAAATTAATATGAGGGTGATTCTAACGAAATTCAGCTATAATTTCGATAAATTGAAACAACAGAGGTTTCAACAATGAATATAGCACTCTACGGCGGTTCCTTCGATCCGCCGCATCTCGGTCATTTACACGTTGTTCATACTGCGTTGAAAAGATTAGATATAGAGAAAGTTATCGTTGTACCGGCTTTTGTCAACCCGTTCAAAAGTGGAACGCACGCCCCGGCGGAACTTCGACTAAAATGGCTTCAAGAGATCTTTTCCGAAGATGAAAATGTCGAGGTCAGTGACATTGAAGTCCGCCAGAAGAGACCTGTCAGAAGTATTGAGACCGTTGAACATTTTGCGTCTGCGTATGAGAAGATCTACTTTATCATCGGCGCCGACAACCTTGCTTCACTGAAGCAGTGGTATCGGTTTGATGAACTCAATGCGTTAGTGACCTGGGTTGTTGCTACACGTGACAAGATCGACATCGCAGAGAACTATATTCAACTGCCGGTTGAACAGCCTGTCAGTTCAACTGAGCTGAGAGAACAGATAATAGATGAGCACCTTCCCAAAAAGGTCGCTTTATCCATAAAAACATATTATGAGGAACAACATGCAAGATCGCATTAACAAAATAACAAACGTACTGGACTCCAACAAAGCTGAAGCTATCGAGGTCTTTGACCTTCGCGACCGTGACTACTTTGTCGACTATGTCATTATCGCTACATCACTGGGAGCGCGTCACACAGAGGCACTGCTCGACCACCTTAAACGCGGCCTTAAACCACAAGAGCAATTTCTGGGTTCTGACGAGAGCGGAGAGTGGATCGCCGTTGACCTCGGTGATATCCTTATCCATGTTATGACACCCGAATACCGAAGCCGATACGACCTTGAAACATTTTTAAGTTCTCTCCAAAAGCACCATGAGAGCGATGCAGAGGAGTAGCCTCTCTTGCACGACTGCTAGCATCCGCATACAACGGGCAGTTCGCCCCCTATGAACAAATATTTTCTCCTGCTTCTCCCTTTACTGCTTTTTGCAGATGAACAGCGTCTTCTTATCTTAGGTTTTACTATTCATGAAAAACCCAACAACCGTTTTAATGAATCCTACAATGCTTTTAACTATGGTCTCGGGTATGAATACAACTTCTATAAAGAGCCTAAGAAATTCTACTTCGGCATGAATGCTCTCATCTTGAATGATTCGTACTACAATCCCCAGTATACGATCGGCGGCGGTCACTATATGCGTTTCAAGACGGGGCAGCTGCAGAGTGCCATCGGTCTCTCAGGTTTTATAGGATGGAAAAGGGTCTACGATGACAGCGACCTGGACCGAAATGGCGGGCGCTACAGATTAACCGGCGGCATCGCACCGGCACTCAACTTCTATTACAAAGATGCCAGTGTCAATTTTATGTATGTTCCCTCATTCCATTACAAAGATGTTGACATCACCGGATTTCTTTTTACCTATTTTTCATGGAAGTTTTAGCTATGATTTTACAAATTTTGGACTCAATCATAAAGGGAAAAGATGGCACTGTGCGGAATCGATGAAGCAGGGAGGGGACCGATCGCCGGTTCTCTGGTGGTCGCGGGAGTTGTTCTCAACCGACCCGTTGAAGGACTGATGGACTCTAAAAAAGTCAGTGAAAAAAAGCGCGAACTGCTCTACCCTCAGATCATCGAAAACGCCACCTACCATATTGTCTCTTTTCCTGCCCACAGTGTCGACGAACTCGGTATCTCGGAATGCATGCGTATTGCCCTGCAGGAGATCCAGCAAAAACTGCCGTGTGACAACTACCTCTTCGACGGCAACACCACTTTTGGCGTTGACAACCTGGAGACCATGGTCAAAGCAGATGCAACCGTCCAGGAGGTAAGCGCCGCTTCCATCTTGGCAAAGGTGACGCACGACAGAGAGATGATCGAATTCTCGAAGCACTATCCGGGGTATGATTTTGAAAAACATAAAGGGTATGGGACCAAAGCCCATATCGAAGCGATCAAGAAGCACGGTTATACGCCGGAGCACCGCCGGAGTTTTAAACTGAAGGCCCTGGAGGCGACCCTCTTTTAGTGTGTGATGACCGTGACTTCGGTCGGCTTGTCCGGTACGACCTCCCGATATACATTCTCAACCGGCTGGACGTGGGCATCCCGGCCATAAATAAAACTCTGTTCTTCTACGATGATCTTATACGCTTTGTTCAGCTCTTTCGCTCTCGCGACTGAAGGGTAGAGAAGGTATGAAATATCGTCTTTCAACTTCGCTGTTTCACTTTCGAGAAGTGAACCGTTGGCATCGAAAAACTTCGCCATCACTTCGTCATTTGAGCGAAATTCATCACCGGCATGGTTGACTTCGAGATATTGGCTGTATTCATCTTTCCCATCCGGCGTCTTCGGCTCTGTAATATTTTTAAGTCCATTTGCATCCTGGGTCCAGTGGTACCAGCCGTTTTGAAAGTGACTTTTGTCAAATTTTCGCTGAAAGACAAAGGTACTGTCCGCGATCGCACCGATGCCGCTGTGACAACCGATGCAGTAGAGTGTCTCTTCGTAGTTCTGCGGTCTCAGCTCACCTTTGGCATCTTCGATAAATCCCTGATATATCCAGCCGATATTGTTCAGTGCACCATACTCCGTGTTACCGATAATCGTTCGTAACCTTTCAGGAAATGTCTCTTTGTCTTTGATCTCTGTCAACGTGGCATTAGCGAGCTCCGCATAGGTGATCCAGTATCTCTTTTTGGCATAACGGAGCTCTTTCATTCTCGGTGCCAGTCTTATGCTCTCATTGTGATCATCTGCATCGATATATCTGACACTGTGCAGGAACTCTGTATCTTTAGGGTAAAGCCCCGGAGCGATCAGGTAATCGTTAGAGATGAGAAGCTCTTTTGCCAGACCGACATAACTCATAGAAAAACCGATGATCTTTCCCGTTCCTGAGTCATAACTCGGTTTTTCCCATCTAAAGACGATCTCCGTTGCCGTACCGAGAAGCCCATTTTGATCAAGGTCGACACCGTATAGTGTTTCGTCGACCACATCTATCGCAATGTTTTTCTCCTTGATCAGTGACTCGACGATCGAAAGGTTCAGCTTATAGACCTCAACATCGAATTGCCCTTGCGCATCTTGACGGAACACATCGGCCAGTCGGATCAGCACGTCATCGGTACTGCCGTTGGTCGGCCAGAAAGTCCCCAGAAACGGGTAATACCCGAAGGCTCTCCAACCCGTATAGCTCTCATCAGGCGTATGGTCAAACCCATCATCGTCAAAATCAAAATAACAGTCCGGAAGATAGCCGCCCCATTTTCCGTCACTGTTAATGTCCCACTCTTTCGGCGGGACTGTTAACTTGTCTGCCAACAGAATGTGCCCTTTTTGAATGTAGTTGTTCTCTCTGACATAACTGACTATCTCTTCGTCACTGACCTGGCTGACCAGCTCGCTTCGGTCTTTAAAAAGATTGGTAAACCGGTTGACCTTCGTATACTCTCCGAAGGCGTACGTCTCCTGCAGGTCTGCATCATCAACATAGTTCGGTTCATCGGAGTTTATATGACAACTGTAGCACGGGTTATGGGCCGTTCCTTCTGCATCAACCGTTTTGGTATAACATTGACTCGTGACGTAGGCACCTTTGTTGTTCACCGGTGTCGTGGATAAAAAATCGATCGTGATCGGGGTCAGTTCACGGGTGTTGTAGAGCGAATTGTTACTCTCATAGACTACGGAAGTGAGCTCACCTTCACTGCTATTGGTCTCATCAACATCGCTTTGCGTTACGCCGCAACCCGTCAAAAAACACCCGACAATAATGACCGCACTTATAATAATATATCGCATATGATCCTCTGTAAATACATTCTCTCTCTTTAAAGATGATCTATCGCTAAAGAGAGAGAAGGAATCTTCCTTCTCTTAACGCTGTTACCAGCTTTTGAATGGACCGACAACACCGACAGATGACTGTTTTTCAGTCTCTGTTGCGCTCACCGCCAGGTCGTAGTCAACATCGCCGCTGCTTACTTCACCGAACGGGTGTTGTGTAACCAGTGTAAGGTACCCGAAACCGTTGATATCTTTGTACCAGAACGGTGACGTTGTCTCTGAACCGTATGGTGTCGAAACGATTCGTGTCAGTTTCTCTGTCGCTACATCATATGACCAGACAAAGTCATTAGGGTGCGCACCGGTATCTTCACCGATAACAAGCGTGTTCTTCCCGGCAAGGAATGTTACGTTGTCCGGACTGGCGATACCGTTTACAGAACATGTGTACGCTTCGTACGGTGAACCTGCAGGGTATGATGTAGCTGAACCGCTGACGACACTGTGCATGTTCTCAACGACATAGTCACTGTTGATCACGCTCTTATCACTGTCATAGGCAACTTCTTCCGCACCGAGGACGTCCAGACCGAATACAGCACCACATCCATTGTACGGAAGTCTGATGTCGTTGTTTCCGCCTTTGTCATATTTGTCATTGGCAGACCCTTTTTTTGCAAAGTCTTCCATACCATACGCCACTGCACTCATTGCTACATACAGCACACCGTTGTCCGGGTCAAACGTCACACCCTCTTCTTTTCTGAACTCGGTCGTTGCACCCAGCATAGCCGCATATCTTCTAGTCTCAAGGAACGCCGCAGCTGTCTCCTGGCCCGATTTGACCTTCAGACACTCCAGACCTTTTGCAGTATTGACAGCCGTGAAACCGGCAGTTGGACACTCGTAAGATGCGTTGGCATCTTCTACATCGAAGATATCACTGAATTTCGGTTCAGCTGCTACGATACTCTTAAGAGCCGCATCTGTTGCGTGACCAAGCTTGATCCACATAAGATCGGCCGCACCGCCGTTGTCTGCCGAAGTCTGAATCCATTTCGCCGCGTATAGCGTACCCGCGCTAAGATCTTTAGCCGTGTCAGCAACATACATATAGAAACCGACATTTGTACCGTCATCCGTCAGGTAAGTCGTTTTCTCATCCGGCATAACATACGCCATCTCCCATGCTGCACGACCCATACTGAAGTGTTTCGTGTAGTTATACGTCGGTGTTGCAGCTGTAGCATCTACAATAACTTCCGGAATGTAACCGTAGTAGTACGGGTTATTGTTCATAGAACCGTTCGTATTGTTTTCATCGGCCCAGTAGTATTTTGTCACTTCATCATAATACTTGTTACCTGTCAACATCGTTGTTGTATTAAGGTCGGCTTCTACTGCTCTTGCATCCGGTTCATACTCTTCACTACCCAGGTGTGATTCCCATGGTGTCGTCATACCGGCACAGTGGACCCAGCCACCGAAACCGTCAGCCTGACTGATATATTTAAGGGAGTCAGCCTTGACTGACAAGGTTCCCTCTGTATCTTGTTCAAGCTCCATACCGTACATAGCACCGACTTCACACTCAAACTGCGACACCATGAACAGACGGCCATCTTTTTGTAAGATAGATGAGTGGTCCAAACCTGAACCCAATGCATTTCCGTTCGCACCGTCACAGATAAACGGGCTGCCGTCCGCGTATGTGATCGCAGTGTCCGTATGATCTTTAAGAAGACCGAATGTCTCTCCGTTGTCCAGAGTACTAGCCGAAATAAGCTTTGTAAAGTCGACCGTGTCACTGCTGCCATTCGCATAAGTAACGCTTGTCGCCGTGCGGATCGTCATCTTTTCGGCATCTGTTACCGGTGCACTCAACTCTGTAAAGTCAAGTTGAATAGCATTTGCGGCCGTTGCGTCAACACCGTCGATACCATCCGTACCGTCACTGTTACATCCTGTCATCATAAGGGCTGTTGCGGTTGCAACAGACAACATCGTCATCACTGTTTTTCTATTTTTCATCAATTTACCTCTGTTCCTAAAGTTAGAGCGACAGAGTAAAGAAGTTTTATTACACAGATATATCCTCTTCAACACAAGATAGACAAAAAATCAATACGGTTTGGTTACAACAGACAGAGATTGGAAAAAGGTTATAGAGTCGGCATCATCCTGCATTGATATAGCCAGTCAATCATAAAGTAGCAAAAATTTTAAGAAACGTTTCTATATAAATTGATTCACCTGCACTGTAGCTTTTTGGTGTACACTTACACCATGAAATCAATCGAACATATTAATAATGCACTCGCAGACCTGGATAAAGAGGTAGAGACCATACTGATGGACTGGTCGATCAACCTGACAGAGAAAGATAACCTGATGTTGCCGCTTCTACAACAGAAAAAAGTACTGAAACAGACTCTTGAAGATCTCACCTATCTGAAAGAGAACCCGCCAACGCCCAACCAGGCCTGCGGAATTTCGAAACATAGAGAAGAGTAGAATAGAATTTTAGGGAGAGGGACAGTAGTTAGAAAATTGAGTCCACGAATTTTACCAATGAAGTCCGTGGCCTTTGGACTACTTCTCTTTATTAATAAAGTAGTCGATAGAGAATTTACCGCCGCCGTGTGTAACAAGAACAAATAACATCAACATATAGTAGAGCGGTATCTCAAAACCGTTGTCGCCCGAACTGAAACCATGCGGCAGATGGACGGTCACTATGGCAACGATCATGACGATGATCAACGGAATAGAGATAAGGCGTGTCGCAAAACCTAAAGTAAGCAACAACACGCCCAGCGCTTCAGTCGAAGCCGCCATATATGCCTGCAGCGTCGGCAATGGAAAGCCCATCGAACCGAACCATTCGGCGACAGCGTTTATATCGCTCCACTTCATCTTGGCCGGTTCGTAAAAGCCGTAGGCTAAAATAAGACGTAAAAAAAGAAGAGAGACACTTTGCAGCTTCTCCAAGACAGGTTCAACCAATTTACAGAGCTTTGTGATCTGGCATTGCATGATATATCCTTTTTTCCAATCAAGATATGACTAGTACAGTGATAACTGATGCGCGCCCCAGTTATCACTATACTAGAGCAGGTCTTAGGCTGTTACAGCCTTAACCGACTCAAGGTATTTATTTACCGCACTTTTCTGCGCCGCATTTGCCTTTGACTTCAGGTTTCTTTTCTGAACCACATTTTTTAGCGTCATCTTTTTTCTCGCCGCCGCATTTGCCTTTTTTCTCAGCACCGCACTTGGCAGGTTTAGACGATCCACATTTTCCGGCGCCGCATTTATCGCCCTCTGCCATTGCAGATGTCACACCAAGACCCGTAAACAACGCCGCACCAACCAATAGTGCCATCAGACTCATTTTTCTCATGTTAATCCTTTGAGTTTTTATTCGAGTTAAAAGAGCAGTATAGTCCAAATAAATAAACACTGTCTGTAACATCGATTACATAACCATAATAGTCTTAATATTAGAAATGATGATATGAGAATCATAATGAGGTCGTTTTATCAAGGTGAGATGATACCAAACGTAACATTACAATAAAACATTTAATCACGATAATGTTGTAGACATTTAGATGAAGAAGATAGAGAAAGGTTTAAAAAATGTAGTGTAATTCATAAAGAAGCTTGCTTTTCGCATCAATTTTTGATTTTATCAAGGAGTATAGTGAGGTGAGTAGCGTGAAGTAAAGGACAACTGCTTGTCGAAGGTAGTGTAACTCATAATGCAATTTGCTTTTATGCTCTATTTTTGATTATATCAAGGCGTATAGTGAGGAAGCGTACTGATGTACGTGACGAACGTAACAACGAAGATAGAATTAAAAAGAGAGTATAAAAGTACTCCCCTCCAGATACCTGCGGCACATAACCGAGTGGAGTGAGCTGCTGTGTTCCCACCCTGACTCATTGTTCCAAACGACCATTGCACAGGTCTAAAGGGAAGCGTTCAAGACCGCTAACGGTGCTGAGCGCTTGGAAAGTAACGGAATTATAGCGAAGAGTCGTAAATAAATCAACACTGCCGCTAACTCTTACATTTTTTAGTGTTGACCTTTTTCGCACACTAAAGATATTAAGTTCCGAACACTGAAAGAGAACGGAACGTTACCCGAAAGGTAAGGTTTTATTAGATCGCTAGTTCAGTCGCTGTTGCCAACGGAACAATGGTTGCTTTTATTGTAGGCTGTACAATAATTTTTGCAGGTACAGATGCCGCTGTAGCGCTATCATATTGTAAAATTACAATATCAAAATCCACATCATTGAGTTCATCTAGTTTCGCCGCTACTTCATCTGAATATGCAGGAACTGTGTAATTTATATCATTCACTTCAACTGTTTTTACTGCTGATAACGTAAAGTTGGAGATAGGCAATACCTCACGATTACAACCACCAAGTATTTGCCCTGACAAAGAAGCAGTCGCAAGGACACCTGCATCACCATACAAAGTAACAGTGATATTCTGGTCAGCACCTGCATCAAGGACCGCATCAGACAGATTGATAACTTCGATCTGGCGAGCACCGCCTGTCGCACTGTCTGTAATAACGTTGTCCGAAACACACAAACCGTACAAATAAGCACTGTCTGCCGCAAATGGTACTGGAGAATCCACAACAATATTGTTCACCACATAATTATCGCTACCGGTAACAACAGCCATTTTATTTGTTTGACTATTCACAAGGTTCGATTCACCATTAATTGTGAAATCAACTTGAGCTGTTCTTGCATTGGCAAGATTTATCACATTAGTATTCAAAGCACTACTAATCAAGCTTGTTACATCCTCCGTACCACACCCGCTTGACATGAGTGCACCTGTGCCTAATAGCCCTGCCAAAACAATTGAACGTAATCTCATTCTTTTTCCTTCAAATTCATATCTGTAACCAGTATATAGTTTTTCTAAAATGATTACACTTAAAAGCCTGTCAGGCGGTCATTTGTACCACAATTTGATACAATATACCCAGCTAATAGATATATACAGCCCCTCTTCGTGACACTGTCCGTCTATCGACTATTACCAGCTTTAATTCGTGATAGATCTGCTCTGTTTCAAACGATCGGTAACATTATAAAAAGAGATAAAATGATAGAGTTAAACACCAACACCTACCCGCTCAAATTGCCGACAACACTCTCTGTAAATACAGTTGAGGCGTTGGAAAAAAGCTTAGCGGCTTACTTCGGATATCATGAGGTGATTGTACTTAACACTGTAGACAATGCATTTTCTTTAGCACTGTCAACCCTCAAAAAAGAGAGCGGTGTTCTCTGCTCACCGAATGCCCCTATCGCACTCTACAGGGCTCTTCAACAGCATAACCTGCAGGCAGAATATTGTGACCTGCGACTTGATGGCACGATGGAGACACGGTTTTTTTCAAAAACAAAAACACCTCAAAGTAATGCTTTGATCCTCTCGCATAACCATGGCCTCCTATCTGATTCTCAAAAGGCACGTCAATTTACCCAGGAAAGTGGGCTGACATTTATTGAAGATGCGACCCAGGCTTTTGGGAAAAGGGAAAAAAGTGGAGCGACGCTGGCTATCTATTCGCTGAACGCCTTGGTACCCTCGTCGATCGCTACCGGTGCCTTTATTGCCACTGACGATATCGCGTTGAGCGCTGCTCTGCGTAAAAAGGCCCTGGGTGGTTATGAGCAGAAAAAGTTTTGGAACTATGATGTTATTAATACGGATGAGGACCTTCGTATTGCTCCTTTGACAGCGCAACTCGTGTTAGCTGCCTTAAGAGAAATCGATCAAAGAGAAGAGGCTATCAAAATGGTTCAAGAGATCTATCTGGACAGACTCTCAGCCAACCGTCTAATCGAGTTACCGGACGCATCTGCCCTTATTGCGGCCCCTCTTTTTCCCATTGGACTCGTTCCCGCACTTTTTTGTCCCAAGGAGGACATATACCAAGCCTTAGTCGAAGCCGGTATTCCTGTGAAAGTCGGCAATAAGCCCATCTATAAGACCACGACTTTTAAAGACGAGACACTTTCACTTTTTGGCGCGGAAGAGGTGTTTAAGGCCCAACTTCTCCTGCCATCTCATCATCTTATGACAGCAGATGATATAAACTTTGTAGTAGAGACCTTTACAAATGTGTTAGAGACCTACGGCTACAGAGGCTGCGCCTTTTAACCGATCACTCGTCGCAGATATGTTGTTGGATCAGGCTGATCTTCCAGTGTTGTGTTGCCCCGCCGTCTAGATCGGTCAGATCATAATACTGCCCCTTTACAAAACTGGTTGTTTCGATCTCTTTATTGTAGCTCTGCTCTGCATTGTCTACCAGGTTTAGCGTCACCTTGGAGCTGTCAGAAGCCCACGTACCGGCACGCAGGTCCATAATGTCGCCTAGATTGACTGTCCAGAGTGCCAAATCACCCGTAGCGTCCGTACAAAACATTACAGAGCCGTTGTGGTCATCTTCCTCATAAAAGAGAACATAAGATGTATCTTTAAACTCTGACACATTGACCGAATCACGGTCAAAGATGTCGTTGAACGCATCGTCCATGGCTTGAGACGGGTCTTCAACACAACCGCTGAGCCCCAATAGCAGACCAAGCAGACCGGCTGTAATCATTGGTTTTAATCGCATTTTTATATCCTTGATACCAGAGGACCATCTGCACACGACAGATGATATTAGAGTATTTGATTTATTTTCGGAGTGTTAACTACCGTCATAAATTCTATCGCCTGCGCATTTCAAAATCGTTCCATTTCCGCGTATCGTTCCACGTGTTCAATCCTTGCCGCTTTTGCAAAGAGAAACAGAAACCTGAACAGCTCTCGGAACCTGCAGCTTCTGCAGAGCTTAATCATGCGCACAAAAGTGCAGCTTTCTCTAGCGTTAATAATCTTTTTGATACACTTTCGGACTTTTTATTTCTATACTATATATAGGAAAACTGTTTTTGTCTATATCTAATACATAAAAACCAAATACATTCTGCAAGGAAACCTTTTTGAAACTGATCATTGTCGAGTCACCCGCTAAAGCGAAAACAATTAAAAACTTTTTAGGCAAAGAGTACGAAGTCATCGCCTCCAAGGGCCATATCCGCGATCTTCCCAAGAGCCGCTTCGGAATCAAGGTCGATGAAGAGACTAAAGCACTGACCCCGGAATACAGTGTTGCCAAAGAGAATGCTGCAACTGTCAAACAGATAAAAGAACTTGCAAAAAAAGCCGATACCGTCTATATCGCGACCGATGAGGACCGCGAAGGAGAGGCAATCGGTTGGCACGTCGGCCACGCAATCGCTAAAACGACCAAACTCGACCCGGAAGAGCTGCCACGCATCGTTTTTCATGAGATCACCAAGAACGCCATCAATGCGGCACTTGAAAACCCACGCAAAATCGACATGAACCAGGTCAACGCTCAACAGACCCGTCGTCTGCTGGACCGTGTTGTAGGTTATAAACTATCACCACTTTTGGCATCAAAGATCCAAAAAGGCCTTTCGGCCGGACGTGTTCAGTCATCGACATTGAAGATCGTCATCGACCGCGAACGTGAGATCAAAGCTTTTATTCCTGTCGAATACTGGACCATAGACACCCTCTTTGCACCGAACATCGATGCGAGTTTGATCAACTTTAAAGGCGAGAAACTCTCCAAACTCTCTATTGAGACCAAAGAGAGAGCGACAACGATCACAGAGGTGATCAAAGGCGAATCGTTCAAAGTCGCTTCTATTGAGACTAAACAACGTAAAAGTACGACACCACCGCCATTTATGACATCGACGCTTCAACAGACAGCATCGAGTAAACTCTCAATGTCACCGAAAAAGACGATGATGCTCGCACAGACGCTTTATGAAGGTGTTAAAACACCTGACGGCACGTCCGGTGTCATTACCTATATGCGTACCGACTCACTTAACATGGCGGCAGAAGCCGTAGAAGCAGCACGCGAGACCATTAAGAGCACTTACGGCGAACAGTATCTGCCAAAAGAGCCGAAAACGTACAACAAAAAATCTAAAGGTGCTCAGGAAGCGCACGAGGCGATTCGCCCTACTATGCTCTCCTTTACACCAAAAGTCGCTGCTGCCTTTTTGAAAGCGGACGAACTTAAACTCTACACGCTCATCTACAACCGCTTTTTAGCGTGTCAGATGAATGATGCCATCTTTGAGCAGCAGTCCATTATCTTCAAAAGCGAACATGCCGAGTACAGAGCAAGCGGACGTAAACTGATCTTTGACGGTTTTTATAAAGTTGTCGGCAGTGATGATAAAGATAAACTTCTACCGACTTTGGAGAAAGGTCAGGAGATTGCGATCGAGACCATCAAACCGACACAGCACTTTACCGAACCGCCGTCTCGCTTCTCAGAAGCAAGTCTGATCAAACAGCTTGAAGCAGAAGGGATCGGCCGTCCGTCTACCTATGCACCGACGATCTCAACACTTCAGGCTCGTAACTACATCACGGTCGAAAAGCGTCAGATCACACCGACAGAAGTTGCCTTTACCGTCACAGAAATGCTGGAAAAGCACTTTCATGACATCGTCGATGCCAACTTTACCGCCAACATGGAGGAGGTCCTTGACAAGATCGCCGACGAAGGAAAAGATTGGCAAAAGGTGTTGAGTGACTTTTACTTCCCGTTTATCGAACGTGTTGCAGAGGGTAAAGAGAAGATCGTCTCACTGAAGCTCGCCAAACCGCTGGGCCGGAACTGCCCACAGTGTGGTTCCGAGCTCCTGCTTCGTTCAGGCCGTTACGGTAACTTTATCGCATGTAGCGGTTTCCCGAAGTGTAAATATACCGAACAGGTGACAGAAGATGGCGAGGAAGGTGAAGCACCAAAGGTCGAGACTACCGATGAAAAGTGTGACAAGTGTGGCGCGGACATGGTCATCAAAAACGGCCGTAACGGTAAATTCCTTGCCTGCAGCAACTATCCTGAGTGTAAGAACACAAAGTCGATGGAGGTCGAAGCGAAAGAGTCCAAAGTACCTTGTCCGGACTGTGGAAAAAAACTGGTCTACCGCCAGTCACGACGCGGCCCGTTTTGGGGATGCGAGGACTACCCTACCTGTAAGTTCATCTCCAAATTTGAACCGACTGAAAAGAAGTGTCAAGTCGAAGGTTGTGGCGGTGCACTGGCACAGCGTACCTACCGCGGTAAAGAAGTTTATGAGTGTGTCAGATGTAAAGACCGTACCCCTGTTGAAGAGGAAAACTAGGATCTAAGTATGAAAATAGGTATCCTCTCCGACACCCATAAGAAAGAGAAACGCTCACAAAAAGTGGTCGACCTTCTTGTCGCCAACGGTGCAGAGTTTTTGATCCATGCCGGGGACATCGTCAAGTCTGAAATGCTGGATCAGCTCGAAAACAGCGGTCTTCGTTACGTTGCTGTCTACGGCAACAACGATGCGCACCTTCATGAAGTCCATAACAGATACAACCTTGTGCAAGAGCCCCACTACTTTAAGCTGGCCAAGACCAAGTTCAAACTGATGCATCTTCCGTTTTTTATGACACCGGACACAGAGATCGTACTCTATGGACATACCCATAATTTTGATTGCGAATATACCAACGGCACTCTTTTTCTCAATCCGGGAGAGGCCTGTGCCCGCAATAAACCTGTCAGCGAATGTGCTATGCTGGAAGTGACCGACACGCATATGCATGTCACCTATTATGCAAGAGAATTGAAAACGCCGCAGTTTAAAGAGCAGCATTTCTCATTTGAAAGGAAAAAGTAATGACTAAAGAGATCTTTTTATGTGCCATCTCCAACATCAACAGCGGTACCTGTAATGAGGATTGTAAATTCTGTTCGCAGAGTGTCAAATACAAGGCTGACATCGAACGTTATATTCAAAAACCCATAGAGACGATCGTTGAAGAGGCAAAAGCGGCCAGAGCCTCCGGCGCCTTGGGTTTCTGTCTTGTAACGGCAAATAAAGGAATCGATAACAAGGTCTTGAAATTTGTCTGTGAAGTGGCTCGTGCCGTCTCTGCCACTGTACCGGAACTTCGCCTTATCGCCTGTAACGGTACCGCCTCTGTCGAGCAACTGCTTACACTCAAAGAGGCCGGCGTCAAAGCCTACAACCATAACCTCGAAACTGCCGAAGCGTTCTATCCTGAGGTCTGTACAACCCACCCGTGGCGTGAACGTTACGAGACGTGTGAAAATGTTAACAAGGCGGGTTTGAAACTTATTACCGGCGGTATCTTCGGAATGGGTGAGACCCAAGAGGACCGCATCTCGATGCTGGAGTCGCTCAAAAGTCTAAACCCGACATCAGTGCCGCTCAACTTTTATCACCATAACCCTGCACTGCCGCTCAACCCTAACCCGCTCACAACGGATGAGGCACTGGAGCTGATCAAAATAGCGAGAGAGACCATCCCTGATGCTGAGCGTATTATGGTTGCCGGAGGACGTGAACTGCAGTTCGGTCATCGTCAGGATGAGATCTTTGAAGCCGGCGCCAACTCTATTGTGATCGGGAACTATCTTACGACCCAGGGTCGCGATAAGATGAGTGATCTTGAGATGCTTAAAGAGCTTGGCTTTGATGTCGCCAAGAAAGTCTAGGTAAGAGACTTACCTTCTCTCTTAATAATTATAGATATTTGCTTTCCTGGACTGGGGCTGGCTTTTTTTCGCCGTTCGAATTTTTTGATTACTTCATAGCACTAGGATGTTACTTTTCTTCTTTGCTTGCACAAAGAAGAAACCTAACGAAAAGAAGAAAGTGCAATACCCTCCGGCACTAGTCACTCATCTTACATACAAATATTTCGGCTTTCGGGCTAATTGGCGGTTAGACGCCAATATCTGTTTGAACCCCTTCCTATTTAGTTTCTTCGACACAAAGAAGTGTCTCCGTCAAGATATTCAAACAGGGATTAAAGCGTAGCTTTAACGTTAATAGATGCGTTACCGCTTACTCTTTTCGTGGCATCTGCAAGGCAGACTGTAAAGAGAGAAAGAGCGTTAAAAAAACGGCATTGTTTGAGCATCGCGAGTTTTGCCGTTTTTAGCGAAAGAACGACTGTAAGGATGGTAGTCGACAGCTGTCGACCCTGAAGCCGTCACTAGCGGTTTTTCGTTTCCTTTTTGTCGAGTCAAAAAGGAAAGAGTGTGTGAATAACAGTTGTTCTTTCCAGCAATACACATATACTAAAAAATCACAAAGGAATTAACAAAGACCCTCCCTCTTAATCTAACGGCAGAAGATCATCCAGAATATCTTCGCCGTCATTCTCCTCATACTCTTTAAAAACCGCATCATCCTTTTTCAATGCAAGCAGCAGTTTTTGACGCACATCTTTATTGATGTTCTTGTTCTGAATCGCCATCAACACCTCGATTGAGCTGTCCGTAGGATTACGCCACAACTTGATCTGTTTATAGTCTTCACTTTTCGTTTGACTGATCTCTTCTGCAATACCCGGTGCAAGAGTGTCCGTCATGACAGCCACCTTACCGCCGATCTGACGTGAGAAACCGGCCAAACGGTCTTCAATATAGGCAGAGACAACTTTTTGCATCGCCTTTTGACCGTCAGCAGTCGCCTCTTTGAGCATAAAGTTTTCACCGATACGGCTAAAGTCACTCGAACCTACGGCCGTCTGCATCTTGTCACCAATGACATTTTTACAGACCCACTCCGGAGCCGGAGCACCGTTTCTTGTACATTTCAAGTCTTCATCTGCGTCGATCTCATCTGGTTTCGGCCCATCCGAACAAGCTGTAAAAGTGACCAGTATGGTCATAAAAAATGCCATAAGCGTTAAATTTTTTAAATGCATAATCTACCTTTTTCTATTTCTCTGATCATTTTATCAATATTTTGTAAAAATCAAAGAACCGCCATTAAAGACAACTCTGTCAAAATTTGTCTATGCACTTATAATAACCTGATTATATAATTTCCCGACTTCCATCTTTTACCATTAGATTTAGCTATAATCATCTCCATGTTTGATGATGTCGTACTGCTTATTGCACTCTCTTTAATTGTTATCTTTTCGCCGTTCATTGCGAAGCTTATCAAGATGCCGACTACCCCGGTTGAGATCATTTTGGGAGCGATATTCGCCTATGCCGGTTTTCTACATCATCACTATCTCTTTGAGCTTGTTGCCGAGGTCGGTTTTCTCTACCTGATGTTTATCGCCGGTACCGAGGTCGATATTAAAAAAGTGATACGGACCAACAGAGCCTTGATGAAGCGTATATTGATCTACCTCTCGCTCTTATATCTCTTCTCGATCAGTTTCACTCTCTATTTTGACCTGGGCAAGATCTTCATTGTACTGCTGCCGCTGATCTCTGTCGGGCTGGTCGTAACACTCTCCAAAGAGTACGGTAAAACACCGTGGTTGACCCTTGGTATGACTGCCGGAGGAATCGGTGAAGTGATCAGTATTGCGGCTTTGACCTTGAGCTCCACCGCTCTACAAGACGGGTTTGGTTTTGAATTTCTTAAGTCTATGGGTGCACTTGTACTTTTTATTTTTATTATCTATCTCCTGTTTCGTGCATTGCAGATTCTTTTTTGGTGGTTTCCCGAGGTGGGAACCGCCCTTATGCCGCATGAGGACAACCAGGAGCAAGACCTTCGTCTCTCCATCGGTATCCTTTTCATTCTTGTAGCTGTTATGCTCTACCTGCATCTGGAGCTCGCTTTCGGTGCCTTTATCGCCGGGATGTTCATTCCGACGTTCTTCACACACAAACAAGACCTGCCGCACCGCTTGGCAAGCTACGGGTTCGGCTTTTTGATCCCGGTCTTCTTTATCTATATCGGTTCGACCTTCAACCTCGAATCACTGTTGATGGAGGGTCTTGTCACGACAGCATTGATCATCACCGCAGCCATGATCGCAATGCGGGTTGTCGGTGCCCTTGTCTTTAAAAATATTTTGGGCTACCGTGCATCCATTCTGTTAGGGCTCAGCCACTCTATGCCCCTGACACTTCTTATTGCCGTCGCCACCATCGCCTACCACAGCAGCAGCATCGATAAATTGCACTATTTTGCCTTTATCCTGGCGGCACTCTTCCAGGTGATCATTGTGACACTTTCTATCAAACTGATCCACAGAGAACCGCAGCCCGACTCACTGCCAAAAGCATTTAATCAACAATCGAACAAAGTAGAGTAAAGAGTAAAGAGTAAAGAGTAAAGAGTAAAGAAAGATGACAAGAAACCGCTAGACCTAAACTAAATGTTGAAAGGTCTAGCTTAAATGAAGGTCTCAGCGCGAAGCACCAAGGGCGTGGAGCGTACGTTGAAACTAGGAGCGCTCTTTCAGGATGTGGTTGGCGATGGCATACCCGTGGTTAAGTCCAAGCGCAATTGACCCGCCTGTCTCCTGCGTAATATCACCTGCAACATAAAGCCCTTTGACATTGCTCTCATAGTTGTCATCATGCACAGGTTTTCCATCTTCGATATCGATACCCGAAGCACTTAAAAAAGCACTGGGTGTCGTCCCGCCAATGGCGTAGATCACTCTGTCATAACTTTCTGCTTCGCCTTCGTCCAACACGACGCGGACTTTCCCTTCGTCATCCTCCAATGCCAATATGTTGACACCCAGTAGTGCCCGGACACGTCCATCTTCCAGAGCGTCGGCAATATCTTTTTGATTGGTCGGATTGGCGCGCCGGAAATTCTCACGTCGATAACAGATACTCACCGTGTTTTTGTCTGCCAGATCGACAGCATACTCAATCGCCGAGTCACCGCCCCCGACGACCATCACCTTCTCATTTTCCGAACAACTGTCCAAGGTAAAATTGATCAGCTTTTTGAGAGATCCCGGAATCTTGTAGTCCGGCTTGTTGGGTTTACCCATACGACCAATCGTCACAACGGCATGTTCTGCCAAGATCGAACTGCCTGCTATCATCACCTCGAAATGGTCCTCGTGCTTGACGATCTTCTGCACCTCAGTGTGGGTCTTTAGTTCCACGGAGTGCTTATCCAGGATCTCGTCAAAAAAGTCCAGTGTGCTCTCTTTGGTACCGTCCAGAAAAAGAATGTTACCATCTAACTCGACCGTCTGACCTTTCCAATCTTTATCAACGCGCTTTTTGTCTTTATAGAACTTTCGAATGGTGGCATTGTGGTTCTCATCTTTTTCGATCAGGATGATGTCCCTCATCCCGAGCAGATAGCACTCGACTGCAGCCGCAATACCTGCCGGCCCGGCACCTATAATGGCTAGTTGATACATTTTTTCTGACATATAGTCTCCCTGATTGGATATAAGCACTCTTATTTTAGCAGGTTTTTATCAATGAGGAATGTTACATAGATGTAAATGAGTGACGAGTCATACGATGGATTTAAAAGGTCACAGGAGATGGCTTACGCATCTGTTTTTATCCTGCAAATTTTATTAGCGGCGATTCACTAAATGCTAATACATTTCGATAATAAATTCGTCCTCCTTTACACACCCTTCTCTATTTCTATCTGGGAACAGATGATGTTTTAATTTCTCATGTATCACATTATCCGAAAAAGAAAATTCCAAGTCAATCCCCAACTCTTTTTTCTTGTTAATAAATTTGGTTTTAGCGTTGTTTATGTCCACAAATATATATTGAAGTCTATCATCAAAAAAAAGTGACAGATGACCGCTACAATCGTAAACACCGCCTTTTCACTTATTCCCAGGCTTCTTTGACAATTTTATCAATTTCAGTATGTAGTATTTTACGTTCTTGATCACCACTAAAATCATCATCAACTTTATCCCAAAAATCATCTGCTACCCATGTTTTTGGAGTAAGCTTCCAATTAGTAAAAGCATATTGTAAACAAACCCAATTCAAATAAAGTTTTCCACAAGTGATTTCAAATAATGAAGCATCATAAATTCTACACCAGGTATCATCGATATCTACGTTATCATCATCTCTAATTCTATACTCTACACGTTCTTGATTAAAGTAAATTTCAATAACAACATATTCATCATACTTAACCAAAGTATCTGCTTTTGTTTTATCTCCAATAAATTTTACCCGCATGGTATGTCCTTAAAATTTAGATTTATAATCAAAACTATCATATCGATGCTTATCACCAAAATCAAAATCAACTCTGTGTGTCTTAAAATCAATAAAGCACCCTATCCCATGCAGTTGGTATTCTACAACTTCATTGAGTTTTCCCGCTTGCGGAATATTTGTAGCGTGCCATTCTTTCATAATATTTACATTAGTGCTATTTATTCTATAGGTATAATTCTTTAAGTCTTGCGTTTTATGCCGTTAATGCATTTTCAATTAAGAAATTAAAAAAATTAGGAAACTTTGTACTCTTCCATTCTTCTACTTCATGGTCATAAAAAAAGATTTTAGATGTACATTCATTATCTACCACATAAAATCCATAAAAATCACCACATTCATTTTCAGATATTATAATATGATTCTTCAAGATTGAGCTATATTTTTGATTTTGATTAATTAGGTTCCATTCACTACTTACGTCTAAAGAATAAATAATAGAAAAAGCAAAATATCCTCCACCAAACGCTTTAATAAACTCTTTATATTCAGAAGGAAGAGTTACATTAAGTTTTTCTTCCGCATTATATATATCATCATCATTTGCTACGTTATCAGGTTCAAGACCAAACCAAACTGGATGTTCATGTTTAGTCTTTGTTACAATTTCTTTAAAGTTTTTAATATTCATTTGATTTCCTTTAATCATATATCCAATCAGGAAGAGCTTTGTCAGCTCCTTGTTCTCTTGCTCTATACCACCAGTGTAGTTTTCTGTCTGATTCTCTCATTTCAGAAGTTACACCTTGATTGAACTTGTTTTGATGCAATGATTTATTTCCTCTATGAAAATTTGGACTAAGTTCATGAATAGCAGAACCTGGCATTTGATCAGCATGATGGAGGTCTGGTTTTCCTAATCCTTTTGGAGAATGCCCCAAAAGTCCCTGTTTCATGTCATTAATTGACCAAGGACCTTGAATCCGTGTCACTACACTAGTTGGTCCAAACTTCTTCATTGTCTTCCCAACAATTTTCATCCCCAGTTTACCACCTGGAATGAAACCTACAGCTAACATCGTTGCAGCTGTTGCGTAATCACCATTATACAGATAACTGAACGTATCAACGGCACCCGCCACTCCTCCGACAAACGGAACGACGGAAAGTGCTGTCAAGGCATCGTGATAGTCTAAGGTTGAATTAGTATTGGAATATTATGATTGAAAAATACTAATGCTAACAGTAGGATGCAAATTAATATTTTTTGGAATAGCTGAAACTGAAGTTGTGTTATTAAATAGATTATTTCTAGCTGTGGCTGCTTTTTGTGCTTGTATTAAATGGATTTTATCGTTCTATATTGAAGAGACTGTGAGTTATTTCACAGTCTCTAAAGCTTGGGAACGAGTGTAATTTCTAGTTTACTCGTTCTACTAATAATGCATTTATTAATATTTCTGATGATTCTGGGAATATTACAATAAATTCATGCTTATCATCATTTGCCCAACTATCTATAGCATCAATTAAAACCTCTAAATATATATTTAAGTCTGAAGCACTTAAGTTTGGTATATTTTCATGTATTAAAACTATTTTCTTCTGTTTAATCCAATGAAAATCAGATAAACAATCTGATAATGCATCCCAATTGAACCCAAAATATCCAGGCATATTTAAAATCTCAGATAAAGCACCTAATAACGCTTCTTTTGTAGATACTTGACCCTTCATTTTTGCAACAAATATTGTATCGTCTGCCACAATTTCATTACTTGATATAAATTTAATTTTTTTCATTGTCTCAACCTAATTTAATGGGATAAAGGTTTCATAGTGATCTGGAGTATAATAAAATTCTCCATTCTTCCCTCTAATTACACGCTGAGGACCAGCTCCATTTATTCCCAGTGTTGTTAAAATGCAACTCATAGTTAAAATATTTTATTATGCCTCCGAAGCGGTGTAACGAAAAATCTTTGACTAGTTTTTTAATTTAATACTTGTAATTGCAGCGGCTCCACCTCTCCACCAATTTAAATCAAACGGTACACTTATATTATATTTATCATCTGGAATCCAAATTGCAGAACATCCAAGTATATTTTTACTCACTAAATCAGTAATCTTTTCGGTATTTAAACGTGGAGCGATAATAATCTTTGAATAAGTTATTTTTTCACAAATTAAGGGGCTATCCAACTCAAGTAACATTTTATTTCCTTGTTCATCAACTGAAGTTATCTTTGCTAAAAGATTGCAATCAATAAAATCATTTGCATATATAATCACATTTTTTTGTATCAAATTATTCAACATTACTCTATTCTTAAAATATTACCTACTGCTGTTCTTTCCATCCCTCCTCCTGACATATTAAATGCGGATTCAACCATAGATGGTGTTGGAATTGCCCTTGAGGACTTCATCGGCAATATGCGATTCGACCTCGGCTTCCAGGGCCGATTTGACCAGCTGCTTCACCAGCGGGGCCAGCACCCCGTCCTTGCCGCTGATCTTTTTCCCTGCAAGCAGCTCTTTTACTGCTTCGTTAAAATCGAACTTCTCGTTCATCTGTCGTTCCTTTAGAATATTGAATTCTATCGGACTGACACGAAATTTCTAACGCTCCATCCTATCATATCAAAGATATCAGCTAAGACGTTAAATAGTTTTCCACTAGTTCTTCAAGGACTTCTACTTCTTCCAAATCATCATACATCGTGTCTAATTTGTCCAATTGATTAATTATTTCATCTTTAAAGAGTTCAGGAACATCATGACTTAATAACCGTTTTCTAAATTCACTATCTGAATTTTTTTCATCTTTGACACACGCTAAAGCCTTTTGCAAGATTTCCGATCGTTTGACAGCTTTAACCAATTTTAGTGCGTCAATGGTTTCTTTAGCAAATTGACCATAACCATTAGTAAAATATTGATCAAAGCCTCCGTTGAATACTTGCGCATCTAAAATTTCAATCATATATACTACACGTTGATTAAGTGGTAAATTCATAATATAGTTATACCACTTCTCATTTGAGGAATAAAACCATTCTTCTTGTATCCCTTTTACTGCTTCCTTGTAAGTTTTATCAAGAATATCACTCATAATTTAATAAACGCTCCTGGATATTGATTTTTATTCATTTGAATAAGCTCTTGTAATGTGCCGTTTGGGATATCCGGATACACACGTCTCAATTCTTGTATATCTCTTGCAAGAACCTGTCGAGCATTTGTAAAACCTGTTGTTCTCCTAGACAAAACACCGCTTCCCCGTGTATGACCAAGTTTTGGAACTAAAATTGAAGGTGCAGTATTGGCATTGTAATTTGATATTAACTTTTTCATTACTGTTCTTTGTCCTACATGGTGTGCATCTAACCCTGTTACTTGACCTTTAAGTTTATTATATGGTCCTACAGAATATTTTCCTAGTTTTCCAACAACTTTCATCCCCAGTTTACCACCGGGGATAAAACCGACGGCGAACATCGATGCGGCTGTTGCGTACTCACCATTATACAAGTAACTGAACGCATCGACGGCACCCGCCACTCCTCCGACAAACGGAACGACGGAAAGTGCCGTTAGTGCATCATGATAATCTAAACTTGAACCCCAAGAGATGGCACTATCAAAGTAAGAGGACCTCTGTTGTGCAAATGAGTTGGTACCGTTACTTATCGAAACGGCAGCTGCACTTTGATGGTCAAATCTACTTCCTCTAGCTTCAGCTTCATAACGTTCCGTCGCTATCTTATCTAGCTCACTCTGACTAGGATAATCCATCTGATATGTATAATCATCCATATCACCACTACCATAGTAGTCATAAGTCGTATAAAATTCATACTGTACAGGCTCTGCGTAAACATAAATAATACCAAGATCCGTAGCTTCAAATCCACTCGGATCAATATACTTCAATGGGTTATTCATAACGTAAGAGTATCTATTAAAACTCTGTGTATAGTAAGGTGCCTGTATGTAAGGGTCGGCACTTAAGAACCGACCTATAGTCGGGTCATATACCCTACCGTTCATATGGATAAAGCCCGTTTCCTGAACATGCTCATGGCCCGTATACCCACGGTTTGTAAAAGCTGCTGTTTCGACGGCATTACCGTCTTTGTCAAGATTAAGCTTTTCGCCAAACGGCTTATAGGCCATGCGTTGCTCTACGACCCCCACATTATTGGTAATCGTGTCTACGGAACCTAAAGAGTCGTAGTGAAGGTACTTAGTAGAGAGTGAAGATGTGCTGTTTGTGTAGATCGCCATCACTTTAGAGCCGACATAGATGAAGTATTTGTCCTCTTGTTGCGTGTTTGGCAAATAGGTTTTTTCATAATCTTTGTCAAGGTAGTAAACTGTGTACTGACTTGTCTGTTTCTTGTACCTGTTCTTGTTGGTGTCATAATAGAAATTGACCGTGTCACCACCTGTAGTAAAGGCAGATGGCTTGTTGAAAGCGGTGTACTCTATGCTTGTGCCGTCGTTGGTTTCCATGTTGCCGTTAGCGTCATAGGTAAAGGTTTTACTACCTGCACTGGTGACCTGATACGGGCTGGCTGATGCATACGCATAATCACCAATATCAGACTTATAGGTCATGTTACCAAGGAGATCATAGCGGTAGCTCATGCTACTGAGACCAGTTTGTGTGGTGGTCTCTGCATTAGTAATGCGGTTTAGGTCATCGTACGCATATGTTTGGCGAACGTTGAGCCGTTTGTCCTCTCGGACAGTGACATTGGCAAGTTCGTCATATTCAAAAGACAAGGCACGGATGTTGTCATCAAAGTCATAACCGGTAGAGATAGTGTTCAGCACACCGGATGCGTTGTATTTTTTTGTTGTAACAAGCCCGTTTCCAGAGAGATACGATGTGACCCGGTTAGATGCATCTTGCTCCAACACCTTGTAAAAGTAGTTGTATGCAGAGTCTGCCTGTATAGCAATATAAGCTTCATTTGTAATCAAGCCATGTCCCGCTTTTTGTGCGTATTGCTCTGTGATCTGAAGCGCTTCATTCGACTCGGTTATAGCAGCTTCAGCAAGTGCTATGTAGTATTCGACGTCCTCTTCATACATATCTATAGAAGAAGATGAATTTATATGTTGACGTGTCCAATACGCATATTGTTGACTATACGTTTGGTAACTTTGGGCAATACTTTCGTAATAACTAGATTCTCCAGTACTATTGCCCCAAGTTATAGCTTGGGCAGTGCGTAGAAAGTCGTCTGCTCTCCGTCTGTGCTCTTCTGCGTAATTCTGATACTCTTCTGCATAATAACGATATTGTCTTGCCAATGCTTCAAGATTGTATGCAATTTCATAAAGTTCATCGCGGGAAGACCAACTGTGCGAGGCAAGTCTTCTATAGTCCATTGCCTGTTCACGAAGCTCTCTTTCTTTTGCTTCATACTCCAATGAGAGTTTATAATACTCAATGGCATCTACCAATGTCTGATCGATAAGATTAAGAAAGTGTTGCGTATCAAAGTCTGCGATCTGCTCTTTTGGTGACTTGATGGCTTCTAGATAGCCATGTGCATTGTAGACATTTATAACTTGGAAGTTATTTGGCAATATCTTGGTTTCCAGACGCCCGTATTGATCATAGTTATATGACTTAACATACGTTTGAGCACCCATTTCAGTCTGAACCTGGTTGATTCTTCCATAGCTATCGTACGAATAGACTCTATTAAAGTCGGGTTTACTCTCTTTGTGCAGTAGTCCTTTGTATGTTGTGTCATACTCCCAAGTTGAGATTACGCCATTGATGTTTTCATCTGTTTTACGGCCCAGTAGGTCATAGGTAAAGCTTGTTGTCTGCCCTTTGGCATCTGTCTGTGCGACTAACTGTCCCAATGCATTGTAGTCGTATGACCAGATGCCCATGTCAGGATCGTTCTGATCGGTCTTATTGCCGAATATGTCGTAAGCCAATGTTATTGTATTGCCTTGCGAATCGATAGTGCTAACAAGATTGCCCAGTGCATCATACTGGTACTCTTGCGAAGCGCCTTCCTCTTCTTGAACATGAACGACTTTGTCCATTGCGTTTTTAGTAGTGGTCTTGACCTGCCCTTTAGCGTTGGTGGAAGTAACTGAAAACCCGCTGTATGCAGCAGACTCAACGGATCTACTGCCGTTAGGGGCTGGTGAATCTACTGTTAGAGTACGTTGGAACTCATCGTAGGTCATATAGATGTATTCAGGTGTTTCGTTGCTAAAATGAGGGAGCGACTTTTTGACCACATTGCCGAATTGGTCATACGTGACCTCTTCGCTTGACAACAAGCCGTTAAAGCCATCTTTTTTTGTGCATACAATGTTGTTGAGGCGGTTGTAGTATGTTATAGTTAGCGGTGCACCGTCCGTTCGAACCATTATGCTGTAATAGCTCTGCGGAGCATCTGTACTGAAGGCATAGGTAAAGAGTGACTTCGTGCCGTCAGCTCGCGTTTCAGAAGTTTGTTTGCCAAAAGCATCGTATGTCCATGCCGTACTGAACCCATTTGGGTCGGTTGCTTGGACAAGCTGCCCATCGGCATTGTATTGTCTGGTTGCTGTATGACCTAGTGCATTTGTTACACTGGTAGCAAATTTGCCTAAAGGGTCATAATTGTAGGTAGTTATACCCTCTTGTATATCGGTACCTGTAATTGTTTCGCTCAACTTATTGCCGGCACTGTCATAGGTGTAAGATTTTGTCAGCCATTTAGCGTTGTCGGGTTCAATTGTTTCGCTTGTCAAGATGCCTGTATTATCATCGTAGGTAAAACTGGAGGTTTTTGTTTTAGTATCGCCATACGCTTCATGCGTCACAGTGGCACGGTTTAGTCTTCCTAAAATCCATTTTGAGCTATTATTTGTAAAACTATTATGAGTTGTAGTAGTGAATGTCTTACTTGTTGTTTCATCCACAATTTTTGAAATAGCGGTCCCGATATTACCGTATTCATCAAAATCGCTATAGTTTATGGTTGATGTTTTCAATGGCCCAGAAAAGTCGAATGTCTTGGTACTTTGTTCATCATTATGAACACGATAACGATTATGATCTTCTACAAAAGAATAATGGTGATTCGTTTTTGAAATTAACGTTGCTCCCATATATACATTAACCTCTTTTATATAGCCTGTAAAAGGGAAATTTTGCTCGTATGTAGTTTCAGAACGTATGCCGCTAGACTCATTTGTTGTCGAGATCTTGGCGAAGCCAAGCGAACCTAACCCTTGTAGGTTCGATTTGAGCCCTTCGTAAAGATAGTTCTTTGTCATCGTTTGGCCATTTGGCGTAGGTACTGTAACGCTACTAACTACTTCTATCGGCCCGCTAACATCAATATTTGGGTATATGCCGTCAGTGTGTTTTTTATAAGTACTCTTATCCGTCAATGGTTTGTATGTAATTGTCGTTTTGTTTAAAAAAGAATCTGTGATTGATATCAATGTACTCTTTTTAAGAGAACTTATATAAACTTTCTTCGTACTCACTTCATAAATATCACTGATTCCGTCACCTGTAAAATCATATAACTGGACGTCAGCTTTATTCACTAACATTGAGGTACTTCCAAATTTGCTATCGTAATTTATTTCTTCATCACCGGTATTCGTTAATTCCCATTTAGCCAACAAAACCCAACTATACTTATCGTGTATCTCAAATGAATCAGTAATCCCATCTCCATTAAAATCATGTAAAATATAATTATCTAAAGCTGTTAATAGATGATTAGTTATCTCATAAAATGTTCTATCTCCTTTATTTATAAATATTTTGTATTGCAGATTTTTTAGAGTGTATAGATCAACATAACCATCGCCATTAAAATCTCCTAATTCCACTCTTCCAAAGTCGTATGCTACCGGTACAAAAGAGGCTTGTCCCTCATTAAAATAAAGAGTTTTATTGACATCGTTGTAGACATCTATTAGT
The DNA here is from genome assembly GCA_041596355.1 of Sulfurimonadaceae bacterium. Taxonomy (GTDB): domain Bacteria; phylum Campylobacterota; class Campylobacteria; order Campylobacterales; family Sulfurimonadaceae; genus Sulfonitrofixus. Next base: position 131,882 of record JBFHIS010000005.1, on the reverse strand, counting down.
CCGTCACCATTAAAATCCTGAAAAGCCGTTCTGTTTAAGTCATCCGATGCCACCATATTATTAGGAGTTTCTTGAAAATAGAAATTTTGCTTATTGAGCCATACTGTTTGATTTTTGTTCTCATAAATGTCAATAAGTCCATCGCCGTTAATATCAACAAGTTCTATCTGCTCTTTCTTTATATTACTACCTATTGAAAGTATTGGAGTCAATTTTACAAATGTGGCATTACCTTTATTTTCCCATACATAATATGACGACTCGGTTATCTCAAATATATCCATTAAACCATCACTGTTTAAATCTGCAAATTTCACACCGTTGTTGTGTTGACTTAATTGATATGTAGTCTTCGTAAAACTTTTATCTCCATTATTTATCCACAAAACATTCGTTTGAGATGCAGGTTTATCATATTCATTGATATCTAAAAGCCCATCTCCATTAAAATCTGCATATGTTATATCTTCTCTTCTGGCAGTTAAAAAATCCAAGTTCATCGTCTCTGTGTAACCAAATTCTGCTTGTGAGTATTCAAACATTAGCGGTTGCAAACATTCACCTTGACTACATTCAGTAATACTAATTAACTTTGATTTATCAAGAGATGTAAGTTGATTTTTATACATCAGTTTGTATGTTCGTAACACATCATTTGCACTTTTTATCTCTATGGATTTCACACGTTTAGACAACCGTATATTGAATCCACGAGAATACCCGCTGTAGGTATCGTTTCTATCTTCATAATTGAATGTAATTTTATTATCTGCATATGTTATTTCTGTTAAATAGACTTCTGCTGAACTTGAGAAGTAAGTGTACTCTATACTATTACTAAATCTATCACTCCTTTGTGTAAGAAACCAGTTTTGATTTATAAGCGTATACTCTTCTATATCCCCGGATTTTTTCCATATTTTAAAATTTTCTCCATCATAGAGTATTTTAGAATATGTCTCAATTTTTGTTCTATATTCTGAATTTGCTTCCCACTGCTTGCCAGAGACCAACACTAATCTTTGTCCATTCAGACAAATATTATCACTATTGTCATATTTAACACCCTGCTGTTCATCATCAAAAGCAAAATTTGAACCACACCTACTAATTGTGCTCAACCCTGTAAGCTGCCAACCGACACCAAAGTAGCCGTTGCGGCCATTCGAGTTATAATTTAACGAGATCTTAGGCTGTACTCCGGCAGTACCGACAGGTACTTGTAAGGGAACGGCATAATGCAATGTACCGTTATTGACAGAAAGGTCACCCTGTAAATTACTGACATTGTTGGCATGCAGTACAGAGATAAACATAATTACTGTAAAAATTAACGCTTTAATTTTCATTACTCAACTCCTCAAGTTTTTGTTGTGCATTTTTTAATTCATCATTAAGTTTTTGCATTTTTTTATCGTCTTCATGTGTCTCTTTAACAGATGAAGATACCAAGTTATTTTTTTTGATAATCGCTTCAGCTTCATTACGCAATTTTCTAGATTCCAAATCTAATTCTTGAATCTTGTTTGAATCTTGTAGTTTTTTCAATTCACTCACTTGGTTATCTTCTTTGAATACATCTGTATAAGTATGCACCTTTTTAATTTCACTTGGGTGTGTCTCTTTTTGAATTATTCTCTTATCACTACCACTATCATCATTGAAGACCATATAAAGCCCGAACAACAATATTAATACGACTATTGTAAGTTTTGCAAATAACAAACAACTTCCTTTAATATAATTTAATATATTGACTTTATTTAAATACTGTTACATTAGTGTTAAATCATACAAAAGAAACAACCAAATTTAAAAAAACTACTGAAAATACTTTTACAGCAGTCTGCTGTCGTGATTTCGTTGCTCAAACATAACTTACGTGATGAATTACCTTACCTTTAACAGAGAGTAGTCTTATATTCAGATTATCTAAAATGGGTGGGAGATATATTTATCTATTGTATGGAATAGACGTGATAAAAGAACAGACAATTATCAAGAATAAAATAGCTAATATAAGCGCGTGGCAGTGGGATCACCGATAAGAAAGTGTGAAGAGGTAGAGCTTACTTCAAAAGAAGCAAGCTGATCGGTTAGTGCTTACGTGCACCCGTGTTGTGGTAGATAAACATAGAGCCTGCAGTCACGCCTACTGCAGCATAGAACATAGCGATTACATCAATAACGACCATTCGATCTCCTTTCTTGCAAAAATAAAACGAGATATTAACAAAGTTAGATTAGATAGTCTCATAGATTTAAAGAGCCGGCAACGGCAAAAGAAAAATAAAAGTCCATCTCTCTATATGCTTTATTTATTGCTGTACAACCTCTCCGGATCTATTTAAAATCTGCTATCATTTCGCCAACAAAAATAGCACATGGAGAAGAGATGTTTGACAAAGAAAAAGAGATATGCGTCTGTAATTCGCAACACATGATGGAGATCGCAGAGTGTATTAAAACGCACAACATCAAAACACTTGAAGAGCTTTTGGAAAACCAGGAGTGCAACGTCGGCAACAAATGCGAATCGTGCCACGAAGAGGGCTTCCACAACGACGGCTACTCACTCGCCATGGTCCTCTCACTCGTCAAACAGGGACGATTATAAGTGCTAAGTGCTAAGTGCTAAGTGCTAAGTGCTAAGAAAGATGGCGAAGCTCATCTTCAACCAAACTGAACATGAAAAAGTTCCAGATGGGGTGCAGATTGTGCCGAACTAAGGCCGAAGGCGTACATCGGTACGCCGAGTGTGCCGCAGTTCGGTGCAAGATGTGCCGCAGCTGGAACTTTTTAAAGGTGCTCGCGTTTTAGGGAGATACCTTTGATGTGCGAGAGCGGATAAGCATAAACGATCCCATGCCCTTCCCCAACAATATCCAGCTCATCAATAGCACGCCGTATGACACCATCGACCATCTTGGTCGGCATCAGGAACATAAGCTTAACGTCGGTACTCTCCTGCTCCAGACGGTTATAGAAATTATCCTCATTATCGAGCCCCATACCGTGTGCCTTGGTGACCGTCACACCCGATGCTCCGGCTTCATGCGCTACACGCAGAGCCAGTTCACGTTTCTCTTTCGGAACGATCAGGTAGACCGCAGAAAACGGCAATACCGTCGAATGACGGTGGCCGATACCGTCGACGTTGACCGTTGCCAAGCCCATGTCGTAGGCATCTTCGATCGCCTGACGCAGTTCGAAGATCTGTTCGGCCTCTTTCTCCTGCACCCCTTTAACACCGAGTTTGGTCGTGATAACACCGTAAAGCATAACAGTGATCATGGGGAACAGCGAAGCAAAGGCGATAAGACCGAAACCGTCGACAAGCGGGTCACGACCCTCGATGTTGGTCGCCAACCCAAGGCCCAATGCAGCGACAAGCGGTACGGTGATCGTTGATGTCGTAACCCCGCCGCTGTCATAGGCGATTCCAATGATGTATTTAGGAGCGATGACCGTCAATGCAATGACAACAAGATAGCCTGCAATAATGTAATAGACGATCTGTCCGCCATCGACAATACGGAACGACCCCAACGCAATACCGATGGCAACACCGAAGGCGACAAAAATACGCAGGGCAAAATCATTGATCTTGCCGTCACTGATCTCTTTCGCTTTTTTGGCGATCGCCGTCAGGGACGGTTCTGCCATCGTTGTCGCAAAACCGATTGCAAAACCGAAGGTGTAAATAATGGCTTGGTTGTCACCCCGGGTCAACTGGTAGGCCATGGTCTCACCCAGCGAGAAAAGGCCCATCTCCAGACCCAGAATAAAGGCATAGAGACCAATGATGACCAGTCCAAAACCTATCATCACATTTTTAATATTTTCGAGAGGCTGTTTTAACACGGCATATTGAAAAAAGAAGATGATCGCCAAGATCGGTATGACATCTTTTACGACACCGAAGAGTCCTTTTAAGATACCGATAAATGAGTGGTCTACAACCGCCTTCACCTCAGGCGCCGCAATGACCTGTACAACCGTTTCAACATCAATCAATTCATAAACAACGATTCCGTAGAGCTGAACGAAGATCATCGGCGTCAAAGAGGCAAAAGCGATCAGTCCAAAACCGTCCAGAACAGGGTTGCGTCCCTTGATGGTACTGGCCAGACCTATACCCAAGGCTGCGACCAGCGGTACTGTGACGGTTGATGTCGTTACACCGCCAAGGTCATACGCCAAACCTACAATCTCATGCGGTGCAAATGCAGTTGTCGCAACAACCAGAATATACCCCACGATGATGTAGTACTGGATCGGGTGACCTTTGATGATACGCCAGGCCCCCAGGACAATAGCAAAACCGACAGAGAAAGCGACAACACCGCGAAGGACGCTTGCTTCAATACGCCCGCTACTGATCGCAGCGGCTTTCTGTGCGATAACATACAGTGCCGGCTCTGCTATCGTCGTACCGAAACCTATTAGAAATGCAAAGATCAAGATCCAGAATGTTGAGCCCCGGTGGGCAAAGTCACTGGCAAGCTTTTCACCAACAGGGAAGATAGCAACTTCAAGACCGAGGAGAAAGACTGCCAGTCCTACACCAACGATAGTAAGACCGATTGTCGTTGCCAACCAGCCGGCAGGTATACTCTGTATGATCGCCAGTTGGAAGAACAGAATTACCAGAACAATTGGCAAAAGGTCACGGAAAGACTCTTTCAACAGCAGTAAAAAAGATTTTACACTCAACATCTTCACTCTCTCGACAGGCATTTTTGCCTTAATAACATTTCTATAATTTTACACAAGGTCTATCAAAAGTTTACTTTGGAATACTCTTATAGAACAAACAGTATCGGGTACATCGAACACCCCATTAAAGAGGTGATCACAATACCAAGATAGAGCCATCTGGCTTTTCGTTTATGCTCTGCAAAATAGCTTGAGTCTGCCCCTTCACTGACATAGACTTTCATCGATTTGTAGATGGTAAGTCCCCAGACCACAACCGTGATCAGTGCAATAATAATATGGACGACAAGGTAGATCAGAACCCCGCTATAAGAGAGTTCACTCCCCTCCATAAAACCGTTAAAACCGCCATCTAAACGGACACCCACTTCAAATACGACCACCATGACCATGGTAATGATGAACAAGACTGCCTGCCACTTAAAATGGGCACGGTGCTGACCTTTAATCGCCAAATAGATGGCATACCCGACCAAAACCGGCAACAACCCGAAAAAGATCGTGACCAGATCCATATACAGTGGCGCTCTTGTCCCTAAAAAACCTGCTTCAAACATCTATAAATTACCTCTCAATTAGAGTTTTCAACTCTTCAAATTTTTTGTACCCGCGTATCTGACTCATATGCCCCTGCTTGTCGATAATGATCAAAGTCGGAAATGAGCTCACCCCGTAGGTACGTGCCTTCTGCTTATCAGCCGCTGCTGCTTTTACCATCGCCGGACTCTGAAACAGCTCCATAAATGCGGCTCTGTCTACACCGATCGATGCAATGATCTCTTCTATAACATGCTCTTGCGTTATATCTCTGCCTTCGGCATAAAATGCCTTTTGCAAAGCAGCATACGCATTATACTCTTTTGTCCTGTGCATGTTCCGTACGGTGACGATGGCCCGGCATGCCGGTTCTGTGGTGTAGTTGAATTTTTCCTGTGAAAGGGCCGTAGAATCAAAAGGCAGGCCTGTCGCTTCATGCACTGCCTGCCAATAGCCCAGATGGTTTTTAAGTTTGGCTTCATCAAAGAGCTCTCCGTCACGCAAACCACCCATGATCATCGAGAAGGGAATGGCATTGAGCTCCTCTCGCAGCTTTGCAAGTTCAGGACCGAATCCGTAACACCAGGAGCACATCGGGTCACCGACAAAGATCACTTCGGAGAGGCCTCCATAAGGGGTCACGCCAAAAAGCATTAACGCTCCAGCTTATCGCTGAACTTCATCATAAACTTCTGTAATTTAGGTGCAATGACAGCCTGACAATACCCCTGTCCCGGATTAATGTTGTAATAGTTCTGATGATACTCTTCCGCCACAAAGAACTCCGGTGCAGGTGAGAGCTCTGTGACGATCGGGTCACGAAAGTTCTCCTGAACTTTCTGTGCAGAAGCGATCGCCTCTTTTTTCTGCTCATCATTGTAGTAATAGATAACCGAGCGGTACTGTGTACCTCTGTCAGCCCCCTGATAATTCAATGTGGTCGGATCGTGAATGACCCAAAAGATATCCAGGATCTCACTAAAGGTGATAACATCAGGATCGAATGTGATCTCAACCACTTCAGCATGCCCTGTCGTACCGCTGCAGACATCTCTGTAAGTCGGATTAGGAGTTGGTCCGCCCGCATATCCGCTTATAGCAGACTCAACCCCTTTAACACGGTTGTACACCGCTTCTATACACCAGAAACATCCTCCGCCTAAAAGTGCTTTTTCACGACTCGGCATTTAGTGCCTCCCTGCATTGAACTTTAATTCTTAGTACATTTACCATTACAGGTCCTTATTTTTTAGAAGATTATGCTGGTTTTTTGCTTCAGAGCGTCTATGCAGAAGAAGTGAAAGGAAAACAGAAAGATTTTTTAAGGGCCGGTTTATCTTGACTCTTCTTTTGATCGAACCTCATCATAGATTTTCTGAAAGTACCTCTTCACTGCTCTCTTGAAAATATTCCATCTGTTCTTCCGCATGTTGGAGATCTTTAAAAACTGCAATATGGAACAGTGCATCACCCTCATGGGTCAGCGGGATCTGTGTTTTAGCGATAATGATGCCATCATCCGGGGCGATGACATCAAAACTCTCATCTTCAAAAACACTATGGATACGGGCAATGGTTTCGCCTTTTTTAACCACATCACCCAATTTTTTCAATGTATGCACCATACCACTTTCTGCAGCACGAAGCCAACTGCTCTGTTTCGAGACGACAGACTCTCTTTTTTTACTTTTTTTAATCACTTTTGGAAGCATATCATTGGCTCTTAAAACATTGATAATGCCACGTACACCGACTTTGATCGACTTTTCATCAAAGCGCAGGGCCTCGCCTGCCTCATACAACAGTACAGGTGTTCCCTGCTCCTGGGCAACGGCGCGAAGAGATCCATCTCTTAATTGGGAGTGCAGGATCACCGGTGCTTCGAACGCTTTTGCCAACATAAGTGCGTACTCGTTTTCAATATTGGTTCGGACTTGCGGCAGGTTGGTCTTGTGAATACTGGCCGTGTGCAGGTCAATGCCTAGATCACACTTGTTGACGATCTCATCGAGAAATGTTTTTGCCAAACGTGAGGCAAGCGCCCCTTTTGACGTTCCAGGAAAGCTTCTGTTGAGATCACGCCTGTCCGGAAGATAGCGCGATAAGTTCATGGTCCCATAGATGTTGACGACCGGAACAAAGATCAGTGTGCCTCTGAGTTTGTTCAAAACACTGTTTTTGCGAACTCGGCGTATGATCTCTATGCCGTTGAGTTCATCACCGTGTATAGCCGCACTGATAAAGACGGTAGGGCCATCTTTTTTGCCGCGTATAACGTAAAGTTGCAGATAGGTCGGTGTACCGTAAAAACGGGGCAACTCTATCTCTATACGCTGTTTTGTACCCTTTTGTATCTCGACACCGCCAAGAACCAATGGCGTGTTGTCCATCTTAAGCTCCGATCGTGTCTTTTTTACGACGACGTTTTTTGTTGTCTTCCAACGGCGAAATATTGTTTTCAATGTACGACATGATCTTGTCGGCGATATCGATACCCGTCGCTTTTTCAATACCTTCAAGACCCGGTGAAGAGTTGACTTCCATAACAAGCGGACCGCGGTCCGAAGGGATCATATCTACACCGCACACGCCTAGACCCATCGCTTTTGCAGCCGCCACTGCCGTCGCTTTTTCTTTACGATTCAGTCTATAAGATGTAGCGCTTCCGCCTTGGTGAAGATTGGAACGGAAATCACCTTCAGCACCCTGACGCTTCATAGCCCCTACCACTTCACCATTAACGACCAAGGCGCGTATATCCGCACCACCGGCCTCTTTGATGAACTCTTGGACCAACAAGTTGACGTCCATGCCGTAAAAAGCATCCAAGACCGATTGTGCCGCTTTTTGAGTTTCGGCTAAAACAACACCGACACCCTGTGTTCCCTCAAGGATCTTCAATACCAACGGCGTCCCGCCGCTAAGTTTGATGACATCCTTGGCACTGGCTTTATTGGAAGCAAACACAGTTTTTGGCATATCGACACCATGTTGTGACAGAACCTGCAGACTTCTAAGCTTGTCTCGCGATCTTGCGATCGCAAGATTACCGGCAACACTGAATGCACCCATGATCTCAAAGTGGCGCACCATCGCTGTACCGTAAAATGTTCTGCTTGCACCGATTCTTGGAATAATAGCATCCGGTACCGGCAACAACTCCCCATCATACACGACCTGCAGCTCGCCCTTCATGATCTCAATAGAACACATCAGATAATCTATGACACGAATATCCCACCCTTTTGCCTCACCAGCTTCGACCAACCTCTTTGTTGAATAGAGTCTGGAGTTTCTCGATAAGATATATACCGTCATTATTTCTCCTTTGTCATGTACTTTTTTGACACATCCACCAGATAATGATGTGAGAGAAAACGTCTTCCGATCAGCATCGGATAAGTCATCTTTTCCCGATTAGTCAGTGAGATCTCTGCATCATATTTTTTGCAGCCCAATTTCACTCCTGTTTTAATAAACACACGCTCTTCGCTTCTGCCGTTTGAGCTTTTTATACGTTTGACTTTGTGAATGGGAAACGTCAACCGTTTACCGTGATACGCCTCATGCACCTCATCGTGCAGCGTAAAAGTCACCATATCGTTACTGACTTCTATATCATCACAGTGCAGCGCACAGGAATCAGCCCCGGTATCGATCTTGGCATCCAACATTTCCAGATGCAACTCCGGGATATCCACAATTTCCAGATGTCCTATGACTTCCATGCAGACCCTTTTTTTTAGATATTCTTTATTATAGTATACCCTGTATCAGAGGTCATATATGCTTTAGTTTCACATTTAGCAAGAGTTTCTCATCAGCTATAGAGAGTCTCTCTCTACATCGTTTGAATCGTTACACTATTCTTGATCTTGTGCAAGGGTCAGACATTTACTATACGTATCTTCGCACTTTTCATAACACTCGCTTGAGCCATCTTCCGCCTGGTCACATTTTTCCGTGCAGGCCGTATAGGCCACATCGCATTTAGCAGCTGCATCTAGCTCTTCTGCTGTCAAGGCAGTACAAAAAAGTGCGGTTAATACAAAGGTTTTTAACAAAGGGTTGAGTTTCATACAATAATCCTCTGGATCAAATTTTCATTTTACTGTGCAATTGAGAAAATTATACATCAAAAAATATATTTCTATACCCCATTCAGTAGACGAAAAAACAGATCCGCATATCAATCGAACCTCCCCCTTCTGTGCATTATTAAGAATACGCTCTATTTTGCAGTGTAATTTATAACTACAATTTATCCAAAATAGGAGTATAATTTCTTACTCAAACAAATGGCGATTTTTATACAAAAAAGCCTTTGGGTCGCATGGATCACTATAGGTGCTCCCGGTTTTTTTCGGTTGTGTTTGATACTTTATATCAAACATTTGTTTCTTATAGAACACACTATATTTTTATCATTATTGAGGATTCGATGAAAGTATCTGATATTGTATTGGAAATGGAACTTGGCGGCGTTGATGCAGCAGATATTGCTGACATCGTGACTATTTGCAAAGACAAAGGTTTTACCACTGAAATACTTGACGAAGAGCTTCTTAATCGGGGCTATGAGAAGATTTTCACTGTGAATTATGATGACTATGATGATTATGATGAGTGGCAGGACGACGAATATATGTCGGTTGAAAAGTTTTCTCACAAACAACAGTACAGCGATTAAGGAACGAAATGGATAACAAAGAACTGCTCCATGCCTATTATGAGATGTGGAACAACCGGGATTTTACCAAAGCAGATAAACTTCTTGACCCGGATGTCCGCTTCCGCGGCTCCCTTGATATAACAGCTAATGGTATTGAGGGCTTTAAAGAGTATGCACAAATGCTCTTCACCGCTTTCCCAAACCTCTATCACGCGGTTGAAATGACCGTTGTAGAGAACAACATGGCAGCAGCTTACGTCACCTACACCGGCACTCATGAAGGGCCGGTCTTTGACTATGCACCGACAGGTAATCGTATCTGTTATTCAGGGGCCTCTTTTTTTCAGTTCAGAGACAACAAGATCGTCAGTATCAATGTGCTTGGTGATCTAAACGCACTCTATAAACAACTCAGCTGATCCGAATCAGCTCTCTATGCGGCCTTGGTGCCGCTTAAGAGAGAGCGCCTGTCAGTGACCCACCCCAAACCGGAACCATTCAAACAACCCCATTGCGATCTCAACGCCGATCAGTACAATAATGATCCATTCCAAAAATGAGCTGTGATTATGGTTGGTCAGGTCCATCACCATGACAATGTCGTCTTTGATGTTGTTGAGCTTATATTCGACAACGTCAAAACGGTCTTTGATCTCCAGAGCCGAAGCAAGACTGTTATAAAGTATTTCAGCATCTTCATTGTCCCACAATATGTTGGGTTTATCCAGCAACAATAGATCGATCAACATATCGTGCCGGACCAGAACCAACTCTTTTGCAAAATGCGCGAGGGTTGCCCGCTTAAAGATCGAATAGGTTCCCGCCGTGTCGATCAAGTTACGGCTCTGCTCAAAATAATCCGATAATTTTTGCTCATACACACCCAATGCGACACTCTGCGAGATGACATGCGCGACGATGATCAAGTTCAACAGGGAGTACTCTTTGAGCGTAATGGTCTCATTGGTGATAGAAAAATGTGCAGCAAGTTCGGAGTTGATAGAGATCGGATAGTCCTGGAAGGTTCCTTCTTGCTCATAAGAGTGTGCATCCTCTATACCGAGCGTTACAAGAAGCGCAACGATCTTCTCACGTGGCCAATTGATCATCGTCAGAACGTTGAACTGCGTATAGGTGATCAATGTATCATCGATCTCTGCATAAAAGGTCGCTTCGATCCTCTTTTTTAACGGTACGCCCAGCGCTGCTTCAATATCGCTCCGATTCAAAACTTTCGGAAGATATAAAGCAACCAGATCCATCTCTTTTTTCATCGTTGACACTCCTTGGCATCATCATCTATTAAAGATATATCACTCTCATTTGAAGTCAATTTTATAGTAAGCCGGTAAAACAGATACCAGCTTAGCACCTTTTATAAAATGCCAAGCTGAACCATCAGAGCAAAATAACAGTTGCCAATCCGAGAAAGCTGAAGAACCCCACGATGTCAGTGACCGTAGTCAACAGAACGGACGAACCGATCGCCGGATCGATATCCGCTTTCTTAAGCAAAAGAGGAATGACCGAACCGAAGAAACCGGCAGAGAAGAGGTTGATCACCATTGAAATTGCGATCACAACACCCAACATCGGCATGGAGAACCACAACCCGGCAATGACCCCTATAGCGACAGCGAAGATCAGCCCGTTCATCAGAGCCAGATAGACCTCTTTCAAAATTGTTTCTCTTGCATCGCCACCGCTGATATCGCCCAAAGCCATCTGACGCACGGTGACGGTCAAGGTCTGGGTTCCTGCATTGCCACCCATGGAGGCAACGATGGGCATCAGCACTGCCAGAGCGACAAACGACTGCAGGGTTGTATCAAACAGACCGATAACGACTGATGCTGCAATAGCCGTGACGAGGTTGATCCCAAGCCAGAAAGCACGGTGTCTGCCGATGTGCAGCAGGCTCTCTTTCTGCTCCGCTTCGTCGTTAACACCGGCAAGATGGTAAAGTTGTCCCGTTGCACGTTCTTCGATAATATCGTAGATATCATCCGATGTAATACGCCCCAGCAGTTTACCCTTGGCATCAACGACAGGCACTACCCCCATATCATAGTTCGAAGCGATCTCAACGACATTGTGAATATCGTCCATCGCCTGAACAGCGATCGTGTTGACCCCCTCCTTGATCAATTCACCGTAGCTCTCTTTAGGGCCCAGCAAGATCAGATCTTCAAGCGGAATCGAACCTAAAAAGAGCTCATCTCTGTCAACAACATACACCTGATAGACATTGTCTAGCTCTTTCGCTGCCTTGAGCTTTTTAAGTCTGCGAATAGAGTCGCCGATCTGCTCGTCAACAAAAGCACTGAAAAGCTCGGTCTGCATATAGGCCCCGGCTTCATAATCGCCATAGGAGATCAGTGCCTGGAGGTTTTCACGCTCTTCTGTCGGCAAACTCTGAAGGACCTCATCGGCAACGCTCTCATCGACCTCTTCAATATTCCTGATCAGCTCCGCAGCGTCATCCGTGTCCATACTGTTTGTCAGATCGGCGATCTCTCCGGGCGTGAAATACTCAAGCACCTCTTCGTGACAGTGTTTCGGCAACTCGATCAATACCAATGCCTGAAGCTCTTCGGGAAGTTGTGAGAGTTTCTCCAGATAGAGCGATTCATCATACTCACGAAGTTCCAGCAACAACTCTGAGATGTCGTACGGGTGAATGGTCGTGTCGAGACTTTCGGTGTAAGTTCGAACGCTGTTTTCAAGCTGCCCGATCAGCTCCGGTAACGATGTACGCATAGTAACTCCTTGGTAAACAGTACTTACTCACAACCTAAAAGCTTCTTACACTCGGACCTTTTAGCTGTAAATGCTTTGTATCAAAACAGGTTGGAAAAACCGGACGCTTTTGCCAAGCCTGAAATTCTCTAAAATGTGATTGATAGACACTGATATTTTCCAGAATTCTATCTTTTTTTTTTCGTATTTCAGCAACAACTTTTCAATGGCGGGAAAGAGGCTGTTTTAAGGCTTTTCCGGGATATAAACGGCTGTTATAGCAGACAAAATCTGCAGAAATAAACAGTTCAAAAAACATTTGCCGAAAAATTCACAAAAAAAGGAGTATATTTTCATTATATGTTAGTGTCTGAAATCAAAAAAAACGACGCTTGATCTAAAAATGTGCTGAACATCTCATCTATTTAATGGACGAAAATGAAAGAGAATGAATTAACCGAACAACAATTTTCAGAAGCGATCAAAAGCTATAAAGAGAGCCTTGCACTCGAGCCTTATCAGGCTGAGCTTGTCAAAATGCAACAGCATATCGAACGTCACAAGCTCAAATTGGTGATTTTGTTCGAAGGCCGCGATGCTGCCGGAAAAGGGAGTGTCATCGGGAGTGTCAGCCGTTATATGAACCCCAAGCACTACCGCATTGTCGCTTTGGGACGCCCAACGGAAGAGGAGCTTACACAGTGGTATTTTCAGCGCTATATAAAGCACTTTCCACACGGCGGCGAGCTGATACTGTTTGATCGAAGCTGGTACAACCGTGCGATGGTCGAACCGGTTTTCGGATTTTGCACTCAAGAACAGCATGAACTTTTTATGAAAGATGTTGTCCCTTTCGAAGAGTCCCTGGTCGATCACGGCACCTTGTTGATCAAACTCTATTTCAGTGTCAGTAAAGAGAAACAGTCCCTGCGGTTTGAAGAGCGCCGTACCGATCCGCTGCGTCAATGGAAGTTGAGCGAGATCGACCTGCAGGCGCAGAGTATGTGGGACCAGTTCACAGAGACGAAATACCGGATGCTCAAAGAGACAAGTCACCAAAAAGCGCCTTGGTATGTCATTCGTTCCACAGACAAACACAAAGCCCGCATAGAGACGATGAAACTGATACTAAGCCAGATCGATTATGACGGTCGCTGCCGCTCATTGAACTTCACAGCCGATCCGGCAATAGTCTTTTCAGCGTCTGATGAATTAAAGATCATGGACAGAGTCCAACAACATGGAGAGGAACATGAGTAACACACTAGCACCTTTCAAAGGGTTTCTCGATACCCTCAAGCATCTTATACGCAAACCTTCCGTTGTCGGAGCAGAACATCCATTTTTTCTGTCGCTCAAACGCGAACTCGATGAGATAGGTATCAAGACAACACTTTACGAAGGACTGCTCGTCGCCGAAGGCAGCAATCCAGACCGGGGTATGCTCTCGGCGCATATAGATCGGCACGGATTGATCTGTACCGGTCCAAACGAATTTCAATATGCAGCCTATATGACCCAGAACCGTGCCGACCTGACAGGCGACTCCTTTTCGGAACAGACCTATATGGCGATTGCAGAGCGCTTCGAACGACAATCGGTACTGGCGTATGAGCCGTGGTCCGGCAGTTATCTTGGTCTTGGCACCATCGACAATGCCTACATCTGTGAACGCCGTAAAAACCTCGTTTTTGAGGTCAAAGGGCTGGAACATCTATTGCCCGGCACCCCGGTCGCCTTTGTTGACACCCTTACGAACAGAGATGGCCTGCTCTCAGCACAGCTGGACAATGTCTTGAGCGCTGCCATGATCGTCTACCTCTACCGTATCGGCTATCAGGGAACTGCTTTTTTTACGGCACAGGAGGAAGCGGGCAAAAGCTGGCGTTTCCTGCTGGAGTGGTTCCGCCGTTTTGACAAAGGCACACATCGTCTCCTGGTCCTCGACACCAGCCCCTACCCGACCCGCGAAGATGCTGAACAGCAGCATATTGTACTGCGTCACCGCGATGCCAACGCAAAATTCGACTCGCCGCTGACCAAAGAGATCGAAAAACTGTGCCGTAAATTAAAGATCTCCTACAGCTTCAAAGACAGTTATCTCAAAGATGAAAACAAGAAACGGGTAGCTGAAGGTCTCGGGAAAAAATCACTTGGCAGTACCGAAATGGGGAGGTTGACAGCCGCCAGCGAGGGGACCATAAAAGGGACGACCCTGCAGGTTCCGACAACCGGATATCACACAACGTCAGAGACAGCCTCCTCGGAGTCGATCGCAAAGATGCTGGAGCTGCTCACATCGATGTATGTCGATACAGCGTCGGTAGAGTAAGCACTCTATTGAATAAAAAGTAAAAAGAAGTTACCTAATCCTTTAATAACTTCGGTATAGTATTCTATACATAATAAATAGATATCTCTTTGAGCCAAATAGTGCGCAAAGTCCTATTTGGCAGAGTACCCATCATCAGGAGACAGTATGAAATTGTTTTTATTGGCCCTCTCTCTCTTTGTCCTTGGTTGGTCTGCCGAAGTCGATATAAAGCTGTATGAAAGTGATGGGCAGGAAGCCTATTACCAAGAGATAGAAAAGCAGATAAACAGTGCTGAACACAGCGCTCTGTATTCAGAATCAACACTACAGGAAGAGAGATTACAACTAACAAGGCTGCGCAGAGCCGCAGCTCAGACCGTTAAGATCGAAGCTGTTGACCTGAAGACCTTATCGACGGCCGACATCACTCCGGACACTCTCTACTCAATTGTAAATGCAGAGGCACTGCTGCAAATAAAAGTGCAGCAAAATGATCTGGTACTTCGGGATATGCAATCCAAATTAACCTACTTAAAGCAGCGTATCGAACATATTACCGAAGAAGAGAAACCGCAGTTGCTCTCTTATCAACTTCAGTTTGCCTACTACAAACTGCAACAAAAGCACATACAGACCAAGGAAGACCTGCTTAAGAGACATTCTGAAGAGATCATGCCGGCACTCTATAGTGCTCTGCCTTCGCTCAACTGCAGTACATTGATGACGATCGAAAACAAGATTGTCAGGATCGACGAAATCATCGGGCAGCTGGAGCAAGAGCATGTTGCATTAGAGCTTGATCGTGAAAAGGCACTCATTGAAGAGAGTAGCGACATTGACCAAATCGACAAAAGGATCACTGCATCACAGGCCAAGTACCAAAACAGCCTCACCGAGAAGATCACACTGCAGATGCAACAATCACTTTGCCTGTTGCATGAGAGGCGCAATGGGGACTTTTTCAAACTCATAAAGAGTGTTGAGACAGCAGCATTAGAAACGCCTAAAGAGAAGCGGTCTCTCTATGCAATGCAGATCAAGATTCTCAATGAACTTGCAAAAGAGACCTTCGGAACAACCAAAACCTTCTTTACCGCCGGCTGGCAGGAGAGCACCAAAGCCCTCTCGACATTCAAAGATTATTTGACCTCACCGCTTTTTGTCTTCAATGAACAACCCATCAGTATCATCAGTCTGTTTAAAGCGATAACACTGGTTGTTCTTGGTCTCATCTTAGGCCTGTTTTATAAAAGATGGATATTACGTCTGGCAAAACGATGGCCGGACATGAGCCAAATGTCAATTCGACTGGCCTCCAATATCGGTTACTACCTTATCATCATTATTGCCGTTATCAATGCTATAGGCAGTGTCGGTATCGACATGAGCTCCATATCATTAATTGCCGGTGCACTCTCCATCGGTATCGGTTTTGGTCTGCAGACCGTCGTCTCAAACTTTATAGCCGGTGTTATACTGATGTTCGAACGTACCATACGTATCGGTGACACAATCGAGATCTCCGATCAGTTACGCGGGAGAGTGACCGACATGCGTATCCGTTCAACGACCGTCAAGACCTTTGACAATATTGACATCGTTGTACCCAACTCATCTTTTATCCAGAACAATGTCATCAACTGGACGCTTGAAGACATCACAAGAAGGCTGCATATACCTTTCGGTGTCGCCTACGGCACTGAAGTCGAAAAGGTAAAAAGGGTCATACTTGACGAGTTGGCACAGAGCAATCTAACCTATATTAATAGTGACAAAGAGAAGCATCCTGAAGTGTGGATGATCTCTATGAACAGCAGCAGCGTCGATTTTGAACTGCTGGTGTGGGTAGAGTGGACAAGCAAACTGCGTCCCAACTCTTTACGGTCCGATTTTCTGATCCTGATCTACAATGCTCTTTATAAACACGGTATCCAGATCCCGTTCCCGCAACTCGATCTGTATGTCAAACAGCTGCCTGACGGTACAACAAAATAGAGGAGAGACGATGGCAACAGTAACATCCTACGGAGCGGCCCAAACTGTCACGGGTTCGTGTCATCTAGTCAAGATAAATTCGGTGCAGATACTGATCGACTGCGGTATGTTTCAGGGCGACGGCGGCAGTGAAAACAACTATGCCCCTTTTGAATTCGACCCGGCCAAAATACAGTACCTTATCCTGACCCATGCGCACCTTGACCATATCGGACGGGTCGCGAAACTGGTCAAAGAGGGGTTTGACGGAGAGATAATCGCCACACAGCCTACCTATGATATCGCCAAAGTCATGCTGCTTGACAGCGCGCACATTCTTAAAGAAGAGTACAAGACCTTACTGAGAAAAGCCCGACGACGGGGCGAAGAGGAGAGCATCAAAGATGCGTTGTATACGGAAGAGAATGTCCGACAGGTCTTTGAAAAGAGATGGCATACACTCGAGTACTTCGAGCATCATAAACTCCGCCAGCACATCAGGGTCTCTCTGGGTAATGCCGGTCACATCATGGGCAGCGCCTTTGTCATACTGGATTATCATGAGGCAAACGAAGCGAAACGCATCGTCTTTTCCGGTGACATCGGCTCCCCGCACCGACTGATCATCGACAGTGCCGACACCCTTGACAAGAGCGATGTTCTGTTTATTGAATCGACCTATGGGGACCGCATTCACAAACCGCTGAAAGAGAGTATCGCCGAGTTTAAACAGGCAGTCGTGCAGACACTTGAACAAGATGGCAATATTCTCATCCCCTCCTTTGCACTTGAACGTACCCAGGAGATCCTCTGGCTGCTTCGTGAGATGTTCGAAGAGGGGGAACTCCCGCAATGCCGCGTCTTCCTTGACAGTCCTCTGGCCATTAAAGCGACAGCACTTTATAACAAATACCCTATCCATTTAAGTGACGAAGTGGAGTTCAATGCCTCCATCGGCAGAGATCCTTTTTCGTTCGAGTTACTGCAGGCGACTTCAACAAGAGAAGAGTCGCTTTCTATCAACACTGTCAAGGCGCGTGCCATCATCATCGCCGGCAGCGGTATGTGCACCGGCGGACGTATTATGCACCACCTTAAACATCGTCTCTGGAATCCTAAAAATGCCGTCATTTTCGTAGGCTATCAAGTCGAAGGGACACTCGGTCGACATATTATCGACGGCGCAGCATTCGTCAAGATCTACGGTGAAGAGGTCATCACCAGAGCACAGGTCTATACCATCAACGGTTTTTCCGCCCATGCCGATCAGAACGATCTCATCAACTGGATACGCCCGGTCAAAGGGTTAAAGACCTTATGCCTGATCCATGGAGAAGCAGAAAAGATGGCACTCTTTTCAGAAGCTGTTAAAGAGCAGCTAAACCTCGATGCAGAGATCATGCAACGCGGTATTACTCTGACATTATAGAAGGTAAAGCGATGCCAAAGAACCTTAAGAGGGGTGCCAAAAACCACAGAAAGCTCACCATTCCATCACCGGCGGCGTTAAACACTCGACAGAGCAAGCTCCCCACCGAGCGGCCGAAACCGATAGAAGAGGATCCTGACGTTCCCCAAAGAATGCACGCTCTGCTGAACAGCCCAAGTTATCGCCGTGCAGATGAGGATGTGGACTTTTTAAAAAAAGATGACGCACGCGGTCTGCGGCTGCAGGCTGATTATCTTAAAACAGAGTTGTTGCTCCAGGAATATAAGATAGAGCATACTATTGCTGTCTTTGGCGGGACCCGAATCGTCGAGGAGGCAGAGGCATATCGAAACCTGACTGCCGCCGCAGAAGAACTTGCGAACGATCCTGACAACACAACACTCCAGCAGAAGAGAAGTTTCGCAGAGCGTATCCTGCAGAAAAGTCATTTCTACACGATCAGTCGTGATCTTGGACGGATCATAGGAAGATCGGGCCAGGGACCGGACGACTGCCGTGTGACGCTGATGACCGGCGGAGGCCCGGGTGTTATGGAGGCAGCGAACAGGGGTGCGTTTGACGTCGGTGCCAAGTCGATCGGCCTCAATATCAAACTCAGACAGGAGCAGTTTCCAAACCCCTATATTACACCTGCCCTCTGTTTTCAATTTCACTACTTCAGTATGCGGAAACTTCATTTTTTTCGAAGAGCCAGAGCATTAGTCTCATTCCCTGGCGGCTTCGGTACGCTTGACGAGCTTTTAGAAGCATTGACACTTGTACAGACACGAAAGATCAGACCTATGCCCATCATCCTTGTCGGACAATCCTATTGGGAAGAGCTTATCAATTTTAACTATCTGCTCGAGGAAGGGGTCATAGACCCTGAAGATATGAAACTGTTCTGGTATGCTGAAAGTGCTGAAGAGATATGGGAAGGTATTCTGCATTGGCACCATGAAAACGGTACACCCCTGCTATAGGCTTGTGCTATTACGTATTATTTGGCCGCGATCCCCCGTAAAAGCCGACCGAGAATATCGGCACCGGTAATGATACGGCGGTCCTCTCCCCAAATCAGAATAATATCTTCATCGATAACATCATCTTCCGTATGTTCCGCATCGACTTGAAGACCCGACAAAGTATCGCCGAGTGTCGATTCAAGATTTGAGATGATCATCGGCCTGTGACAGTGTTCCATCGGATCAAAGTCCTCAAATTCAAAGAGTGCCGCATTGATAAATCCGTCTGCATCGATAACCAGCCTTGGGTTGTCGCGCATGTCGGTGAGAATGATCCACGACTTTTTCGACCGATGAACCCGTCGTAAAAACCTGTCTTTGGCAGACGAAGTGATCGGTGGGAACAGAGGCATTTTACCTTCGAACTCCAAAGGAATAATACTGAGCGGATCAATGCGTTCACCCTCTTCACTTACCTTCAGGTCGTCGATAGCCAAAAAGTTCAACGCACCTTTGCCTTCGACACGCGTTATCTCCGAATCACGTTCGTTGATATGCATACGCAACATCTCTTCGATCTCATTCTCTCTGAAAAACTGTACCGCCTCTTGACCCAGCCAAAGGTCAAGGACCTTTGCCGATGGTCTGGCCAAAGGCCAAAGCAAAAACTGATAAAAACGTAACAGTGGCGCCAATCCTGCAGCCATACGCAGAGCATGCCTTGAAAAATAGGCTTGTGGTGCAATCTCACCAAAAAGCGTAATTACAAAAGTCGAAAACAAAAATGCCATCGCACCGGCCATTACCGAGTTAGACAACAGTGTCAATAAAACGTTTATACCGACATTCCCCCACAAGATCGTTGTTAAAAGAAAGTTGGCATCTTCGCGCATCGCCAATACTTTTTTCGCCGAAAGGTTCCCGTGGGACATCTCGATCTTAAGGCGCATCTTACTGATACTGAAAAAAGCAAGATTTAACCCCGAAAACATCGCTGATTGCGAAATACAAAAAGCGATTCCAAGCCAAATAGATATTTCTGTCATTCAATCTCCTGGGGGTATCATACGAAAAAGCAGATAAAAAGAAGCTCCCTCATAAAAAGTAACATTCACAAATATTGCATTATTTAAGCGTACTTCCGGAACCCCTAAGTCTGCTGTATCTAATTTTTTATACTGACGAAACATGCCGTTTTCTTGCTACAATAGCTAGAACAATCAAACAGAGGTCAGCATGGAAAACTTCAAACAGCTTATAGACACCCTTCACCTTGAAGATCTTGGTAATGAACTCCACCCCTCTATTTTTGACGAGAACGACGGCTACGATATGCTTATTATCCGGCTTCCTGTCATCGGTAAGAAGTTGGATGCTCTGTCAATGGGTTTTATACTGACATCCGATAACAGCTATCTGTACAACAGAAGCAACCAGCAATTCAAAGCGTTGAACGATCGTTTTATGGGACCGTACACCACCGCCGATATCATCATGGATAATCTCTTGAAATCATTTACCGGGTATCAGGATATGGTCGCAGACATGGAAGAACGTCTGTACGAAGACAGACAAGGAAACGACTTTATGACAAACTGGCTGGACCTCAAACGTGACATCCTGCGTATTGAGCGCATCTTGCTGCGTGCATCTGAAACATTGAAAGAGGCGATAAACTATTATGCACAAGATGAGAGTTTCCCGACCAACAACTACATAGACCTCCATGAGCATATGGATCGCACCATGCGCGCTGCTACCTTGCAGCTCTCAAAGCTCGATTATCTTTACAGTTTCTACAATGTCCGGACCAATGAAAAGATGAACCGTATGATCTACCTGTTGACGATCATCTCCGCCATTTTCCTTCCGCTCAACCTTGTTGTCGGTTTCTTCGGCATGAATACCGGAGGACTCCCTTTTGCCGAAGGTACTTCAGGGACAGTGAAGGCTCTGCTCTTAATGGCCACGCTGATGATCGTGACTACTCTGTTCATCTACAAATGGCGACACAAGGTCGAAAAAGAGTCCTAATCAACATTCGATTCAGCGCTCTGCGGGAATTTGTAGAATATTGGGAAAGTGCTTTTTTACTTTAGTGCCTTCTCTTTTAAAACCCCATATATCTTGGCCATCATCGGTGTCGGCAGGTGCAGCTTTTTACCTTCGCGTACCACATAGCCGCACAAGGTCTCCAGCTCGGTCCTTGTGCCGTTTTGAAAATCGAGATGCATCGAACTGGATGCATCTTCGGGCAGAGAGGCGGCCGCTTTGAGTGCTTTTTCGACTTCGTCCCGGATGTGGATCCCCTTGGCATCGGCGATATCCGCGATCTCGTTAAGTAGCGTAAACGCCCAATTTTTGTGGAGATCATACACCTTTTTCATACTGGTATCGAAATAGCTGGTCAATGCACCAAACGCACTGATGAAAAGATACTTCTTCCAGATCGCCTCTTCAATGTTCTCCGGTGTTTTATGTCGCAGACCGGCCTGCCGGAAGAGAGACGACACAAGCGCTGTCTCTTCACCATAGGCGGGATCACCAAAAAGTGCCGCAAAGACCTTCCCTTTTTTAACGATAATCCCGTTTGCCTCTTTGTGCGCCAAAATATAGACCGCACCGTTCAGTACTTTGGCGTCAACAAGCGACTCTATTTTCTCTTTGTGTTCTACCCCGTTAGAAAAGGGAACAATGATCGTCAAGGGAGTAATATTACCGGAGAGCTCAGCCAGAACCTGCTCAATATCGTAACTTTTTACACAGAGCAGCAAAATGTCTATCTTCCCCTCCAGAGCATCAGCCGCCACGACCCTGTCGGGATGAGCTCTCATTTCGCCCTCATTAGACCGGACCAACAGTCCATGCGCTGCTATTGCCTTGGCATGTTCGCCTCTGGCCAGAAGTATCACCTCATCCTTAAGTCCGCAAAGATGCGCACCAATGTAACCTCCGACCCCGCCTGCACCTGCTACAGCTATTCGCATCGATATCTCCTGCTTGACGTAATAATTATAATTCTTATTGACTTTAATCGTCATATGATGTATGATTATTTAAATAATAACTTTTATAATATGTACAAATGTATAATTTATATTATGATTGTAACACAGGAGTTGATGATGCGGAAAAAAGTACTTGTTCTTGGCGGCGGTTTTGCGGGTGTTGATGCTGCAGGTTACCTCTCAAAAGCTAATTACGATGTGACATTGGTCAGTGACCGCGACTATTTCTATATCTATCCGACCTCTATCTGGGTGCCCACACGCGAAGTCGATTTCAAAGATGTCTGTGTCGATCTAAAGGAGCTTCAGGCAGCCCACGGCTTTACCCTTGTTGTCGACGGGGTAAGCAGTATCGAGGCGAAAGAGAACCGTGTTACCCTCGTCTCCGGCCAGGTAATCGATGATTATGACTATCTTATCGTTGCCCTCGGTGCACACAAGATGAAACATCCCGGCATCGAGAACACCCTCTCCATCTGTGCTGCCCCGGAGCAGTCGATGCAGATCGCGGATGCGCTTGACAACCTCATAGCTAAAGGTAGCGGCAAGATCGCTTTCGGTTTCGGCGGCAACCCGAAAGACACCTCAGCTGTACGCGGCGGTCCAGGGTTTGAGTTGATGTTCAACGTCCACAATATGCTGAAGAAAAAAGGTATCCGTAAAAATTTTGAACTCACCTTTTTTGCTCCAATGCCTAAACCGGGGGCCAGAATGGGTGAACAAGCGCTCGCCATGATGGACAAGATGTTTGCCCGACAAGAGCTCAAAAAGCAATTTGGCAAAAAAATCAAGCGTTTTGATGAGAATGGGGTTGTCTTTGAAGACGACAGTAAGCTCGAGTCAGACTTTACGATGTTTATCCCTGCAGGTGCCGGACATGAAGTGGTTGTCAACTCCGACCTTCCAACCAATGAAGCCGGTTTTGTCACAGTCAATGACTATTGCGAGGTGACGATTAACGGTGAGATAAGCAATGTCTACGCTATTGGTGACACTGCCGCACTTGAGGGACCAGACTGGCGGGCCAAACAAGGCCACGTTGCCGAAGTTATGGCGAAAAATGCCGCTTTCAATATTCAAGAGCGCGACCAACACTCAAAGGTGCGCAAAGGGTACCAGGAGCACCTCAACATACTCTGTGTCATGGACACCGGTGACGGTGCCGGTTTTGTCTTCAGAGATGACAAGCGCGCCTTTATGCTTCCGATGCCTATCGTCGGCCACATGATGAAAAAAAGTTGGGGCTGGTACTGCCGCAACACCAAACTGGGAAAATTCCCACGACTCCCTGGGATGTGAGAACGCGTTAATAAAATGACACCTGCGTGTCATTTTTAGCGTTCGAACCTGAAGGTGATGTACGAAGTACCACCGAAAGGGGATACTGGTCAAGCCCATTTCTGGGCTTGACAGCGAACGAAACCAGAGTCGATGTACGAAGTACCGACGTCGGCTTGAATATAAATAAAAAAACCGTAGGTGTTATGCGGAGCATCACCGAAGGCTTAGACATCAATAGAAAAAGCTTTGGCTTTTCACCTCTTCACATACTAACCCCTTTGCCGGAGTTCAGCCCGTATCAGACGTAATACCGCAGTAATAAAATCCTGATACAGTTCCACATCACTTTAGAGAGAATTCTATCGACCTGAAGTGGCACACAAAAGGAGCTAATATGTTCAAACCGGACAACAATGCTGATAAACACAAAATAAGTGCACTGGAAAAAGTGATCATAAAAAAACTGCAGAGTTCCCAAAAAAGCACATGGATGTTGGAACAGACCATTCGCTAAATTGACCTGATATTGACTGAAGAGCCCTATTAAAGCTCTTTACCTCTTCTACTGACATCTCAGCTTATCTTCCAATCCAACAATAAAAAAAATAGTTATTTCTGTATCTAAAGTATCACTTAATAATACATTATTATAATTATAAATATAGCTTAAACTGTAACGATAGACTGTCGCTTCCAGAAGGTGTTTTACCATGCAGCAAAACCAATTTAAAAACGAATACCCGATCTACACGATAACGTTGGAGAAGACGACGACCACTATGCAGACGGTCGATGCCATTTTAGAGACCTTGAGGTCCAAAATCGAAACGCATCCAGTCGCAACCTATGTCGCTCTTTTTGACCACTATAACCATACCGCATCTTTAGGAAGCGGCACGGTCGCGTCTGATATTCTTGATGCCAAAAACATACTTTTTTGCTTTGGACAAGAGCTTCCTACGGCAGAAATGTTAGCCGTACGGCCTCGTTCTATCGGTATTGCTGAGCACAAAGATGACTTTGTCATCTCCTTTCTAAAAGCCCCTAACCCAGCAGCAAACGAAGCGATGGTAACATGGGTAAGTTCCTTAAAAGACCGATAGGTTTTCTCCGGGATTTTCTTCTAACTGCCGCGCTCTTCGGCGGTATCAGTGATCTCATGCTTCAGATCTTTTCTATCATACACAGCTACAGCTCGTAGATATAGGAGAAGATAAGACTGCCGACACTGTGGGCATGGTCTTCTCTCTTGAACTCTTTGGTGTAATAGGTGTTGATATAATCCACGTTAAAGTTTTTATAGCGCCCGGAAGCACCGAAACTGCCGTATCCCTTTAGCAAGCTCTTTTCAACCGAATGGCTCTCGCTGAAGGTGTTGCCGTCAAGAAAGATATCTCTGCCGACGATGGAGCCACCCCCTGAAAACAGAAAGTTAAAACTCCACGGTTTTAACGCAGTATAAAGGCATCGTCTACGGACCGGTACGCCATTCTCACTGCCGCCGTTTATCGCGCTTGCTCCAAAATCCTCCGACACATTCCAACCTACACGCAGTAACAAACCGGCATTCGCTTTAATAGAGATGTTCCCGAACTCACCGCCGGCATAAGGAATAATACTCGACTCTATACCCAACACAGGTTCCGGAACATAACGCCATTTATGCTGATAATTGAGCTGGATGCCGATCTCATTGTTGAGCTGGTTAGCCCACCCGTTGGGAACACTCGAATTAAATATCTTATGTATGACGCGCTGCAGCTCTTCCATGCCGGAAGCCGGGCCGACTATCCCGAATTGAACCATCAGTGCATCAAGATCTGTTTCCGAGCTCTGGTAGAGTCCCGTTTCTAAATAGAGCCAACCCGCATAAGGTCGGTCATCCGCTATCAGATCGCTTCGTGTGAGATCGTCAGGGGTAAAGATCTGTTGCGTCAAAGAGAACGAGATAAAATTCGTCTTCTGTGAACCATCGGTAAAAGGAATATGGAATTCCGGTTTCGGCCGGTACAGCAATAGAGAGAGGCGCGATCCATCCGTGTAGTCACTGTCACTTTTCAAAAAGAGATCGTTTTCAAAATAGAAGTTGACGCGTTCGACTTCCCAGTCTATCTCATCGGCATCCAGAAAGTTGATCAATAAAAAAATAAAAAAGAGATATCTCATGCATTATCTTTAGTATGTTCAGGGAGTTTGACACACAGTTTAGCATAAAACCGTCTGAATGGTTATTCCCCCGTATACACCTGCTTAAAGAATGCCTGAAAAATAGATATCCCTCCTTTTTCTCACCCCTCTTTATGGTCGATTTTGTTAAAATAATCGATATCGATCACATTTTTGGAATGCCCTTTTTCAAGCGTATTTCTAAAATGTCATGAATCATAAGAAAAGAGCATTATGTCAGTCAAACAACAGATCTTAGAAACAATCAAAAAACGCCCTCTTATCATCGATGGCGCCATGGGCACACAGTTACAGGCCAAGGACGACCAGATCTCCGCAGAGGCATGGGAGGGCAACGAAGGGTGTAACGAACTGCTTAACGTCACAGCCCCGGAAGTCTTGGAGAGTATCTTCAGTGCTTATCTGACGGCAGGTGCCGACCTCATTACAACCAACACCTTTGGTGCTTTTGACTGGGTACTGGACGAGTACCAGATCGGCGACCGGGCTTATGAATTGGCAAAAGCCGGTGCCCAAATCGTTAAAAAGATGTGCGATAAGTTCAGCACACCCGAACAGCCGCGTTATGTCCTCGGCTCTATCGGACCGGGAACAAAGCTGCCTTCCCTTGGCCACATGCATTATGACGATATGCTTTCGGGCTACACCACCTGTGCCCTCGGCCTTATCGATGGGGGGACCGATGTTTTCCTACTCGAGACCTGCCAGGACCCGTTACAGATCAAAGCCGCCCTTCACGCCTGCCAGGCTGCCAACAAAGAGCGCGGTACAGAGATCCCCATTATGGTCTCTGTTACCATCGAACTGGCCGGAAGCATGCTCATCGGTACCGATGCCCAGACCATTGCGACCATTCTCGAACCCTTCGATATTCTATCGCTCGGCTTTAACTGCGGGACCGGACCGGAGCAGGTACTTAAACATGTTAAGACCCTCTCGGAAGTATGGGGCAGACCTATCTCGGTCCATGCCAATGCAGGACTGCCGCAAAACCGCGGCGGCTACAGCTACTACCCGATGGGACCGGATGAGTTTGCAGACCGCCAAGAGGCCTTTTTAGCCTTTGACGGGGTCTCTTTCCTCGGCGGTTGCTGTGGGACGACACCGCAGCATATTCGCGCTCTGACCGATCGAGTCAGTACTATTGCCCCTAAACCGGCTTCAGGTTCGCAACCGACGTCACTGGCCTCGCTTTTCAACACCACCCCTTTGGTGCAGGACCCGGCACCGCTGTTGATCGGCGAGCGTTCCAATGCCACCGGTTCCAAAGCCTTTAGAGAGCTTCTTCTGGCAGAGGACTATGAAGGCACACTCAGTGTTGCCCAACAGCAGGTCCGTGCCGGTGCCCATGCGATTGATCTCTCTGTCGGTTTTGCCGGCCGTGATGAGACCAAAGACATGAATGCAGTCGCAGCACTCTATGCCCAGAAGATCCCGCTTCCGTTGATGGTCGATTCGACCCAGACGACCGGAATCGAAACGGCACTCAAACTTATCGGCGGTAAACCCATCATCAACTCCGTCAACCTCGAAGACGGTATTGAGAAGTTTGATATCATCTGCCAACTGGCTAAAAAATACGGAGCTTCGCTTGTCTGTCTTACGATCGATGAAGTCGGTATGGCAAAAACAGCCGAGCGTAAGCTGGAAGTCGCAGAGCGTATCTATCAGCTTGCCACTGAAAAGCACGGTCTCAATCCGGAAGACCTTGTCTTTGACCTCTTGACCTTTACGGTAGGTTCCGGTGATGAAGAGTACCGCGACGCAGCGGTTCAGACTATAGATGCTATTCGTGAACTGACCACCCGTCATCCCGAAGTCGGCACGACACTGGGACTTTCAAACATCTCTTTCGGTCTTGACAAAGACGCCCGTCCCTACCTCAATACGATCTTTTTGAACCACTGTATCGATGCGGGGCTCAGTACCGTTATCATCAACGTTAAACACATCATCCCCAACAACAAAATAAGCGACGAAGAGCGTGAGATCTGTAATAACCTCCTTTTTGACAAAAAGCCAAACGGTGCCGCACTCTTTGAGTTTATCGACTATTTCGACAAAAACGTCAAAGCAAGCAGTGATGAAGTCGACGAAGCCTACCTCGCTATGAGCGATGAGGAGAAAATCGCGAAACTGTTGATGGACGGGGACAAAGATCGTATGATTCCGCTCGTAGAAGAGGCCCGCCAGCATATCAAGCCCGAGGTCATCGTCAATAAGATACTGATCGATGCTATGAAAGTTGTCGGTGAACTTTTTGGCGCCGGAGAGATGCAGCTGCCCTTCGTTCTGCAGAGTGCAGAGACCATGAAAAAGACCGTCGATTATCTCAACCCATACCTTCCGAAAGTCGACAAAGCCGTGGATACAACGCTTGTACTCGGTACCGTCAAAGGCGATGTCCATGACGTCGGAAAAAACCTGGTCGACATCATCCTCTCCAACAACGGCTACAAGGTCATGAACCTCGGTATCAAAGTCTCGCTGGAAGATTTCCTGGAAACACTCAAAACGTCCAATGCCCAGGCTATCGGTATGAGCGGACTTCTTGTCAAGTCTACGCAGGTGATGAAAGAGAATCTCGAAGCGATGAAAGCTGCCGATATTAAGATCCCTGTTCTTCTCGGCGGGGCGGCATTGACACGTAACTTCATTGATGACTTCTGCCGGCCTTTTTATGACGGTCCGATCTTCTACTGCAAAGACGCTTTTGACGGTGTAACCGCTATGAGCCGCATTGAAGCAGGTAACTTTGACACCAACCTCCATGGTGAGGACAAAGTAAAAAAAGCCAAAAAAGAGAAAAAAGAGGTGATCATTCCTCCTTTCCATGAGCTTGAGATGCCCGACAGAGAGACACGCGTACCGACACCACCGTTTTGGGGACGTCGGGTCGTCACCCTGACCGAAGCACAGCTGGAGATGGCTTTTGAGTGGATCAACCACCGTATGCTCTTCAGACAGCGTTGGGGATACAATGGCAAGGGAATGACCAAAGAGGCGATGCAGAAACAGGTCGATGATGTTCTCTGGCCGGCATTCGACCGCCTTAAAGCACAATTTCTTGACGAAGGGCTCTTTGAC
The DNA here is from genome assembly GCA_041596355.1 of Sulfurimonadaceae bacterium. Taxonomy (GTDB): domain Bacteria; phylum Campylobacterota; class Campylobacteria; order Campylobacterales; family Sulfurimonadaceae; genus Sulfonitrofixus. The sequence continues at coordinate 102,970 of JBFHIS010000005.1, read as the reverse complement.
GCCACCATTATCTACGGCTACTGGCCGGTACGTTCGGACGACACCACCCTGCTGATCTTTGATGAATCCGAGGGATGGAACAACCCCGACGAAGTGAACCGGGAACCGTTGGAGCACGTCATCGGCCGGGCAGAGAAACAGTTCACCTTCCCGCGTCAAGGCAAACAGCCCCACCGTGCACTCTCCGACTTCTTCCACAATGACCGTCATGACGTTTTGGCAATGACCTGTGTCAGCGCCGGTGCAAAGCTGAGCGAATATGAGAAGACGCTTTATGATGCGGGTGAATTTACCGAGTACTACATGGTGCACGGTCTCGGTGTCGAACTGGCAGAGGCGCTGGCAGAGATCGCACATAAGCAGATCCGTCTAGACCTTAACATCACAGAGAATGAAGGTTCAAAACTTTCAGATGTGCAGATGAGCAAATACCAGGGTGCCCGCTACTCATTCGGTTATGCCGCCTGTCCTGATCTCGAGTTGAACCGGCCGTTGTTTGATCTTTTGAAGCCTGAGGAGTTTGGCATAGAGTTGAGTGAAACGTTCCAGATCCATCCCGAACAGTCCACATCCGCACTGGTTGTCTATCACCCTGAAGCAACCTACTACAACGTCTAACCGGATCCGAGGTCTCTATGATACTGGCATTTTCACTTTTTTTAATCACCCTTATCTTTGTGATCTGGCAGCCTCGCGGTCTGCAGATCGGCACAACTGCTGTTATCGGAGCCCTCGTCGCACTGGCTATAGGGGTTGTCAGTTTTAATGATGTAATTACCGTAACTTCCATCGTATGGGATGCAACTCTCGCTTTCATCGGCATAATCATCCTCTCCATGGTACTTGATGAGATAGGTTTTTTTGAGTGGGCTGCGCTTAAAATGGCCCATTTCAGTAAGGGTAACGGCTATCTGATGTTTATCTACATCCTGCTGCTGGGTGCTGTCGTTGCCGCTTTTTTTGCCAATGACGGGGCAGCGCTCATCCTGACTCCTATTCTACTGGCCAAGATGAAACACCTCAAAATGAACCCGGTAGCCGTTTTCGCCTTTTTGATGGCAGGCGGTTTTATCGGCGACTCGGCCTCCAACCCGCTTGTCATCTCCAACCTCACCAACATCGTCACCGCAGGTTATTTTGAAATCGGTTTCTGGGAGTATGCTAAACACATGTTCCTGCCCAATACTCTGAGTATCATCGCCTCAGTCGCGGTACTCTTTCTCTATTTCCGTAAAGATATCCCCAAAACCATCGATGTCTCCGAACTCGCTTCTCCCGCATCGGTCATCAAAAACCAGACCATGTTCAAGCTCAGCTGGTACTTTCTAACCCTATTAATGGTGGGCTACTTTATCGGTGATTATTATCATCTGCCGGTCTCCCTCTTTGCACTTGGCGGCGCCCTGATCTTTCTGGCACTTGCCACCCACTTTAAGGCCACCAAACCGATCATGACCATCAAAGCGGCACCATGGCAGGTCGTCTGGTTCAGTATCGGTCTCTATGTTGTTGTCTACGGACTTAAAAATGCGGGACTGACGAACATCGTCGCCTCATGGATAGAGACGTTGAACATGCAAGGCGATACCGTCGCTATTATCGGAACGGGCTTTTTAGCAGCAGGGCTGAGTTCAATCATGAATAACATGCCGACCATCATGATCATGGATATTGCCATCGACCAGGTCGGCTACGTCGGCAACGAAGCCCTTGTTTATGCCAACATCCTCGGTTCGAACCTCGGACCGAAGATGACCCCTATCGGCTCACTCGCGACCTTGCTCTGGCTGCATGTTCTGGCGCAAAAAGGGGTTAAAATCGGCTGGGGAGAATATATGAAGGTCGGTCTGGTAATTACGCCGCCGGTCCTGTTTGTTGCACTGTTAGGACTGCTATAACATCATAACAAAGTGTAAATCAATCATACCTGCAGAAAGTAATGGTAGGCACTACCGGAGTGGTCACCAAGGTGCCAATACGTCAGTGACGCCACTCTGTGACAAATGTCGGTGTAACCGCACCTTTAAATGTGATCGTCCCATCGACAAGCCCAAGGTAAAGCGTTTCGCCGCTGGTCGGGTAGACCTCTGTATTGTCCTCGACCCACCCCTCTTGATTGGCACGGTAAAAACAGGCCGCCATACCGGTACCGCAAGCCAGTGTCTCATCTTCAACACCGCGCTCATAGGTGCGTACACGAATAGTACCGTCTTCCTGCACTTTGGCAATATTGACGTTGGCATTGTATTGATAACGAAGCTCGCGTGCTTCGAGCGTGTCAAAGTTGTCGATCTCGGCGTCAAAAGTGACCAGATGCGGCACACCCGTGTCAAGCAGCCAGAACTGTTTTCCGTTGTGTGTGATCGCTTTGTCGATGATCTTCGGCGGTGTCAGGTCACTCTGTACCATCAGACCATCGACATCTGCTTTGATCTCTCCGGCTAACGTCAGGAAGGTCATCTGCTCAGGGGCCAGGCCATAACGCGCAGCATAGTGGGCGCAGGCACGAGAACCGTTGCCGCACATCTCGGCGCTTGAGCCGTCAGCATTGTAAAACTCCCACTCAAAATCCAGTGTAGGATGTGGAATAAGTACAATGAGGCCGTCGGCACCAACGCCCGATTGACGATTACAAAGTTCGATGGCAAGCTGCGAACGGTCTTTTTTAGTAAATGCATGAAACAGTACAAAGTCGTTGCCGCTTGCAGAGTATTTTGCGATCATCATGAGACGTTCCTTGTTTATATATAGTGTAATTATACTACTTTTTGGGCGCGGGGTATTTGGCTTTAATGGCTTCGACGAACGCGGCACACTCTTTTTGCAGATGTTTGAGGTTCAGGGAGTTGTCTATAACCCAGGTAGCCCGTGCTTTTTTCTCGTCGATCGGCATCTGTAAGGCGATGCGGCGTTTCGACTCCTCTTCTGAAAAGCCGTTTCGTTTCATAAAACGTTCCAACTGTACATCTGCCGGCGTATAGACGACGACCGAATCTTTGATATCATAAGCGTTACTCTCAAAAAAGAGGGGGATGTCGATCAGATAGGGGTATTTGAAACTGTCCTGTTTCTCGCTTTGACGTTCGATCTCTTCACGGATCAGAGGATGAAGGAAGGCTTCGAGCACCTCGCGTTTTGCTTTGTCGGCAAACACGACTTTTCCCAACGCCCCGCGGTCTACTTTACCGCGAGGTGTAATAAACTCTTCGCCGAAATGAGCTTTGACCCAGGCCGCATTTTCGTCAAGGATCTTGTGGGAGATGGCATCAGCATCGATAATACGCAGGCCGCTGAGACCTAAAAGTGAAGCAACAGTACTTTTTCCTGTTGCAATGCCTCCTGTTAAAGCGATTGCGTATTTAAATGCCATAAAAACTCTTCTATCAGTAAATTAGTTTCTGATTGTACCCAAGTAAGCTTTACGGATATAGTTCGGTGTCGCAAACGCTGCAGGGTGGATGTCACAGTTGTAGTACTGTTGACCGTCAAGCATGTCGCTGCGGTGCAGGATAATATCGGCCGTCGGGTGATACATCTTTGACGCAAGCAGCAGGGTCTCACCGTTACCGATGTAATACGGCATAATGATCTTGAAGTAGTTGCCAAGGATCTGCATCAGTTTTTTGTTGTCGGCTTCGTTTTCAAGTGACGGGTGTTTCAAAACAACAAGACCCTCTTCACTTAAAATACGGTTCACATGTGCGATCGCAGCTGCATCGTCAGTCAGAATATCCAGCAAGACAACATCTGCTGATCCATCTTGCTGCTCACGCAGGCTGTTCATCAGGTCTGATGCTGAAACTGTCGTGCTCTTCATTGCGTCATGGCGCGCTACTTCTGCCTCAAGTGCAGCAGCATCGTCGCTGACAATAAGTACATTTTCTGGTCTTTTAACTGTACACAATGGGACGTGTACCATCATTTCCGGGTAGATAAACTCTCTCATAATAGTTCGTTCCTTAACTCCGGTGTGCTATGACACCTTTAATATTGGCGCGATTTTAACATCTTTATATTAAGGAGAGCTCTAAATTTCATCATTATTTCATAACTAAGTTTGGCACAGTTTCCAAACGACCGGAACAAACTGCCCCTCTCTTTTTAGCTATTAATCCCCTCATAACGACAAACTTGTTATAATCGCGCAATTATATATGCGGAGCCCCTATGAGCCAGATCAGCTACAAAGACGCAGGTGTCGATATCGATGCCGGAAACAGTTTTGTCGAAAACATCAAACCCCTAGTTAAATCTACACGTATTCCAGGTGTACTTGGCGGCATCGGCTCATTTGCCGGAGCATTTGAACTGCCGACAGGTTACAAAGAACCCGTTATGCTGGCAGCAACAGACGGTGTCGGGACAAAACTCAAACTTGCTATCGACTCGGGTATTCACAACACGGTCGGTATCGACCTGGTCGCTATGTGTGTCAACGACCTTATCTGTAACAACGGAACACCGTCGTTTTTCCTTGACTACTATGCAACCGGTAAACTTGACGTTGAAATAGCAACGGCTGTTGTATCAGGCATTGCTGAGGGCTGTCGTCAGTCGGAGTGTGCCTTGATCGGCGGTGAGACGGCTGAGATGCCGGGCATGTACAGCGAAGACGATTATGACTTAGCCGGTTTTGCGGTCGGTGTTGCAGAAAAATCAGAACTCGACACGGTCAGCAATGTCCGTGCCGGTGATAAACTTCTTGCCCTTCCAAGTTCAGGTCTTCACTCAAACGGTTTCTCTCTTGCACGCAAGGTACTGTTTGAAAAGATGAAGCTTGACTTCAATGAGGACTTTAACGGCAAACCGCTTATTGAAACACTCTTGACACCGACAAATATCTATGTCAAGACCTACAAAAAGTTCAAGCCGCAGATCCAGGCTATGGCGCACATCACCGGCGGCGGTCTGGTTGAAAACCTTCCACGTGTGCTCCCGGAAGGTCTGCGCGCCGAGATCAAAGATGCAAACATCCGTGTTCTGCCTATCTTCGACCTTATCGGTCAGCATGTTGCCCGCGAAGAGATGTTCAGAGCCTTCAACATGGGTGTCGGCATGGTACTGGTCGTACGTCCTGAAGATGCTGCGACCATTCTTGAGAACTCAGAAGCCTATGAGATCGGTGAGATCACAGTAGGTGAACGCGAAGCGGTCATCATCTAAACCTAAAGGCGGGCTATGAGAAAACTCCTTTCTGTCTTAGCCCTTTTCAGTCACTCTCTCCTCCAGGCCGATGAAATCGGTACTGTTCTGATGAGTGCTACTCTTTTTGTTCTTCTCTTTACACTTATCATTGCATTGATGCTCTACCTTAAAAACATACAACGCGAAAATCTCAGGTTCAACACCCTTTTTTTCCATTCTGATACACCCATACTTTTTATCAACTCCAAAGGTATCATCCAAGAGCTCAACAGAAGTGCAGAGACTCTTATGGGCTATTCAAAGGCTCAACTTACACATCAAAAATGGTTTGAAAAGCTGCTGCCCGATGAAACGTCTCTACAGATACGACATCAGATCCATCGAACCCTCAACAAAGAGGAAAAGATCAGATTTACCGCACCGGTGATTCGTGCCGACGGCACCGTTTTAGAGGCAGGTTTTACGCTCGAGCACCTGCCAAAACCGCTTAAAGGGTTTATTTTAACCTTGGAGGACCGCACAAAAGGTGAGGCATTAAAAGAGGAACTTATCACTGTTCATGAGCATCTTAATGAGACGCAGCGGGCGCTAGAACAACTCACTGAACAGTTTAAAGTCACCTTCGATATTGCCATTAACGGGATCGCCCTCTTAGATGACGACGGTACGATGATCTATCTGAACAAGGCGCTCACAGATATGTTTGAGTACAACGAAGCCTATATCAAGCACCTTGGTCTAACTTTTCTCGTTGACAATGAAGAGTCATGCCAGCAGCTTTTGAAAGTGACCCGACAGGGAGAACCTATAGAGAAGATGCTGATCCGCTCACAGACACGCAATGGACAAAAGCTCGACATTCACCTTACTATGGGTTACCTGCCGGAGCTTAAACAGTATTATCTCGTCCTTCAGGACATCACGCAAGACCTTGCCTTCACAACGCAAATGCAGGAGAGGCAGAAGGATCTTACGCAGCGTGTACAGACCGATAGCCTTACTTCTGCCTACAACCGTTCATACATGCAGGAGTTCTTAGCGCAGTTGATGGAGAGCCCCTCAGAGCCTTTCGGTTTTCTTCTCTTTGATATCGATCACTTTAAAAACATCAATGACACTTATGGGCATCTTGTCGGTGATGATGTCTTGGTGCATCTGGTCAATGCCCTCAAAACCAGGATACGCAAAGATGATCTGCTGGCCCGCTTTGGCGGCGAAGAGTTTGTTATTGTTTTGCCGCATACCCCGCATGAGGAGAGTCTCGACTTCGCAAAGCGACTTCAAGCGTTTATACAGACACTCTCTTTTGAGGGGTGCCCGCAGATCACCTGCAGTTTCGGCGTGACAAGCTTTCAGCCCAATGACGACAGACGCGCCTTGATCCAAAGGGCCGACAACGCACTTTACCTCGCCAAAGAGGCAGGGCGAAACTGCGTAATAGATGCGGATACCGAATACAGCACCTAACAACAAACATCAGAATGTAACCTGTTTTCGCTATACTCGAACACTACTTAATATGAGAGACACAACCATGAGATCGATCAGTACCTTAATCTTTCGCCACTTTTTTGCCCAGGCCCTGCTCCCGATCCTGGTCATTGAGTTTTCGCTGATCGTCACCCTTTTTCTACTCAACCACTATCAATCCGATCAAAACAAAAAAGCTCTGGAAGGCATTGCCCATGAAGCCTTTATCGAGATCGCAAACCAGACGACTGCACGTATAGATCAGCACTTTACACAGGCAGAAAATGCACTTGTCCAACTCACGAATACCGCTGAGATCTTTCTTAAGATGAGAGAACAACGGGCCCAGAATCCGCAAGATTATCAGCTTTATGACGGATTTTTCCAATATGCGCCTCCGCAGATCTCGAAAAATGGCTTTTTCACCTACATACAGCCCGATGAGACCGCTATCTACACGACCAACTTAAAGAGACTTCAAACCCAAGACTATGAGATCTTAAACTCACTTAAACCGCTTACTCCCATCTCCAAAGCGATCATTGACACACCCCACTCACTGATCACCAATATCTGGGTCAATATCGGTAAAAGATACGCCTTTGCCTATCCGCCCATCAATCCTGTCAAAGAGCTCACGCCGACTCTCGATGTGACAAAGTTCTCTTTTTATTATAATGCCGATCCTCAGCACAACCCCAACAAAAATTCTATTTTCGTACCTCTCTACAAACAGGACTGGGCCTTGGAAAAAGGGGAGCTGGGGACCTATGTCAGACCTATCTATCAGGGCCAACATTTTGAGGGCGTTGCAGGGTTTACGCTCAATGTCAGAGAGATCGCGACAGTCATCAATTCACTGGACCTCCCTTTTGAAGCCAATGCCATGTTGATGGATGCTGAAAACATTCTGATCGCATCTTCCAACCCAGCTACGATCACAAAAGATTTTGGTACCCACTCTTTTTACCAAATGCATACAGAGAAGATACCGTATACTGCCGGGAGTATGATGATCGATATACAGAGCATTGATCGTAGCCGCTATATTGACTACACGATGCCCATTAGCGGCACCGGTCTTAAAATCGTCATCTACGTCGAAAAATCGACTATATTTGCACCCATAGAAATTGTCAGCAAACGGAGTGTTTACGTAGGGATCATTTTCATCATCGCTATTGCACTCTTTTACCTCTTTTTCTTCTGGTTCAACTTCAACTCGCTCAAAAAGCTCTCATCAAAGATCACAAAGCCGTTGCAAGCTATCGTCAACTTCTCTTCCCGACTGGGGCGTACAGAGAACTTCCACCTCGGAAATTCAAAGATCAGCGAGCTTGAGACACTGAACACCAACCTCAACAAGACGCACAATGAACTTCTGGATATGTTGATCAAAGACAAGGAGAGTGGTCTCTTTAACCGCCGTAAGCTGTTAAACGATCTTTTGGAGACAAAAGCGTCGTGCCTGGTACTGCTGCATATCCATAACTACCGGACTATTCAGAGCTACTATGGTCAAGAGAGTGTCGTCTCCCTGCTGCAAAACATCATCTCTAAGCTTAAAGAAGAGGGGGAGAACCCTCTTTACCGGATCTCCGAGAATGAGTTGGCCCTCCTCTTGCCTGGCCAGGAGCAAGAGAGCTTTGCGGCACTTCTCCAGCGTCTCAATGCACTGCATGTCACCTACAATGCTGTCGATCTGCACCCCTTTATCTATGCCGGGATCAGCACCATCAACAATGACGGCAGCGAACTCGAAAAAGCGGCATTGGCACTTCAAAATGCCCTCGACAACAAGATCTCAACACCGATCTACTTTAAAGAGGAGTTTGACAGAAGCCAAGATATTCGTAACAACTTACTGTGGGCAGGCCGTCTGAAAGAGGCTATTAATGAGAACCGTATCATGCCCTATTTCCAACCTATCTACAATCTTGCAACGGATCGTATCGAGAAGTTTGAGGCCCTGGTACGCATTGAAGAGAACGGCAAGACCGTTATGCCAAATCACTTTTTAGAGAGTGCCGAGAAGATGGGGCGTATTCATGAGATCACCCTGATGATGATCAAAAAAGTCTATGCCGTTGCGGCACGCTACCCGGACTTCACCTTCTCCATCAATCTCTCTTTTAAAGATATCCAGGATATCCGTATACTCGATCACATCATCAATCAATGTCTCCATTTTAAGATCAGACCGCAGCAGATCGTCTTTGAGCTTCTTGAGACCGAAGCGATAGGTGACGCGAAAAAGAGCAGCGCTTTTTTTACGGAGTTGAAACGGGCAGGATTTGCTGTCGCAATTGACGACTTCGGCACCGGTCACTCCAACTTTGCAAACCTCTCTATGATGCAGGTCGATTTCATAAAGATCGACGGGCAGTTTATTAAAGATATTACCACCAATCCAAGCTCCCTTGCCATTACAAAAAGTGTCACTGAATTTGCCAAGGTGATGGGAGCAAAAAGCATTGCGGAGTTTGTTAAAGATGAAGCGACACTTAAAAATGTACGTGAGCTAGGGATCGATTATGCTCAGGGATTTGTCATATCAGAAGCGGTCTCTGAGAGTGAGATCGACATCGTTCTTAAGAAGTTTAACAGCTGAGAGGTACATCTTCAGCATGTGTCGTGTGTGAAGTTTAAAATAGACAGAAGTTTTTGATTCTCTTGCACACGTTAACGCAAGCCGGCCGAAGAGGCTGACTTCTGCGGAGTGTATCGCTTTATTGCGCGTCGTAGATATCTTTTCGCGGAAAGATAAATGTCGAGTGACGATCAACAACGATTCGTTCTTTTTCATCCATAGCATATGCACGGATAGTAATCGGAATGATCGTATCTTTTGTTGCATCGTCGACCAACATCTCGTCCGTATAGAGTACGACCACTTTTTTCTTTTTGGCACCCGGGTGCGCTGTAAACGGTGCAGTCGGTTTCAAGATCTTGATCTTACCTTCGTATGCTGCCGGAGCAATAACATCAAAATAGAACTTGTGATCCTTGTTTTCTGTATTTTGAAGCAAGAAGACATAAGCATTTCCAACGCGTTTCACACCATTGTCTATCGTCTTGATATCATACAGACGGCTCTCTTTGTTAATGTTGAGAAGCATGTGCTCTTTTGTTGTACTCATAGCAGCAAGGACACCCATAATAATGACAAGTATCACGGCATATCCAAGGACTTTAGGACGGAAGTAATTTGTCTTACCTTCTTGGTGAATAACTTCTTTGTCACTTGACCAACGGACAAGAGACTCTTTTCCCAGTTTACCCATAACAGCGGTACAGGCATCTACACATTCAAGACAGTTTATACATTCAAGCTGCAGACCCTGACGAATATCGATGTGCGTCGGACAGACCGTTACACACGATTCACAAGCCGTACATTCAGAAGTCGGTTCGGCTGCGCGGATATCTTTCTCTTTTGTGAACAGTTTTGTATGTTCATCATAGATCTTACCGCCACGATGCGGATCGTAGATCGCCATAACCGTATCATCATCATAGAGTACCGACTGTATACGTGAATATGGGCAGACATAGACACAGAAAGTCTCTTTGATCATTACAACATCAACGATCAAAAAGAGAGCAATAGTAATCAATGTCCCGACCAGGATCAGGTGATCCATCGGGTGTGCCATATAGGCAAAAAAGTCTTCCGGCGGAACGAAGTACCACAGGAAATCCGCCGCGGCGATAAACGAAAGCACAGTCCATATTAATATGGCAATGACCTTTTTCACCTGATTTTCAACCTTGGACATGTCCGGTTCATTTTGTTTGTTTTTAATTCGCTTACGAAGCTTTAAGAGCTTTGTCTCTATAAGATCACGGTAGAGAACACGGAAGATCGTCTGAGGGCACATCCATCCACAAAAAACACGGCCGCCAACAACTGTTATCCCAAAAATACCTATAAAAAGGATCATCAGGATAAATGGCATTAAATACATCTCTTGCATATCGAACTGCACAAAAGCAAGATGCAGCTTCAACTTGTCAAAAGAGAGTAAAAAAAGATGGTTTCCACCAATTGAGATCCATGGCGCGATCAGTGCGAATGCAGTAACCAGTCCGAAGAACCAATAACGCATTATACGGAACGGGATCCACCCTTTTAAATAATCTTTTGTCGATTTTTTCTCGACTGCAGCAACTTCACTCATACTGTTGACTCCTCTATGTTTTTTTCTGAATGGGGACAGACTATCGTACCTATCACCTTCTCTTCTGCATCAGCAGGGACATCCAAAGTGACAAGACCTTTTGCCACCTCTTTCAGCTCCCGCGACTCAATGTAGTCTTTCAACGAACTACGGCTTACATTCATTTCGCGGGCCATTGCACTGACACTCAAATTGTCACGTATGTACCCGATGATCTGATCCAAATAGGGATCGAACTTCGAGGAGGAACGGCTCCCTTTCGGACGGCCGATCATCTTCTTCTCTCTACTCTCCAAGACCTGTCGCAGCTGATCGATAATACCTAAGACCAGCATAATCTCACTCTTCTGATCGATCACAACACCGGCGTTTATCACATGAATACGCATATTGTTTTTCAACAGACAAGCGACCATTTGTAGAAGGTCCGTAATATTACTGCTCAATACCCATATGTCTGATATGAGCAGATCTCTATTTTGGTTGTTTCTAAAAAAAGTTACGACTGCTTCGCGTGCATCCAAAGTATTGTTCTGCGAGGTATGGTCAACATATTCATTAGAGATTTCAATATTACTCGCTTGAGCATAAGCATTTATGCTTTTTAGCTGCTCGAAAGCGCCGTCAAAATATTTATCTGGGCGGATATAACTAATTGCCATTGACGAATAAACCTCCCGTTTTTTTATTTTCATCATCATTATAGAGTGTCTTGACGGTTAAAGTCAATACATTTATTATTATTTACGTCATATTTGATCTTTCATGATCTGTTGTGATTATTATGTGATATCAGCCGTACTCTTCTTCGCGGGAGATATCTCGACTTCGCTATAGTTTGCTTTTCAAAAGTTACTGTGGGGTATAATTTTGAGGGCTTTTAAAAATGCCCTCTATTCTAAGGAGAGGATGTGAACAGCTTATTTATCGAATTTCGTGATCCTCTTTTTGGCATCATCATCTTTTTCTCTCTTGTCTTTGTTATTGCCCTCATCTCTTATTGGTGGGGTCGTTTTAAACGCAAAGAAGATTCCCGTCATCTTAACAGTTTTCTTGACATTTTTAATTCAACCCCGACAGAACAAGAGCTTAAGACTCTCATGAGTACCCAGGCGATCTCAGAGAAATCTGCACTGATCATGGCACAGACCTACTATCAAAACGGCGACTATGAGAAGTGTATAGAGATCTATCTGATCATGCTCGAGATGCAGAAAGATCCGGCCGAAAAGAGTGAAACGCTCTACCTGTTGGGGCAGACCTATTTTAAAGCCGGCTTTTTAGAACGTGCCCAGGAGATCTTTTTACAGATACTCAAACAGTTTCCCCGAACACCCAAGGCACTCCGTTACCTCCTTATTATTTATGAGAAGATGCACCAGTTCGACAAAGCTTTGGAAGTTTTGGAACCGCTCGATGAGTTGGGCATCGACAACCGAAAAGACCGTGTCTACCTACAGGCAGTCTCTATTATCCGCAGCGCACAATATGGCGTCGATGAAAAGGCCGGACTCCTGCTGGAACTTTATCGGCAACATCATCTTTTAAGCTATCTTATTTTCGAGTATCTCTTCCGTCATACACCGGACTTGGCATGGAAAAACCTGGACCTTGGCCAGTCTGAACGGATCCTTGACATCCTCTGGAATGCTCGTGAGGCTGAGACAAATTTGGATATAATCTCTTCTAACAGTTATCTGCGAGAACTCTTCAGCGCTAAAGGTACAGCACTGCTGGCGCAAGAGAGCAGCATTTTTGAGTTTGATGTGCTGATCAAACTCAACATAGCCGACCAAAGCGGTGCGACCTTGCAGTTTGACTACCTTTGCGGCGAGTGTAAACAGATCTATCCCTTTAGTTTTCACCGGTGCCCGAACTGCCACAGTATTGATTCTGTCGTTACTGAAGCACTTTTGACAAAGGATCACTTTGAAGCGAATAACTCTTTTCAGTGATGGCAGTGCTTTGGGGAACCCAGGAGCGGGAGGGTACGCGACGATCTTACGCTATAACGGCAAAGAGCGTCTATTAAGCGGTGGTGAAGCTCACACTACGAATAACCGCATGGAGCTCCTTGGTGTTATTGAAGGGTTAAAAGCACTAAAAGAACCTTGTCACGTCGAAGTGATCTCAGACTCCTCTTATGTTGTCAAAGGGATCAACGAGTGGTTAGACAACTGGATAAAACGTGACTTTAAAAAAGTCAAGAACCTGGACCTTTGGCAAGAGTACGTCAAAGTGTCCGCTCAACACACAGTACTCGGTGTTTGGATAAAAGGCCATTCCGGACATGAAGAGAATGAACGGTGCGATGCGATCGCACGTTCTATCGCTGAAGAGTACCAGGGTCTTTGACCCTTACTTTAAACGGCATATTAAATTTTTGAAAGGTTACAGATGGAAGAGATACAGAAACTTGAAGATCGACTGAATTACAGTTTTACAGATAAAAAGCTCATTATTGAAGCGCTGACGCACAAAAGTTACAAGCAGCCCTACAATAATGAACGTTTGGAGTTTTTAGGAGATGCGGTATTGGACCTTATTGTCGGGCAATACCTTTATGAAAACTTTCCTAATCATGATGAAGGAAAACTTTCCAAAATGCGGGCATCCCTGGTCAACGAAGACGGGTTTACCCGACTCGCCGAGCATATCAGTTTGGGAGGGCAACTCTTTTTGTCCAATGCAGAAGAGAACAACGGCGGTCGTTCCAAGCCCTCTCTGCTCTCAAATGCTTTTGAAGCGATCATAGGGGCCTTGTACCTTGAGGCAGGCTTGGAAAAAGCAAGAGACGTTAGCATCAAACTCTTGGAAGAGGTCCACCCTGACATCTCTCTTGACACGCTTTTCAAAGACTATAAAACGACCTTGCAGGAGATGACACAAGCACTCTTTGGCACGACGCCTGAGTACAAGCTGGTCCGTTCACACGGTCCTGACCATAAAAAAGAGTTTGAGATCGCCGTCTTTGTCGACGGCAAAGAGTACGCCCGGGCAAGTGGAAAAAGCAAAAAAGTGGCCCAGCAGGAATCTGCTGCAATCGCTATCAATTTATTAAACAAGGGTGGCTCATGAACCGTTTCGGCATCCGTTTCAGTTTTTCTACGTTTGGTGAATCACACGGTAAGGCGATCGGCTGTCTGATTGACGGCGTACCGGCTGGTCTGACTATCGATGAAGCCTATATCCAGGCCCAGCTTGACCGCCGTAAACCCGGGCAAAACGAATACGCAACTGCCCGTAAAGAGGCCGACAGCGTCGAGATCCTGAGCGGTGTATTCGAAGGGCTGAGTACCGGAACACCGATCGCCATGGTCATCTACAACACCAACCAGAAGTCCAAGGACTACAGCAACATCAAAGACACCTTCCGACCGGGGCATGCCGACTTTACCTACTGGCATAAATACGGCATTCGCGATTATCGCGGCGGCGGACGTTCGTCGGCACGCGAAACAGCCGCCCGTGTTGCTGCCGGTGCCGTGGCAAAAATGATGTTAAACGAGCTGGGTATTACGATTGAAAGCGGTATTATCGAGATCGCAGGTATCCAGGCTGAGACACTGGACTACGACTATGTCGCCGGCAGCGAGATCTATGCTCTCGATAAAAATGTCGAACAGGCCCAAAAAGATGCCATCATCGAAGCCAAGAACCGTCACGACTCTGTCGGCGGCGTTGCGCAGATCAGAATGCGCAACCTGCCGATCGGTCTGGGCGAGCCGCTTTACTATAAGCTCGACGGTGTCCTGGCTGAAGCGATGATGGGAATAAATGCCGTTAAAGCCGTCGAGATCGGCGACGGTGCAGAGAGTGCCAAAGCCTTCGGTTCAACCAACAATGACCCTATTCGAAACAGCGGTTTTGAGTCGAACCATTCCGGCGGTATTCTGGGCGGTATCAGTAACGGCGAAGAGGTTCGCGTCAACGTCTACTTCAAGCCGACACCTTCTATCTTCATTGAGCAGCATACAACAACGACCCATGACGAAGAGGTCGACTTTGCCCTCAAAGGGCGCCATGATCCTTGTGTCGCTATTCGCGGTTCTGTCGTTGCCGAAGCGATGGCAGCCCTTGTGGTAGCAGACATGGTACTACTTAACATGGGGCGGACGATGGATGGCATCAAAGGGTACTACAAAGCGTAAATCTACGCTTTCTTCCATTTCTTCGAGTCCTTAATTAGACGTCATCTACTAGACAATTAACTCCTTTGTCCTTTTTACTATTTTTACTTTATGACTTTGGTCTATTACTTGTGACTTTTTTGAACGTTCAAACTTTTTTAATTACTTCAAATCACTAGTATGTCACTTTTTTTCTCTGCTCGTGCAGAGAAAAAACCTAACGAAAAAAAGAGAGCACGATGGCGGTCACAGTCACAATTTGATCAATCAGAATACTCGGAGTTACGAAATCCCTCCGTAGGTTCTAGCTGTACCAACACGCAGTTCTACATCGACAAAGTTCAAACTAAATCAAAAGCGAAAGCTTTTACATTCAAATCAATGCGTCACCGCTTAGCTCTTTCACGACTCGGCATTTAGTGCCTCCCTGTACGGGGCTTTAGCCCTGTGTCGTGGCATCTACAGCGTTGAGCGTATGGAGTGCCAAAGGCCTTAAGAAAAAGGCGAATTTCTTTGCGTTTTTTAGCCGACGATATGCCAAAAGAAAGGTGCTGTAAGGCACGTTTTTTTGGATAAACCGTTATGCGAAGCATCGGTGCGGCAGTTTTTAGCGAAAGAACGACTGTAAGGAAAGCAGTCGGTAGCCACCGACTGCGAAGCCGTCACGAGCGCTTTTTTTGTTTTATTTTTTTGCGGCGTATCAGCGCCAACAGCGCAATGCAGGGAGGCACTAAATGCCGAGTCGTGAAAAAAGAAAGAGTGTATGAGACGAAAGTTGTACTTTTCAACGATACGCCTGTACTAAAAAATAAAGAGAAGCCAATAAAGAATTAAAGGGTATACAATTATTTCAAGTGCAAAACCAAAAAGCCTGTCGCAGACTACTTCTTGTTAGGTAACCCCGGTGCCGCCTTGTCAAAAGTCTCCAACAGATGCTGCTCGCGTTCTTTGGAAAGCTTTCCACTTGCAATGGTATCGAGGATCTTCTCAGCCATCTTCACCTGCAGCTCTTTTTCACGAATATACATCTCTTTTTGCAGTTCGTTCTCATGCATTTTCAACTTATCTTCACGGCGTTTTCTAAACATATAAAGCGCCAAGGCGAGAAATGCGATCAGTGCAAAGGAGACTACTATCAGGGTACTCTTTTTAAACGCGTAATCACTCTCTTGTACAAAAGTGGAGAGGTTGTGCTCTTTAACGGCTATCTCATTTTGTGCGTTGATCTCAACAAGCTTCGTGTTCTGCGCCAGCTTTTGAAGCTCGACATCACGCTCTTTGTTGATCTTGGCAATCTCTTTTTGCGTTTCTCCTTCGATCGACGCTATGACAACGGCGCTGTCTTTGCTTTGATTAGAGACCGTATAGACCTGCTTCTTGTCCGCTGGTTTTTCACCCATCATGTAAGGGTTTTGGGTACTGTTATCACCACAACCTGCAAACACAGCAGCCATTAAGAGTATAAGCGTAAATTGATATGCCTGTTTCATAACAGCTATTCTACACAACTATCGGTAAATGCCATCTCTTCCCTAGAGGTTTTTGTCAAACCAATTGGCCACCTCACTACGGATCGTATGCCGCAGCTGAATACCGGCTACAAAATCTGTATGTTTCGCTTTTTGAAGCAGCGAGACCAGGGCATTGCGTCGTTTGGACAAAAATGGATGATCTATCTGGTGTGGGTCACCCATGATGACAAGGCGTGTTTCGTCGCCCATACGTGTACCGATCAACTTCAGTGTCGCATTCGTCATGTTCTGTGCTTCATCTATAATGACAAATTTTCGTGAGATCGTCGTCCCTCTTAGGTGCGCGATATCCATCACTTCGATGTTGTACTTTGCCATAAACTGTTCCGTCGCATTTTCACGCTGAATGGAGTTTGTATTGCCTGTAAACTCTACCTGTGCATCGATAGAGTTTTTGGTCTGATGTTCAATCGTAAAGTTGACTGCCGAATAGAGAGGGTACATGAAATAACCCAACTTTTGGTCCTGGTCGCCCTTACGGTAACCAAGTTCGGCCTGAGGGTCACTCGCCGTTACTGTGTTACGGGCATAAACGATCCCCTCTACGATCCCCTCTTTGACCATCTCCAGACCCGCTTGAAGAGCGATTAATGTTTTTCCGGAACCTGTTGCACCGGCAACCACTGTTACGCTGTTTTGCGGATGTGTCATGATTGTAAAATAGAATTTCTGCTCCAAGTTGATCGGACGAACAAGATTGTCGTCAAAATATTCTCCGAAACGTTTGTCAAAATCACACCATTCCATTGATCCGTTGAGATTAATCGCATAACGCTGGATACCGGTCTCGTAGATCTCATTTTGATCGCTCTTTGCCTTCTCTATAAAGGTGATCTGTTCATAATTATGATGTTCATCTTCATCATCGATCTTTGGTTCATCTTCATAATAGTAGCAGTGTGCAAATTCAATACTGTCAGCATCTTCAACACGTGAGTTGCGTATGCTTTCAGTTGGAATGCCCTGTACCTCGGCTGCGATCTTAAAAGAGATGTCGTTGGTTAATAGTGAAAGACCGTAATCCTTGGCGATCTCGCCGATCTTTGCATCATTAAGCCCTTTAGCTTCACTAAACGTCCGGTCCATACGGTAATCACTTCGGTAGACAATATAGAGTGGCGTCTCATTGTCAAAATCTATACTGCCTACTTGTGACGGTTCGAACGGTAATATCAGACGGTAATAAAGGTCATCTGTACAGGCCTCTTTTGTCCTGCAATTTTTTAAACAGTCCGGCAATTCATCAAAACTTATCATGCCGCTTTTATCGTTATCTGAAAGTCTAAAGAACTCCCTGGCTCGAAAACCTGCATCAGAACGCATATCATCTTTTTTATTGTTAAGCTCGGCTAAAACAACATCTGTAATAGCAACTATATTTTCATTATTCTCAGAGATTTTAAGTATATTGAGGGGATCATCTAAAATAACGGAGGTGTCTAGAAGGTAGCAGTTTTGTGAATCACTCAAAGTGGATCCTTCAACTAAAGATAGGAACATATTAGAGGCTTCAAATGATGAAACGACATATGCTCATAAATCAATTATAACCACAAAAGTGTAAACAAAGAAATGGAATATGTTTAAAAAAAAGACAGAAGGTTAAAAGACACTATACGTGTCAGCAGAAGGGTTCATACCCCTGTAAAATACAGGAGTACAATTGAAAATTAGATCGGTAGAACGCGGACTTTATTAGAAAGTTTCTCTTTAAGCGTCGACTCAATTGCATAAAGAGTCCCGGTTGCTGATGATGAACAAGATGAACATGCACCAAGGTAACGGATATAGACATCGATATACTCGTCAGAGTTTTTGATATCGATAACTTCCATGTCACCACCGTCCATTACCAGGAATTGACGAACGCTTTCATCAATGACAGCATCGATCGCTTTGATCTGCTGAACAAGTGTCATCGATTCGAAATCACCGGTTGCACCTGCGTCTGCAGCTGCTGCCATCTTCTCTTCGTCCATCTTCTTACGTGTGTCTGCAAGGATGTCAACAAGGTAGTGCTCACGATCTTCATGTCCGCCAGGCTTGATACAAGACTTACAAAAACCGCCGGCTTTCGTATAGTCCGTGATTTGAGCAACCGTTGTCAAGTCATTGAGTTTGATAACCTCTTGAAGCGTTCCAAGACTAACGCGTGCACATTCACACACGATGATCTCTTCTTCAAACGATTCAGCATCAACGCCCATATAAAGACCTGCCGCTTTTTTAATAACGTCATACGCCATGACTGAACAGTGCATCTTTTGCGGTGGAACTGCCGGTGTCTCAGGATCGTCACGAAGTGCCATCTCAACATCAATATTAGTGATCTTGACCGCTTCTTGAACTGTCTTGCCGATACAAAGTTCTGTCATTACATCAGAAGATGCGATAGCCGTACCACAACCAAAACTTTTAAATTTTGAATTTACGATCTTGTCAGACTCCGGATCAATTTCCCAGTATAGACGAACTGCATCACCACAAGACTCTGCACCGAAGTCAGCAACGATTAGCTTGTTTCCATTGCCGGCTGCTTCCTCTTCTGTGATCTCACCCTGGTGTTGAGGGTTATTCATCAATGTTGTTACTTTATTTGAGTAAGCGTCCCATAGAGATTCGCCTAATATGTCATTCTTTGCCATTGGTAATCCTTTCTCTTATATGTCTTAGTGGTGGTGAAGTTCGCACTCTTGAACTTCGCCTCCCGGTGTTGGTTGTACTTTTGCGTACGAACTTGAGATTGCACGAAGTCGTGTAACCGCATCTTTGAAATGGTTGATCACATACTCAACCTCTTCGTCTGTCGTAAAACGACTAAGGCTCAAACGGATACCTGTGTGTGCCAGTTCATTATCTGCACCGATCGCAAGCATAACCGTATTTGCTTCCAGATCTTCTGATGCACAGGCAGAACCCGTTGATGCACCGATCTGGCCATTGTTAAGGTCCCAGAGCATACCTTCACCTTCAACCCCACGGATTGATATTAGAATAGTATTCGGTGTACGGTTAGCACGGTCACCGACAGTAAATGTCTCAGGGATCGCTTCCAGAAGAGCATTTTCCAAACGGTCGCGCTGTGCTGCGATCTTTGCCATCTTCTCTTCTATGTTCTCTGTCGCAAGCTCCATCGCTTTACCCATACCTATGATATAGGGAACATTCAGTGTTCCTGAACGACGGCCGCCCATATGCTCACCACCGTGTAAAAGCGGTGAAAGCTCTTGCGAGTTTTTGATGTAAAGTGCACCGATACCCTTCGGTCCGTGGAACTTGTGTGCGCTCATTGACATAAAGTCAACATTGACCGCTTGCATATCTACAGGGATCTTACCGACAGCTTGTACGCCGTCCGAGTGAAAAAGTACCCCTTTCTCTTTACAGATCTCACCGATCTCATGAATAGGGAAGATCATTCCCGTCTCATTGTTTGCCCACATAACAGAAACCAGGGCTGTCTTTTCAGTGATAAAACTTTTAACAGTATGTGCTTCAACAATACCCTGCTCGTTAACCGGAAGGTAGGTTACTTTAACACCCTGCTCTTCCAGAAACCTACATGTCGAAAGAACCGACGGGTGTTCAACCTCAGTTGTAACGATATGGTTTTTGTCTCCGTTAACGATCTTGTCGATCCATACTGACTGAAGGACCCAGTTATTAGACTCGGTTGCACATGATGTAAAGATGATATCGTCAGCATCCGCTGCATTGATCGCAGCGTATACTTGGTCGATCGCTTTAGCGATAGCAGGGTGAGAAGCCGTACCAAACTTGTGTAGTGAGTTTGGGTTACCATACTGTTCAGAGAAGTATGGAAGCATCGCTTCAAGTACCTGAGGGTCGACCATTGTTGTCGCATTGTTATCCATATAAACTTGCATATTTTTTCCCTCGATAATGATTATTAATTTAAATAGGACAATATCTGTCTTATTTCGATGGTGTGATGATAGACTATAGGTTGTTATAGATTGCTTAAGGTTTCTTTATACTGCCTTTGCTTTAAGAAATGAGATCATTCGGTGATTATTCAGTGATTATATTTGAAGAGATGTATAAGAAAGATGCATACAAAGTGCCCACTCTACACTCTTTCCATCGCTTTTCTTATGTTGCAGATCCATGCTGAGGAATACAAGGTAATTGGTAAATCATTCAATGAAGAAGACAAAGTACGACAAAATAAAGATGAAGGATATGGATGCTTACGACGGGAGGATAAAAGAAATGTGAGTGGATGGATGACTGCTTAAAAGCAGTAGAAAGTGTTCTATTTGCCGACTTTCTTCTCTTTTTGCATTCTCTTATACTCTTTTTCAAACTTCTTTCGGCGGGCATACGAAAGCTTCTCAATAAAGAGTTTTCCGAGAAGATGATCCATCTCATGTTGAATCGCAATACTCAACAACCCCTCGGCATCAAGTGAGCACTCGTTGCCGTGACGATCGTGATACGTAATGCTGATCTTCTCAAAACGTTCCACATCCTCGTAAAACTTCGGCACACTCAGACAACCCTCTTGATAGACGGTTGTCCCTTCACTATAAGTAATCTTAGGGTTGATTATTTCAAGAAGGTTCTCTTTATCTTGAGTCCCCTCTTCATCATCATTGGGAATATTGATAATGAGAACATTAATAGCACGGTCAACCTGAATCGCGGCAAGACCGATGCCGTTAGTCATGATCATCGTCTCATACATATCATCCAAAAAAGTGTGCAGATCAACATCAAATTCAGTCACAGGCTGAGAGAGAAGTTTAAGACGTTTATCTGGGTAAGTTACAATCGGAAGTATCATGGTTATTCTTTAGAAAAGGAGCTTATTCGCTCTTCTCTTTTTTAGTCAGAACTTCATCGATCAGACCATAGTCTAATGACTCTTGTGCACTCATGAAGTTGTCACGGTCAGTGTCTTTCTCAATTGTCTCGATCTTTTGACCTGTATTTTTAGCCAGGATATCATTGAGCTCCGCTTTCATACGTAAGATCTCTTTCGCCTGAATCGCGATATCACTCGCTTGTCCCTGGGCCCCGCCAAGTGGCTGATGGATCATAATGCGTGCATGCGGCAGTGCAAAACGCTTACCTTTTTCACCGGCACTCAGTAAAAATGAACCCATTGACGCGGCTTGACCGATACAGATAGTCGCAACATCAGGACGGATGTAGTTCATCGTGTCATAGATCGCCATGCCCGCTGTGACTACACCGCCTGGAGAGTTGATGTAAAAATAGATATCTTTTTCCGGATCTTCTGCTTCCAGAAAAAGCATCTGTGCTACGATCGTTGAGGCGACCTGATCGTTTACTTCACCACTTAACATGATGATACGATCTTTTAATAGACGTGAATAGATGTCATAAGAACGTTCACCACGACCTGTCTTCTCAACAACGTAAGGAATATAGCTCATTACGCGTCTTTGCCAGTGTTGTTAAGAAGTTGAGAAAGAACCTTGTCCTCGACCATCGCCATCTGAACAGCCGGAAGATAACCTGACTCCTGGTACTGCTTGTAAACAGCTGCAGGGTCTTGCCCCATCTGCATCGCTTCGAAGTAGATAGTCTGCATGACTTCCTGCTCAGCAACAGCAATACCTTCAGCCTTAGCCAGTGCATCAATGATAAACGTAGCTTTTACAGAACGCTCAGCATCTTCACGACCTTCTTCACGAAGTTCTGTTACTTTTGCAGCGTCTTCCTGAAGCGCTTTGATCTCATCTTCGCTCATTGTCTGCGCTTTTTTGTTAAGGGCCATATCCATCTCTTGATCGACAACAAATTTTGGAAGAGCGACTTCGATATTTGCAACAAGTGCTTCAAGGACCTGCGGTTTCAGTTCGTCATTGTAAAGCTTTGATTTAGCTTCGTTCTCCAACTGCTCCTGAACCTTCTCTTTGACCATATCCATTGTTGCATCTTCTTCACCCGGAAGCATTTTTGCAGCAAGTTTCGCATCTTGACGAGGTTTCTTTTTAGTCTGGATCTCATTTACTGTTACTTTGAACTCAGCATCTTTACCGGCAAGTGCTTCACCACCGTAGTTCTCCGGGAAAGTCACTTTAACCACTTTTTCTTCGCCCTTGTTCATACCGATAACCTGGTCTTCGAAACCAGGGATGAATTGCTTGGAACCTAACGTCAAGGCAAAACCTTGCGCTGAACCGCCTTCAAAAAGCTCACCGTCAACAGAACCTTCAAAGTCGATCACAGCAGTATCACCTTCAACCAGTGCACGATCTTCATCAACAGTCACAAGTTCGGCTTGCTGCATCGCAAGTTCATCAATACGCTCTTTAACAGCAGCAGCTGTGATTTTAGGCGTTTTGAATGCAGGAACAAGTTTAGCGTAGTCGCCAAGATCGATCTGCGGACGCATTGCCACAGTCACTTCTACATCGATGCTCTCGTCACCTTTATCAAACTTGGTGATCTGCGGCTCGCCGATCATATCTTCGTTTGCTACACCGATCTCTTTAAGACCTGCCGTAAGTACTTCACGAAGTGCTTCGCTTTCTGCATCTTGTACCAACTTCTCACCGTACTGTTTTTTCACAGCAGATACAGGCACTTTACCTTTACGGAAACCTGGGATGTTAGTTGTTTTCGCAAGTTGTTTTGCGATCTTTTCTACGTTTGCAGCAATTGCGTCGTTTGTAATAGTTGCAGCGATTGTAGCGTTAGCGCCATCGATTTTGTTAGTTGTAACGTTCATTGGGTCCCTTTAGTAGTGCCGTCTTCAAGCAAAAATATCGCTCTAGGCTGGATAAAAATTTTGGCAATAATATCTAAAAAGTGCTGACAACTCTATTAGTAAACAATAACCTTAATAATATATACTGACATTAAAAGATACCGCCAAGAGGTACCGGTTGACCAAATTCAACAAGTTCAGCCCGATTCTTTGTAATGTAGCGCTCCCAAAAACCTTTAAGTTGTCTCATGATTTTAGGATCGTTGTAATGTTTTTTGCTGCTTACACCTGAACCGACGACAAATACTCTGGTTCCATAAAAATCACTTACCAAGTCACGTTTGAGATACTTTTTAAACTCTCTATCTATGTCAATGTTTTTCAATATCCCTTTGTCATAAAATGAGGATATGCTCGAATGTTCAATCATATCCGAAGAGAGCAAAAGAAGTTTCTTCTGCGCCTTAGAACGGCTTATAACATTCTAAGAAAGCGGGTAGATTTTTAAAAAGATATCGGGATTCGGTATGTTTGAGTCTGTTCCGGCATACCCTTTCTTCAAAGCTTTATTGTATAGACGAAAAGACCTTACTCTATGAAGGAGTTTAAAGGTCAGGACAGAGCCGCTTAGCTCTTCGTCTCTGTGAACTGCTTACTGAACCCTGTTATATCACCGCTGTTCAGTCCAAGTTCCTGAAGCAGCGAATCGACTATCGGGGCCTGTGCTTTGTACTTCAACGCACTGTTCACGAGCTGGTCAGGTAGACTGCCTTCAGGCTGATTCCCTTCCGCTCCGCCGGCTTGTCCGCTGCCGGCTTGTTGCGTAAAGCCGTCAAGCTGCATGATCTTGATACTGTCGATCTTCTCCATTGGTCGGACGCTCTGCGCGATGATCTCCGGAAGTTGCTCGATCAATCGCATCTTGATCTGCATAGCGATCTGTTCAGGAGAGAGGATATTTGCCGCGTTATTGATGGCTTGCTTACCTTCGGCGTCAACGTTGTAACGGATCGCAGCAGCTTCTGCTTCAAGCTTTTCGGCTGCGGCCAGACCTTCTGCCGTAATACGATGTTTGTCAGCTTCACCTTGCGCCAATGTACGCTGCGCATCGGCCGTATCTTCTGCCGCCTGCTTTTCAGCTTCTGCACCGACTTTTATACTGATAGCATCACGTTCTGCGATCTGCTGTGCTTCGACTAACTCGATCACTTTTTGGCGTTCTGCTTTCTCTCGCTCACGGACAGTGATAACTTGTTCTTGCGCTTTTACGGCCTCTGCACGGGCTTTATCAGCTTGCGTCTGAGCAATGGACTGCTCTTTTGACTTTTCGGCGATAGCGATCTCACGATCTTGTTCTGCCAGCTCAATGCTCTTTTTCTTCTCAATATCTTTTTGCTCGATTAACTGCTCTTTGGCAATACGGTCTTGTTCTACTTCACGCTCAGCCGCGATCTCTTTTTGTTTTACATCTTGTTCAGCACCGATACGCGCATTCTCAGCATCGCGGCGTTTCTGCGATTCTTCACTTGCGATTTCCGCCATTTGTTGCGCACGTCGAATAGCAATCTCGCGTTCCTGCTCTAAACGTGCATATTCTTCCTCTTTTTGAATCTCAAGAGAGTACTGTTCAGTTTCAAGGTTTTTTCGTTCGATCTGGACATTGGTATCGCGCTCAATATCATTACGTGTTTTACGACGGCTCTCAATCTCTTCTGTCAGACGGGTCAGACCTTCGGCATCAAAAGCATTATCCGGATTGAAAAATTTCTTATTGGTCTGGTCAAGCCCTGTTAACGAGACCGATTCGAGTTCAAGACCATTTTTCAGCAGATCTTCTGAAACGACCTGCTGTACCTTCTGTACGAAGTCGACACGTTTCTCATGCAGTTCAACCATCTCCATCTCGGCAGCAACGGCACGAAGTGAGTCAACAAATTTACCTTCAATAAGCTCTTTAAGTGCTTCCGTACGTGTCGTTCGCGTCCCCAGTGTCTGCGCTGCCTGCGCGATCGAATCCACTGTCGGACGGACACGTACATAAAATTCGGCAAGCACATCGACACGCATACGATCTTTCGTAATAAGCGCCTGTTCGTTCGCACGCCGTACTTCGAGACGGAGGGTGTTCATGTTAACGGGAATGACCTCATGTAAAACAGGTAGAACAAGTGCCCCGCCGTTCATTATGACTTTTTCTCCTCCCAGACCTGTTCTGACAAATGAAAGCTCTTTTGAAGCGCGTTGATATAGACGGGCCAGGATTAATCCCATGGTCACAAGAGAGACTAAGATTATCCCCGGGATAATCAATGTCGGTAGTAGTTCTGTTGGCATATTTTTCCTTATCTTTTAAAGTGAATTTTTGCTGTTTCTAATAGCATAAAAACCGTTTGATGACGGTCGCAGCAGTAGTACCTGTTCGCCCTGTTCGAATGTTTCATTCTCCACATCAGGCTGAACCATAAAGTAGTGTGTCTGTCCATATTTGTCAATCACTTTGGCCTCGGCAGGAGAACCTGTAGTCGCCTTGCCCAGTGTTATAACCGCAGTTGCACCGACAAAGCTCTCTTCACTTAAAGCGCTGCTCTCATCCTTGGGCATGATCTTCTGCAAACCATTGGTAAAGAGACGGACGAATGGGAGTGAGACAATGACAGCGATCGGAACAATAAACAGCTGTGGTATCAATATGCTGCCCATTGAGTATATGAGATACTGCAAACTGTAACCAACCACACCAAAGGCAGTCAGAAAACAGACAAAAATGATCAGTACCGGTACTTTTCCGAAATTAATCCATCCCAATAGCTTGGTCAATGTGGATTGCGGTGCGTCCGCCGTCGGCAGGTCCATGTCGAAATCAGGCAGGATAGTCTCCAAAAGTTCAGAAAGTCCCATCCCGATAAGGGTCGAGACGCCTTCGAGAACAGCGATCATCAACATTAATACTAGTGCAATCGTAAAAATGCTGTTCTGGTCAGCACTGATAAATGCTATCAGTGTCATTCGTTGGCGGCTTTCATTGCCCGCAGACGCTCTTCAATACGGTTTTTACGCGTCAGCGCTTCAAGCTCTGCCAATTTCGCTTCATCTGCCCCTCCAGAAACAGGTATGTCGGTTCCCATAACGCGGTTAAACGCTGCTTCAGCCTTTGAAATCTGCTCAGCAGTTGAGTTGCCTTCAACCTCTGTCGTATGGAGTTTATAGCGTTTCAGTTCTTCTTGCATCTCGCGCTTCTTGGCCTGTAGTGCCGCGATGAAGCCTTCCATCTCTTTACTCTGCTTTGCGGCATCTTCCAGGGAGTGCTTCAAAACCGGCAACTGAGCTTCTATGTCCATCTGTTTTGAGATCGCGACTTCGGCTAAGTCTTCACGATTCTCTTCCAATGCTACACCGATCTGACCTTGCAGCAGTTGGTGTTTGTTCTCTTCGTTTTTAATACGATCTTGCGTCATATGCTGCTGAACAACCACTTTTCCAAGTTCATGGCGTACTTCCGTAATAGCCTGGTCGACTTCACGAATGCTCTCTTGCATTACAATTACGGGAGAGACATTTTCTGCTGCATCAATTACAGCGTTTATACTGCCGGAAATCAATCGTCCAACACGTCTAGTCATATTTTCACTCATTATGTTTCCTTTTGTTTGTTAAGAGCTGTAATATATCAAAATAAAACAATAGAAAACCTAAAATCAGTTTTAAGCATAGATTATTTCTGTACTTCATCATGCAGGGCCAGCAGTCGACTCTCAGTGATTTAATGGTATTGTTCTACAAATAAACTTCAGAGCGATAACGTGAAAAACAACGAACAAGAGGCATTTGAATCTGCCGTCAAGACTATGATGAAAAGTGTAGGAGAGGACCCTGAACGTGAAGGTCTTCTAAAAACGCCGGAACGTGTATATAAGGCCTATGAGTTTATGTACGGCGGGTATAAAGAAAACCCTACCGAGGTCCTTCAGTCTGCTATATTTACCAGTTCAAATGACGAAATGGTACTGATAAAAGATATTGAGCTCTACTCGACCTGTGAACACCATCTTCTGCCGATTATCGGACGGGCGCATGTTGCTTATATTCCTAATGGAAAAGTGGTCGGTCTCTCCAAGATCCCGCGTGTTGTCGACATATTTTCACGCCGTATGCAGATCCAGGAACAATTGACAGAGCAGATCGCCGAAGCCATTATGGACGCACTGGACCCTAAAGGGGTAGCCGTCGTCATTCAGGCACGCCATATGTGTATGGAGATGCGTGGGGTAGAGAAGATCAACTCGACTACAACCTCTAGTGCACTCCGCGGTCTCTTTAAGAAAGATGAGAAGACCAGAGCCGAATTTTTCAACCTTATCAATGCCCCTCAGGGTAACCGTTACTAGACTAATGCATCTCTCTTCACAAAATAGTAAATCTCTCATCTGATATAATCATCGAAACAAAAAAGGCATTTACAAATGCCCTCAAAGATGGAGCACTATCATGAAAAAAATCCTACTCTCACTTATTCTTGGTCTTAGTCTTGCACAGGCCAATTGCACCTTTTCCCAGCCGACTAACGTCGATGTGAACTTTAAAGCGTTTAAAACACCTCTGAAAATCGGTGTCGGCGGCCATTTCACCAAGGTCAACTATAAAAGCAGTGTTAAAAGTGCAGCAGACCTTAATACCCTGTTAGCCGGTTCCAGCGTCAACATAGAAGTTGCCAGCATCGACTCCAACAATAAAGATCGTGACATCAAACTTCTTAATGACTTTTTTAAGCAGATGGTCGGCCCCGATATCAAAGCAGAGATCGTAACCCTTAAAAAAGATAAAGAGGAGAAGAAAACAGGTATTGCAACGGTCTCCGTCACCATGAACGGTGTCACGCGCGATGTCCCGATGAAGTACAGTTTCAGTAATGGAAAACTGAGCGCGGACGGTGTTATCGACCTGTTGGACTTTAAAGCGTCCAAAGCTCTACAATCTATCAATACTGCCTGTTACGACCTACACCAAGGCAAGACATGGAGTGATGTCACTGTCGGTTTTACTATGGAGATCAAAGCAAGTTGTCCACAAAAGTAGTAAAAGGCTATCTTTAAACAGAGGACCTTAAGGGTTCTCTCCCCACTTGCGGTTGGCGTGTCGATAAGAGGCGATTCCAACCAATGCTGCGACACAAAGAACGATCAAACCGACCAATAACATACTACTCTCCATTCATCTATCCTTTTAGATCGCACATCATAGTCAACCTCGATCCAACAATACATTTTCATTGCTAATTGACAAATTATACACTAAATAATATTTATTTTGGTTATTTGCTGATATATTTACCGCATGAAAAAACTACAATGCGCCACCCTAGAAGGTATAGAAGCCATTCCTGTCACAGTTGAGTCGACCCTGACTAAAGGGCTTCCATCGTTTACCATCGTCGGTATGGCGTCGACCGCTATTAATGAAGCCAGAGAACGGGTCAAGTCTGCACTTCTGGCGAACGATTTTGTTTTCCCGCCAAAGAGGATCACCATCAATTTATCGCCTTCTGATGTCAATAAGAACGGTTCACACTTCGACCTTAGTATTGCACTGTTGATCGCACTTGACAGTGCAGAAACTGACCTTTCTTCATGGCATGTCTTTGGAGAACTGGGACTCGACGGCAGCGTCAAAGAGAACGCTCTTCTCTATCCCCTTGTACTCTCGCTGGCCAACAGTGCCCATATGCAGAAGGTATTGGTTCCTCAAGAGAGCCTCTCCAAGGTGCGTAACATTCCCAATATTGAATTCATAGGGGTCGGACATCTCAATGATGCCATCGCGTTTTTCAGAGGTGACGAGGAGAAAGTTGTACGCCAGGACTCGGCAGAGATTGATCACCCGCACTATAGCGTCCATAAAGAGACCTACTATTTTCAAAAACATTACCCCCTGGACTTTCTGGACATTAAGGGTCAGGAGAATGCTAAACGCGCAGCCTTGGTCAGTGCAAGCGGTCTCCATAACCTGCTTTTAGAAGGAAGTCCTGGCTGTGGCAAATCTATGATCGCTAAACGCTTGCACTATATTCTGCCGCCTGTCACCTCTGATGAACTTCTTGATATTGCCAAATTGGATTCACTCGACGGCGTCGAGCCGCATTTCACTCCCCTGCGCCCTTTCAGGTCACCTCATCACACTTCAACCCCGGCATCGGTCTTTGGCGGAGGCAGCCACAAGGCACAGATCGGTGAGATAGGTTTGGCGCACAACGGCATTCTCTTTTTTGATGAGCTTCCGCACTTTCAGAAACCTGTCCTTGAAGCCCTCCGTGAGCCCTTGGAAGATAAAAAGATCCGTATCTCCAGAGTCAATACAAAAGTAGAGTATCCTACCTCTTTTCTTTTTATCGCCGCCATGAATCCCTGTCCCTGCGGAAATCTTCTCAGTACCACTCAGGATTGCCGCTGTTCCGAACGTGAGATACAACGTTATAAGAACCGTCTCTCCGACCCTTTTTTAGACCGGATCGACCTCTATGTCCAGATGCAGAACGTCAACCCGGACGACAAAGCTTCACACAGCTCAGAAGCGATGCACAAACAGGTCCTTTATGCCCATAAGCGTCAAATAGAAAGAGGCCAAACGTGTCTTAACGGCCAACTCGACGACAGCAGCATCGACAAATATTGTCTCTTGGAGAACGATGCAAAGGTTATCTTGGACCAGGCTATTCTGCGCTATCAACTCTCTTTTCGCAGTATTAAAAAGATCCAGAAAGTTGCCCGGACCATTGCCGATCTGGACAGTGCCGATACCATCTCAAAGAGCCATATTCTGGAAGCGCTCAGCTACAGAAAACGCGAACGGTGAGACTGAAATATCAACATGTAAGGTTACAACTAAATTTTCTATATAAAACCAACTTAGACGCTTATTAGCTTATCTTGCCTATACTTTTCAATTACTATGTTATTAAGGGATTTATTATGGCTAAAGTTATTTTTATGATCGGCATCTTTTTATCGCTCGCTCTTGCAGAAGACACCTCTATCTTTGAGCACAAAACAGAAAAGCCGGAACCGACTAACAACAAAGAGTTATGTAAACTTTTTACAGACAAAGCTGCTGCCTATGAAGCGACCATGCGTGATGATCAGTATGCACAGGCCACACTGCAGTCGTACAAGGACCGTGCGGCTGTTTATTGTAAAAAGTAGCGCCGCGGTTTAACAACAATGATTTGCTATCTTGAACACTTTTCTCTTTAAATCTTTGTTCAAATTTACTATACTCATCTCACAATAATAGAAAAACAGACAAGGTATATGTTTATGAAAAGCACCTATTCTATAATTGGTAAAGATCTTCTCCCTTTATAAATTCCAACCGCTACTTCTGACTTGGAATATTTATCCCGCGAATCATATCCAACCACTCGCCCATCTTCTTCTCATACCCGATCGCTTTAAAATCGACAAAGTGCAGCGGCTGCGTCATATAGTTCTGCTCGACCCAGCCGCCGAAATCGTGCGGGTAGCGGTAGCCGATATGCTGCTGTTGAAGATGTTTAGGGATATCCTGAAGTTCTCCGGAGCGGACTGCCTGCTGTGCGGCGTTTATCGCCATGTAGGCTGAATTCGACTTGGGAGAGGCACAGAGGTAGATCACCGCCTGTGCCAGGATAATGCGTGATTCAGGATAGCCTATCATCTTCACTGACGTCATAGTAGAGGTACAGAGTGTCAAAGCCTGCGGGTTGGCGTTACCGACATCTTCACTTGCGAGGATAACCA
The DNA here is from genome assembly GCA_041596355.1 of Sulfurimonadaceae bacterium. Taxonomy (GTDB): domain Bacteria; phylum Campylobacterota; class Campylobacteria; order Campylobacterales; family Sulfurimonadaceae; genus Sulfonitrofixus. Next base: position 72,040 of record JBFHIS010000005.1, on the reverse strand, counting down.
AACGTCTGGCAATAAACTCCGGCGGTTCGCCGCCTTCTATCAGACGTGCCAGATAATAGATCGCAGCATCCGGGTCGGAACCGCGAATGGACTTGATCATGGCAGAAGCGAGGTCATAATGGACACCTGCTTCCGAACTGCCTCCGCTTTGTGCATTGGGACGCAGAGAGTGCAGCATCTCCAAAGTGATGTTTGTCTCTAAAACAGAAGCAAACTCCAAAAGTTTTAACATCCCTCTCGCATCACCGCCGCATGAACGCAGAAGATACTCTCTGGCATCGGCATCAACAGTTAACTTTTCGGATGCCAAGGCCTTATTCAACAGTGTATCAAGCGCCTCAATAGAGATAGGTTTCAATTCAAAAAGAAGCGAACGCGAACGCATCGCTGCAGTCAATGAGAAAAACGGGTTCTCAGTCGAAGCACCGATAACTAACACACTGTTATTTTCCATAACCGGCAGTAACACTTCCTGCTGATTCTTCGCCAGTCGATGAACCTCATCGATAAAGATAAGCGGTTTTTGCAAGGCATTGGCATATTGGTCAAAGATCTTGCGCAGCTGCTCAACTTTTAATGAGGTGGCATTAAACTCATAAAAAGGGAGGTCCATCACTTTGGCGATAACACGGGCAATGGTCGTCTTGCCGCAACCGGGAGGACCATAAAAGAAGCTATGTCCCAGCTTTCCCTCTTCACAGAGTCTGCGCAGAGGAGCATCAGGCCTACAGAGTTCTTCTTGACCTAAGACGCTGTCAAAACCGGTCGGGCGTAAAAGGTGGGTAAAGTCAGCCATCTCGCCTTTTATTTCCTGCTATCTTTTTTTGTGACCTTTGCTCTCTCTTGCTTTCTATCTTTAGATTTCGGCTTGGAGTGCGTTGGTTCTCTCTTTCCATCTCTAGGTTTCGACTTGGCACCTGCACATTCTTTCTCTTTAGACGTCTCTTCTATTTGAGCTTTACGGGCCTTTTCTGCCGTTGTCTGTATCTTCTCCGCGTCACGACTCGCATCGAGGAACTCTCGAAGATGAACATACTCACTGCGCTCTAAAAAGCGTGTCTTGCCTGTTGGAAGATTGTTTAACTCTATCCCGCCGAAACTGAGACGTTTCAGGTCCACCACTTCTGCGTCAAAGTGGGCGAAGAAACGACGTACTTCCCGGTTATGCCCCTCGCCGATGGCGATCTTCAAGCTCGAGTAGTCACCCTGGTTTTTAATGATCTTGTAGGCAAAGAACGGTGCAAAATGCATTGCAGTGACATCACTGAGTTCATGCCCGCCGGCCGAAGCGTCTTCGAGGTCAAGGCCCTGTTTCATCGCCATCTCCATGGCATCGCTGACAGCCCCTTTGATCTTTACCTTGTAGACACGTTCAAGATTCGACGTCATCAAAAGGTTAGCGACACGGGAGGCATCCGTCAAAAGAAGAAGTCCCTCTGTTGCATAGTCAAGACGGCCTACCGGAATAAAGTGTTTATATTTATTGTCCAAAGAATCATAGATGATACGGCGACCGCGCGGGTCTTTTTTCGTCACCAACTCTCCCTTGGGTTTGTTATAGACGATCACGGTAAACTGGTCGCTCGGAACGATCTTCTTACCGCTGACCACGACTTTGACGTAGCGTTCGTCAACCTGGGTAGCAGGATTGTCCTGCAGTTCTCCGTCCACGTAGACGTAGCCGGCCTGTATCACGGCATCTGCTTCACGGCGTGAATAGGTAGAGTAGTGGGCTATAAATTTATTTAGTCGCATCATGCGATTCCCTTTTCAACCAGATCATGGAGATGTAGAGCACCGAGAAGGTTTTTCTCTTTGTCAACCACTACCAGGAGCTGGATCTTATATTTTTCAATCAATACCAACGCGTCGCTTGCAAGCATGCTTGCGTCGTCGATTGTCTTTGGATTTAAGGTCGCATACGTCGAAGCCGGCTCTTCGAGAGAGAATGCTTTGTTCAGCAACGCACGGCGAATGTCACCATCACTGATGAGACCTGTAAACTTGTTATTGTCATCAACCAGAAGGACCGTACCGATACGTCCTTCACTGATGCTCACGATCGCTTCTTTAAGCGGCGTCTTCATGTTGATGACCGGCAAGGACTCTTTCCGCATGACATCTTTGACTTTTACAAAAAGCTGACGACCTAACGAACCACCCGGATGGAACGAGGCGAAATCCTCTTTTTTAAAGTCACGGGCCTTCATCAGACAGACCGCCAAAGCATCTCCGAGAGCCAATGTCAGCGTTGTTGAAGAGGTCGGTGCGATGTCGAGCGGACACGCCTCTTTCTTCACATCGATTGTCACCAGCAGGTCACTGAAATCACCCAATGTAGAGGTGCTGTTTTTTGTCATACCGATCAACGGGATATCAAACCGTTTTACATGCGGCAAAATCGAGCTGAGCTCTTCACTCTCTCCGCTGTAACTGATGGCCAGTACAACATCCTCTTTTGAGATCATTCCCAAGTCACCATGCATCGCTTCGGTTGGGTGCAGGAAAAAACTGGGTGTCCCGGTCGAGGCAAAAGTCGCCGCCATTTTCGCACCGATCAGCCCGGACTTACCGACACCGGTAACGATCAACTTACCCTTGCATTGCAGAATCGTCTCTACGATCTTATCGAGATCTTCAGAGATCTTTTCAGCAGCTTGCAAAAGCGTGTTAGCTTCGATTTCCAATGTCTCTTTGACAATTGCTCTGTAATCGTTTTTACGACTCATTATAAACTATTTCCTCTATTGTGCTGTTGGCACTATCGTACCACCCATGCATTGAACCTTTGGTTCTTATGATAAACCGTATTATAACTCAACTCACCCCTATTCACTCACATTGGCTATAATAATGCAATTAATAAGCAGGAACACGCATGCAGAATCTTTTCACAGAGGTCCGTTCCCTCGATCAACGCTGTTATGACGACTTCGGTCTCAGCGAAGATATCTTGATGGAACATGCCGCCGACGGAATGAGCGATTTTATCCATAACCAGTATCATGATCATGAGCGTATCTGTATCGTCTGCGGCGCCGGCAATAATGGTGCTGACGGAATCGCTCTTGCACGCATGCTGCATCGCGATTATGATGTTTCTCTTTTCCTCTCTCTCGGCGTACGATCGGCCATGACAAAGTTGCAGTACGAGCGTGCAGATGCTGTCGGCGTCAAGTTCGTTGATGAACTTCAAGAGTGCGATATCCTTGTTGATGCCCTTTTTGGCAGCGGTTTCAGCCGCAGTTTTGATGAAGAGACCCGCGAGCTTCTGGAGGCGATGAACGATCTCAATGCCGACAAGATCGCCTGCGATATGCCTTCGGGACTTCGTCTTGACGGCACGATGGAAGAGGAGAGTTTTATCGCAGATGTGACCTTGACTATGGGTGCCATGAAACGCGGTATGTTCAGCGATGCGGCGAAAGAGATCGTAGGCAGCATCTATGTCATCGACCTCGGCGTCAGTAGAAAAGTCTATGAACGCATTTCCAACTGGAAACTTCTGGACATGGACGATCTCCATCTTCCACACCGCTATGAGCAGAACAGCCATAAAGGCACGTATGGCCATCTCAGTGTTATCTGCGGCGAAAAACAGGGGGCTGCCGTCATGACAGGTTCCGCTGCACTGCGTTTTGGTGCAGGGCTCGTCACCCTTATCAGTAATGAATTCGAACGGATCCCTTATGAGTTGATGCAGTCACACTTTCTGCCCGAGACGACCACTGCTATCGCCTTGGGGATGGGACTGGGTAGAGAGTTCTCCAATGAAGAGCTTCTCTCACTCTTGGACAATGAGCTGCCGCTTCTGCTTGATGCCGACATCTTTGCCCATCCGCTTTTTATCTCACTGCTGACACGCAAACATCTTGTGCTCACGCCACATCCTAAAGAGTTTACAACGATATTACGAGTCTGTGGTCTGGCCGATATTGATGTCCAGCAATTACAAAACAACCGTTTTCACTATGTTGAACTCTTCTGTCGTGCCTATCCTAATGCAACACTGCTGCTTAAAGGGGCCAACGTGATTATCGCACAGTGTGAGACCTTCTATATAAATCCTCACGGTACCAATATACTGGCCAAAGGCGGCAGCGGTGATGTCCTTGCCGGTCTCGTCGCATCACTGATGGCACAAGGCCATACCACTATTCACGCTGCAGCCCATGCCTCTCTCGCCCACACCGCAGCCGCCAACCAGTTTGAAAAAAACAGCTACGCACTGACACCCAATGATCTTATCGAGGCCCTGACCACTTTATGATCAATGTCAACACCACCATACGGAAAAAACTCTAAATGATTCATCGTATCAGCGCAATGCACGGAAGGCAGTTAAGTGCCAACAGCACAATACAGGGAGTCACTAAATGACGGATCGTGAAATGCCGAGTCGTATCGGAACCAACAGTTCAATGCATGGGAGGCACTAAATGCCGAGTCGTAAAACAATCGTCATCCTTTTTAGCGGAGAAGGGTCCAACCTTCTCAACATCATCGAAACACTCCATCACAAAGAGGTCGATGTCCTTGCCGCGATCACTAACCGTCCCAATGCCGGCGGGATCGCAAAAGCGAAAGAACATCATGTCCCTGTAGAGGTCATCGACCACACCGACTTTAGCGACAGAGAAAGTTTTGACCACCAGCTCCTGCATACCATTCGCCACTATGATCCGGACCTGGTCGTTATGGCCGGCTTTATGCGCATCTTGACACCTGTCATCACAGACAACATCAAAGCGATCAATGTCCACCCTTCGCTTCTGCCTCTTTTCAAAGGCGGTAACGCCATAGAAAAGAGTTTTGAAAGCAGTGAGCTTTCCGGCGGTGTCAGTGTCCACTGGGTCAGTTCCGAACTCGACGGAGGCGAGGTTATCGTCCAAGATGCCTTTTCTAAAACAGCCGATGAGACACTCGAAAGCTTTACCCGAAAGATACGCAGACTCGAGCACAAGCTTCTTCCGGAGGCCATTGTCAAAATTCTTAAAGAGCAATAAGCGTTAGCAAAAGTAAGTCAGTTTACAGAGTCACTATGTTATAAACGCGACACTATTATAGAGATGTGCGATCAAACATCTACCCAACAATTGGAGAAAACATGGATAACATTTTAAAAATCGGCAAATACGAACTGGGCAGCCGCCTCATTGTTGGAAGCGGCAAATACGCTGATTTCGAAACAACCAAGGCAGCCACACTGGCATCGGGTTCAGAACTGATCACCGTAGCAGTTCGCCGTCTTAATATTACTGACCCGAACAAAGAGAACCTGCGTGACACTTTTGCTGACACAAACGTGAAGTTCCTTCCGAACTCTGCAGGCTGTGTAACTGCCGAAGAGGCCATTACGACCTTTCGTCTGACACGAGAAGCAACAGGGATCGATCTCATCAAACTTGAGGTGATCGGTGACACCCAGAAGACTCTCTATCCTGATGTATTAGAGACTATTAAAGCTTGTGAAGTTCTCGCTAAAGAGGGCTTTACGATCATGGCCTACACCTCTGATGATCCGATCATGGCGAAACGTCTGGAAGATGCCGGCGCAGCTGCGATTATGCCGCTTGCCGCACCTATCGGTTCAGGTCTCGGTGTTCAAAACCCGTACAATATCGTCTTTGTCCGCGAAGCGGTAAACCTTCCTATTATTGTTGATGCGGGTATCGGTTGTGCCAGTGACGCGGTCTATGCCATGGAGCTTGGTGCAGACGGCGTCCTGACCAACACTGCCATCGCACAGGCACAAAATCCGATGATCATGGCTGAGGCAATGAAACACGCTATTCGTGCCGGTCGTATGAGCTACCTTGCCGGCCGTATCCCAAAACGCCCATACGCAACAGCCTCATCTCCGATAGACGGGATGATACAATTTTAATACGAGAAAGCAAGTAATTCCGTTCTCTGCGTTAACACCGGATTCGCCTCGGCGGCGTGCCCATGTGCAGTTCCACCGCACTTCAAACGATCGCTTTTTCATAACACGAAGGGAGAAATTCTTTTCGCCGTATAAATAGAAGCCTACTTTTTTGCAAAGAATCTTTACTTCACTTTCCGCTACAAACATTAAAGTCAATTTGATATACAATGGTTTTATACTTGACATTTACCAGGAACCGTTATGCGTTTACTCTCTTTTATTTTCATATTAACACTGTCACTGCTCGCTTCACCCCAAGCAGCTCAAGAGCTTGGATACCATAGCGACTATAACAAAGCCTTGAGCATTGCCAAACGAGAGAAGAAGCCTTTGATGCTGGTTGTAGTGACCTCTTACTGCCCGTGGTGTCGTAAGTTTGAACGAAAGACCCTCGCCTCCAAAACAGTGGCACCTGTGATTAAATCAACCTATATCCCGGTGATCGTCGACCGGAACAAGGATGCGGAAAGTTTTCCGAAACAATATCAGACACCCCGTATTCCTACCGTCTTTTTTATTGATCCTAACGATGAGAAAGAGTATTGGGAAAGTATCGGCTATCTCAACATAAAAGAGTTTTCAGAAGCCTTAAGAGATGCGGATGCTCTTTTTAAAAAGAGACAGAAGTAGAAAAGAGCCTATCTCTAAAAATTGAGCGTGCCGTAGATCAAGCCGCCCGCGACATCATGACTGACGTTCAGTCTGGAATCTTCGCCCGCATCTGTTTCCAGACGCATACGGGTTGAGTTGATGCCTATACCCATACCGAAATGACGTGTTATACGATAGTTGACAGTTAGTAACGAGTCGGTAAGCGTACCCGTCGTGTTGTCAAAAGTCAGGAAGAAGTAATCAACGGCATACTTGACGCTCAACTCAGGCAAAATATTGTACTTAAGTCGAAACCCTACAACCGGCAACGGAGCTGTCACTCTGACATCTTCGCCACTGTTATCGGCAGTACCGTTTGTCTCATAATTACCTGAAAATCCGACACCCAGTGTCGTGATGTGCAGTCCCGCGCTTAAACCGAGCTCCACCTTCTCATTATGATAGAACGAATAGACATAATTGACCTTATAGATATCGGTATCAAAATAGGTGCTCAAAGAGCCCAAAGCCGAAATATTCTGGTCATCCCACGTAAAGTTGATGTCTGCATCAGTTTGACTGCTGCTGTTGATCTTGTACCAGGAAAATTCGACAGCATGTTTCGGCGTAAACCGGTAGTAACCGTCCAGACGGAATACCTGTGTCGTTGTCTCCATGTTGAAAAGGTCCTGGAGGTTGATCCCGACACTGGCACCTTTTTTACTCACGCCGATATCCGTATTCTGACCCGCCAGCAGATATCCGCCCACTCGCAGCTGAAATGCATCGGGCGATGTCTCCTCTGCTTGCAGCTGTGATGCAGCGAACATGATGATGACGACAAGCAATATCTTTTTCATAATTTACCCTTGCAACTCTAACAGTCCGACAAGATTGAGCATGACAACAACCAATGCTACAGGAACGATATAGCGTACACTAAAGTACCATAATGGATATATCTTACCTAACTGCCTCTTCAATATCGAAGCGACACGCTCTTTTTCCATCACATGACCGACAAAGATCGCCATGATCAAGCCCCCTAAAGGCAGCATTATCGAAGCCGTTATAAAGTCTGCCCAGTCAAAGAAGTTTTTTGAACCGAAGGTTAAGTAATGCCCATACTCTTCGGATGTCGACAAAATCGCCACAATACCGAAAAGATAGAAAAATAGCCCCGATGCGACTGACGCTTTCAGACGGGAAAATGCAAATCGGTCGATCAGATATTGAATGATCGGCTCCACCAATGAAACGGCTGACGTCAACCCTGCCGATGCCAGCGCCACAAAAAAGACAAATGCCAGAATATGTCCGAGAAAGCCCATCTCATAAAAAACAGTCGGAAGAGAGATAAAGACAAGGCCCGGTCCTGCTGACGGTTCTGCTCCATACTCATATAAAAAGGTAAACAGTGTCAATCCGGCAAGCAGTGCGATACCCGTATCCAAAGCAATAATAATGATAGAGCTGCGGACCAGGTTACTCTCTTTTGGCAATGATGCCGAGTAGGTCAAGATCGTTGCCATACCTAATGAAAGGGTAAAAAAAGCATGCCCCACGGCAGTGACGAGTGATGCGGAGGTCAGTTTGTCCCAATCTGCTGAGAACATAAAATCCCAAGCCTGCGCAAAACCTGTCAGTGTTGTCGCATACAAGAACATCCCTGCGACAGAGATGATCAATGTCGGCATTAAAAGAAAATTTAATTTTTCAATACCACTTTTAATACCCCTGGCCACAACTGTCGTAACAAACAGAAAGACCAAGGTGTGGTAAAAGATTTGCGTGCCGAGGTTTATGGAGATGAGTTCCGTGAAGTTTGTTTTTGCCACTTCTACAGAAGAGGGCAGCACATCTAACGACATCACGATAAAATGAAAAGTCCAACCGATGACCGGTGAGTAGAAGATCATAATAATCAAGCCTGCAAGGCTCATAAACCCGCCGTATTTCCATAGGTGTTTATCTCTTGGAGCCAGTTCCTCAAAACTTGTGACACTGTCGCGTCGTCCGACATAACCGATCAGCATCTCGGCAATCATCAATGTAAAACCGATCATCATCACCGTGATCAAATAAACGAAGACAAAAGCCCCTCCGCCATTTTCACCTGTTATATACGGAAACTTCCAAATATTTCCCAGACCGACGGCACTTCCTGCTGCTGCCAAAATAAAACCGACCCTGCTAAAACGTGCTAATTTCATAAAATTTCCTATTGCTCTTGACGATTATTATAAAGAAATTTCACTTTAATGCTCCTCTAGAGAAAAAACTATTGACAAGTAAAGGAATTTATCCTATAATTCCGCCTCACTAATCTGATTTATCATTTTAGCTGAATAGGTCGGGGCGTAGCTCAGTATGGTTAGAGTACCTGGTTTGGGACCAGGGGGTCGAAGGTTCGAGTCCTTTCGCCCCGACCACTTTATTTCTTATTTTTTTCAAACATATGGTGAGATTAGCTCAGTTGGTTAGAGCACTGGTTTGTGGTGCCGGGGGTCGCGGGTTCGAATCCCGTATCTCACCCCATTTGATAGAAATTAAAATTTGAAATAAGACATTTTTTACAGTGTGCGCCCGTGGCTCAACTGGATAGAGTAGCGGTTTTCGGCACCGCCGGTTACAGGTTCGAACCCTGTCGGGCGTACCATTAAAAAATACGCGCTCTTAGCTCAGCTGGATAGAGCAACGCCCTTCTAAGGCGTAGGCCAAAGGTTCGAATCCTTTAGGGCGTACCATTTGTTTAGAACGAAAATGAGCAAAGCCCATTTCCTACGCTAGACGCTAAGTCACTAAAGCTTTTGCAAAGTTTTGCAAAGAACATAGAGACAACTGCTTGCCGCTATGGCACTAAAGCTTCTGTTTTTGAAAACAGAGAAATTAAAATGATAGATGTTCTTTATTAATACTGTTAACAACAAACACATGCGGACGTGGTGGAATTGGTAGACACGCCAGACTTAGGATCTGGTGCCTTACGGTGTGGAGGTTCAAGTCCTCTCGTCCGCACCATCTATTTGATTGTTAACTTTATTTTACTTATTATTACAAAAAACGCGGACGTGGTGGAATTGGTAGACACGCCAGACTTAGGATCTGGTGCCTCACGGTGTGGAGGTTCAAGTCCTCTCGTCCGCACCATTTACAATCAACGGTTGTAAAATTTATTGATTTTTGTTGTAATCAAGGCAGTTGAGACTGAGGTATACGCCAGTATCCGAAGGAAGAACTAACGCAGAGTACGGCATAAAGCAAAAATTTTAAATGTCGCGGAATAGAGCAGTTCGGTAGCTCGTCGGGCTCATAACCCGAAGGTCACAGGTTCAAATCCTGTTTCCGCAACCAACATAAAAAACAACTTTCATAAATATTGGGGTATCGCCAAGCGGTAAGGCACTGGTTTTTGGTACCAGTATTCGGGGGTTCGAATCCCTCTACCCCATCCACTTTTTATCATTCAAATCAGAACTATCCATACAAATCACTACGAAAACTACTAACTATCAACCCTTATTTAGCCTATACATGACATAAACTGTTTAAGTCTGTTTGTATTATAATCGATTATCATAATTAAAGGGGCACATTATGGGTCTATGGGATGGTATTAAAAGGCAACTCCGTTCAGTTATTGAATGGGAAAAACCCTCTGACAATGAGCTCTTTTACCGCTGGAGCGATAATGGTGATGAGATCAAAAACGCTTCAACACTTATTGTTGGGCCGGGACAGGGATGTATTTTTGTCTACCAAGGCCATGTTGTCTCTGTGATTGAGACAGAAGGAAGTATCTCACTCTTAACTGACAACATCCCTTTTTGGACCACCATAACAAAAGTAATGCAGGCTTTTGAAAGTGAGCACAAGGTTGGCCTCTACTTTTTCAAAAAGACTATGATCCTTAACCAAAAGTGGGGGACACTTTCACCTATAAAGTATGAGGACCCTCTCTATAAATTTCCTGTAGGTCTGATCAGCTTTGGAAACCTCAGCTTTGTCATCAAAGATGCTAAAACTTTTTTTACTACCATAGTTGGACAGCAAGATTCCTATCTTGTGACTGACTTTAGAGATGTCGTTATCGACCGTATCTCCCAACCCATCGCAGACTATTTAGCTGAAAAGAGCCTATCATATGCTCAAATCGATGCGAAACGTGAAGAGATCTCTTATGAGGTTCAACAAAAGCTTTACAAAGAGTTCGAGAAACTTGGCTTCGAACTGACTGATTTTCGTATAGAGGGAACAGACTTTGACAAGGAGACACAAGCGCGTATAAGCCGTATAGCAAATGTAACTGCCGACACCCACGCTGCTGGTGTCGCTGGTGTCAGCTACAGCGAATTCCAGCGTCTTTCCGCGATGAACGATGCCGCCAATAATGAAGTGGGTGCCGCCGGTATGATGATGGGAATGGGCATTGGAAACGGGCTTTCCGCACAAACTATTCCCTCTGTTCAGGAGTCAAAAGACATCAAGGCGCGTCTACACAAGCTTAAAGCACTGTTTGATGAAGCACTTATAACCGAACAAGAGTACAATGATAAAAAGGGTACTCTGCTTAAAGAACTCTAATGCCCCGCTGCAGCAGCTGTTCAGCGCCACTTCCAAAAACAGGCATTATCTGTAACTATTGCGGAACGCGCAATGACATCGATATTCCTGCCGTTGTCGATAATAAAAGTACACCCTTGCGTATCTCAGAACGTGAATGTCCAAACTGTGATATCAATTTGCACAGTATTGATGTTGGAAAAAATGCCGCCTTTATCATTGACAAATGCCCTCAATGTTTTGGCCTGTTTTTTGACAACTATGAGATGGATCGTCTGCTAGAAGAGAGTGTAAAACACTCCTACTGGATTAACCATAGCAAGGTACATTCCCTTTTACAACACCCTAGACACAAGGACACTGTAAAGTACAAGAACTGCCCTATCTGCAAAGAGAAAATGCAACGGGAAAACTACATGAATCACAGTGGCGTTATTATGGATGTCTGCCGTCAAGACGGTATTTGGCTCGATGCTGGAGAGTTTAAACAGATACAGGAGTGGCTTCGACTCGGTGGTCACAATAATCCAAGTCGTAAAATACTAGACAGCAAGAAAGTGCTTACTCAACAAAAAAACTATAAACGCGCTGAGCAAAATCATAGTGCCCATTCATCTAACAGATCCAACAGTGAACTTGGTCCGGATCCTTACCTCAATCTTATCTCCGATCTCTTTTTCTAGAACACTAAAAAGTGCCCAATTTAACTAAGTAAACCGTAAAAAAGTGAATGACTCGTGAATGAAGGAGATCCCTTCAAACTCTAAAATTAAAACTGAAAACATCAAGTTTCTTACTTGCTCCATATAAACACAACTATATTATTGCTATACTAATACCCTTTTTGTCGCTATTGAAAAAGTTGTGTCGGGAGAATGTTTGAAACTACGCATCTATACTCTTTTAATTTTCATGCTGTCTACGCTACTCTCCGCAGACAACACGCCGATACCTGTTCTTGATGCTAACAGGAGCATGATGTCCTCGGACCAAAATCTCTCAGTCAAGACTAACATATTGCAAGGTATTACTGCAAAAAACTGGTTTTACTACCGTACTTTTATACACAACACCAGTCAACTCTACGAACAATATTTTTTACCCAATGTCGACACCACTTATCTCTTTGGAACGGATGCTGTCATTGTTGTTGGGTCTGGAATCGATTACACTCTCTATCGACTGCTCAGTGACAACAATGAATCTGCTTCGAAGGGAGAGAGCAAGGTAACACCCCGCAAAAAAAAAGATAAACAAAACTTTTTTGAAGAGGGTATCTCCAGTGAAAGCAGTAAAGGTCTAGAGACATTCCTCGAATCACATAAAGGGAAAACACCTTTACCTCAACAGCTCTACACAACAGATAAACAAGAAGGCAAACGAACATACCTTATCTCACAATGGTTTGATGACAAAAACATCAATGATCAGTTTTTGGATAGGTCCAACCACAGTTATATCCGTCTACGCGGCGGTTATGCTTATGATCATAGAGGAGATGACCAATATATCTACAGTGTAACCGCCCGTTTTAAGATCCCGAGGACACAAGAGAAGCTTGACCTGATATTTGGCGATGAGACTAAATACAGTTCGGATCTGTCACTGGAGGGAACAGAAGCAGAACGAGACAACAGCGTCGCATTGGGAGTAAATAATCTCCTTGGCCTTATCGCACCGGTCCAAACAAAATTTCGGCTTGGCTTTTCAGGGATAACCAACCCTTACGCAAAAGCCGCATTCGATTATGAAGCACTTCTCGGCCATTGGCTGATTGCGCCGCAACAAGTGTTCAAATACTCTGCACAAAACAAGTTTGAAGAGTGGACCAACTTGAGTTTTAGACGAAGAGTCGCAAAGCAGATGATCTTTTCACTGCTCTTTCAACGCTCAACTGACAGCGAAGTGGCCGGTATGAACTATTTTGTACAACCGGCCCTTAATTTCACGCTGGGAAGATATGGAAACTTCACCCCATATCTCGGTATGTATGGACGGACGCAGGAACAACCTACAGAGTTTGACGGGTACATACCCAAGCAGGGTATATACCGCTATGCGGTTGGCATAAATTGGAGTAAACAGGCCTCACGCAAATATATTGTCTACCGATTGCAGCCTATTCTATCGTATGATGATCAATATGGGTTCAAGTCCAATTACTATCTAAAAGCTTTGTTGGAGTTCTATTTTGGACTGCGGGATTGATGTAAAAATGAGGAGCGTTGGTCACGGGAAAATGAAAGAAACCCGGACAAACTTTGAATTTAAGGAGTGTGTAAAATGAAAAACTCAACAATCTCAATCATTGAGGTAGTAAAAGTATAAGCTATAGAGACTAACCAATTGTAAACATTTACCACCCGTTAACCAACTATTTCAGGGCAAAGAGTGCTATAATGCGCTCATGCGATGGCGAGAGATAAAACAGAAAAAAAATATTACAGCTGCAAAAGACAAGCCGGACGTACATTATGCAGGATTTTGGAGCCGTACGCTTGCCTTTACAACCGACATTTTTATGATCGGTATCCCCATTACCATTATTATCATGATCTTTTTTGGGTATGAGCAGATACAGAGTGCCGGTTTCAGTGATGCCCTGATGCAGACACAAAAGGCACAAGAACAGGCACCGAACCCCCTGGCTTCAATAATACAATTCACTCTTTTTATAACTGCCTTTGTCCTCTTTTGGAAAATATCAGGACAGACGCCCGGCATGAAGATGGCACGTATTGAGATCGTTGATGCAGTCAGCCTTGAACGTGCTTCATACCTGCAGCTTATTACTCGCTTTTTCGGCTACTTTTTCTCACTTTTACTTTTTGGTTACCTCTGGGGATTGATGCGGCCCGACAAACGTATGCTGCCGGACCTCATCAGCCGTACCGCAATTATTTACAAATCGTTCTAACCATTATGACAGCACTGATCGCAACCTTCTACTTCTTCTACTTTTCTATTATTGCGATCTATGTCATCTTTTTGCCTAAAGTACTCTTCATGGTCGGCTACAGCCCGTCTGAGATCGGTATTATCTTTGCCGCCGGACCACTGGTACGTTTCGGACTCCCCTTTCTCTTTTTAAAAGGCATCAAACTTGACCTAAGAACCTTTAACAGCGCCCTTGGACTACTGCTGCTTGCCGGCATCTCGTTTTTTCTGACATTAGAGAACTTTTGGCCCCTTCTCTTCAGCAATATCGCAATGGCAATAGGAATGAGTCTTATCTTGCCTTACATCGAAGTGATCGCCCTTACACTGATCGGTAAAGAGTCCTATGGAAGGGTCCGTCTCTTTGGCTCTATAGGCTTTATACTGGTCGCTCTCGTCTTGGTTGAATTTTTAGATGTACCGACGACAGCACTGATCTTTTTACTTGCCGTCATCACTTCCACCGTTTTGTTCGGATATCTTATTGCCCATCTGGACAATAAAAAAGTGGTAGCACCGGAAAGTATTGCAGGCAAACATCTTGATCTTCTTGCACACTGGCCGCTCTGGTTGGGCCTGACACTTATGCAGGTCAGTTTCGGACCCTTTTATAACTTCTTCACCATCTACGAGACCGCGCACGGCATCTCTCTTGAGACCACGATCTATCTCTGGAGTTTCGGAGTGATCGCCGAGATCGTACTCTTCTATTTTCAAGGCCCGTTGCTCAGACGCAACCTCCTAAAACTTCTGGAGTTCTCCCTGCTGGTCACCGTAATACGGTGGCTGTTGACCTATCTCTTTCCCGACAACCTCTTTGTGCTCTACTTTGCACAGAGCCTGCACGCCTTCAGCTTTGCCCTTTTTCACACCGCAGCGATCAGCTACTTATACGAAGTGTACAGTGAACGTAAGCTTGCACAACAGTTTTTCTTCGGTATCTCTTATGGGCTGGGTGGATTTATAGGGGCGATCACCTCTGGTTATATCTATGAGCTGTGGCCCTCTTCGCTCTTTTTATATGCCGCTTTTGTCGCCGGACTCGCCCTCTTATCGATCCGCTTTAGCACCAAATTTCCAGCCCACTGAGGTCGTCTGCTGAAGATCGGTCTTATCAATACCGCCGGCGGGACTGCTGTCATAGGCATGTAACAGTGTCACCTTGATATACAACGAACCGTAGATATAGATAGAAAGTGATGCGCCATAATGAACATAGTAGTCTGTCCAGTCGTTTATCTTCGGTTGAAAGTAGCCGGACGCATTAAACCTGGCATCTTTTCCCAGCTTTTTTGTATAACTGAGATAACTGCTCATCCTGACATTGCGTTCTGTCGGATCAACCTCGGTCGTGTAGTTCAAATGTTCATAATACCCGCCAAGGCCGGCATAAATACGGCCAAAAGGTTTACTTTCGTAAAAACGCCATCTGAGACCGGCACCGCCCAGCAGTCTTCGCTGAATATGACGAAAATCATCCCCCTGGTTCTGCACATACGCTTCCCAGTTCCAAGCCGGCGAATAGAGTGTATGTAAAAAACGGTAATGGGCATATGCCTTGTTCTCATTTTCAACACCGGAAGCCTGCCCGTAAGCATATGAAAAATCGATCCAGGTGACGTAGGAACGATTGTTGTCATAAGAGAAGAGTCCGGTGGCATCGAGTTCATCTTTATCGGTATTGCCGCGCTGGTTGTTGATAGCGAGCTGCACACTGCCCGATAGACCGGGACGCAGGCCCACCTCGTTGGGGTAGATCTCTACAACGGCAAAAATAGGGTTGGAAAAAAGAATAAAAAAGAATATAAGGTACTTAAACATGGTGACCCGCTCAATTAGAATAGAGCAGAATTATAACAGCCGAAGCTGTACGGGAGTTTAGGATTATTATGCTAAAAATCAGCTATGAACGACGCCAGAAAAACGCGGTCCGTTTTAGAGCGGACATCCGGGGCTATGTTGTTGGTGTAATCTACCGTGTAACTCATACCCATTGAAAAAATAGAGTTTATCTTGCTCTCTAACGCTGTTTTGGATTTAACAAAATAGTTGCTTGAATCCTGAAATTCACTACGATACATCAGGTACTGCATAAACTTGGCACTCTTTGTGATCTGAAGGATATAATCCATAGAGAGCTGATACGCTGCATATTCATGCATCGTATCAGGCGAACCCGCTTCATAGGGCTCACGGTATTCGTCCCAGGCCCACATAATATTGCCTTGAAACTTCAGATCATTGTTCTCATTTTTGAATGCTGTCCAGATCGCACCCGGACCGGTATAGACCTGGTAGACATAGGTAGAGAACTTATCGCCTTTTCCGCCAAGAATGTAGTTAAAGGCAAGACTTTTGTTAAAGTTATAATCGTAGTTAGCCTCGGCATTCCAACGGTTTTTCGTCGTACTCGTCTCGTTCGTGTCGAAATTTTTGTTGGTCGAATAGAGGACATTCCCCTGAAAACGGAAAGCGTTTTGATAAAACGGGTATTTGAACTTCAGGTTACCGGCAACATCCTGGGATTCTGTATTACCCGCTGTATTGGCGTAGCTAAGTTCGGTATGTGCTGCAAAGTTCTCTTCTTCACCTGCCAACAGTGTGGTTAAGAGACCTGCAATAAAGAGCACTCCTACAATTTTTTTCATCGCTTATTCTCCTCTGTCCATATGTATATCCATCTGCGGAAACGGAATCGTAATATCCGCTTCGTCCAGTGCGTATTTGATCTCTTCGATTATCTCAAAGTAAGCACTCCAGTAGTCAGCCGAATTGACCCATGCCCGTACGGTGAAGTTTACACTGCTGTCGCCCAGTTCTTTAACTGCCACAAGCGGTTCCGGATCACTCAGCGTGTGACTCGATTTGGCGATAACGTCATACATAACATCTTTGGCCTGTCTAATGTCTGCATCATAAGCGATACCGACAGTATGGTCTACCCGACGGACAGGCTTGGTAGAGAAATTTGTAATATTTCCGGCAGTGATGGCCGAGTTCGGTACGATGATCAACCGGTTGTCCACCGGACTGATCGTCGTCGTAAAGAGACTGATCTTGTCAACAGTACCTTCTGCCCCGCCTGCATGGACATAATCGCCTACCTTGAAGGGACGGAAGACCAGAATAACAACCGCAGAACCGATGTTGGAGAGCGTGTCCTTCAAGGCCAAACCGACGGCAAGACCGGCGGCACCGAGTATCGCCAAAAACGATGTTGTCTGAATACCGAGATTTCCGATAGCTGCGAGGATGACGACCGCCATAAGCGCATAGTAGACCGAACTTCTTGCAAAATGGACAAGTGTCGTTTCCACTTTCTGAAGAACCAACGCCTTTTCGATCAGGTCGCGAAGTCCCTTGGCTACCAATCTACCGACATAAAATATAATCAACGCACCAATGATCTTCAGACCGTATTCAGCAGCATACTGAATAGCCAGATCATAATACTTGCTCACATCAAGGTTCACCCCTATCTGTTCGCCCACTTTATTAATATCCGCCATTTTAAACTCCCAACGTAATTATCTCAACAAAGTATATCAAATGAAGATGATATTTTTATGACAAACGCGCTGTCCGCATCGCTTCGACACGCATCGTCAAACGCACATAATACGGTGTGTTCTTCGAGCTGAAGGCATTGAGCAACGGGCGGTATTTCTCATAATTTTTCCACACTTTTGCAGCTGGGCCCGGACGTCCGCGCTTTGTCAGCTCAAAAGAGACCGCTGCGTTGATAAATCCTTTTAGAAGGTTCATCTCTTTGTCATTTTCAAAGCGCCGCGGAAACCAGATCTCTTCCAGCGCTTCATGGGCATCGTAAAAACGCTCCTCTTCAAGACAGGTTACGAAGCGGTCAAGATTTGTTGTATAGTCATGACTCATCTACAACCTTTGACTCTTCACAGACCGCTTCTCTCTCCGGAAGCAGCTGCATATTCTTACGCCAGTAACCTCGCCCTCCCCGCAGAGAGATACAGTGGTAATCAGGGAATTTGGCACGGTACTCTTTCAGACGGTCAAGTGTCGCTTTACCGGTGTCACAGTAAAAGACAAAGACCGAACCCTTGGGCTGGTCTTTAAGTTCATGAGGGTTATAGACCACGGTACCCGCCTTTTCTATCGGGGCCAGGATCGTATCGATCAGCAGGACTTTGACCCCCTCTTTTTCAAGGCGCTCTTTTTCACGCAGGAACTGCTCTTGTGTCCACTCGTCAGGAAAATTATCGTTCATTTAGTTACCTTAGGGTTCTTGGCAGAATTCCCTCTAATTTTGAAAATTTTATCAAAGCTTTTTACTGTTGCCACTTTGATTTATAGTTATCTCTAAAACTTCAGCTCCAGCCGTATAATTCAGCTATCAACCTCTATGACAGTGCAAAAGCTGTTCCGAGGATTGCCATCAACAAGGTGATTCTATACCCTTTTTGCGCTATTATTCTTCTATGTCAAAAAAGAAAAAATTTATTAAATTAAACCAGGCCATTCGCCACTATTTCGGCGAAGACGGTTTTGATGCAGGAATAGAGCGTGTAAGTGAAGCAACACTTATAGAACTTGCGCAGGCTCTCGGCATCGTCACAGAGAACTTTTCCAAAAAAAACCTGGTGCGTATCTTCCGCACACTCTGGTCCGAGGCCGATATAGAGATACGCCGGCACATTGTTGAGTTTTTCAGAGCCAACGAGCAGACCTATCTTCCCGCTAACCCAAGACTCCACCATGATGAGCGTGCAGAGAGGATAGAAGAGCTTCTACTGGAGATCCCAGACATCACCAAAGAAGAAGCGATCGAACTCCATCAGGCATTTATGGATGTGCGGACCAAGAAGATCAACCTCTATAAACTCCAAAGCAAACTCGAGCATATCCGTTTTGAGAAGAAACGGACGACGATAGAAAAGAGCGTCCAGGGTATCTTTGACGTTGAAAACCGGCTGGAATACAACGCCTCTCTTCTTTATGAGATCGAAGGTGAAAGCTTCCACAAGATCCAACCGCTGCGTACCAAGGCCTTCGCCTTCAGCTTTTTACAGGAACGTCCTGTCGAAGAGATCATTGCGGCACTGACAGAAGAGAAAACAGCACTAACAAAACGCAAACAGGAGGAACTGACAAACTTTCTGAAAAACATTCCTTCCCCGCACCCATACCTCTCAAAAGAGGAGATCATCGCTGCGATCAAACGGGCGGAACCCAATGAAGACGTTACCTACATCACCCTCACTGATGCGGTCTTACAACGGATCTTTACGCCGTTAATACCGCTTAACGGGCTTGCTCAGACCATGACAGAGATCATTCTGAGTATTCAGGCCGAGTTCACCCCTGAGCATGCAAAACAGACACTGCCTTACGAACTGCACCTGCTGATGCCGAAAAAAGAGACCCTCCTCGCTATCTGGAATGCGCAAGAACTTACCATTTACGAACAGTTGCAAAGAGAGCAGCTCGAGCACGAAGCCCATTTTCACCGCGAATTTACCGAGCTTCTGCAAAGCGCCAAAGAGGCTGCATCCACTCTGCAGATGAGTGATGAAGAGGTGACCGAAAAGGTCCTCAATGTATTACTTCCTCAGCTCCACTCCGATCTGCTGATCTCTAAAAAGATCGTCAGACGGACACTAGCCCGTTTTCATGATGAGATCAAAGACGCCCTTCTAAAACACCAGCGTCAGCAGCTTCTCGCCCGTACGATTCGTGACTTTAAAAACCTCTTTCCATTGGCACGTGAGCTGCGCCGCAAGCTTGTCTTACATATCGGCCCGACCAACAGCGGTAAGACCTATCAAGCCATGAAAACACTTGAAAAGGCCGACACCGGTTATTATCTGGCACCGCTTCGTCTATTGGCACTAGAAGGGTATGAGTCACTGAAGAAGGATGGTGTCGAAAGCTCTCTGATCACAGGAGAGGAGCAGCTTCTTCATGAAGATGCGACACACATCTCATCAACGATCGAAATGCTGAACTTTGAGATGGATGTCGATGTCTGCGTCATCGATGAAGTGCAGATGATAGATGACCGCGATCGGGGATGGGCCTGGGCCAATGCTATCATCGGCGCCCCGGCAAAGACTATTATTATGACAGGTTCGCCAAACTGTAGAGAAGCGATCGTCGCCTTGGCCGAATACCTCAACGAGCCGCTTGAGATCATAGAATTCGAACGTAAGAACCCGCTCACGATGCTGACCCATGCTACGCCGATAAACGAGATCGAGCCGGCAACTGCCGTCATCGCCTTCTCCCGGGCCAATGTCCTTAGACTCAAACAACAGCTCTCCAAGAACTATCGTGTCAGTGTCGTTTACGGGAACCTCTCGCCGGAAGTACGACGCGAAGAGGCGCGCCGTTTCCGTGAAGGTGAAACAGATATACTGGTCGCGACCGATGCCATTGCAATGGGGCTCAACCTCCCTATAAAGACCATTCTCTTCTCCCGCGGAGACAAGTTTGACGGTGTCAACCAACGCCCGCTCATAGCAACAGAAGTCCAGCAGATAGCAGGTCGTGCGGGACGATACGGTATGCATGAAAAAGGGTATGTCGGTTCACTTCGTCCCGAAGTACTCAACCAGCTCAAAGAGACCTTCGCACAAACGCCGCCGCCGATCAAGATCCCTTTTAATGTCATGGCAAATCTTGAACACATCAAACTTGTCGGGGGTATTCTCGAAGAGAACTCGCTCGAAGAGATCCTCAATTTCTTTGTCAAGTACATGAAGTTTAACGGCCCCTTTCGGGCAGCAAACCTCGAAGACATGGTCGAGGCGGCCAAGATCGTCGATGGTTACGACATTGACCTTCCAACCAAGTTTCACCTGGCCTGCGCACCGTTGAGTCTGCGTTCGCCTTATATTGTAGCCGCATATGAACGGTACCTTCACCTTCTTGAAAAAGATGAGTTCATTCCCTATCTCCCACCTGCCAATCTCGGCAGTTTTGCCAACAGTACGGATGAGCTTCTGGAAGCGGAAGACTATGTTAAGGAGATTTCACTTTACCTGTGGTTGAGTTACCGTTTTGAAGAGTACTTTTTTGATGCCGAGAAAGCAAAACAGACGCGTGTAAAACTGAACAACTTTATCGAGAACTCTCTCAAACAGAGCCACTTTGTCCCACGATGCCGACAGTGTACAAAACCGCTGCCGCTGGATACCAAGTACTCTATCTGTCAGAGCTGTTTCAAGAAGTTGAATATGGAGAAACGAATTGCCGATCGAAAGAGCGGCGCCGCAGAGAGACCTAAACGACGACGTTAATGTCGATTTACAATTGCTGCCCTTGTTTATAAAGGTTTTATTGATCTTTTTGATGTAGTGATTCTTGTTTAGGCAGCCTCAAAACAGCCAGTTAAATACAGATAAGTTTAAAAGTGATCATACTCAACGCACAAATGCGTTTCTATTGGTCATTTACACTGTCATATCTATCTATTACTTCACAATTACTTATAATTTAAACTAATATTGATTAGAGTCCATTAATTATAATATTTCAACTACACTGAAGTTATCTAGAGTGATTTCAAATACTCTAAGAGAAGCTAGGTTTATAACATTGTCACTCTTTTATACATCACTAGTTGTAAGTTTGACACACTTTCAGAATTTGTACCTATCCATTGTAACGGATCTTACATTCATATTATTTACGTTTTAAAAACGTGTCTATAAGGACAAATCGAATGAAAATATTTAAACAATACTCAAATACAGCGCTACTCTCCATGCTCTTTATGCTGACAATTTTTGCAACAGGATGCAGCGATAATAACAGTAATAACACTATAGACTCTACTGCTCCTACCGTTGTATCTACAGCTCCTGTTCAAGGTGACAATAACGCAACCCTTAATACAAGCATCGCTGCCTTCTTTAATGAAGCACTTGATGATTCCACGGTAAACCCAACTACTTTTACATTAGCTACTACAGCCGGTAGTACACCTGTTGATGGTACAGTGAGCTATGCTAACAATGCAATGCTTTTCAATCCTGATGCAAATCTTAGTGCCGGCACTGAATATAATGCGACAATCACTACTGGAGTGAAGGACGTAGCCGGTAATGCTATGGCAGTAGAATATTTCTGGAGTTTTACAACAGGGACAGCAACAGACCTTACTGCACCTACAGTGACGTCAACAGACCCTGACAACAGTGATATAAACGTGTCGATTAACAGAAGTGTCAGTGCCCTCTTCAGTGAAACACTCGATCCTACTACTGTCACCTCAGCTACTTTTACATTAACTACTACAATGGGTGGTACACCTGTTGCTGGCACAGTAAGCTATGAAAGCAACACGATGATCTTCAATCCTACTGCAAACCTTAATATAAACACTGAATACAATGCGACAATCACTACTGGCGTTACAGACTTAGCCGGAAATGCTTTAGCAGTTGTTAAGGTTTGGAGTTTTACAACAGGAACGACCGAAGCGCCAGTTCTAGCGCCAGTCAATCTCGGCACAGCGGGAAGTTTTGTAATCCTTGCTAAAACGACAATAACAACCACAGGCACTACGGCGATTACAGGAGATATAGGCCTTAGCCCGTCTGCTATAAGTGTTCTGGAAGGATTTAGTCAGACTCTTGTCGGCACATATGCAACATCAGATTTAGTAACAGGCAAAATTTATGCAGCCGATACAGATCCGGCTAAAATGACAACGGCAGTACTCGACATGGAAACTGCATATAATGATGCAGCCGGACGCACATTGCCTGATTATGTTGAACTGTATGCAGGTAATGTAAGCGGTAAGGTTCTTACTCCTGGACTTTACAAATGGGATGCACCGGCAGGTGTTTTAATAACAAATGCAGGTGTCACTATCACGGGTAGCGCAACCGATGTCTGGATCTTCCAGATAGCCGCAGATCTTACGGTGGACGATGGTGCCATAGTAACTCTCGCCGGCGGCGCATTGGCTAAAAATATCTTCTGGCAAGTTGCAGGAGGTACGGGTGTCTCTCTTGGAACAACAGCGGATTTCAAAGGTGTAGTATTGGCAAAAAAAGCGATTACGTTAAACACCGGTGCGACAGTCAACGGCAGACTCTTGGCACAAACGGCAGTTACGTTAATTGCCAACACTGTCATACAGCCTTAATTAAAATTATATAGGCAACAGAACAAGAGATTCTCTCTGAAGGTGCTCCTTCTGAGTGACTCACAATTAACTTCTAAAACTGTCCAAACACTCCTATTTTTTTTAGGAGTGTCTGGATGCTACAATACTCCCCACAAACAGAATCACTTTATCCTTGTTTTTTATCCCAACCCTTACTGCACAGTCCTACCGTGAGTCTAAATCATTTTTTACAGACAATCAGCTCGAGTACCTTATCTTCTGCTACGACTATTATCAGCCTGTTGAGACTTACTCTAATTACTTAATAAGATCGCTGTAGTCGAAGTGGTTGGGCTTAAGATACATCTTGCGCTCTTTGATCAAGATCCGTTCATCATCAAAAGCGTACTTTTCAAAACGTGCCTTGATCTTCTCGCGTCTCTTTTTAGAGTACATCTTTAGTTTCATGAACTGTTTCAATGAGACCATATCCTCTTCTTCATCAACAACATCGATCACATCGTCCAGAGCCGGCGGCTCTTCAGCTGAAACAGCCTCTTCTATGACTGCATCCATATTCTGGTGGGTCAAAAATTTGGAAGCGACCACCTGAAGAACACTTTTGAGCTGAGCGTCACGCTCTTTATAGATCTGCTCAATTTTCTCTTTCTCATCGATCAGCATCTGCTCACGCTGTTCTCTGAGTGAACGCGTCTCACCTTCAAGTTCGGAAATCTTGGCCTTAAGAGCCGCATTTTCCTGCTCAATATAACTGTAGTATTTGTCGTTGCCGGCACTGGTCTGCACCGGTTCACTTTTAACTTCGCCGACAACAACATACTTTGTCCCATGTTCAATAACACAATCGAGGGTACCGCGGCGGATGCGGTTATGGATCGCCTCTTTTGAGACCTTAAAGTATTCAGATGCTTCGGCTACGGTCATTTTACTCATTTACTATCCTTTATATCCAGGCAGTTAAACAGCACTGCCCACGCTGCGTCTTTTCAGACATTACTTTATATCAGAAGCTGCAAAGCCGGAGATACGGCTTTTATCGCATGTTCTCAAACACCAATGGCGCATCCCACTCCATCGCACGGATCTCTCTGATCACTTTTTGAAGCTCATCGATCTGTTTTGATTTAACACGGATATAGTCGCCCTCCAAAACAGCACTCCCTTTGATCTTCATCTTCTTGATCTCGGCAACGATCTTTTTCGCCTCTTTGGACTCGATGTAGTCAACGATCTTATAGACGATTCGACGGTTGCCGCCGCTACTGTCTTCTGTTTTGGCTTCATCTAACACTTTTGAGCTGAGATTGTGTTTTAGCAGTCTTGCGATAACCATGTCCTGAAGCGCTTCGAGTTTGTTGTCGCTGGATGTTGTGAGTGTCAATGTTTTGGCTTTTTCGTTATAGTCGATGTCGGCGGTGATGCCTTTAAAGTCATAACGGTTCCCCACTTCGCGTTGTACCTGCAGAATCGCGTCTTTAAAACTCTGCATATCGATCTTTGCGGAGATGTCTACTGAATGTTCTTTTGCTGCCATGTTACCTCTTTTTAGGGGTCACCCGACCCATAGTTTTATTAACTAACCAAGTATAACGAAAGCAAACTGAGGGTTTTTGTTTTACTTATTCTATAGTTGCGATTTGAATTTATATTTTTAGAGATGTGACTTTGGACCTTCGTACATTTTCGCATTACTGCAAACATCATCTCCGGTCGTAACGTGTATCGCTTATTGTGCTTTTGTACTTTATTATAGAAGAGATTCAACATCCTGCTGCGACACAATTAACTAGCTATAGCCAAACAATTCAAACAGGGATTAAAGCGTAGCTTTAAATTTAAAATAGATGCGTTACCGCTTGCTCTCTTTCGTGGCATCTACAGCGTTGAACGTAAGAAGAGAATGACCGTTAATAAAATCACTCTGTCTGAGCCGTAGGTGAGTTAGGGATTTTTAGGACATGAACGACTGGAGTGAAAGCAGTCGGTAGCTACCGACCGCGCAGCCGTCACGAGAGGTTTTTTGCTTACTTTTTTTGCGGCGTAAAAAAGTAAGAGTGTAGTCAAGGATATTTAAATGTCCAACAGGTTCAAAAAAGAAAGAAAAACCAATCCTTAACGAATACAATCAAATGTTAAAAAACAGGTGCCCCAAAATCAAGTCCACCGCCAAAGTTGGCAAAATTAGGGTCCATATACCCCATGACATTACTTTTACTGCGCAGCATATCAATATCCGATTTCGGCGCGATCCCCTGCGGACAGACCGGCACACACTCCCCACACAAAGTACAGTCCCAGACACCGTTTGTCTGAACCGCTGCGATCTTGCCGGCGATATCCTCTTCACGTTTGTCACTCACATAACGCCAACTGCGTGTCAGTGCAAACGGACCGATAAAGTCAGGGTTCACCGCGTAGACCGGACAGGCACTGTAACAGGCACCGCACAAAATACAGTCACTCTGCACTTCATTGATCTCGGCATCCTCAGGCGAAAGAGCAATGGTCGCGGCACTTTCTCCGGCCCAAGCCTTGGCAACTCTATTGAAGTCCAGCGCTTTCTCCATGTCGACCACAAGATCACGGATAAGAGGAACATTTTTCAAAGGTTCGACAAGGTCTCCATCTTGCGGTTTATAAGTACAAGCCAATACCTCTTTGCCGTTAACACGCATGGCACAGGAGCCGCAGACACTGGAACGGCATCCGGAGGCAAAACTCAGCGATGCATCCTGTGTCGTCTTGATCTCACTCAACAGTTGCAGCAAGGTTGCCTCTTCTGATGTCACCTTGTAACTGACCTTCTCTCCATTGCGCATAATATGAAGCTTCATCTTACACCTCCTGCTCTTTCGCACTTACCTGCGTAAAGCCTATCTCAACTCTACGGTTATGCAGCAACACCGCGCTGTGGCGTTTGTACATCACATCGTCACGCTCTCTGAAATCGGCTCTTGCGTGTGCCCCCCGACTCTCTCTGCGCTCCAGCATTGCGACTAACATTGCTTCTGCGAGTGTCAACATATTGCCAAATTCCAGAAACTCCATAAGATTGGTGTTATAGACTGTTTGTCTGTCTAACGTTCCCATCTTCGGCAGTTCGTGCTGCATGCCGTGCACCTGCTCCAACGCTGTCATAAGCCCTTTTTCACTGCGCTCTATGCCCGCATATCTGTAAAAAATCTCACCCAGCTCTGTCCGTCTTTGATAAAAATCAATCTCATTGCTGTAGCTCTTAATTGCTTCCAACTTCTGTAAGACTTCATCTTCAGCCTCTCCGCTCTCTTGCACATTCTCCACCTCTTTTGCCGCCTTGGCCGCACTTCTGCCGGCTTCCTTTCCAAAGACGATCAGTTCCAACAGAGAGTTTCCTCCCAGACGGTTCGCCCCGTGGACATTATGGTTGGCACACTCGCCGACGGCAAAAAGTCTCTTCAGCGTACTCTCTGCAGTCTCATCTACCGCAATACCGCCCATCGTATAGTGGGCCACCGGTTTGATCGGAATAATATCGGTGACAGGATCGACATTCTCATATAATCTAGCAAGCTTTCGTTCTTGCGGCAGTTCATGGTCGATGAAGTTCTCTCCAAGGTGACGAATGTCTAAAAAGACAGCCCCGCTCTTCTTGATCTCTTCATCTATGGCACGAGAAAGTGCATCACGCGGCTGCAGTTCATCGGTAAACCGTTCGCCGTGCGCATTCAAAAGATGACCGCCGGCGCCACGGGCAGATTCCGAGATCAGGATCGAAGCATTTTTAAGTCCTGTCGGGTGAAACTGTACAAACTCCAGATCGCTAACAACTGCTCCCGCACGCAGCGCTGCGGCCAGACCGTCACCGGTTGAGCCCGTTGCATTGGTCGAGTAGTGGTCATACACCCGGCTGTAGCCGCCCGTCGCCATGATCACTGTCTTCGCATAAAAACTTTTGAGCTCACCGCTTTTAAGCGCTTTGAAGACTGCACCGCAGACACGTCTCTCTTGACCGCTCTCATCGACGATCAGATCCATTAAAAAGTACTCGTTATGGAACGCTATCTCCGCTTTCAGACAACTGTCATAAAGCGAATGAAGGATCTTAAGCCCGGTATAGTCCTGCGCATAGCAGGCACGGTCTGCATTGGCTCCGCCCAGACGTCGCTGCGCTATCTTACTCTCGGCAGAACGTGAAAAGGGAACGCCGATGGCATCCAACCAAGCCACTGCTTCTACACCATCACGACACAATTTGTCTATCGCAGCTTCATCGCCCAAGCCTTGCGAGGATTTTAAGGTGTCAGCAATATGCGACTCTACACTGTCTCCCTCACCGATAGAGGCGTTGATGCCGCCTTGAGCCATACAGGTCTGTGAACGCGTAGGGTATGTCTTGGAGACAACAGCGACACTTGCACCGGCCTCTTTGGCAGAGAGTGCTGCTACCATACCTGCTCCGCCGCTTCCTATTACTAATACATCGACCACATCGATCCTTTGGCTGATTTTTGTCATTTTACTTTAGGGTACCTCTGAAAAC
Source organism: Sulfurimonadaceae bacterium (assembly GCA_041596355.1). Taxonomy (GTDB): domain Bacteria; phylum Campylobacterota; class Campylobacteria; order Campylobacterales; family Sulfurimonadaceae; genus Sulfonitrofixus. The sequence goes on along the minus strand of JBFHIS010000005.1, from coordinate 44,389 downwards.
GATTAGAGTTGACTGTCAAACTTTGACGCACTTCTTACTTTAATAATGCAATTATGATTCTCTTACGCAGGGGTTTTACTAACCCAAAACTAAAGCACAACCAACTACAATATCGTTATGAACTCAATTTTGATCTCGGTCCTCAGTATCTATCTCTTTATTGCCGTCGGCTACATCGCCAAACGTACCTTTAAAGAGCAGGTAGACGACCGGACGATCACCCTTCTTTCGGTCTATTTTCTGCAGATATTTTTAACATTTTGGGGACTATTGAAACGGCCTATCGACACTACCCTTGTCTATGCACCGGCCCTCTATTTTGTTGTGGTCACGATAGCCCTGGCCTTTAGTGTCATCGTCGCTCGTGCCCTGTTTAAAGACCCCAAAGAGCGTTCTATAGCAACGGTTGCAGCGCTTATCGGCAACACCGGGAATCTCGGTATCCCTTTGGGGATCGCTATCTTTGGTGAAGAGAGTATTCCCTACACCACCATTATCAACCTGGTCAACGTCTTTTTTGTCTACATCGCCGGCGTCTATTTCTACTCACGCGGCAGCTTTAACGTACGGGCATCCCTCATTAACATTTTGAAGATCCCCATTATCTGGGCCGCTTTTATCGCGATCGCACTCAACCTCTACGGCTATCAGCCTTCCGAAGTTGTTGATAAAGGTCTTCAGATGGGAGCCTACGCTTCTATGGTAATGCAGCTTGTCCTTTTTGGGATCTATCTCTATGATGTTAAGATCACAACTATCAACCGTATGCTGATCGGCTGGGTCAGCAGCGTCAAGTTTATCCTGCTGCCGGTTATCACCTTTGTTATACTTTCGCAGATCGAGATGGATGCTATGATAAAAGGTATTTTGTTTATGGAGCTCATTATGCCGTTGGCGGTTGCCAATGTAAACCTGGGCTCTCTGTATGACTGCAGACCTAAAGATATTACAGCCTTGGTCTTTTTGACATCGGTGATGTTTTTAGGGGTCATCTTTATTGCTATGGAGGTTATGAAATGGTTATAGAACTGAGTGATGAAAGTTATGTCGAACTCGTAGAGAAAAGCGACAAAGCGATCTTTATCGATTTTTACTCGCCGATGTGCGGGCCCTGTCAAGAGGTCCTTGCCAACCTGCCCCATCTCGACAACTACTTCAAAGACGAGGCTGTCATCGCCAAAGTCGATGTGACACGCAACCCGAAACTGGCACAGAAGTACCAGATACAGAGTGTGCCGTTTTGTGTCAGCATAAGCGCCAAGAACAAGATGGTAAAAGACTATGAAGTCGGTGCAGCCTCGGTTGACCGTTATATCCGGATGGTACAGAAGGCGCAGGGGAAAGGGTTCTTTGCCCGGCTTTTCGGGAAATAGCCTTTGTCAATATTTTGATAGATTATGTGGCTCTTTTCTTCGTGGCTATATTGCTTAATGAAGGCTGATTTTTTTTATGTTTAAGCTCCTTGTTCCCACGTTGTAAGTGGGAATACATATGGGCGAATCACTCGATACTGAAATATACACTCCCACGGAGACCATGGGAGCGAGTTGAATATTTCGGCTTCCGGGCTAATTGGCGGTTAGACGCCAATATCTGTCTGAACTCCAATCCATAAAGCTTTTTCGACATCAAGAGCAACTGCCACCAAGCAATTCAAACAGGAATAAAAGCGAAGCTTTTAAATCCAATAGATGCGTTACCGATTGAATGATTCGTGGCATCTGCAAGGCAGACTGTAAGGAGTGAAAGAGCGTTAATAAAACGGCTCTGTTTGAGCCGAAGGTGAGTTAGTCGTTTTTAGCGAAGGAATGACTGGAAGGATGGGAGTCGACAGCTGTCGACTTGTGACCAAAGGAAATACCCTCGGGTAAAGCCGTCACGAGCGCTTTTCACGATACGGAATTTAGTTCCGTCCTGTACGGCACTTTAGTGCTGTGTGGTTTCGTTTTTTGCGGAGTATCAGCGCCAACAGCGCAATGCAGGGAGGCACTAAATGCCGGGTCGTGAAAAAGGAAAGAGTGTAGTCAAGGATATTAAAATGTCCAACAGATTCAAAAGTTAAAAAACAGTGAATTCTAGAAAACTAAAATAATCAACAAAAAAGTCTAAAAAGCACTCTTTATATTCTCAATCACCGAAGCAATCAACTTATCCCTTGCCTCAACAGAAGTCCAGGCAATATGCGGCGTAATATAAAGACGCTCTTTATGCTCTACATTCATCAAAGGATGCGGTGTGCTCATCGGCTCCTTCTCAAGCACGTCAAGCCCGACATAGATCTCTTTAACGTCAATGATCGCCGCCAGCGCACTCTCAGTTACGATCCCGCCGCGCCCAAGGTTCAGTAGAACCGCACCGTCTTTCAACATCAGGAACTCTGAATGTCCGACAAGGTTTTTTGTCTGTGCATTCAACGGCGCATGGATCGTGATGATGTCGCAGGTCTCCAGGAGTTTGGTGAAACTGATCTTCTCAAAATCGCTGTTATCATTCTTTCCGGACGTCGAGTAGTAGACGACCTCAGCACCGAAGGCCTTGGCAATATTGGCAACACCCCGACCGATCTCACCCAGTCCGATGATCCCCCATTTTTTACCTTTTACCTCAGAAAATGATCTTGTTACGTTAGTAAAAACAGGACTTTTCTGCCACTCTCCAGACTTGACATATTCATCATAGTAACGTGCATGGCCCATCAGATAAAAAAGCATGGAGAAAGTGTGTTGAATAACCGAGTCCGTAGAGTACCCGGCTACATTTTTAACCGCGATCCCCTTTTGCGCTGCATACTCAAGATCAACATTGTTCATCCCTGTCGCTGCAATACAGATCAGTTTCAGGTTAACGGCAGCATCCATGATCGCTGGATCTATAACAACCTTGTTAGTGACAACAACATCCGCCTCTTTGACACGTTCTGGTGTCTCCTCAGCCGAGGTTGTCTGATACACTGTCACCTTACCCAAGTCATTAAAACCGCTGAGATCAGTCTCTCCAAAAGTCAAAGCATCAAGTAGTACTATATTCATTATCTTTCTTCTTCATATAAAGTTTTATCCGGGAAATTCTGCACCATCGTTTTATACCCGGCATTGTTCTGCAGTGCTTCAGCGACCTCTTTCAAAGGGGCGCTGTAGATATATTCAAAATTGCCCTCGTTCTCATCACGGAATGCAAAGGCCAGTTTCTGTACCGGCGGGGAAAACTGGGCATCAATCCCCTCTTTGTTACCCCGCGGATCAACGCGGTACCAGCCATACTTTTTCAAAAACAGAGCATTCAAGCCATGCAGGCAGTACGGTGGACCACCGTCACCCTGACTCAGACGCTGGTAACAGAGTCCGGCAGGAATGTTGTTAGCCCGCAAGAGTGCCGCTAACAGATGACTTTTGGCATAACACCATCCTGTTTTATGTTTCAGGACTTCACTTGCTTTGAAGGTCGTTACCGCTGCCGGGACATCGCCGCTGTGGTCGATCTGATCGCGTACATACTCAAAACATTTTTTAGCGATCGCTTCATCATCATCCAACCCTTCAGCCAGTGTTCCAGCCAAAGCAATGATCTCCGGATGATCGCTATCAACCGCCTCGTTGGCAGTTAAATAGTCGTTGAAACTATTTCGAGTCACTGATCTTCGTAATCAGCTTACGAGACTGTTCCAAGGCATCTTCGACCTTGTCAAGGACCAAAGCAACCGCTAAACGACGGCCCTTATGTGCTTCCGGCTTTCCAAACACACGGACAAACGAGTTGTTAGTAAAAAGCTCATCGGCCACGTCAATAACCGGTGCATAAGAGTCATTCTCCGATTTGAACGCTGCCGATGCACCTTCACCATAGAAGGTAAAGCCAAGCGGCAGACCGAGGACTGCACGCAGGTGAAGTGCAAACTCGCTTTGCGACTGTGTGATCAATGTGACCATACCGGTGTCATGCGGACGCGGGCTCACTTCTGAGAAATAGACCTCATCGCCTTCAACGAAGAGTTCAACACCGAAAAGACCTTGACCGCCGAGGCCGTCGGTGATCTTTTTGGCAATCTCCTGTGCCTTGGCTTTTGCGACGTCGCTCATACGCATCGGCTGCCATGAGAAAACATAGTCACCATCACGCTGTTCGTGACCGATAGGCTCACAGAAGACGGTCTCTTTACCATTACGCGCCGTCAACATCGTGATCTCATAATCAAAGTTGACAAAGGCTTCAACGATCAGTTCACTCGCATCGCCGCGCGCCTCTTTTGCCATTTCCCATGAGTTTTCAAGGTCCTCTGCAGAGCGCATCACCGACTGGCCGTGACCCGATGAGCTCATCACCGGCTTGACCACACAAGGGTAACCCAGCGCTTCACCGGCGCTGCGCATTCCCTCCAAAGTTGTCACAAAACGGTATGGACCTGTTTTAAGTCCCAGCTCTTCCGCTGCAAAGGTACGGATGTTTTTACGGTTCATCGTTTTGGAGACCGCATCCGCATTTGGAATAACGTTAAACCCTTCCGCTTCCGCTTTAAAAAGTGCCGAAATACTGATCGCTTCGATCTCCGGCAGAATATAGTCCGGTTTTTCACGACGGATGATCTCAAGGATCGCCTCTTCATCCTGCATATTGACAACATGAGAGCGGTGAGCGACAGAGTGGGCAGGTGCCCCTTCGTAACGGTCAACGGCGATCACCTCAAGACCTAAGCGCTGTGCTTCGATAGCGACCTCTTTACCCAGTTCGCCCGAACCGAGCAGGAGGACACGTTTTGAATTACTTTTAAGTGGAGCGGAAAAGAGCATGATAAACCTTCGTTTTTGGGCCATTAGCAGAACCCGTTATTAGTTATAATATTTTATCCAAGAATGACTTATGGGGTTATAGAAAATAAAAAAGAGAGCAAAGCTCGTCATCAAAAGTATTGTAGAAAAAGTGTCATGAAGGCTGTGTGACGAAGCTGTATACCTCTTACAACTTATTTTTGAGAGGACACAGCATCAAATCGAAGCTTTCAACCAAACGGACCAGCTCAGGGAAAGAGAAAGGTGGTTTTAAGCGGCGGCGATGATGGTGTGATACACAATAATCACACCCTTTTTGTTCACTGTACTCTTCATCTTCCGATATTGTGATCATTCTCTGCATCGGATCGATGGAATCGATAAAACGCAGACTCTCTAGACCAAAATCACGGGAAAAATCGATAATGACAATGTCAAATTTATTTTTTTGGTAGAGTATTTTGACCTCGTCAAACGAATCTACTATCACTACTTGATGCTGACGTGTATCGCTCAACAACTGCGCACGCATTTCGGTTTGAAAATCATCATCGTCAATGAAAAGTATTTTTTTAGATTGTGTCATAAGTGAAGGGCTTTGAAATTTGAGGGGTTAAGAGAAGCCCGAAGGCGTTCTCTTAGAGGCGTGATTCGTATCTGCGCATCATGAAAAGACGTTTAAGCATCTTCTTACGAGCACTGATCTTATCCTTTTTACGTTTCTCAGTCGCTGTTTCGTGGAAACGACGAGCGCGAGCTTCTGTAACGATTAAGTTACGGTCAGTCTGCTTCTTGAAACGACGGTATGCAGCGTCGAAGTTATCGTCCGAACGAAGTGTAATACCAGGCATTCACATCACCTACTTTCTTTTAAAATTTGGACGCGAATTATAACGAGTACAACATTAAAGTACACTTCGATGAAAACATTCACCTTCACTGCGACGGGTTTATCAAGCCTCTCCGAACAAACCTGTAAAAGAGGCTAAAAAGATTCCATGCAACAGACACCCCTAAAGCCGATATACGTTAAAATCACATTATGATTTCCCAGGACTCCATCGAAGGGCTTAAAGCCCGTGTCGACATATTAGACGTTATCAGCAACTATATCGAGGTCAAAAAGGCCGGTGCAAATTTTAAAGCCGTCTGCCCGTTTCACGATGAGAAGTCACCCAGTTTTGTGATCTCGCCGCAAAAGCAGATCTATCACTGCTTCGGCTGTGGCGCCGGAGGTGACGCTATCAAGTTTGTGATGGAGTATGAAAAGCTCAACTACCCTGAAGCAATCGAGCGTCTGGCTGACCAGAACAACTACACCCTCCACTATACCGACAACAAAAACCCGCAAAAGCAGCGTTCACAGCTTATGGAAAAGCTCAGCCAATGGTACCAAAGCCTCTTAGGCTCCATGCCGACAGCCAAAGCGTATCTGCAAGAGCGCGGGGTCTCAATGGCCTCCATCGAGAAGTTCGGCATCGGCTATGCGCCCGACTCCTTTAAGACGATCCAGTTTATCAAGTCCAACCAATTCAGTATGGCCGAAGCCGTAGAGCTCGGTGTCGCAGGTAGCGAAGGCGGCCGCGAATATGCCCGTTTCATTGAACGGATCATCTTTCCTATTCATGCCCCCAACGGGGCCAGTGTCGGTTTCGGGGGTCGGACTATCACCGGTCATCAAGCCAAATACATCAACTCCCCGCAAACGGCTCTGTTCAACAAGTCGCGACTTCTCTATGCCTACGATCTTGCCAAACAGGCTATCTACAAGCAACGACAGATCATCATCACTGAGGGCTACCTCGACGTTGTGATGCTCCATCAAGCCGGATTCAACCAGGCTGTTGCGACACTTGGGACCGCTTTAACGCCCGAGCACCTTCCACTTCTGCGCAAAGGTGATCCCAAGATCGTCATGGCGTATGACGGCGACAATGCCGGACGGGCAGCTGCGCTTAAAGCTTCCAAGCTCCTGAGTACAGGCGGCTTTGACGGGGGTGTTGTGATCTTTGAAGGGGGCCTCGACCCTGCCGACATGGTCCATACCGGTCAGATCGACACCCTTAATGCGATGTTCCATTCGCCCAAACCTTTTATCGAGTTCGTTCTCGAAGAGATACTGCGCAACTTTGATCTGCGCAATCCCAAAGCGAAAGAGCAGGCGCTGCATGAGAGCATCGGTTATCTTAAAACGCTCTCGCCGCTGTTGCAAGAAGAGTACAAAAGATTTCTAGCCTCAAGACTTGCTATCAGCCCATCGCTTATCCGACTCTCTCAGCAGCACAATATTCAGCCGCAACAACCGCAAATGACAACCGCCTACGACACTTATGAGCTGATTCTCATCAAAAGTATGATGGAAAACCCGGCCCTTGTTGATCAGATACTCGACTATATCTCAGCCGACATGCTGCAGTTTCACGCCTATGAGTTCGACCTGATCCTGCAGCAAAAGTTTGATGACCCGCACCTTATGGCGATCGCCTTTAACGATAAGATCGAATCCTGCCGCGATGAGCAAGCCCTGCACAACGAGCTGATCACTTTTCTGACCCAGCACTACAACCGCAAGCTCAAAAAAGTTCTGACCCAGCAACATGACTCTTTTGAGAAAAAATCCTTTCTCATTCGAGAGATCAGAGGAAAGATCGCCACCTTGAAGCGAGGTCAACTCGTCACTTCGTAATATAATTTTTTGATCATTATAGTGCGCAATATCTGCTAAAATTGTACAAATTTTCTGAGGTAAACCAGTTTGCTCAAACTCCGGTGCTTCAACAAGGACGTATCCATGCAAAAGCGTAAAGCTATCGCCCTTTTCAGCGGCGGTTTGGACTCTACTCTCGCTATGAAACTGATAGTCGATCAGGGCATCGAAGTGATCGCCTGCAACATCAACACCGGGTTTGGCGCGACCCGCGACCGCCGTAAACATATGCAGAACATGTGCGACCAGGTCGGTGCAGAGCTCCGTATCATCGACATTCAGAGCGAATATCTCCAAAGTGTCCTCTTCTCACCAAAACATGGCTACGGTAAACACTTCAACCCCTGCATAGACTGCCATGCCAAGATGTTCGAGGTGGCAAAACGTATTATGGAAGCCGAAGGAGCAGACTTTATGATCAGCGGTGAGGTCCTTGGACAACGTCCGATGAGTCAAAACGGCGAAGCACTGCAGACCGTCCTTGACGAAGCCAATGTTGACGGACTTCTGCTTCGTCCCATGTCGGCACAATGTCTGGCACCGACCATTGCCGAAACCGAAGGGTGGGTAGACCGTGATAAACTCGAAGGCATTCAGGGACGCAGCCGCGACCGTCAGATGGAGCTGGTGGAGGGCTTCGGTATTACCGATTTTGAAAGTCCGGGCGGCGGCTGTCTCCTGACCGATGCCAATTTTACGATCAAAATGAACGACTACATAAAACATGATGACAACTTTAACGTGCAGGATATCAAAGTCCTAAAATGGGGCCGTCACTTCAGATTGCCTGATGGCGCAAAAATGGTTGTCGGCCGTCAGCAGGACGAAAACGAATTTCTGCAGGAGATCGTCAATGATAAGTTTATTCACATCAAAACAGACGGAATCCCGGGCCCGCACTCTCTTCTTTCCAAAAATGCAACAGAGGCCGACAAAGTCTTTGCAGCACGTGCCATCCTGACCTACTGCAAGACAAAACCTGAGAACAACTACGTACTTGACTTCGAGGGGGAAAGCGTTTCAGTCCAACCGCTGGCATCCCGGGCAGAAGCAGCGAAATATTCTCTCTTATAAGCGTACTAAATGATACTTTTACCGTTACGCTGCTCATCTACAAACTGCACAAAATCTTTGGCTGGTAACGGTCTGCTAAAGTAGTAACCTTGCACTTCATCACAACCGTTTTCTTGGAGAAAAGCCAACTGCTCGGCCGTTTCGACACCTTCCGCGATCGTCTGCATATTTAGGCTGTTCGCCATCTTGATAATAGCGATCACAAGGTTCCTGTCATCAGAATCTTTCGTAATGTCGCGAATAAAAGATTGATCGATCTTGAGTTTATAGACCTGAAAACGTTTAAGATAGTTCAGAGAAGAGTAACCCGTTCCAAAGTCGTCGATGGACATTCCTATGCCGTGATCGTGCAGTTCATTCATCAGCTCGATCGCATGCAGCGGGTCTACCATCGTCGTCCCTTCGGTAAGTTCAAGCTCAAGGTACTTTGACGGAAGTTGCAGCTCTTCAAGGACACCTAAGACCTGTGAGACCAACTTAGGGTCCCTGAACTGCACTGCAGAGAGGTTGACCGCCATGACAAAGGGCTCCATCCCGCTGTCGATCCATGATTTGAGCTGCGTAATAGCCGTTCGAAGGACCCATTCGCCGATGGCAAGGATCTGACCGCTGTCTTCTGCAACAGGAATGAACTCTGCCGGGGAGACCATCCCTAATGTAGGATGGTTCCAGCGTAGCAGCGCTTCCGCACCGACAATACGCTGTGTTTCTATAGAGATCTGCGGCTGATAATGCAACTCAAGTTCATTGCGCGACAAGGCATGTCGAAGCGCATTTTCAAGCTCAAGGTTCCGGACGGACTGGGCTTGTATTTCTGCCGTGAAAAAACTGTACCGGTTTCGTCCGTCATCTTTCGCACGGTACATCGCCGCATCGGCAGCCTGATAAAGCGTATTAAAGTCAACGCCATCCATTGGATAGAGTGCGATCCCAATGGACGGAGTCACCGTCAGCTCGTGCTGTTGAACAGTGTAGGCTTGAGAGACAGCTACGATCAGCTTTTTGGCAACATGTGCCGCGCCGTTGGCATCGGTATCGGGAAGAACGATGACAAACTCGTCACCTCCCTGACGTGAGAGGGTGTCCTCTTCACGAAGCACAGACTGCATGCGTGAAGCGACTTCCGTCAGCAGATCATCGCCTATGTTGTGTCCGAGGGAGTCATTAATATTTTTAAAATGGTCCAGATCAAGATAGAGCAGAGCCACAGGGTCCTGAGTACGTTTAGATATATGGATGGCCTGTGCAACACGTTCAGTCAGCTGCGTGCGGTTAGGCAGCCCGGTAAGTTGGTCAAAATGGGCAAGCCAGTGAACTCTCTCTTCCGCAATTTTTTGTTCCGTGATGTCCTGTAATGAACCACGCATACGAACGGTCTTCCCGTTTTCTACGATGGGGACACCGATACTACGGACCCATTTGTCACTCCCTTTTGCCGTTGTCATCTTCAGTTCCAGGTCATACGGCACCCCTTTTTCGATTGCCTCATCCAGAGCGAACTGTATCTTCTCCAGCCATTCGTCTTTATAAAAACTCAGCCCTGTCTCTTCGTTCGTAGGCAGTTCCGGGTCAAGATCATGAATTCGGGCTACCTCTTTCGTCCATGTTCCTTTCCCGCTCTTGACATCAAACTCCCATCCGCCGATGTGTGCCACTGAACTCATCTCTTCTAGCAGTCTCTCGGTCTGTATAAGTTCGTTCTCAGACGCTTGTCGTTGGGCTTCACGGTCAAAATTGTCCATCGCAAAACTGATATCGGTCGTCATCTCCATGATCAGTTCCCGGCTCATAGTATCAAAAGCGCTGGGTAGTTTAGAATAGAGCATAAAAGCACCGATAACACTGCCATTTTGAAAGATAGGAAGTGCTGCCGAGGCTTTCCAGCCCATGTTCCTACCCTCTTCATGCCAGGGTTCAGTAGCAGGGTCATTAAGAAAATCCATACACCAGTAAGGGCGTTTCTCGCGGATCGCGATGCCGGTTGGCCCCCTTCCGGTAGGGGTGTCCGCGTCAGAAGAGATTGTAATCCCTGTCAAATAACGTTCATCATCGCCATACGAAGCCGCCGGATATAAAAGTCCTGTTTTCGGATCGATCAGTCCTATCCAGGTCATTGCCATACCGCCCTCTTTGACAGCACTTTCACAGATCTTTTCAAACAATTCTATAGGTGTCTTAGAGTGTATGATCGCCTGATTACATTCGCTCAGAGAAGCATACATCCTGACAAGATGACGGATCTCTATTTCGTTGTTATGACGTTCCGTAATATCACGGGAGATACCCAAAATACCGACCAGGGAACCGTCTTCATCATAGAGAGGAGTTTTAACCGTTTCATATAGAGCGCGGTGGCCGTCATCGGCAAAGGTGAGCCACTCTTCGTTAATGCTCGGACGATCTGCCTGCATCGCCTGACGATCTTTTTCACGGAAGAAATCGGCCAGCTCTTTGTCAACGAAATCATAATCGCTTTTACCGACGATTTCGGCTTCACTTACACCGAACAGGCGTTCGAACATCGGATTACACAGTAGAAAGACGCCTTCTGTGTCTTTCAGCCATATGAGATCGGGGATCGTATTGAGCAGCGTATGCAGCTGGTTTTTAGTCTCCGAGATCTCGGCTGTCCGTTTTACAACAAGTTTCTCCAACGATTGGCGGTAGTTTCTAAGCTCAAAGAACTGCTTAGCGGTATACCCAAGCAGCAAACTGATCAAGATACCTGCGATGATCTCGATACTTAGCAGCCAGAGATCATACCATCCGTTGGTCGGGGCGATACGCAGTATCCATTGTGCATTTGGGACATCCAAACCTGTTTCGACCGGCCGCTCTAGTACCCCTTTTCCTGAAGAGACGATGATCTCTTCGACTTTTGTCTTGGGATGTGTACGGGTAAGGGTGTATTGATACCCTTCATCTTTGAGCTTGCCCAGAGCAGTATAGTCAAGGATTTCGGGGAAACGGATAGCAATGAGAACAAAGCCCCAGAACCTGCTGCCTTCTCCTCTGAAGACCGGTAGACGGCCGACAAGCGCTTCACCTCCCTGAACCAGCTGCAACGGTCCTGCCAGTGTCAGTTTACCCGTTTTACGGGCAAGTAATGCTTCTGCTTTCTGATCTGGATGAACCAACAGGTCAAGACCCAAAGCCTTCTCATTTCCCTGAAGAGGCACAACCTGTTCTATGACCCCGTCAGGCGCAAGCGCAATTTCCAAGATGAACGGATATGAATCGATGAGTTTCTCTCCGATCGATTCAAGGTTATCGATCTTTCCATCGTGCTGTATCATAGCTCCAAGAGGATAACTCAGTGCCAATGCATAATCGATACTCCTGTGCAGCAGCGCACTGTTTTCATTAGCGATCTCTACGACTGCAGCACGCCTTTTTTCAAGACGGTTCTCTTCGATCTTCCAGATCACTGTCCCGGAGACGACAGCAGCCAGAAACAAAACCAAGATGCCTACTGCCCATCCATCTACTCTTATTGTTCCGGAACGATCAAAAAGCGTTGTGAATCGGGCCATAAGGACTATCCTGTGAATACATTGTAATCAACTCATTCTACCAAAAAAAAATATTACTACGTAGTTGCTCTCTTGATTATATATAAGAAAATATTTTATAGAGATAAACTTGTCCAGGTAAGATTTGTGTCGTGTATTGATAAAGGTTCTGTTCTTTACACCTTAAAAGCAAGCGCTAAAGTATTCTGTAAAACAGCTATTTACGCGCTGTCCATAAAAAAGCATCTAAATTTAAGAGTATTTCAACAACTCTTGAAGTATAATCTCATTTCTCAACTGTGGGGCATTAGCTCAGCTGGGAGAGCGCGTCGCTGGCAGCGACGAGGTCAGCGGTTCGATCCCGCTATGCTCCACCAATCACAAACATCTATTTTAGAACTTCAAGCTACTTTTTCACTATCAGTAAATTTATTATGTATTGGCATTTTTATAAAAATACAAACTTTTTTCAATCTCTATTTTTTCTCTTTGCGTACTACAGGTTGGCAACCGGAATGGCCATGCTTTTTAAATGAACCGTAACGATATAACCATACCGGAAATGCGATTGACAATATCAGCATGACCATGAAATAACCAATGATATATGCCCCATTAAGTAATTCTTTGTGCTGAAGAATCTCTGCCGTAGCAATACCTGCACCATAGACAAAACCAAACCCGGCAAAAAAGACCGGAGCATAGTCCATTGCAACCGCTTCATCACCTTTGTCATCCGCCCAAGGCTGGTTATAGACAAGCAATATACCTGACTTAAGGGCTTTGACATCGTATATAAGATTCCAAAAGCCCAACACTGACGCCACTATAAAGGCCGACTGTAACACGTCAAACACGTTTGTGGCCATCTGCGCATGTGTCAGCCATACTATCATCGATGTTGCACTGCCAAAGACAAAGCCATGATGAGGGCGGAACCGTCCCAGACGAAAACGGGTATTGAATTCCCAGACTTTTAGCACATTAGTACCTATGCCGGGAACGATATAGGCAAAAAGGATTGGAATCAACCATGCTATTAACGTTAATGTTAAATTTGCATCATAAGTGTTCCACCATAACCAAAAAGAAAAAGGTGTTAACAAAAGTGGGCCTAGATATTGATACAGCGTAAAAAAACCTCTGTTCATCACTTAAGTCCAAACCGCATGCTGTGTTTTTTATGTACCTCTTTTCGAAAAAGAGTTGCATAACGTAAAAAAGTGGTCGCACGCCAAAGCGATTTTAGATTAGTCTTTACATCGGAAAAACGGTACAAAAGCGAAGAGATGCTGTTAAACTCACTCCGTGCTTCATGACATACTCTGGTCAATTCGTCTGGCGTCATATTCGTAGGGATGAAGGCGGCATGGTTAAAACGGTACTCAGGATGCAGCCACCACTGACCGTCATATAGCAACCGATTTTCATTTTGTAAGCTCTCATAGAACGGCGTGTTTGGGTAAGGTGTCAAGATATTGAACGCGGCAAAGGTAAAACGGTTTTTTTTGGCAAATTCCATCGTTGCCATAATCGAATCATAGGTGTCATGGTCATACCCTAAAGTAAACGCGGCCCATGTCTGCATAGCATGGTCTCGGAGTACATCTATCTCATAACTGTAATTTGAAAACGACGCAAGGTTCGAGACCTTTTTTGCGTCTTTTAAACTTGCAGGGGAGATGGATTCAAACCCCATAACATTACCGATACAACCGCTCTTTGCCATCAGGCCCATCGCCTCTTTGTCATGTGTGATATCTAAACTGGCCTGACTAACCCAATTGACCTTCATCGGTGTCAGTTCCTGACAAAGTTCTTTAAACGCTTGACGATGCGAAGCAATGTTATCATCGACAAAAAAGATAAACTTCCGTTCTTGCGCTTCAATCTCTTCGAGTACCTCATCAATACGGCGTACATAATGTTTTTTATCGAAATATTTACTCACCGCACAAAAGTTACAATCAAACCGGCACCCGCGCGAAAACTGCATCAGTGAAATAGGCAGGTAATCTTTACCTTTATAGATCTCACGTCGCGGTTTAACACCGCCCATCTGCGCGATACCGGCAGGTGCCTTGTACGTTTTCTGTAGTCGGTCTTGCTGGGCATCTAAAAGGACTTGTCCCCAGATGGTCTCTGCATCGCCGATCAGGATACTGTCCGCATGCTGTTGCACCTCACTTGGCATCAGCATCACATGCATACCACCCATAATGACCTTGACACCCCGACTGCGATACACTGCAGCGATCTCATAGGCACGGCGAGCCGTATAGGTCTCAACCGTGATCGCAACAAGGTCCGTCGGTTCATCATAGGGGATCGACTCCATCCTGTCATCATGCAGAACTACTTCATGTTCTTCGGGTGTCAGCCCGGCCAATACGCCTAACATCAACGGTTCCATACGCCCCTCATCGATGTATAAGCTGTGTTCCATACGTCCAATCGTCGGTTTGATCAAGGTTATTTTCACACTACTCTCCCAGGTGTCTGTTTTGTTTTTGATAGACTTCTTTGCGTGACACGATGTTGGCTAACAACACCATCGCAAATCGGAACAGGTTGAATTTCGTCTTGGAAAGAACAGCTCTTTTAAAGATCGAATCCCAGGCATAAAAACGTTTTTTCGCTTCAAAGCATTTTTCTGAAAACACTTCAGGTGACATCAATTTAGGTTCAAAAATCGGATCGCCGTAACGGTATGTCGGCTCTTGCCACCATCGTTCACTTAACATCCGACCCTCTTTGATCAACCTGTCGTAGAGACCTGAACCCGGTGTCGGCGTCAAAGGGTTAAAGTTCGCGATCTCAAGTTTGGCTTCAAGGGCAAACGCGACACTCTTGTCGATCAGCTCCGGGGTGTCAAAATCATAACCGAATACAAAAGTACCATAGACTGCCATCCCCCGTCTATGAAACTTCTCGACAATCTCCAAATACTCACCGCTCACTTTGTTCCAGCTTTTGCCCATCTGTCTGAGATTCTCTTCACTCAACGATTCAAATCCTATCAGGACGAAAATGCATCCCGATGCTTTCAAGCGGTCAAGCAGGTCATCATCTTTAGCCACATCAATACTGATCTGACATGACCAACGCACCTTTAAAGGTTTTAACGCCTCTAAAAGATAGTCCAGCTCTTTTTTTGAACTAAAAAGATTATCATCAACAAAGAAGAGCAGCTTTTTTCTGTCGAGAGCTTTGATCTCATCGATAACGCTTTGTACGGGACGCAAACGGACTTGATGATGATAAAAGGCTTCGATCGAACAAAACTCACAGGTAAAACGGCATCCGCGGCTGTACTGTACCAACTCTACGGGCACATACTTTTTACCGTTAAAGATACTTCTATCCATTCTGTAATCGTCTAACGCTTGGGCATTGCCGCCACTGTAACGCTTCTGAAGATTGCCATCGCGGAAATCATCCAGAAGCTTCTCCCAGCTCCCTTCTGCATCACCGATCACGATTACATCAGCATGTTCCAGCACTTCATCTGCCATCAAAGTCGGATGATAACCGCCCATAACAACGGTGATTCCCCGTTTTCGATAACCCTCCGCTATCTCGTATGCCCGCCTCGCGGTAAAGGTCTCCACGCTCATTGCTACAAGGTCAGGGGTGTCATCTTCAGGGATCACTTCAACACGATCGTCATAAAAAGTAACCGCAACATTATCGGGTGTCCTGGCAGCGAGTATCGCCATTGCAAGCGGCGGCAAAGCATCATTTGAGCGGTAGTTTCCCATGTTCGGACGGATCAGCGTAATACGTTGAAGTCTCATAACAGTGCCACCTCCGGCTGTATTAACCGATCATCGAGACCGGGATCTGCATCAACCCTGTCTAAAACAACCGTTTCAATCTCGGTCAAGTAGACAGAGGGTCTCAATTGCC
Organism: Sulfurimonadaceae bacterium; assembly: GCA_041596355.1. Classification (GTDB taxonomy): domain Bacteria; phylum Campylobacterota; class Campylobacteria; order Campylobacterales; family Sulfurimonadaceae; genus Sulfonitrofixus. The sequence continues at coordinate 28,424 of JBFHIS010000005.1, read as the reverse complement.
GCTTCAACGCAGGTAACAGAGGGTGCTTTGAAGAGAGACCTAAAACACAGCTCTTTACCTTCTTGGTCTGTTGCGCTATTTTTGCCGCCTCTTTAAGAAGGTCGATGGCGGCCGCATCATCCTTGAAAGCAAAAAAAGCGACAAACAGATGCTGCAACGCTTCACCACATGCAGGAAGTTCGACTTGCTTGTTGAGACGGGCATACAAATTATAGAGAGGGCGCATCTGCTTTAAAGGCGTTCGATAGCCCTGAACAACACTTTGTTTAAACGCCCGTTGATCCCAAAGAGCCAAACAGCCTTGCAGTTTTCCATCATCATCTCTGACAAGATAAAAATCACTGATTCGCAAGCCTATATGCCCATCCAGGCTTTCAAGCCATGCTTCGCTCAGATACGGTGACAACTGATATTTCGAGGCCTGTTGATTATAAAAAACGACAATATCGCTTATATCTTCCTTTGTCGCCTGTTTTAACATTCCCGCTGACTTCGCCCTTTTGGTTGAAAAGATCAATGTACTCATCTGTCCTCTCGGATGATACCTCGGCATACCCTTAACGTTTGCCTCGAGCAATCGTCTCGCACGTAAGTTTTCACTGGCAATACTCGTAAAATAGAATGGTACGGTTGCCTCTTTTGGCATCTGTTCACGGATCGTGTCGAAACCCTCTTTGATACAACGTATCTTATTTCGAAACGGTTTCGATATACGCATGGATCCGAAATAACCGATCGTCTCACTCTTGCCGTTGATATGGACAGGAAGATAGCTGCAGGCATACATACCCACGACCTCTGTGTTCTCTTCAGAGATCAGGGTATAGCTCTTGCCCATCAGTGACGTACCGTGAAAATATGAAGGTTCCCTCTCCATACTCAGGGAGACCCAGGCATCCATCGGGTTATCGCGGAGCAATGCTTTTAACACACTGTCGTCCGCCCGGGTTGCAAAACGCGATCGACACATTATCGTTTCACTTTCAAAAGCGTACCCTGCCAATTTTCATCACCAAGAGGGTAGCCATTGCGGCTGCTAACGTCACGACGGTGCATCCAGTTAATCGGAAAGTAGTTGCGCAACATAAAACCGTCACTGCGGTTGGGCAAGGAAAGAAGCCGCTTAAAAATGCTGCCGATACTATAGAACTTACGGCGCGATTCAACACATAAACGGGTGATTTCCTGCGGCGCCAGCGCTTTAGGCTCGAACGGAAGATCGTTATAGCGGTAGTTGTCATCAAGCCACCACTGTTTAAAACGCAAACGTCCCTGTTCTTGCAGCTGTTTGTATAACGGTGTCCCCGGGAAAGGGGTCAAATGGTTAAAAGCCGCAATATAAAACTGCTGCTTTGTCGCAAAGGTCACGGCCGCATCAAACGATGCTTCGGTATCATAGTCATAGCCAAAGACAAAAGTTGCATAGATGCGTATGTTATGACGGCGCAAGTTCTCCAGCGCATTGACATACCCGCCGTGCATTGTGTTAAAACTCTTGTTCATCAACTTGAGGTTCTTCTCGTCCAGACTTTCAAAACCTATCAGCACCCCTTTACAGCCACTTTCATCAAGGAGCCGCAACAACTCTTCATCGTATGCCCCGTCGATGCTCATCTGCGTGATCCAACGGATCTTCAGTGGGATCAAGGCACGCAACAACACTTTAGCCTCTTTAATGTTACCGATAAAGTTATCGTCCACAAAGAAGAAAATCTTTTTCTCTTTTTGGAGCGTTTTGATCTCTTTGACAATATCGTCAATAGGGCGGTTGCGATGCGTACTGTCAAAAAAAGCCTGTATTGCACAAAATTCACAAGCAAACCTGCATCCACGACCCGTCTCGATTAACCCTATAGGCAGATAACGTTTACCTTTGAAAATCGAGCGATCAAGACGTATGTTTTCCAATGACGGGCGTTCTCTGCTCTGATAACGTCGTTTTAGTGTTCCGGATTTCAGATCACTGATGACCTCATCCCAGACAAGTTCCGCTTCGCCGACCACTACCGCTTCGGCATATTCTTCGACTTCATCAGGTAACAAAGTCGCATGAAAACCGCCCATAATGACAGGTACACCCCGTTTTCGGTACTCACTGGCTATTTGATAGGCCCGTTTAGCGGTATAGGTCTCTACCGAGATTGCCACTGCATCTGTTGCTTCATCGAAAGGTATCGTCTCCATACGGTCATCATAAAAACGGACGGCTACATCTTTTGGCGTCAAGCCGGCGATAGCTGCTGCAGGCAGGGGCTCCATCTGCCAAGAACGGATATACCGTTCATTTTTAATGTGTCCGATGGCAGGGTGGATAATTGTTATTTGCATCAGTTTTTATCCATACGTACTTTAATCTGCGTCTCAAAACCGGCAAAAGGATTTGGGATGTGGCTCTCAACCTGCCAATCACAATTGTAAAATTTATCCAGATGATTTGCATAGAAACGATATCCAAGGTTGCTCGTAATGGCCAAAGGCTGAAAGTTTTTTGCCTGCCATAGACGCTTGGCGATTCCCTGATAAGAGTAGGCTTTTTTCCAGGCATATTCATGCCCGTACAACAGCTCTTCAACACTCATTTGCTTCGGTTCGAACACCGCATGCTGACCATCATACAGTTCCCAATCCTTAGTCAAAATCCGTCCCTCCTGATCAAGGTTACGATAGAGCGGTGTCCCCGGAAAAGGCGTGACGATCGCAAAACGAGGCAGATCGATACCCGTCTCAAGTACAAAGTCCACTGTTTCATCAAACACATCCTTTGTGTCTTCATCCAGGCCAAAGACAAAGCATCCCTGAATCGAAATACCAAGCCGGTGCAATTTGTTGATCAGCTCGGCATAATCTACGGAGTTGTTAAACTGTTTATGCGTCGTTTTTAAATTGGTATTTGAGATACTCTCTAAGCCTAACAGCAGTCCTTTACATCCGCTGCGTGCCATCAACTCCATTAACGCATCATCATGTGCGATCAGAACTGTTGAGAGACCAAACCATTGTATATTCAGAGGAATCAAGCGTGTAAACAACTCAACCGCATAAGCTTTATCCGAAACGAGGTTAAGGTCAACAAAAATGATCTTCTTCTGCCCCACCCGCTTAATGTCTTCTATGACCCAATCTATGGAATGTTGATACTGCTTACTGCCCCATGCACTCGGTGCAACACAAAAATCGCATTTATGCACACAGGAGCGCGTAGCTTCAAAAACAGCCTGAGTCAGAAAAGAGCCTTTGTCAAAAAGCTCCCGTCGGGCAAAAGGAGACTTATCAAGCGTAAATGTTTCATCTTGATCGTAACGCTGTTTGCATTTGCCTTCCACAAAATCATTTAAAAACTGAGGCCATGTCTGTTCCGCATAACCCACAAAAATTGTATCACCGTAGTGTTGCGCTTCTTCCGGAATCAAAGTAACATGTGGTCCGCCCAGCACAACATATTTGCCCTGCTGACGAAACATATTTGCCAGTTCATAGCTGCGCTTTGCGGTGCCGCTGATAACCGTAATACCGATGATGTCGGCTTCTAATGTTTCCGGTACCGCTTGAATACTTTCATCGATCAGTACAACTTCTGCACCAAATTCTTCTGGAATAAGTGCTGCCAAAGTCGTCAATGTCAAAGGCTGATAACGCAAAGATTTTTTAAATATACCACCCTTGTGACGATAAAGCGGTCCTTTGGGAGAGATCAATACTATTTTCATCTCAGCTCTCTTTCGACAATACATTGCCACGCTTCATCTGTCTGTAACACCGGTATCTTAATATCCCCTATCCTGCTTCCCATTGCACTCTTATAGTCAATGTATCGGGTCATCATATTATCCATAACGACCGCTTCCAAAGGCGCAAGTTGACCTATTTTTCTCGCGTATGCATATTGCGGATTTTTAAAGAGATTTGCCTCTGTCTCCCTGACTCTCGTTTTGATAGTTATATCTTCACTCACCAACAGATATCTTGGCATTTCCCCCCGCTGTGGAACAAGCATAGCAAACCCTTCAGCCTCCGCAAGAGCACCTTGCACAAACACCTCATCAAGCTTCTCGCCTACCATATCGGAAGTGATGCCGTTTCGACCCATGAAACGCAGTACCGCCAACCCCGCTCGCATCCCTTCATACCGCACCATGTCACCACTGCGATAGCGGTACAATCCGCCGTTGGTTGTCATCACCACTTCATAGGACTCACCCTCGGTTAAACCATCTGCCAAGTGCACCTTCTCCTCGGCATCTACAAACTCGTAAAACCCGCTCTCAGCACTTAAAAGCGGATACCCTTCTATGTCGGGTACCGTTACAACACCTTCTGTGCTGATCAACCCTTTCGGCTGAAACGCGACATAAGGAAAAAGCGCTCTTAGGCGTTTGGCAAAAGGTTTTGACATCGCATCTTCCCAACAGCTTATGAGTCTTAGATTTGGCCATAAAAGTCGTGTATCGCCTGCTTGCAAATAACATTGTAATCGTTCGTACGCTTCCTTATGGGATGACAAATAGTGATCATCCACTATTCCCCCCTCACGTAATAACCCAGATATAGCCTCTTGCCGCTCATTCAACACTTCAAGCAATCGCAATAAAAACGTCGGGCTCCAAACCGATATCAATTCCAGCTCCGCCGAACATAACAGCCAATAGAGCGTTGCACGTTGCCAATCATCAAGGTCATGCAGTTCGCCAACCCATTGCGGTACGGCCAGAGTGGCTGCAAATCCGTCACCCGCCTCTTCACCAAAATACGCTGTGTCACTGACGCCGATCGCTATGCCTCCAGATGTCTTCTCCACAACTCTCAGTGCCGGGCTGATGGACCAGTAAGCTGCTTTGGCGCCAATCCCATGATAGTGAGAGACTTGCATCAACCATGGTAAAACCGCTCTTTGAAAATCGGTGAAGCTCTCTTTCGTATAAGGGATCAATTTCCCGCCACTGCTGCTTCCGCCGGTTACTTCAAATGCTACAGGTGAACCAGAAAACAATAGGTTATCTTCACCTTCGGCGATGCGTGCGATCAATGAAGCAATATCTTCATACCGGATTAACGGTACCTGACTTTGATAGGAAGCGACCGTATCAATATCTTTAAAACTATGTTTGCTACCGTATAGACTCTCCTCGTTACGTTTCAGGCATGCGAACAGCCATTCTTCTTGCTGTGCACGTAAGTGGTTCTTGTCATCATGCATCACGCCGATTTTTCCTTTCCGTATAAAATCCGTTTGGTCAAAGAGCGAAGGTTTTCATCAGCGAATGAACAGATACAGGCCAACTCGTCGCCATTCAGATATCCGGGATTTCGTTCTAAAAAGAAGCGTACTGCCGGATTCGATTTTTCATTTTCTTTAGGAAAAACATATTCGGACTTAAGATGCCCATGTGTTGTTTCAAAAGCAATAATACCGCGAGAAGGATCATAGCATTTTCCGAACTTCTCTTGTGCCAGATCGTCCAGCAACGGCTTGAGATCACGACGACCTTTCGACCAGTGTGGGTAAAATGAGTGTGTAAAAGCCGGCAGATATTTAAAAGTGCGGTGCCCTTTTACGATCAAAAACCAATAAATTGGCTTGTCGGGATTGACCTTTTTTAGCTCTCCAATATGGCGTATCCATGCAAATGCCAAAGCCTGCTGTCCCCAATGTTCTTGTTTAACGATCGTATCGCCTGAGTAGATAACCGTAACCGCCCTCTCTTCCCACTCTTTTTCATACACTTCGAAGGTTGTGAAACCCACCAGCACATCATCGTGATAAAGCAGTAATACCTTACTCTTGCATTGCATATCAGAAAGGACGCGACTGCTGTCTGCCCCGTCATAATAGTCCAAATAAAGTGCCGCCATAGCCTGCGAGATGTTCTCGGTCAAAACAGAGACTGCAACGATAGATGCTTGGTATGCTTTTGACATCTATCCCTCAGCAGAACTACGTCGCTTACGCCAAAATACAAAACCGAGTAATAGCCCCAGTATCAGACCGACAAGAGTCCCAAATAGAGCTAGGTATTTTCCACTCTCTTCAACCATGCTCAACACAGGATTGTCTAAAAAGTCAACGCCTATATGCAGTGACAAAATACGCCATTCACCCTGATCTTTGATGACGGTTGCAGTCCAACGAGTCTGCATCGGAAAAAAACGGCTGTCGGACAGGTAGGTATTTTCAACTCCCTTACCGCGGACTATACCCATCGTCTTATCTGCATAAAGCTCTGTTAATTCGTCTGCGTTCAACGTCATCTCTACACGTTTTAGATAACCATCTTTACCAAACCAAAAATCAAAGAACTTGCCTATATCCTCTTTTGATGAGAGCACCTCTTGATTACTCATCGTGACCCGCATGTTTTTGTGAAAATACTGCGGAAGGTCCTCATAGTGTTCACTGTTTACTGCATTTTCCAAACCATACAAAAGTGCCCGTAACTCATTGTGTATCGCTTCATCTTCACTGTTGGTCTCTGCTGCGAACAGCGTCCCGCTGGTTAACAATAGAACTAGCACGAATATCCATTTATACATTTCTTTCTCCTTTAATAATTTTTTTATTTATAATGCCGATTATTAGCATTGCCGACAAAATGTCAAGCACATGATGCTGATGCACGAACAGTGTTGACAAAGCTATAAGTGTAAGCCATACAATTGAAAGTATGCGAACCGACTTCGCTTTGGATGCATTATAGACAGCCAATAAAATCAACCCGCTATAGACAATGTGCAGAGACGGAGCCATGTTATACGGCAAGTCCAGAGTGAAGATCTGACTAAAAAAACCGCCGTAAAATCCTTCTGGAATAACTCTATCAAATCCCAATTGAGAGGGTAAAAGAAGAAAAATCACCCCACTGATAATCGTCCCCAAAATTATTCTTTTGCCAAGCAGTACCAGCTCTGTCACGCTCAAAAAGAGAGGAGGCAATAGAAAAAGTACATACATGGATAGATATGCCCAGAGAAACTCCGGTATTAGTGGAATGCTCAGTTCTGTCTGCAGATAAAGCTGATACACCTCACTTCGCTGCGCTGAGATCCAATTGCACAAGGGATAAACAATGAAGAACGCCACACCGACCCAAAATGCCCAATACGCATACGTTTTCCATACTGCCCGCAGATCATATGCTTGTGCGATGACCAACTCTTGTTCTTCAGGTCTCTTTTTCATTTTTCTCCCTCAAAAGGATATGTTGCAGGTGCGAACATCGGAGGTGCCGGGCGCACACCACTCCATAATGTTTTATAAATCGACCAAAACGTCGGATAGGCTTCCTTTGGATCAACCAACTCCGGCAGATATAGCCATGGGACTTCCGGATGTCGGTGGTGCGCCAGGTGTAGATGGTAGTTCAGTGCCAACCAGCGGGAAACAGGCAACACTTTTAAATTCCATGCCCCGTTGACAATATCACGGGGACTCCATGCATGATCGACATACTGCAACGCCGACCAGTGCAATGCAAAAAACCAGTGACAGAGCAACCAACCCTGCCAGCTCAGATCAAGCACGTAATACAATGCGACTTGGTAAACAAGTGCCAAGAAAGCCTCAACCCATATACGTCTCATAGAATATTGTGCAATCTCTTCAAGATACGATTCAAACCCAAGAAGCCGTGCCGGTCCATGAATAAACCACTCTGTAGTAACCAATTTTGGAGCAACCAGAATAATAAGATTACTCAAAGGTATCATGAACCAGTAGAGACCAAATAAATTTCCGCCATACATCCAAACATTGCGTAAAGACTTAGATTCTGAAGGCAGGTAGTAATCGTACAACTCTTTGTCTGTACGGTTACGCGTATGATGACCAAGATGGGCTATCTTTTGTAAAGTAAAAGATGTGGGGAAAGCCGCCGCACTTAAAACCCCAAATAGGTCATTACGGATAGTATTGATAGAAAAGACTCCGTGTACGGCCTCATGAAGCAGAGAAAAAACCGTATTATGGAGTAGTGCATATATCCATGCAGCCAGTAAAATGACCACAACACTCTCGCTGTGAGATGCCAACCACAGCATATACCAAGTAATAGGTAATACAACCATCAAAATAACTATGTTCGTTTTTTCAGGAATCACATACATCTCAAACTTCTTTTCAATAATTAGCATATGATAGCGGATTAGAATTATAAGAACATTTTTTATTATTATATGTTGTTAAAAAGAATACCCATTTATGTCATCTTCATTTAACAAAGAGGAAATTAGTAGTTTGACCTTGAAGAGAGCAACGATAATACGTCGGCAATAATCCCGCACATTCTCTGGACTGCTTAGTTACGCCCTATGCAAAGGGCTTGTGCGGAGACACCTTTAAATCAAAAAGCGACCTATCCAAACTGCTTAAAATATACCGCCAAAGCGATCATGCCGACATACATCAGTGCCATAAAGTTTATCTTTCTTCTGTAGTACCGTGTCAATGCTTTCATCTTTGCTTCCTTGTTTAAAATAGGTCGTGCATCAACAGCTGCAGCGCGGCTGTCCCGCTTAACATCATCAGATTGACCTCACCGCTTTTTATCTTTGGTGCATTGGGGTTGAACCACTGTATGTGCGGCGCGTTCCCAAAAAACTGCGCCACAGGCGTTGATCATCTAGTCACAGGCCAGGTCCATAAAGACGGGGAGAGGTCCAACACCGACACCAGTTCTGTAAAGTCGTTTCCACCATGGTACGGAACAACAGATATATTTTTATACCTCCATGATCTTCTTCTGTAACGCTTCAACCGTCAAGTCAGAGAGTACCCTGCTGTCATAGGACTCAAAACTTTCACTCGCTTCCCGTTCCTGTTTATAGAGTGTCACGATTTTTTTGACGATAGGCTTGGCTTCGTCCAGTGGAACCGCTTTAAACACCAGCCTCGCCTCTTTCGCATCATAACTTGCCTTGCCCCCGATAAAGATGTGGACACCAAGACAGCTCTTTCCATGACTGTCTTTGGCCTTGCACCCTTCAAAACCGATATCGGCGATCCCGTGTACACCGCACCCTTTCGGACAGGCCGACCAGTGCATCCGAATCTTCCCGCCGTCCATCGGCACCTCCTTCTCAAGGAACTCTGCCATCTCGATAGCATCAGGCTTGTTGGGAATAACGCCGAAACTGCAGGTCGCTGTCCCGGCGCAGGCAATCTGATGCGTAAAATAGACATTGTGATACTGTCTGTATTTCGCATAAAGTGGGCTCGACTTGATCGACGGCACCTGCGTACCGTCACTGATCAGATAAAAGCTCTGTTCGATAGAGAGACGTATATCGCTCCGGGTCGCGGCAGCGACACCGGCAGCTTCAATCAGGTCTGAACCGCTGAATATCCCGGAAGGGATTGAGAAAAGCACCGCCTTTTTTCCATTGTCCATATCGATACAACCATCTTCTCCGACCCGGTATTCAGAGGTCAACATCAGCTCACCACTCGTTGGCAGTTCAAAGCCCATCTGCTCCACAATCGCTTCCGCAAAGACCTCCATACCGACCGTTTCAATCAGGAAATGGAGTCGGTTCTTGTTACGGTTATCCCGAAAACCGAAGGTTTTAAAGAGATGGATGATCGAATCAAATACGGGTGCAACCTGTTCCCGTGTTACAAAGAGGCCGCTATCTTTTGCCTGAACTCCGACTTTTCCGCCAAGGTAAAGGTTAAAGCCGTAGATCTCCTCTCTACGTGCCGGAAGGAAGCAGCAGTCATGTCCGAAGATGTTACAGTCGTTCATTCCCGTTCCAAGTATCGCCGTATTGAATTTACGCGGCAGTACCCCGATCCACTCGTCGCGTTCCAAAAAGATCGACTGCATCTCCTCGATGATCGGCAGACAGTCGATATACCCCTCTTTGGCGTACCCGTCAAACGACGATGTCACAATGTTCCGAACGTTATCGATGCCGGTCTGAAAAGTTGTCAGCCCCACTAATGCCAAAAGCTGTAAAACAGTTGCCAGTGACGCGAACGGAATGTAGCGCAATTCGATCTGTTGTCGTGTCGTAATATCGATATAGTTCTCGCCGTACATCCGGGAGACCTCCCCGATCACCTTTGCCTGTTCGACGCCTAATCTGCCCCCGGGTATACGGACCCGGACCATAAACTTGCCGTCACCCTTGTCAAACAGTCCGAAACATTTCAGAAAGAACTTGCTGTCTTCATCTTTGAGCTGCTCATAACCGGCCCCACATATCGCCTCGAGCTCATCATAGACGGATTGCGGTATTTTGAGCGTTTTCAGCGCTTCAATTTTATTTATTTTTTTATTACGCAGGGTCTGCGCTTCATGCAGTTTTGACATCTTTTATCTCCTTATTCAGGTTTTCGTGCTGCGGCAGAACACTATGCAGTTTGACCACATCACCAAAGACGATAATCCCTGGACGTTCTGCATCCCTGGCGGCTTCGGCCAGGTCCTTGAGTGTTGTGATGATGCGTTTTTGGTCCGGCCGTGTCGCATTGGAGACGATCGCGGTCGGCATCTCAGGGTCCACACCCGCTGCGAGTGCGGCTTCCACGATCTCAGCAGCGCGTGAAAGACCCATCAGAACGATCGTCGTGTGCTGTTTGAGGTTCAGCAGGTCGATCCACCCGGCATTGAACCGGTCTCCGGCAAGATGCGCCGAAACCACCGACAGGTTGGTCGCATACCCTCTGGCAGTCGGTGCGATACCGGCACTGAGCGGCCCCGCAATAGCAGATGAGACACCCGGAACCACATCGACGCAAAGACCCGCCTTCACCAGTGCTTCTGCCTCCTCCGCACCGCGTCCGAAAATATAAGGGTCGCCGGCTTTTAGACGTGCCACTGTCAACCCTTTGGAAGCGTAATCGATCAACATTTCGTTGATCGTCGTCTGCTTTACGCTGTGTTCTCCTTTGCGTTTGCCTACGGAGATCTTCAACGTCGATTCGGGAATGATCGCCTCGATCTCATCGCTGATGAGATGGTCGATGAAGACGACATCCGCCTCCTGTATCAACCGGTAGGCCTTGAGCGTCAGAAGCTCGACATCCCCTGTACCGCAGCCGACAAGCGATACCCTGCCCAGCATCTTTCTCGCCCTGGCGCGTGCCTTGTCGACATCGATACGCCCCTTTTCACGCTCAGCCTGCAGATTGTCTGCCAGTGATGCGAGTGTTTTCGGAAGCATGCGACTGATCTTGTTGCGCACCTCCCGGGCCAGTGTCGGACTCGCACCTGCGGAGGAGACCGCCACCTTGAGGGGGCCATGTTCTATCAGAGCGGCAAAAAAGAAATCACATATCTCCGGCACATCAACACAGTTGTAAAGAAAAGGGCTCTGGCGCTTCTGTTCGAGCAGCATCTGCATGACCGCTTCACTGCCCGTTGCATCGATAACGACGGGGAAGTCGGCAAGATCATCGGGTGTAAACCGCTTGACACGTTTCGCTGCACGGATTGTTTCGAATTCGGCCATATACATTTCGGAAACTGTTTCAAAACCGATTCCGTTGCGCTGCATCACCTGCGCTTTCTGTAGGGCGACAGGCCCGCCGCCGATCAGAAGGATACGGACATTTTTGAGAACAATGGGAAGTGTCGCATATTTCATTTCATCTCCTTTGGTGACTTGCATGGACGGTCATACGCTTTTTTAATAGCCGTTGTACCGTTCAGGAAAACCACCCCGCAAGGGGCGTGGTGACTCACTTCGTCGAGAACTTGTAATCGAGCTGGAGCCAGGCCAGTGTTTTGTTGCCGTTGTATGATGTGGCGCCGTTGATGGCATCATCATTCATAAAGTAGGCACCCTTGACAAGCGCGCTAAGACCGTTTATACCCGGGATACCTCTTGTATATAACAGGTCGATCTCCGAACCGTACGCATCACCGGCTTTTGAGGTCAGACCGTCCTCGACCGAACTGTACATGTGGTAGACGGCCAGTACTTTACCCACTGATTTGGAGACGTACCCGCCGCGCAGGTTGAAGTCGGCCAGACCTGTCGTCGGCGTTGCCAGGAACTGATCGGCCCAGCCGTTAAACTTATGCTTGGTCGCCAATGGTGTTTGAAACTGTGACGAAGAGGCATCCCCCAGCTCTTTTCCGCCAAGGTACTCATAATTGATACCTGCCAGGAAGCCGGAGATGTTCGCTCCGACGTCCAGATTGGCATACATCGCATCTCCGAACAGGCTGGTGTCGCCTGAGATACCGTCAACTGTCTCCAGTGTCGCCTGCGTCTGCATGGCCACCTCCGCACGGTACGTCAGCTTGGTGCTGGCACCGACCGCGACATTACCCGTTGCAGCGACACCGTACGTATCACTGTAGCTACCGAGCAGATAGGCATACCCTGTCAACGTCATCGGCTCCATGAACTTGTACGAAGCGTGCAAGACTGCCGAATTCGTACGGCCAGAAGAGGTCGTCCCGACATACGGCGTGTTGACGCCGTAGTCATGACCGTCATCACCGATCGCATTGACGGCGTAGACATACGCAGCAAGAACATTAAAATCTCCGGCGCTGTACGCTGCCGCCGCAAGGTCGAGTGTCTGGAAGTTCTGTTTCCAGCCGACCGATCCGACAAAACGCTGGTTATCGATGTTGACCGTTTTACGGCCGACGATTCCCGTTGCCCCGGCAGCACTGTAGGCGATATTTGCCTGGGAGATCTTTGCGACGGTAGCTTCGCCGCCGACCTGCGCATCTGACGTCTGTTCCGTTCCGAAATCATTGACGGCATTGAGCTCCACCGTTCCGCTCAAACCATCAATTTCCAACAGCTTCGCCGTAACGTTCAGGTTGGTACGGTTCGTCACCTGATTACCCGCATCTTTGGTGCTGGTCTCAGCATCGGTAAACTGGTAGCGCGGACGCAGTTCACCGCTGAATTTCACCTCACTGAAGATATTGTAACCGTCATCTGCCGCTTCTGCCGACACCGCCATTGTTCCCATGATCAATGGCGCTGCCGCCAGTGATAAGAGCTGTTTTTTTATCTGTTGTTTCATCTGTTTTTCCTTTTGTTTTTTTACGTCGTTTTATCTATTCGTCATCTTTGGCGAATTTCTTGTACAAAAAGTCGAGAATTGCTTCACGACAGCGAATATATTCCGGATCATGCTGAAGCTCGACACGGTCACGCGGACGCTCAAGGTTCACCTCAAGGATCTCGCCGATCATCGCTTCGGGCCCATTGGTCATCATAATGACGCGGTCACTCAGCAAGACCGCTTCATCGACATCATGCGTAATGATGACGACCGTGTTTTTGACGCTCTCCTGGATACGCATCAGGTGCTCCTGAAGATTCGCGCGTGTCAGCGAATCCAGTGCACCGAACGGTTCATCCATAAGCAGTACCTGCGGCTTTATCGACAGCGCACGCGCTATCCCGACACGCTGTTTCATTCCCCCCGAGATCTCCCCGGGATACTTCTCTTTGGCATGGTCGAGATTGACCATGTTCACGAACTTCATAACACGCTCTTCCAGCTCTCTCTTCGAAAGTTCCGGCATCACTTTTTTGACAGCCATTTCAATATTCTGATAGACCGTCATCCAGGGCAGCAACGAGTGGTTTTGAAAGACCACGGCACGGTCCGGTCCCGGTCCGTCGATCTCTTTGTTCTTCAACAGTATGAGACCATCGGTGTTCATGTCCAATCCGGCGATCATGTTCAGGAGCGTCGATTTGCCGCACCCCGAGTGACCGATGATGGAGATGATCTCATTCTCTTTGATCTGAAGATCGACATCTTTGACCGCGATGTACTCTTTGTTGCCCGGCAGTGGAAACGATTTTCCCACACCTTCAAGACTTAAAAATTTTTCCATTTTCTATCCTTTATGCCCGTATTCTGTAGTCAAAGAAATCGGCAATTTTGCCCGTAATGATGTCGAGGATGAATCCGACGACACCGACAATAATGATTCCGATGATGATATTGTTATAGTTGAGATTATTGTATTCATCCCATATCCAGAAACCGATACCTATACCCCCTGTCAACATCTCTGCGGCGACGATGACCAACCATGCGATACCCAGAGAGAGACGCATTCCGGTAAAGATAAACGGCACTGCAACAGGAAGAATGATCTTGCGGACCGTCTCCATCGGTGTAAACCGAAGCACTTTTGCGACGTTAAGGTAATCCTCATTGACGCTGCGGACACCCAGGGCCGTGTTGATGATGATCGGCCAGATCGATGTAATAAAAATGGTGGCGATCGCGGTCAGATTGATCTCCTGAAAAACAAACAGCAACAGCGGCAGCCATGCCAGCGGCGAGACCGGTTTAAATATCTGAATGTAAGGGTCAAGTGCATAGGCGAAATTTCTGTTCATCCCGATCAGAAGACCGACCGGAACACCGACTAAAACAGCGAGTCCGAATCCCATAAAGACCCGCTCAAGGGACTTTAGGATCTGCCAAAAGATCCCCTTGTCATCCTGGTTTTCAATATAGAAGGGGTCGGACAGAACGCCGACCATCTCGTCGCCTTCCGAATTAACACCGCCAAAAGCACTGACGTACGTATCATACGGCGTCGGAAAATCTTCGACGTTTGCGGCCAGGCTACTCCACCCGACCAGAAGAACGATCAATACCATCAGTGGTAAAACGATCTTTTTTGCTGTTTCATTATTCATGATTTACTCCTAATCTGCAGACAAAACTACTGTATTGCCTGCGTTTTCGGGGAGGTTCTCCCCGTTATCTTGATAATTGGTATCGGACAGTCCGACTACTTGGTCACATATTTCGGATCAGCACAGCCCGCCGGTCCGTAGGGACATACATAAGCCGGTTGTTCAGTTTTAACTGTCCATTTGTTCATATCCGCAAGAACTTGTTGACTGACTTTCGGTGCGGTGACTTTGAATTCAAAAATGTATTCGACCGCTCTGTTCGGGTCCCACACTTTGCCGTCCATAAACATGTTGTATTGATCGACACCGTCTTTTTTCCATGGACTCGGCGGCAACGCATACCCTACCTCTTTGGCAGCGATTTCGAACAGGTCGGGACGGTACGTCTTTTCAATCACTGCTTTCATATCAACAGGTTTGTCAAGCTGACCCCAACGGTACATCTGCGTAATGAACCACATACCATGCGAATAAAAAGGATACGCTGCGTAATAGTTTGCAAACACGTTGAACTGCGGGTTCGGTTCAGAATCCTGACCTTTGAGATACTGGAATGTACCCGTCATGGATTTTTCCAGGACCTTGACCGGCGCTTTAACATAGTTCGGCTTACTCAAGATCTTCGCTGCCTCTTTTCTGTTCTCCCAGGACGCATCCAGCCACATCTGTGCTTCGATGATCGCTTTCATGACGGCTTTCGTCGTTTCCGGGTTTTTCTCAACAAAGTCGGCACGCGCCTGCAGCACTTTTTCCGGATTATTGTTCCAGATGTCATAATTGGTCACAAGTGTCGACCCTTTTTTCTTCAGTACGATACGCTCGTTCCATGGTTCACCGACACAATACCCTTCAATGTTCCCTGCGATCAGGTTGGACGGCATTGTCGGCGGCGGGAAAGGTTTGATCGTCGCATCTTCATCAGGCTGGATCCCCGAACTTGCCATCCAGTAACGGAGTTCATAGTTGTGCGTGGAGACTGGGTGGACCATACCAAAATTAAGCGGCTGGTATTGATCGCCCTCGGCTGCATGCTTCGCATCAATAAACTTCTTCAGCGATACGGAATCGAGCGGACGTTTCGTCTCATCCATGCCATACTTTTTCATCTGTTTGATGATCTTGTTGCCGAAGGTGATACCGTTGCCGTTAAAGTCAAGGCTCAAAAGTGCCTGCAGGTTTGCATTGCCGTTGATACCCAGGGTCGCAGCAATCGGCATACCTGCCAATGCATGTGAAAAATCATATTCCCCACTGATCACTTTTTGCTGGATCCCCGGCCATCCGCCGCCCTCTTTGACGACATGGACATCCAACCCGTATTTGTCAAAAAATCCTTTCTCTTCCGCAATGACGATCGGGGCACAATCCGTCAATGCGATAAACCCGATCTTCAACTTTTTCTTTTCTACCTCTGCAAGCAGCGGTGCCGTAGCGACGCTGACTAAAAGACCGGCCATTGCCGCACGTTTGATCCATGTAGATACATTCATAATTTTCCTTTTTTTATGGAAGGCTGACAAACCCGAGGATTTAAAAGCCTGTACCATTTGATTTGTCGTATTCTCACAAGAAAATCGAGGGAAAAAATAGGAAAAATAGTTCTATGATCAATTTATATTATTTAAGTTGTATAATAATTAATCAACAGCTACCCTCTAAATCCCATATATTTCCTTGCCGACTTCACTAAATTGCTGGTATATTTATATAGGTAGGAAAAAATGGTTACTACAGTCTGCGGCTATTGCGGTGTCGGATGTCGTCTGGAACACAATACGGCTATACCGACGAACAAAACAATTCACCCTTTTGAAAAAGGGATGGTCTGTGCAAAGGGTTCCAGCAGCCTCGCCAGTGTCGACCTTCCTTCACGTCTGAGATCACCCTCTATTCTAGAGGATGGATTCAAACCCATATCCTGGGATGCAGCGATTGCGACCATCGCGCAAAAGATCAAAGCGGCGCCGCCGCACCGCATCGGCTTTTACCTCTCCGGCCAGCTGCTGACAGAAGATTATTATGTTGCCAACAAACTTGGCAAAGGGTTTATCGGGACCAAT
Organism: Sulfurimonadaceae bacterium; assembly: GCA_041596355.1. Classification (GTDB taxonomy): domain Bacteria; phylum Campylobacterota; class Campylobacteria; order Campylobacterales; family Sulfurimonadaceae; genus Sulfonitrofixus. The sequence continues at coordinate 11,733 of JBFHIS010000005.1, read as the reverse complement.
AACGTCGATACAAACTCCCGTATGTGCATGTCCAGTGCCGTTGTCGCTTATAAAAAAGTGTTCGGAGTGGATTATGTGCCCGTACGGATGGACGATCTTCAAACCTGCGATCTGCTTATCCTGGCCGGTGCCAATACGGCAGAAGCCCACGTTGTCCTGAACAGTAAGATCAAAAAAGAGAAAAAACGCGGACTCAAGACCGTTGTCATCGATCCGCGCCGTACGGCCACGGCGCTGCAGGCCGATCTGCATCTTCAGATCTTCCCTGGAACAGACATCGATCTTCTGAACCTTGTAGCGCAACGCCTGATCCGTGACGAAAAATTCGACAAGACCTTTACACAGGAACATACACAGGGCTTTGAGAGCTATCGCGCCAACATGGATAAACTCGATCCTTCCGTTCTGCACAAGCGGTGTGGTATCGATACGCAACAGTTTGAGACCTTCATACAGCTCCTTTATGCGAATGAGAATATTATCTCGGCATGGACGATGGGACTTAACCAGAGTGTTCAGGGTGTGGACAAAAACCTGGCACTGATCAACCTCCATCTCCTGACGGGCAAGATCAACAGAGCCGGCAACGGTCCCTTCTCATTGACGGGACAACCGAATGCGATGGGCGGCCGCGAGGTCGGCGGACTTTCAAGTATGCTGGCCGTGCACCTCGACTTTGACGAAGATGCTATAAAGAAAGTCAGTGCGTTTTGGCATACGGAGAAGATCGATCCGACGCCGGGTATGACGGCGTTCGAGATGATCGAAGCAGCGGAGCGCGGCGAGCTGGACCTGCTGATCATCAGCCATACCGACCCGGTGTACCATCTGCCCAACCGGCATCGTGTCGAAAAGGCGTTGAAAAAAGTACCGTTCATTGTCGAGATCAACGCCTACGACGACTCCGAGACCAAACCCTTTGCCCACCTTCGGCTGCCGGCTGCCCCCTGGGGCGAGAAGGAGGGAACACAGACAAACCTCGACCGGACTGTCACCCGCCAGGAGAAGCTGAGGGCACCCAGCTTTGACGCCAAACCCGACTGGCAGATCTTCGCCATGATCGGAGAGCGCCTGGGATTCAGCGAGGCTTTTCATTACCGTTCTGCCGCAGAGGTATTCGAAGAGTTCAAGACGATGACGAAGCTCAGTCAGGATGGCCATCTGGATATTTACAAACTGGACCCGTCAACATTACAAGAAGAACCATACGTCTGGGGAAAAGATCTGTTTTCAGACCACCGATACCACACCCCGACAGGACGGGCAAACTTCTTCTTTGTCGAAAACAACGGCCTCTCCGAACAGACCGCCCCGGACTACCCTTTCATACTCTTGACAGGACGGATCCGTGACCAGTGGCACAGCGGCACCAAGACCGCACATGTTGACAAACTGCATAAACACAAACCCCTCAGCTTTGTCGAGATCAACACCGACGATGCAGCGGCATTGGGCGTGGCGGACGGTGGTGACGTCATCATCAAGACGCGGCGGGGTTCACTGACGCTCAAAGCCAAAGTGACCGATACGATACAACAGAAAGTTCTCTTCATCCCCGTCACCGAACGCAAACTTAATTACCTGACAAATGACCTGCTCGATCCGATGTCCAAAGAGCCGGACTTCAATCACAGTGCTGCCACTCTGTCAAAAGCCTGAAACCCTCGATCAGCCTCAGCAGATAGAGCGAATATGGCTCGAAAACGGGAGAGATACAGTGAAAAAAATCCGACTGTCTATGTAATGCGCGAATGTACTAATCAGGGAAATGCTATACTTCAGCTATGTTTGAAAAACTGAAAAATAAAACGATCCTGCTTGTGGAAGATGAATCCGTTATCCGCAATAACATCGCGATGATGCTGAAACATTTTTTTAAGTCCGTCTACACTGCCGAAGACGGGTTCGAAGGACTGGACCAGTACGAAACCCACCTGCCCGACATCGTCATGACCGACCTAAAGATGCCCAACATGGGTGGATTCGAACTGCTTGAAGAGCTTCGTAAACGTTCCAGTCATGCCTATACCATCATTGTTTCCGCCCACACGGACCGTGATCTTCTTATCCAGGCGATCCACGACGGTGTCGACCGCTACCTCGTCAAGCCGTTGACGGAAGATGAACTCTTCGGCACGTTCAATGCCTTTCTGGAAAAGCTGGAGAAAGAGAGCCCCGATGTGGTCACACTCTCGGAGAACATTACGGTCAACTTTGAACGCTCAGAAGCGAGCCTGCACGGGCAGGTATCCCATCTCAACAAAAAAGAGATCCTGTTACTCAAACTGCTTCTAAACGACATACGCCGTACCTTTACCTATGAAGAGATCGAAAACCAGGTATGGGGAAGCAAATCGATGAGTCTTGCCGCACTGCGCAGTGTCGTGCGCGATCTCCGCAAAAAGATCGGTCAAAACTACCTCATCAACATCTCAGGCACCGGCTATCGTATGCAGTAGCCGTTTACGCTTCCACCTCCGGCACGACATAGCGTTGCAGTTTTATCGTGAAAACGGCGCCGTCACCTTCATTCGCGACGCTTAACAGCCCGTTCATGTTTTTTTCGATGATTATTTTCGACATGTAGAGTCCCATGCCGGTTCCCTGTGCATGGAACTTTGTCGTAAAATAGGGGTCAAACACTTTTTGAACAATCTCTTCCGAGATGCCGCCGCCATTGTCCTTGATCTTACAATAAACATGTGTCTCATCTTTCTGAAGATGGATTTCGAGACGGGGATTTTTTATATTCCGTTCCAGCATCACATCCCTGGCATTGGTGACAATGTTCATCATCACCTGGGCAAGCTCGTTGGGATACCCGAACGTGACCGCATCGCGTTTGCGATACAATTGGACCTTGATGTTATACGATTCCAGGTTGTCCCTGAGGATCTTGATCGTCTTTCGATACACATCGAACAGGTCAAAATACTCCTTCTCCTTGTCCGGCTTGAAAAAACTGCTGAAATCTTCGATGGTCTGCGACATATAATTGAGTTGTTCGTTGGCCTCTTCCATCCGTTCATTCAGAAAATTCGGGTCAACACCCTGGTCGATCGCCGTCCATTTGATATTCATCATAATCGCACTGACGGCGCTGATAGGTTGACGCCACTGATGAGCGATATTACCGATCATTTCACCCAGAGCAGCCAGTTTGGACTGCTGGATCATCATCTCTTCCTGTTCACGGTTCTTGCGGATCGCCTTTTCGATACGCTCTTCAAGCTTCGAGTTGATCTCCTCAAGCTGCTGATAACTCTGTTCCAGTTTTTTTGCGGAGGTGCGAAAGACGAAGAACCATGACCCGGCCAGGACCATCAGGAAGAATATGGCTTCAGCCAGTTTGGCCCATTGCAGCATGTGCAGGTTTCGCTCATAACGTTTCTGATGCAGGATGACCGCCCCGTCCAGCGTGTTCAAAAGATCTTTGGAGACGCGCTTAATATGATTGAATTTCGCCTGGTCAGGCTGTCGGATGAATGCCCGGTGAAGCCCGATATAGGCAGTCACCAATCCTTTCAGACCGGGGTCGTCGTAATAGTATTTTGTTTCATCATCACCGAGATCCATGGCGATGATCTCATTATGTTCGTTTTCCATAATGTCAAGATAGTGACGATACTGCTTCTTGTTCGTTTCCGAGGGTACTTTCAGATAATCGGAGGCTTCAATAACCAATCGCTGCGAAAGCATACGCTGTTTACCGGTAATGTTGATCAACTGCCCGAAATACTGGTTACTGAAGTATTGGCGTTCAAAGGTCAACAGACTGATCAGCATGATGATCAGCATCGATACCAGTACGGGAATATACCGGTGGATCTCTTTCTTCTTCGCTGCGTCCATAGCTCTCTTACATCCTGTCTCTCAAAGATTTTGTGGCAAATCGTACTTTTGGTTCTCCATGATAGCACACCTTCGTTCGATCTACGTCACCTCTGTTTGCCGTATTATGCTCGATTCATCCTTATAAACTTACCCCTTCCGCTGCCTCTCCATCTGTAGAGCATTTAACGTTGTTTTCTCTCCTATAAAGAGGGTGAAAAGCCATACATATAACTTGAATTGAAGACAAATAAGTATCTTTATCATAATATTTTTTGACATTACTTAATATTTTAAGTCTATATCTGTAAAGTGATATGTAAATTTTATTAAAAGGGTAATAATGAAGATAAGTTCATTGGTTTTTGGCGTAATTTTAGTGTTGTTGTTAACAGGATGTGGTGCTAAACCTTATGTTGATGTAAAATCAGATGATTATGCGACACTGCAGTTGGTTCCAAAAAGTGAGACACTTATTATGAAAGATGAATATGGTGCACATATATTCGACTATACCAAGGGATGTGATTTTGATAATGATCGTGACTATTTAGGGTTAATCGAAACAGACAGTGATACCCCTAGTAGAATTGTAAAGATACCTGTTGAGACACCTCAAATAATTAAAGTTTACTACACCGATGAAGGTATAAACTCTTCACACACTATCTACACAATGTATGTATTGACTCCTGAAAAGAGCAAACATTATGTCGTTGAATATATGAGAAAAGAGATTGATTTTTTCAATACGCTCAGCGAGTTTGATGTTTATACACAAGAGGGAAATAAGACAGTTGATGTTCCGGGCTCAAGATTGCGGGAATACAACTATGAGGTAGAGTGTAAGTAAGCTTTAAACAGCTTCTGTTTCGTATCGAAAAATGTTACTAAAGTCTATTCAGAACAGGGTTAACACTTTAGTAAATAATCTTTAAATCCATGAGGAGTACTAATTGAAAAAAAGTTTATTATTGTTTGGGACAATAGTTATGGCATTTATGTTAACAGGGTGTGTAAAACTCTATAAAGATGTAAAGTCAGATGAGTTTGCAACCTATGTCATGAAAACAAAAGGGGAACCTTTTTACTGGAATGACAGTTATTATGTCAACATATATGACTACAGCAAGGGATGTAACAACATGGTTGAATTAGGCTTAATATCTGCTGGTTTCGGTTCTTCATCTGAGAGTGTGAAGCTTCCTGTTGATACACCATTATTGTTCAAAGTCACCTATTTGATGAACAAAGGAAATAACCAATACCGTGACAACACTAATTTTATATTAACACCGGAAAAAGGAAAACATTACATTGTTGAATATGAGAAAAAAGAAGTAGACGATGCAATAAAAAGCGAGTATCACGTCTACACGGAAAACGGAGGGAAAGCTATGGAGATCCCGGATTCAAGGTTACGGGATTTCAAAAGCAGAGATTGCAGGTAGCTTGTTCGCATTCTGGTTCGTGAAGAGGGTAGGCCTCTTAAGCGAACATTGTTGTCGTTTTGTAAAAGAGAGGGACTAACTGAACTGTTTAAAATAGACCGCCAAAGCGATCATGCCGACATACATCAGTGCCATAAAGTTGATCTTTCTTCTGTAATACCGTGTCAATGCTTTCATCTTATCTTCCTTGTTTAAAATTTAAATGCGATGTCCGTGCAGGATTCGTGTGTGTTGGAACAGGCAGTTTTCACCTTGGCTTCCAGCGGGCGCTCCAGCAGCTCTTCAACCCGTTTTTGATCAAAACCGCAAAGCTTTTGTCCGCCGATGACCATCAGCGGGCGCTTGATCAGAATCGGATCGCGCATCAACAGCTGCAGCGCGGCTGTCCTGCTTAACATCATCGGTTTGACCTCACCGCTTTTTATCTTGGGTGCGTTGGGGTTGAACCATTGGGGATGGGGAGTGCTGCCGAAAAACTCTGCTAAAGCCTCAAGGGTCAGACCGTTGTCGAGCAGATTGCGCTCTATGACGATGCTGCCGGCGTCACGCAGGCTCTTCTTCTGCTTGGCGTTGGTCACACAGCCCGGTTTTTCATAGAAGAGCACGATCTTCATCCCAGCTCTACCATGTCGATCGCTTTGTCGGTCAGACAGTAGGTCTGGATACCATCGTCATGCAGACTCATACACTCGCTGATACAGCCGGCATTGCCCAGGGTCTCGATAGTCTCGTCGATCACTGAGATCTCAAGCCCAAGATATTCTGCAAGGTCGAAGGAGTCATAGACATTGTAGTTATCTTCGTCACAAAGGTTATAGATACCTTTCATAACACTTTTTATAATAGCAGGGGTAACACTACTCATCTGCTCTCCTTAAGTACGTTGATCTGCTTTTGCCAGACGATCTTCTGAAGCGGGTGGAGCGACGTCTGCTCCATCCACTTCTCAAAAGCCTCGGCATAATGCTCTTTTATATACACATGCAAGTTCTGTACCTGATCGTTGAGCAGTTGCAGATAGGCTTTCGCCTCATCGACACTGAACCCTTTTAGAGGCTGCAGACGGCGGGCAACACCTTCAAGAAGTTTGGCATCAGCCTCTTCGCCTGCCATCTCTAAAAACCTCGAAGCGGCCGACGGGTCGGCAAAGCTCTCGTTCCAGATACGCCCGTTGATCATCTGGTCGCAGGCCAGGTCCATAAAGACGGGGTAGAGTTCCAGTACCGCCACCAGCTCTGTGAAATCGTTATCCACCATGGCACGGAACAACATTCGGCTACGATTACGTATCTTGACACGCAGTCTGTCATCGCTGATTACCTCTTTATTGACCAGGTTAAAACGTTCCAGCGCCCCTAAACGCGAGTGGTTGAAGGCCATAATGGAGACAATGACATTTTTGTCGCTCACCTGGTCGGGATGCGAACCGGAGGGTCGGTAAAAGGCCCACTCCAACCGCGCTTCCACATCTTCATGATGCATATAGAGGGCATCGCCCCTTGCCTCGTAATCACTCTCCTCCTGAAGCGACTCTATCGCCTCTTTGTAACTGAGTTCTGTCATCTAGACAGCTCTCTTAAAGATCAAAATAAAAGACATTTCCATAAGGCTCCAACCGTTTCATGTTTTTCTTCTCGCTGACCAGAAAAAGGGTCTCCAGTTCACAGGCTTTCTCGATCTTGAAAAAGCCGTCACTCAGTACCATCAGGGTGCTCTCCATCGAGAGCTTGTCTTTAAGATAAGCATCGACGACACCGAATTCCGTCCCTCCGTTGCCCTTTGCAAAAGCCACCTCGGGCACACTCGCGGACTGGGCGTCGAAAACGGTTACCGCCGCTTCGTCGACTGACTCGTCAAACGGCACAACCGTCACGGAGAAGTCGCCGCTCATGCGCAGTACGCCGTCGATGATGCCGAGAAATTTCGAAAAGACATCGGGGCTGATACTCATCGAGCGGTCCAGCGCGATGTAGAGCTCCAAACGGTTGCGTTCGCGTTTATAACCGGGGAGGTAGAGTCCCTGGTGGATAAAGCGTCGGTTCGGGCTGGCGAAGTCGCTCACCTTGTCAAAAAAACTTTCCGAAAGGTAGGTGTGTAAAAGGGTCTCAAGGTCGATCTTCGGCCGGGTCACCTCGCGGATCACCTCGAGAAAAGAGGCGGGGGTATTGCCCTGCTTCTGCGCCGCACCCAAAGCCTGAATGATCAGCGCATCCAGATCTTCCTGCGCCGACTCCGCATCACCCTCGTTCTCTATAAGATCCTGCTTCTGCTCTTTGGGGTTCTCCTCATCCGGCGTCCCTTCGCCCTCCTGGCTCTCCTGATAAAGGGTGTTATAGACCTCCTCGACACTTTTGTCGCGGAACTTCTCCAGCATCACCTCATCATCGGGACGTTCGCCGACCCGTTCAAAGTCACTCAAAAGCAGGTTGATGACGATGTCGCTGCTGCGGTTCCAGACCTTGGCGTCGCGCCCGTTCATCCTGAATGCGTGTTTGAGCATGATGTGCAGCAGCGTGTGGGCGTAGGTGTATTTGAGCCGGGCTTCACCCAAGGTAGAGGCCATCGTCTCATCGACGTAGATCGCTGTACCGTCCGTCTCGAACGCTTCGTGCGGGTTCTTACGGAAATGCATCGGCAGTGAAAGCGCAAGAACACTCAAAAAGGGGTGGTCGAAAAGAAACTGTACCCGTACCTTTTCAAGATCTTTAGATAATGTAGTCGCCATATTTAGCAAGCCAGGCATCAAATGCGCTGTGTGTTGCCAGTGACTCATCCTTTACAATGACATCTTTGACCAGCATCACACCAAACTCCGTCGGAAGGGTCTCGCTGAAAGCAAAGAGGTGCTCTTTATGCGCTTCGGAGCCGTCAAAATACTCCACCAGGGCAGAGACCAGAGCGTAGAGCAGTGCCGGCTGCATTGCGATCTCAGGATAGTGCCCTTCATAGATGGCGGCGACATCCGGCAGCTCTTCATAGACCTTGACATAAGAGGAGAACTCGATGCCGGCACTGTAACCGATAGTCCCGTAGATGATCGGCGTGATCTTGCCGATATCCATCCCTCTTTTCAGGATGTTCGAGAGCATCTCATAACTCCGCGGTGTCGCAAAAGCGGGGTTGGCATCATCTTCGACAACGGGTTCCGTCGAGAGAAGGTCCGGACGAAAGCCAAGAAAACCGATGACAAAAGGGTGAAGCCCTTTTTTGATCGCAAAAAGTTTAAAGTCTTCGAAACGGGCCTGAACATGCAAGTGCACCATACGGTTTGCCAAAGGGGTCGGCAGACGGAAGACCACACCCCTGTCACTGACACGGTTACCGGCACATAAAATGCGCCAGTTCTTCGGCAGTTCATACTCTCCCATCTTACGGTTGAGCACCAATTGATAGATGGCTGCCTGCACCGATGGCGGCGCCGAGTTGAGCTCATCGAGAAACAAGATACCTCTGGACTCCTTATCTTTCGGGAAAAAGACCGGCGGCATCCAGACGGTCTGGTCCCCCTTGATCGAAGGGACCCCGCGCAGGTCGACCGGGTCCATCTGCGAGAGACGCACATCGACCAGTTCATACCCGTTCTTCTCGGCAATCTCTGCCACGATGTAGGACTTGCCGATACCCGGACTCCCGTGTATAAAGACCGGTGTATCGGTCTCGATCAGCGTATCAAGGTGTGTGTAAAGATCCGTCGTCGATATGGAAGGTGTGATCATGCACTTAACTCCGCTACCAGACATCTGAAACAGGTCGCCTGATCATCGCAGGTGGCGCAGGCAGGCGCAACGGCATCGATGCAGTCGTACAGGTACTTCTTCCAGAGCTTATCTTTCGGCTTATCTTTGGCCAATGTCGGAAAGTTGCGCATCATAAAACGCCCCATCTCACTGCGGCTTTTAAAACCAAGATCCTCATAAAGGTGGTTCATCTCCAGTGACGTGCGTGCGACCAGAGGGGCCAGTACCAGTTCGGCAAAGCCGTTAACGGCATGCGACGCCAACAGCTTGCGGACATCTTCATACATAAACTTGTGTTCTATCTTCATAACTCCATCTCCACCATTTTTCCCATTGTGATCTCGGCGACTTCCTCGCCGAACAGATAACACTCTTTAAGCTCTTCCTCCGTCGGAATCAGCTTGATCTTCAAAGGCGCACTCGGCAGCCTGAACTTCAACCAGCGCATTCGGTCATGCAGCATCTCCGGCGCTTCGCCCGTCCAGCCGTATGAGCCGAAGGTCGCCCCCACTTTGCCGGTGCTTTCAAGAAAGGCCATACAAGAGAGCAGGTCCCAGGCCGGTTTGACCGCATCGCCGTTAATGGTAGGCGAACCGACAATAACGGCATCCGACTCTTCTAGCAGATCGATCATGTTCTGCTCATCCAGTGAAGCAAGGTCGTACATACTGGCGACGATACCATCGACCGAGTCCGCCCCCTCCATAATGCGTTCAGCCATCATGTGGGTGTTCTCATAGCTCGACATGTAAAAGACAGAGAGCATCTTCTTGCCGAACTCATTTTTTCGGAACTTCTCTTCACTGCTCCACTGGGCGTACTTGTCAATGTAAAACTCGGGATTGGTTCGCAGTACCGGTCCGTGCAGCGGCGCGATCATCGAAATGTCAAAACGTCTGTAGAGTTTAAGGGCCTGCAGCACATACTGCTTGAACGGACGCATAATATGGTCATAGTAGTATTTGAAAGCGTAGCTGAAGTCACCGACCTTATTGTCAAAAAGACGTTCGTCGTAGTAGTGGCTGCCGAAGACATCCCCGCTGAAGAGTATCTTCTCCTCATGCAGATAGGAGCTCATCGTGTCGGGCCAGTGCAGAAACGGGGTACTTAAAAACTCGATGGTCCTGTTTCCGAGGGAGATCGTTTTACCGGTGTTGGCAACTTCGAACGGGATATCTTTTTTAATCAGCCCTTTAAGCATCATCACCGCCCGCCCCGAGATAATGAGTTTGGCTTCCGGTGCCCTTTCCATAAGCTCAATAAGCGCCCCGGAATGGTCCGGTTCAAGGTGGTGCAGAACGATGTATTTGATCTCATTGTAGTCACATATCAGTTCTAGGCGTCTGAAAAAATCGTCTGAAAACTCTTTTTTAACGGTATCCATCACGGCGACACCTTCGCTTCCGCGTATCAGATAGGCGTTATACGAACTGCCGTTAGCCGTTTTCATGATGATGTCAAAGGTACGGATCCTCGGGTCAAACGCCCCGATAAAGTTGACACTCGGTGCTATTTTTGTAATGTCGCCTATCTTCATAAGCCGTACGAGATCTCGACCTCGCCCTCCTCGCATTCCACTGAGCATTGGCACATCAAGCGCAACTGGGCAACATTGCCGCCGATCATCTCTAGAACATGCAGCTCTTTGTCGCTCTTGGTGTTGAGCATCTCCATTCCCGATTTTACATGGGCGATACAGGTCCCGCAATCACCGACCCGGCATCCGAACTCCATCGATGCGCCGGATTTTAAGGCTATCTGGCGCAGGGAGGTGCCAAGTGGTGCTTTTACTTTAATATTGTCATTTTTTAGAAATACAGTCACCATAAAATTTCCTTGTTATAACAAGTGGGAATGCATTTTTTGTTCTTATGGGCGCTTTTGCCTTACAAAAATGATGAAATTTGGACAAATTTAGCGGTAACCTGCTTCTTATTGAATCTATTTTGATAGGAAACATGCTGTTTTACTTATCACTACTATTTTCTACTCATCAACTTCTTTTATTACTTCATAGCACTAGTATGTTACTTTTTTCTTTTGCTCGCTCAAAAGAAGAAGTAACCAAAAAAGAAAAGAGCGATGGCGGTCACAGTCACAGCCTGAACTATCTTATATTCGGAGTTACGAAACCCCTCCGGCTTCAGTCACCGTACCAAGATGCAGTAACATGTCGACAATGCTCCAACTCCCAGTAAAAGTTTTTTTATGTAAATGCGACTCTAACAGTTACCATCACCAAACAATCCAAACAGGGATTAAAACGAAGTTTTAACAGCCAAAGACCGTTAAGGGAAAGGCAATTTCTTGCCTTTTTTAGGTCGACGATATGCCAAAAGAAAGGTGCTATAAGGCACGTTTTTTTGGATAAAGTTTTTAATAGCTGTTATGCGTTAGCATCACCGCGGCAGATCAAGCGTTACCGCTTGGCTTTTATCGCAACATCTACAGAGCAAGTTGGAGTTAGATTGCTTCCGTTAAGAAAACGCATTGAACGTAGTGACCCGTGCGTTTTTAGGGAGGAATCTAACGGAGACTTGGTAGTCGACAGCCCGTCGACCTCGCAGCCGTTGCGAGAGCTCGTATACTACAAATAACCACTCAGGTGGTACTATTATCAAACGGTAGAATGCGTTACGATTTAGCATATTGGACGAGAGCTAGACCAGTTTTACTGAGTCTGTAAAAAAGTTTAATAGCTAAACCCAAATCCT
>JBFHIS010000004.1:0-192229 GCA_041596355.1 Sulfurimonadaceae bacterium | reverse complement strand
GGTATGGAGTTCGGTAATGACAACAACACGATCGTAACGGATGACGGCAATGCAACGAAACCTCATATGATCAACTACACAGGTTACATCAAAGGCGGCGGTTTCTATACTAAGAATGATGCCGGTGCGACACTTGAGAACGTTAAATTCATCAGTGCAAAAACTGCTGATGTTGAGTTGATGCACTTCAGAAGCAGCGATGCATTCTACACAGATGCTATTAACCTTGCAGCTAACCTTTGTCTGAACAATACGGACGCTACAAAGCTGTACACGACAGTGAACTCGAAAGACACCAATACATCTGAGTCGGCAAACGCTTACTATACTGATGTAACTAAGATCGATATGGGTGGATTCAGCATCCTGACTGACACATCTTGTACAGGTGCTACAGAAGATAATATCTGGAAAGGTAAAGCCGGTTCTAATGATCCATTAGAAACTGTTCCTGCTCCGTAACTTTATGAATAAGGAGAGAGATCTATCTCTCCTTCTTTCTCTCTAAACTCTTCTCTTAACAACTTCAATACACTTTAAACGTAATACTTTCCTCCCTTTACCACTGTAATCTAACTGTAGGTTAAACGTGTTGACGCTGTTTCATCTTTACAACCTCTTCGTAATAATTCACTTCTATACTTGGTCAAACTGTTTAAGGAATGAAAATGAAAAAGAGTCTGATCCTATCTATGGTAACCGCTACGGTAATTTTTACAGGTTGTAATTCAACAAATGATCAAACATCTAAAGATGAAAGCACTGACGCAGCTTCGGCGATAGTGCAAAAAAGCTCTATTGCTGTCGGTAGTACGGAATGCCCAACCGGTGGTGTTAAAGTGACTATCGGTTTTGACACCGACAGTGACGGAGTCATTGACCAAATTACACAAGAAGAAAATGTCTGTAACGGGTCAGATGGATTGAGCATGTTGATGGAAACGTCAGCTATTGCTGCCGGAGCGCTCTGCGTTGATGGCGGTGTCACGCTCGAGTCAGGCCTTGATCTTAATGCCAATATGATTTTGGAAGCGTCAGAGATCACTGAGACACAAAATATATGTTTTGGAGGACTGACTATTCCTGCAATCAACTCCAGCGTTCCGCTTAATGCGATGAATTATCCTCTGGGTAAAACGATTTTCCCAAACGGTTATCTGTTTAACGCGAGCTGGGGTGTCGGTTCAGCTGCGACGCATAAAGTCGGTGATGATGCTAATACCTTCTATTCGCTTACTGACCGCGGAGTAAATATAAAATGTAAAGATGCTTTGGCCATAACGGGCACCGAGGTCTGTGGGAACACTTCGGACAAGATCTTTCCTTTTCCGGACTTTACTCCTTCTATCATCAAGTATCATATCGACGGTGATAATGTTGTCGTGAAAGAGGTTATTACACTCAAAGACCGTGATGGAAAAGCGATCTCAGGATTGTCAAATCCTCTGTCTAATTTTTCTGAAAAAGCGTATGATAAATACGGTGCGGAGCTACCACTCGACCCGAACGGTTTAGACACAGAATCAATAGCGGCTTTAAGTGATGGTACGTTTTGGGTAAGTGAAGAGTATGCATCCTCACTGGTACACGTCGCCGCTGACGGGAAAATCCTTAAACGTCTGGTTCCGGCCGGACTGGAAGGTGACCTTAGTGGGGCAACGTACGACATAGAAGGTTCACTGCCTGCCATTATCGCCAAACGCCATGCTAACCGTGGTATAGAGTCGATCGCTATCTCTCCGGACGAAAACTATCTCTATTTTATGATGCAAAGTCCGTTGGATAACCCTGATTCGTCTGCGTATAGCGCTTCGAGAAATGTACGCTTGTACAAGATGGAGATCGCTAATCCGTCAAATATCAAAGAGTACCTTTATGTGATGGACAGACCCGACACGTTTAACAAAGATAATGAGTCGAAAACACGGGTACAAAAGGATGTTAAAGTTTCGGAAATGATTACCTTGGACACTGACGTACTGATGGTTCTGGAGCGTATAAACACGACAACTAAACTCTACAGAGTTGAACTCTCTGGTGCAAGTGAAGTGACCCAGGTACAATCTCAAAACCTTGAACTGAATGCGACAGGTATTACTTCGGTTACAAAATCGAAAGTGTTCGACACTGACCTTGAAGAGGGTTACCCGGCGAAACTGGAGGGTATCGCCCACCTTGAGGCCGATAAATTCCTTCTTATCAACGACAATGATTTTGGGATCTTCGGTGATGACACAGTTGCCAAGATCGCTACGATCGATGTTAACGGCACGCTTGACAAAAAGCAGACTGCAGGTCGTGTCGTCTTCTTTGATACCAACGGTACATTCGAGAAAAGTGTCAGTGTGGGTATTTTACCGGACATGGTCAAATTTACACACGACGGCGCCAAAGTGTTAGTGGCTAATGAAGGTGAATTGGTCGGGAATGAAGATATTGATGCGCCGCTTTACGATCCATTCGGAACCATCAGTATTATTGATGCAGCGACGTATACGGTGACTACGGTTGACTTTAGCTCAGTGACAGAGGCTCCGGCCGGCTCTAAAATCCGTAAAGGTGCCGAGATCGCCCGTGATTTTGAACCGGAATATATTGCGGTCAGTGACGACAACACGCTGGCATGGGTCAGTCTGCAAGAATCCAATGCCATTGCAAAGATCGATCTTACGACCAACACGCTAGCCGCAGTCTACGGTTTGGGATTCAAGGATCTGAGTGTCAGCAAAAATGGACTCGACTATAAAAAAGATGAAACTGTCACTATTGAAATAACACCGACAGGTGTGTTCGGAATGTATCAGCCCGATACTATTGCAACCTATAAGGTCGACGGTGTCAACTATGTTGTAACAGCTAATGAGGGCGATGACAGAGACGATTTTTACGGTGAGACTATCAAGGCGAGTAAATTAACCCATACGGCGATCGGCGATATCGGAAACTTACGTGTCAATCCGGATATCGGAGACGAGGACGGTGATGGAGACTATGAGAAACTTTACGCCTATGGTGCACGTTCATTCTCTATCTTTAACGGTGATACCGGTGCTTTAGTCTATGACAGCGGCAGCGAGCTCGCTGATAAAGTTGCACTGGATTATCCGACATACTTTAATACGCGACCTCAGGATGGTGGATGGAAGTCTCTTGACAACCGTTCAGAGAAAAAAGGCATCGAGCCAGAGGCACTGAATATCGCAAAAATCGGTGCAAAAGTCTTTGCTTATATCGGTTTGGAAAAGCAGGGAGGCTTCTTTGTCTATGACATCACAGACCCGGCCAACCCGACGCAGGTCGAATACAACAATGACATTAACTACTCAGCGAGCTTTGATCCTGCCGGAACAGTACCGACAGACATTGATGACATGGCACCTGAGGGGACCGTCAGTTTTATCCAAAATAGTAAAAATTACTTTGCAACTGCCAATGAGGTGAGTGGAAGTGTCTCAGTTTACGAACTCAATGCAACAACTGGAGAGGCGGTAAAACAAGGGACATACCGAACAGGTCTATATGATCAATCATCTGCAGAGATCGTTGTATATGAAGCCAATAAGCTGTTTGTAACCAATGCGGCGACGAACAGCGTGATGATCCTGGATATCAGCGATGTTGCAAACATCAGTAAAAAAGATGAGATCGATCTCTCTGATTATGGTACAGGTGTGAACTCGGTCACTGTTCACAGTGGCAAGCTAGCCGTTGCCGTGGAGATTAAAGAGTAAGTGCTGTAACCATTCAGCAACAATAAAGAACCCCATGATTTGGGGCTCTCCTTTCTATTAACCCCCTTTTTATTCTCTACTTTTCCTGTGTGTAACCAAAATGTTACACAAGAGTAACGTTTGAGTAACCCCTCTCATCTATTATTTCACCATCTTAAATTACTTGGGGAATCCATGTCTACAAAAATGCAAAATATTGCTTTGAGTATGTTGATCGCTGGTACATCGTTGATGGCCAACAGCGACAATATGGCGGAATCGTTGATGAAACTTCGTGCAGAGGTTGAACAGCTTGACAGCTCGATCGCTGATGAAAAAGATGCTTTTAAAGGCTCTATGAAATCACTTCGTATGCAAAAAAATGATCTTGAAGCGCTTATCGCCAGAGAAGATCTTCGTATCAAGCAGCTTGATGCTGAGATGAGCAAGGTCAAAAAAGAGGTCAAAGAAGCGGGCAAAAACTCGGTGGGTCTTAAACCGCTGGTTCTTGAAGCTTTGGCGCTTTTGGAAAAAGAGGTTCAGACGCAGATCCCTTTTAAAACAGCCGATCGTGTTGCGGATATACAGCGTATTCAGAAGCAGCTTGAAAACGATGAAGTGACAGCGCAAAAAGCGCTGGCATTGACGTGGAACTCTTACGGCGATGCGATTCGCATGAGTAAGGAGAACGGTATCTTCAAGCAGACCATTACCCTCAACGGTCAAGACCGTTTGGCAGAAGTGGCACGTATCGGAACGATGATGATGTATTTTAAAACGCCAAATGACGAGATGGGTTATGTGGTTAAAGATCAGGCCGGTTGGAACTACAAAGAGGTCCTCGATAAAGATCAGAAAAACCAGATCGCTACGATCTTCGACGCGTTTAAAAAGCAGATCCGTACCGGATACTTCACCCTGCCTAATGCGCTTGTTGTTACGGAGGTGAAATAATGAAAAAGTTACTATTGACACTACTGCTGCTGGTAACAACACTGTTCGGTGCAACGGACACGCAACTTGACCGTGCCTATGCAAAAGAGTTTGCTTATATGAAAGCACAAAAGAAGATGCTGACAACGCGTTTAGAGCGTGTCAAGAGTGAGAATGCGGAAAAATTGGCAGCAGCCAAAAGTGAACTCAACACGCTTCAAAACAGTGTTCTCGCAAAACAGAGCAAAAGTGAAAAGCTGAACGACCTTCTCTATGCGGCGCAGCAAAATGCACAAAACGTAAACGATGATGTCTCTATGGTCGAAGCGGTTGTTCTTCAGGCACAGTCGGCGCTGCAACCTTACGGGGTCAAGATCGATGTTGACAAAGAGAACTATCAGGCAGCACTCAAAAACATTTTTGAAAAATCAGAGGCGCTTATTAAAGAACTCTCCACGGTAGAAGTGACGAAGGGGCCGTTCTATCTTAATGACGGTACGGAGAAACTGGGTACGGTCGTTAAAATCGGTAACATCGCGCGCTACGGAATTGATGGCTCAAATGCGGGTGCTTTGGTACCGGCAGGCGAAGGCAAGTTTAAACTTTATGACGAGCCGGCAGCAGCTGAAACTGCGCAGTTGATGGCAAAGTCTCAGATGCCAGAGTTATTGAACATCTTTATCTTTGAGAACAGCACAAAAGAGATCGAAGATAAAATAGAGAAGACAGCTTACTCGGTGATCGACTCAGGTGGTATCATCGGTTGGGTTATCGTCGGTCTGGGCCTCTTTGGTCTGGTATTGGCACTCTTTAGATCTGTTTTCCTCCTGGGTGCAAACTCGGCAACTACGCCGTTGGCACAAGCTACATTGGCCGAACTGCTTGAGGGTGGTCAAGAGAGAGCTCTCGCTTATCTGAAAGAGAAGAGCGGTGCGACAGCACGTGTACTTAAAGCAACGGTTCGAAACCTTGATGCTGAACGTGAACATGTTGAAGATGTTGTGATGGAGTCTATCATGCACGAAAGCAGCCGTCTTGACCGTTTCGGTTCAGCCATTATGGTGATCGCTGCAGTTGCACCGTTGCTGGGTCTATTGGGTACGGTAACCGGTATGATCGCAACTTTTGACATTATTACGGAATTCGGTACGGGTGATCCGAAACTGCTTTCAGGCGGTATCTCGATCGCACTGGTAACCACTGAACTTGGTCTTATCGTTGCGATCCCGATGCTGCTTGTCGGGAACATGTTGAGTGCATGGGCCGAGAAGATCAAAGATGCGATGGAACATTCAGCGCTCCATTTGATCAACGAGTATAACAAGCAGAAGTAATGATGGGCATTTATCTCGAGGGCTTTTTTGACTACATGGCAAGCGGTGGCTTCGTCATGTGGCCACTCTTTTTTGCTGCCATGTTCTTATGGTTTGGACTCGGTTTCCGTTTCCACACCTTAAAGCGCGGTTCGCAAAAAAGTGTACGTACACTGATCCGTAAATATAACGAGCGCAAGCGTACAAAGGTCGTAGGTATTATTGACAGTGCTATCCAGGACGGTATGGAGATCGTTCAGACATACGGCCGTACGCGGACAGCCCGTAAATTGATAGACGATAGATTTTACAATTATGAGACAGAGATCAAGAAGTACTCGAAAATGGTGATGACGCTTGTCGCTATCGCACCGCTGATAGGACTTTTAGGCACCGTTGTCGGAATGATCGAGACCTTTGACTCGTTGGCATCTGCATCACTCTTTTCACAGACGGGCGGTATTGCGGGCGGTATCTCTCAAGCGCTTTTTACAACGCAGCTTGGGCTGGTCGTCGCGGTTCCGGGTTTGATCATCGGGCGTCTTTTAGACCGTCGCGGTAATGTGATGGAACTTGAGCTTGAGCAGATCAAAGATATTTTATGTACAGAAGATGTAAAGGAAGATCATGAAGTTTAGAAGAAAAAAAGAGCAGATCAGCGATGTTGATATGTCACCATTGATCGATATGGTATTTATCCTGTTGATCTTTTTTATGGTCAGTTCGACCTTTGTTAAAGATATGAAGCTTGATCTGGAACGTCCTGGCGCCTCTTCGGCATCACGTGCGTCATCGAAGGTTATCCGTGTTTACATCGATAACACTGGTGAGACCTATGTTGACGGACAGCCGGTTAAGACCTGGGCTATTCAGGGAAAACTGCGTGACATGATGCGTGCATCAACCGAGAAGTCTGTTCTGGTTGTTACTGATGATACGATCGCTGTAGAGAAACTGATCGACGTGGTTGATCAGTGTCGACTTTCGGGTGCGAAAGATGTTGCCGTAGCGACTAAAAAAGAGGTCGGTTAAGGTGCGTAAACCAACAATCGCGACCTACATCAAGTCTCTTCTGTGGATGATCTTTGGTGTTATCTTTGTTTTTGGCACGGTCATCATGATGAATGAAGCCGGTGGTATCCATGAGACAAAGAAGAAAGAGAGCCCGGCTAACTTTGAGATTCAGAAAGTGGTGAAGCCGAAGCCGAAACCGAAGCCGAAGCCGAAACCCAAGCCGAAAAAAGCGCAGACAAAACGTGCTGCGCCGACACCGAGCATCAGTTCGAGCCTGAGTGGTATCGATACCGGTCTGGACGCTTTTATGAGTGATGATGCGGGAATGGACGATGCGCTTCTGGGTGATGTGGGCAATGATGTGGTGATGACCGGCGAATCGGTCGATGTCAAGCCGAAACCGGCGCAGCGGTCTGCGATGGAATACCCTAAAGCAGCCCGTAAGAATGGTGTCACGGGCTATGTCCTGATGAATCTTCTTATCAGTAAAGAGGGAGAGGTCGAGAAGGTCAAAGTCCTTCAGTCGGAACCGGCCGGTGTCTTTGACGAGGTAGCAGAAGCGGGTGTTCGTAGCTGGAGCTTTACCCCGGCTCAGTATAAAGGCGAGCCTGTAAAAGTGTGGGCAAAACAGAAGATCAGATTTGATCTGCAATAAGAGATGACAATGAAACTACTATTAATTATATTAACGGCTTTACAACTGACTGTTTTTGCTGCTGAAAAGAGCAAAAGCGACGAAGTCGACCACGTCGCATTGGCGGCTCTGCTGATGAAAGACGGTCATTATGCCCGTGCTGCAGAGACGTTGAATGAAGCGGATACGACGCAAGAAGATTTTGACTTTGTGCTCTACTACACGATCAAAGGGCTTATCTTTACGAAACAGCAGCTCTATACGGTCGCTAACGAACAGTTTTACAAGGCGATCGAAAGTGGTCAGAGTGAACCGACGATCTACCTCTACATCGCACAGAACAACTTTAAACTGCATGACTATCAGGGGACGATCGATGCGCTGGATAAAGCCGGTGCCGTCGCTGAGACAAAACCGCAGTTGATGGCACTGAGAGCGGAGTGCCATTGGCGGCTTGAACAGCAGTCGGAAGCGCTGGAGACATTGGCCAAAACCATTAAGAAGTACCCGGATTATTACGCCGTATACAAACAGCGTTTTAACTACTATGTAGAACTTGAGCTCTATCAAAGTGCCCTGGAAGATGCCGGAATCTACCTTGCGAATGAAAAACCGAACGTAAAGACCTATCTCTCATTTGTCGGTGCGCTGCGTAAAAGCGGGGCAACGACTAAGGCAACGATATTGGCAGAAGAGGGCAACGTCAAGTTTTTGGACAATGCGGAGATTACAGTAATGCTGGCGCACCTCTACCTCGATCAGGATATGATCCAGGCAGCGGCCAACCTGTTTGACGAAGCGTCGATCGAAGATAGCAAATACACAAAAGAGGCGTCAGAGATGATGCGCCGTGCCCATGAATTCACATTGGCTCTCTATAAAAATGCACAGCTCAACGATACCAAAGAGAAGTATAAACAGCGTGTCGCGATCTATCTTGAATTCGGCGAGTATGAGCGTGTTGTGGCAACGGACAGTGCACTCGAGCGAAGCGGCCTGCTGGAAGACGAAAACATACGCTATGCGCTTGCCTACTCATATTATATGACGGGAAGTTTTGACAAGAGTGAAGAGCAGCTCAAAGAGCTGACACGCCCTGACCTTTTTGAAAAAGCGACAGAGCTGCGAAAGAAGATGGAAAAATGCCAAAACAACGCTTGGGAATGTGAATTATGAAAACACTTTTACTGTTAATAACATTGACGATATCACTTTTTGCGATCGATACGGGTGAACTCTCTTTTTATCTGATCAAAGACGGCAAGCCGCTGAGCAATCAACAGGTGATCATTTTTAAGAAGGTCACAGAACAGACTGCCGATATCAAAGGATTCGCGACACGACAGGCCGAATTTATGACAGACAATGACGGCTATGTATACACCGTCCTTCCTGTCGGTGCTTTTCAGCTCCAACTGGTCGCCATCGAAGATGGTACGCCAAAAGCATTTGTTAAGAAAAACTTTGTGATCAAAGAGGGCAAAGAGTCTCAGATCATTGTGGCCCTCAAAGAGGACAATACGATAGCGTTTGAAGATGACGAAGCGCCGAAAGTGGCTTCTGAAGATCTCAATGTGACGAAATCAGAAGCAAAGGAACCGGGTTCGGTTATGCTCTCTCTGCTCTCATCCGAAGATAAAAAACCGGTCGCCAATGCACGTATCTTTGTCAAAGGTCAAAATGTCGACGTCAAAACAGATGCCAAAGGGTTTGTTGACCTTGTCTTACCGGAAGGTGAACAGACACTCTCTGTCATTCACAGCGATTTCAGCTCACAAACATTTAAAGTGCTGGTTGTTGCCAAAGAGAGTGTCAGTAAATCTGTTGAGCTCTCCCCGGCATCAATGGAACTGGAAGAGTTCGTTGTCCTGGCACCGCACGTCGAAGGTTCTGTAGCCTCTGTGATAGCAGAAGAGCGTAACAGTGATGCGGTTGGAAATGTCCTTGGTTCGGAGCAGTTTACAAAAAGCGGCGACAGTAATGTCGCTTCTGCACTTAAACGTGTCAGCGGTATTACGATCGTCGGGGGTAAATATGTCTACGTCAGGGGCTTGGGTGACAGATACTCAACGGTCATGCTAAATGACCTTCATGTGCCGTCGCCTGAACCGACGAAACGTGTTGTCCCATTGGACATCTTCCCGACGTCAGTTGTGGAAAGCATAACGATTCAAAAGTCATACACAGGAGATCTTCCTGCTTCATTCGGTGGCGGAACCGTACTGATTAAAAGTAAAGATATTCCGGAACAAGACGAAGGGTATGCAGCATTGGGAATGGAGCTGCAGGTTAACAGTTCAACAGGAAAAGAGGCGACGACGAACAGTGACAACTCAGTCCCTCTGCCTGCGAGCGCGTTAAGCGGCGGTAACAATGTCGGTGGACGTGCGGTCACTAACGATGTCCTCAACAGCAGATCGTTAAACCATCAAACAACGAAACTGGACCCGGGTATGAAGGTTGAAGTCTCTGCCGGTAAGAGCTTTACCGTAACAGACGACCTGACGCTCGGCGCTTCAGGTACGGTCTATTATAAAAATACGTCTGATAATGAACAGACACAGTATGATAAATATTTTTACGATATTAACAGTGAATCGATCAACCATGAGAGTCATACTGAAGCAGATATTACAACATTGAACACGGAGTTGGCCGGAATGGTCAATGTCGGAATGAACTATTTTGAGCACAATAAGATCAAATATACTTTCTTTACAACGCAACATACCAGTAACGCGACAACCTTGTCATCGATCGATTATACCGGTGCAACAGAAGATCGCGAGAAGACCTATTATGAGTATGTGGAAAAAGGTCTGATGTCAAACCAGTTAAGCGGTGAAAATGATCTGCGGTTCTCAAACTCAACAGACGGCTATTTTGACAACCTGAAAATCGACTGGGCGCTGGAAAACTCCGTTGCGTACAGAGACGAGCCCGGCACGGTTGAATATAACTATCTGCATCAGACATCGGGTCTGAACTGGGACCGAAAAAACTGGTACTATTACTTTATGCTCGAAGATACGGTCAACAATTACAGAGCTGACTTTACACTTCCGTTTGAGTTCAATGGTAACGACAACTACACACAAGCCGGTGTTTTTATCTATAATAAAAGCAGGGATTTTGACAGTAGACGCTTTAAGATGTTAAGCAGTAACTTTGAGCCTACTCAAGACGATATGGATACGATTTACGATACGTATGCCAATGATCTGGAGTTTTCTGCCTCATATAGAGATACAGACTCCTATCAGGCGACACAGGATGTTACGGCGTTTTATCTGAAACAGCTGCTCTCCGTGACGCATGACCTCGATATCGTCGCATCGGTAAGACAGGAGAACTCTACGCAGCAACTGACAGATGCAGCCGCGGTTTATGACCCATTGGAAACATCCGACCTCTTTCCGAGTTTAGGTCTGACATACCGATTCGACAATGATGCGATGCAGATTAGAGCCTCATATGCATCAACGATCAGTCGACCCGATTTCCGTGAGTTCAGTAACACACGATATAAAGATCCGGTCACGGAAAATATTGTTTTCGGTAACCCGGATCTGCAAGCGACCTATATTAACCATTATGACTTGAAGTATGAGTGGTACATGGCAGCCGATGAAGTTTTCTCGTTTGCACTGTTCTCAAAAGAGTTTACGAACCCTATTGAAAAAGTGATCAAGCTCGATGACTCTCAGGATAATATTTTCCTGGAGACCTACCAAAATGCCGATTCAGCGACGAGTTATGGAATCGAAGTCGATTTAAGAAAGCGTTTCGGTTTTATCAGCAGCAGTCTGGAGAACCTGCTTTTTGCAACCAATGTTGCATTGATTCAGTCAAATATCACACTTAACAGTGATCCGAATAATGATTTTACGAGTCGATTGACGACAACAGACAGACCGATGCAAGGACAATCACCTTATGTGGTCAACGTGACATTGGGTTATGATAACCCCAATACCGGTGACAGTGCACTGTTCTTGTTTAACCAGATCGGAGAGCGGATTGTT
The DNA here is from genome assembly GCA_041596355.1 of Sulfurimonadaceae bacterium. GTDB lineage: Bacteria > Campylobacterota > Campylobacteria > Campylobacterales > Sulfurimonadaceae > Sulfonitrofixus. Next base: position 180,600 of record JBFHIS010000004.1, on the reverse strand, counting down.
TCACTGGGTACGGATAAAAACGAAGATATTTATGAGCAGCCATTTGCCAAGCTTGATTTCGTGACCCAATGGAAACTGAACAACTACTATTTGGAAGATAGTGATTTTACCTATTCGATCAAGTTTAGAGCAGAAAACCTGCTTGACAGCGAAGTTGAGTTGACGCAAGGTGACTTAACGACTGCGACGACGAGACCGGGAAGAGTCTTCAGCCTTTCACTTAAAATCGCCTACTGATGAAGGCGCTGTTCACTTTTTTAGCCTCTCTTGTGATGGCTGACGCCAGTGTACTCGTTGACAAAAACACCGCATTTATGTGGGAAGATGTCGCCGAAAACCGCGGCGTTATTTTGACATGGAATGAGGCCAAAGAGAAGTGTGAAGAGCTGGACCTTGAAGGGTTTGATGACTGGTGGCTTCCGAGCGAGAGTGAGATCTCTACGATCGTCGATACTTCCCGTCCTGCCGGTCGGAAGATCAAAAAAGGTTTTGTCTACTATAAAAAAAACTCCGTCTATTGGACCGCCAGTACGTATACATGGAACGCACCGCATGCCTGGGTAATCGATTTTGGAAACGGGGCATCCTACACCGTGCCTAAAGAAGAACGTCATTTTGTCCGTTGTGTCCGCTGCAGTGATTTTAAAAAATGTATTGAACTCTTTTATGAGAAGTGATCAGACGGACAGAGCAATGTTGAGTGGGCTGAATTGTTTCCGTGTTCAAAGGCGCAACTGCGCATTCCGGAGTGCAAATATTGTGTAACGAAATTGACTAACCCATCTTTTTAACCCCTTCTTCAACACTTCAAAGGCATAATCGCGTAACAATATTAGGGACTTTCCCAAAGTTAGGACGCTTATGCTGGATTTCGCAAAATTTATCAAATATTCAAAACCGGGGCCACGTTATACCTCTTATCCGACTGCCCTGGAGTTCAATGCTGCATTTACCTATGATGCCTATATCAGCAAACTCAAGGCCCAAGATAGCGCCCGTCCGCTTTCACTCTATTTTCACCTGCCGTTTTGCCGTAATGCCTGTTACTTCTGCGGCTGTAATGTTGTCTTTACCTCAAAAGAGGACAAAATGTTGCGTTACGTGGAGTACCTGAAGCGCGAACTCGAGATCCTGACACAACATATTGACACCTCACGCGAAGTGATCCAGATGCACTTTGGCGGCGGGACACCGACCTTTTTCAGCGCAGAGCAGTTAAAAGAGATCATCGTAACGATCAAAAGCCATTTCAAGAACTTTAGTGCCGATGCCGAGATCTCTTGCGAGATCGACCCGCGTCACATCGATGAAGCACAGATGAAGGTGATGAGCGAGCAGGGCTTTAACCGTGTAAGTTTCGGTATTCAGGACTTTAATGAAAAAGTACAGGTGGCCGTTCACCGTGTTCAGCCTTATGAAGAGACAAAAAAAGCGATGGACCTTGCACGCAAATACAACATGGTCTCAGTCAATGTCGACCTTATTTACGGTCTTCCTTATCAATCTCTGGAGACTTTCAAAGAGACACTGAAACTCTCTTTGACACTCAATCCGGACCGTTTTGCCGTCTTTAACTACGCGCATGTGCCTTGGTTGAAAAAGACAATGCGCAAGATCGATGAGACAACACTGCCGCTGCCGGACGAGAAACTCCAGATCATGCAGTACACTATCGACTTCTTAACCGAAAATGGCTACAGAATGATCGGGATGGACCACTTTGCCAAGCCGGAAGATGAGCTTTTCAAAGCGATAGAAAAAGGCGAGCTTCACCGAAACTTTCAAGGCTATACGACCAAAGGCGGGGCGGACCTTGTCGGTGTCGGTCTCACCTCTATCGGTGAAGGAAACGACTATTACGCACAGAACTTCAAAGAGATGAAAGCGTATGAAGCTGCGATCGACGCCGGCAGACTGCCGTTTGAACGCGGTGTCACACTCAACGAAGACGACATGATCCGTCAACACGTCATTATGGAGTTGATGAGTAACTTCAAGCTCGACATCAAACGTTTCAACGAAGAGTTCGACTTTGACTTTAACAGCTATTTTGCAGAAGACCTTCCTGCCCTGAAACCGTTTATCGATGAAGAGCTGGTAACAGTTGATGAGAACCAAATTGCCTGTTCCGAGACGGGAACTTTATTGATCAGAAATATTGCGATGGTATTTGATGCCTATATGAACAAACATTCCGGTTCTAAGAAGACCTTTTCAAAGACAGTCTAATGGGTACGATGCAAAAGCGACCGGAAAATATTTTCAACTACGCTGAAACGAGCGACGAGTGTATAAAGTGCGGGATGTGTATCCCTGTCTGTACTATTCACAACGTCAATGCCGATGAGGTAACATCACCTCGTGGATTTATCGATCTGTTAGGCGCTTATCAACAGGGCAATCTGGAGCTTGATAAAAATGCCAAAGATATCTTTGAGAGCTGTTTTCTCTGTACCAACTGTGTCGATATCTGTCCAAAGTCACTGCCGACGGACATGATCATCGAACAGGTACGTGCCGACATCGCCGACAAATTCGGTATCGCCTGGTTCAAACGTCTCTTTTTCTACCTGCTGCGCCACCGTTTTACCATGGATGTTCTCTTTAAACTGGGCTATGTCTTCCAGACATGCGGGTTTAAGATCAAAGCTGAACAGAACTCGATGGAGCCGCGTTTCAGAATGCCTATTATCAAGAAGGACCGTATGCTCCCAAGTATGGGCAAGACCTCTTTTTTAAATGCCAATCCTGAAAACATTGAGAACGGCGGAAAACGCAAAGTCGCTATCTTTATCGGCTGTCTGGCCAACTACAACTACACGGAGATTGGCAAAGGGCTTTTAGATATTTTGGAAGCGTTGGAGATCGATGCATTTATTCCCAAGAAACAGCTTTGCTGCGGGGCACCGGCGTACTTTACCGGTGACTTCGATACGGTTGACAACAATGCCAAGAAGAACATCGCCTACTTCGAAACGTTTATCGACGATGTTGAAGCGATCATCATTCCCGAGGCGACCTGTTCGGCAATGATCAAGATCGACTATGAACACTACTTCCATGATCAACCGGAGTGGCAGGAACGGGCTAAAAAGCTTAAAGGTAAGATTTTTATGGCAACAGAGTGGCTGGAAAAGCACACGCATTTGGAACACCTGTTAGCTTCCAAAGGGCGCAGTGACCTGACCGTGACCTATCATGACCCCTGCCATGCGAGAAAGATGCAGGGTGTCCATAATGAACCGCGCACGCTTATCAAGCAGAACTATGTTCTGACAGAGATGAGTGATCCTAATGCCTGCTGCGGTTTCGGCGGCGTGACAATGCAGACTGAGAAGTATCACTTTGCAAAAGCAGCGGGCGTCCCTAAAGCGGCTATGATCAAAGCGACCGGGGCCAAGGTGGTCTCAGCCGAGTGTTCAGCATGCCGTATGCAGATCAATGACTCTCTCTACCAGGCAGAGAATGCAGAGACGATCTTCAAAAATCCTATTGAGCTTATTGCTGAAGCCCTTAAAAAACAGTGAAAAAGCTGCTGATCGTCTGGTCGACCGAAGAGGTGGAGGTGGCTAAAAAGATGGTACTACTTTACGGCAGCGTTATTTTACCCCGGGGCTATTGGGATGAAGCACATCTGATGATCTGGGGTCCATCTGCAAGAGCTCTTGCGCAGAACAGTGAACTCCAGGAGATGCTTAAAACAGTCCAGCAGAGCGGGGTAGAGACCTCGGCCTGTGTCGTCTGCAGCGATGAGTATGGTGTTAGTGAGCTATTGGAATCACTGGGAGTCAAGACTATCCATACCGGTGAATTCTTGACTGAAGCCCTTCAAAACGGCTGGAAAGTGGTGACCTTTTAACCCGGAGCAAGGTGTGGGGATTGTGACTGCACTATTTATACAAATGATGAATTCTATATTCATAATATATATCCCGTAATCAGGGGTTAAGGACAGTAATGGAATTTTGGAACCATATATATGAACAGTTCGACCCTATAGCCTTTACGCTCTTCTCATTCCCGGTACACTGGTATGGGATGATGTATGTTTTAGCGCTTGTCAGTGCTCTATATATTGCAAAGCGGATCGTCAAAAAAGATAAGCTCCCTATCACTCAGAAGCAGCTTGACGACTATTTCATCTATATTGAAATCGGTATTATCCTGGGTGCGCGTTTGGGTTACATTCTCTTTTATGATCCCAATACCGTTTTCTACTTGAGTCAGCCATGGCAGATATTTAACCCTTTTGACGTTAATGGAGACTTTGTCGGCATTCGGGGGATGAGTTATCATGGGGCCGTCATCGGCTGGTTCCTGGGCTCGCTCTTCTACCATAAACGCCACCCTGAAGTCTCGTTCGGCGTTATAATGGATGTCGTGGCCATTGCGGTTCCTGTCGGTTATATGTTTGGCCGCGTCGGTAACTTTTTGAATCAGGAACTTGTCGGACGCGCGACAGATATGCCCTGGGGGATCTATGTGGATGGTATTTTACGCCATCCTTCGCAGCTTTATGAAGCGATTCTCGAAGGACTGGTGGTCTTTCTTGTCATCTATATCTACCGTAACTACAAGCGCTTTAACGGCGAACTTATTCTGCTTTATGGGTTTGTTTACGGTCTTATGCGCTTTACCGCTGAGTTCTGGCGCGAACCGGATATACAGTTAGGCTATCTGTACGGTGATTGGTTGACGATGGGGCAGGTCCTGAGTGCGATGATGATGACAACGGCAATCGTGCTGTGGGTCTATTTTGACAGAAAGTTCGCAAAAAAGGCATAGCCTTTTCAGTCATATAACATGACCATATAACTGTATATCGATTCGGCTATCGTACGATCCATCAAATACTTCAACCCTCCTCGTGACAATTATAAGGGTACAACTGCCCGGAAAAACATTGTGTGGATAAGTGCTGCCAATAACGTTTTATAGCTGGCCGGTATTGATGATCTTACGTAATTTTAAACATGTATAACCTGGTGAGATACAATTTAGAGAGACGTCCCTCTTAACAAAGAGAAGTCCGTTCGCCGCTTACTGGAGCTTGTTCCCGATGCTCTGTTTCAGGTCAACCAACTTCAGCAGAGAGAGGAAAAATGCGGTGATGGCCGGTCCCAGGATCATGCCCCAAAAACCGAAAGCACTCAACCCGGCGATAATGGCGAAGAAGATCAGCAGTTCGTTCATCTTGGCATCTGTCTTTACAATACGGAAGTTGATCTCTTTGATAATGATCGGTTTGATGATGGTGTCGGCAATAATCGAGATCACAATAATGGAATAGAGGGTGATAAAAATCGCATTTCCGGTGTGGCCGAAGCTGAGTTCATAGATCATAAACGGCAGCCATAAAAGGGCTCCCCCGACAACCGGGATCAGCGAGGTAAAGCCGTACATGATTCCGAACAACAAGCCGTTATAGCCCATAAAGGCAACGGCAATACCAAAGAGCGCCCCTTCAAAGACGGCCGTCGTCAAGATGGAATAAAAAACGACACTCATAACGGAAGAGAGCTCGAAACTAAGCAGTGTTGCATCCTGCTGGGGAAGTTGAATAACCCGTCTAAAGTAGGCAAAAACAGTTTTTCCGTAAAAATGGGAGAAAAAGTAAAAAATAATTATAAGCAGCGCATTTTTTAGAAAACCGGCACTGTAGCTGCCGATTGTTCCGGCCATACTCAATGTGTGCGCCGCCAATTTGTTGATCTCGATCTCTTCGAGTGCATCGTTGACAAAAGGCTGTAAAAAGGCAAAATAAGAGGGAAGGTGCGTTCCCCACTCACTCACTTGAGCGTAGACCCTCTCAACAGCGCCAATATCGATATTGGTCAGATAGAGGGTGAAGGTCGTCAAAAAGTAACCCAGAGGTGCGAAAAAGAGCAGCGCCATGGTCACTGTTGAAAGTGCCGAGGCAATTAAGACAGAGCCTGTCTGCTGCTCTAAACGCCGTTGTAGAGAGGTCGTCGAAACCGCCAGGAGAGAGGCGATCATCATCGATAGTAAAAAAGGTTGATAAAGAAGATACATCCAATAGAGTGAAAAGGCTAAAAGGGTGAGGATAATGTATTGCGGTTTCATTGGTTGATTATTTATCCTCAAAGAGACTGTTTTTGTTAGGCGCAAACTTCAGCACCTCATAACTTTTTTGGGTAGCGATCCGTCCACGCGCTGTTCTCTCAAGATAGCCGTTGGCCAACAGATAGGGTTCTACGACATCTTCAACGGTGCCTTCATCCTCACTGAGTGCGGCGGCGATAGTGCTTAGGCCCATCGGTCGTCCCTTGGCCTGCATAAGATACTCCAACAGACGGATGTCCATCTCATCAAAACCGTAATTGTTGATACCCAGCTGTTCCAAAGCGAAGTTGGTTCGTTCATGCAGGATCTTCGTCTCATCGGCAACATCGGCAAAGTCACGGACTCGGCGGAGCAGTCTAAGTGCGATTCTCGGTGTGCCCCGAGAGCGTTTAGCGATCTCCAGTGCCGCCTCTTTAATGATCTCTTTGTCCAGTTTCAAAGAGGCCTGTGTCACGATCTTGGCAAGTTCGTCAGAGGAGTAGAAATTCATGCGAAAACTCATACCGAAACGGTCACGAAGGGGGTTGGAAAGCATTCCGGCACGTGTCGTCGCCCCGATAAGGGTGAAGCGGGGCAGATCGATCTTGACAGTTTGTGCGGCGGGGCCGCTGCCGATAATGATGTCAAGACGAAAGTCCTCCATGGCCGAGTAGAGGATCTCTTCGACAGCCGGAGAAAGGCGGTGGATCTCGTCAATAAAGAGAATGTCTCCCTCGTCAAGATTGGTCATAATGGCGGCGAGATCACCGCTCTTTTCGATCATTGGGGCTGCGGTGACTTTAATACTGGCATTCATCTCATTGGCAATGATCAGTGCCAATGTTGTCTTACCCAGACCCGGAGGACCGTAAAAAAGGGTGTGGTCGAGTGCTTCATCGCGTTTCTTGCTGGCTTCAATAAAGACGCCCAGATTTTTTTTGATCTGCTCTTGTCCGATGTACTCGTCCCACGCGTCGGGACGCATGTTTGACTCACTGACCGCTTCGGCGTCAAATTGTTCGATCTCGACTATGCGTTCCATGGCAACACCTCTTTGTTAATAGGTGTGGATCGCATCGGGAAAAGTGCGAGCCTCGACTTCATCTTTATAGTTTTGAACGGCTTCTTTGACAAGGTCGGCACCATTAAGATATTTTTTGACAAACTTAGGGGTAAAGGCTTCAAAAAGTCCCAGCATGTCTGAAAAGACCAGTACCTGTCCATCAACACCGTTACCGGCTCCGATCCCGACAACAGGGACAGAGACCGCTTGCGCAACGAGTGTCGCAACGTCGGCCTTTACACCTTCGATGACAATACAGAATGCGCCGGCAGTTTCGATCGCTTTGGCATCAGCGATTAACTGTGTCGCTTCGGCGTCATTTTTGCCTTTGACCTTATAACCGCCTTCACCGCGAACGGATTGCGGCAGAAGACCGATATGGCCGCAGACGGCGATACCGTTGTCCACAAGATATTTGACGGTGGCTGCTCTCTCTTCACCCCCTTCGATCTTCACGGCATCAGCCGGTGACTCCTGGAACACCCTGGTGGCATTTTCGAGGGCTTTTTCTGCAGTCGTATAGGTACCAAAAGGCATATCTGTGATGACAAAACTGTTTTCTGTACCATTACAGACGGCTTGGGTGTGGTAGATCATCTGTTCGAGAGTGGCACTCAAGGTGTCCTTTTTACCGCCGAAGCTCATATTGAGGCTGTCACCGACAAGGATGATGTCGGCTATGGGGTCGAAAAGTTTTGCAAAAAGAGCATCATAAGCCGTGATCATCGTTAATGGACGATCCCCTTTAGCCTGTTTGATCTTTGTGATAGAGAGTTTAGAATTCATAATGTTCTCTTTAATTTTAGAGGTGCTACTTAGGTAAGTAACGTGATTTTATCCAAAAGTGGTACAATTTCGTTTAAATATGACAATTATACTTTATATCCCATCTTTGGAGACAGTTTGAAACATCTAGTAGCGTATATCACGACAGGTTTTCCTGAAAAATCATTTACCGTAGATCTTGCTTTGGCTTTAGGTGAAAACGGCGTGGACTCACTTGAACTCGGCGTCCCCTTTTCTGACCCTGTAGCCGATGGTCCGGTGATCGAAAAAGCCAACTTTTTAGCACTTGAAAAAGGGTTGCGTTTCCGTGATGTTCTGGAACTTTCCGAACAGATAGCATCCAAAGTCGACACATTATGGATGGGCTATTTTAATCCTTTTTATCAGTATGGCATGGATGACTTGCTAAAAAAAGCGAAAGAGATCGGCGTCAGCGGTATGATCATTCCTGATCTGCCGCATGAAGAGGCACTGCCATACGGGGATCAGTTTGACAAATATGGTGTGAGCAACATCAGTTTTGTTGCACCGACCGATGATGATGCCCGTGTCAAAGAGGTTGTCACTCATGCCAAAAAGTTCATCTATCTCGTCGCTTATGCAGGGATCACAGGCAGCGGTCAAAGTGAGGACCTTCAACCTATCATCACCTCGATCAAATCACATACGGATACCCCTGTCTATGTCGGTTTCGGTGTTAATGAAAAGAGCGCTAAAGAGAAGGCCTCCGGTGCTGACGGTGTTATTGTCGGATCGGCTTTTGTCAATATCTTGTTGCAAGAAGATCTGAGCTACACGCAAATGATCGAAAAATGTTCATCTATCGCCAGAGAGATCAAACAGAAGATCAACGAGTAACAGTATATCAATGCGCTGTTGGTCTGTTCTATTATTACTTGCCTTGGCCTTACCCTCGTATGCCGAAAATTCTCTTTATGAGGAGCTGAAGCGTCTTCCTCAAGCTTATGTCCAGCCAGCATTTGAACTCTTCTCTGACGGCACTATAAAACCTGTCGACACGACGTTGTCCCAGGAACTCAACACTTATGACATGACCGCGTTGTTGAAAAAGCAGTATATTGCTCTGAACCCCTATAGCGGTGATGACTATATTGTCAGAGACATCAACGTCAATGAAGAACTTCCGGGACGCTATCGAAAGGTTATCGAAGACACCATCTATGTCCAATTCGCCATGATAGCGGCAGTCGGAGCTTTGGCAATGATGCCGGAGAGTATCTCGAAATGGGATATGGATGCTTTGAACGAGCAATCTTTGGGCGAACGTTGGACAGAGAATGTAACGACAAGACCGGTATGGGACAAAGATGAGTGGGCTATCAACTATATCGGCCACCCTATCTCGGGAGCAGTGTATTATGCATTGGCACGAAATGACGGGATGTCCATTTTCGAATCAGCAGCGTATTCCACCATTTTGTCCACATTTTTTTGGGAATACGGATATGAGTCATTTGCCGAGAAACCCTCCATACAAGACCAGATCTTTACACCGTTAGTCGGTTCATTTATGGGTGAAGGGATGCATATACTGGAAGGGAAACTGGATGAAAACGGAGGTAAGATCTGGGGTTCCAAGGCGTTGGGCAGTTTCTGCTACTTCTGGCTTGATCCGATGGGGCGTATGGCTGGCGGATTAAGTGAGATCTTCGATGTGTCTGTCACGATGAGCTTTGAGAACTATACGCACTATGCAGACGCCTCTCAATTCCGTTATGACAACGATCAGGGTCAGCCTGAACGATTCCAGGACCGTGACTACGGTTTTATGCTTACGTTCCAGTAATCATCATTTGGGATATTAAAGCTACTCTCTATTTACTGCAATATGTTATAATTGCAGCATGTAATTTGTATCAGGGTTTTGAAAATGCCCTAAACTGGGGACGACTTGGCTTCGACAGGAGTAGTTCGGGATCTGGTTGCATGTCGGACTGAGCAATTCCGTTACGCGGCTCACCTTGCTTAAATGCAAACAACACAAATTACCGCCCAGCTTACGCAGTAGCATAAGTATAACCCCTCGAAAGAGGCGGGCTGCTTCACTCTTCGGTTCTATCCGAGAAGAGATTTTGAAGTATAACCCTTACGATAGATATACTCTGCGTCTGTCTCAGCGCAGGATGAACTTTTGAGGCTCGTTCGGACTAGTTTTGCACATTGTATGAAGCCGAATTAAACTAAACAATGTCTCTAAGCATGTAGACGCCATTTTCTAGCTATTTTTGGACTCGGGTTCGACACCCGACGTCTCCACCAATCCACTTTTTTTCTAAAACTATCACTGATTTTTCATTTGTATAATCGTATTACTTTGTTTAGGCCCAGATATCTTTGTGCTAGAATGGTTCAGTTAACCTTGATTGTACAGGTGATGAATTCAATAGGAGTTGGCAGAAATGTACAGGCAGGAATACGTCAAGCTATCCTAGTGATGGGCTAATTACCTTGATGAGGCGAAACAATGAATACTACTCGGAATCAAATACTTAGGCAATGGTACGATGAACTATCACAATTTTATAGAAGACAAACAATTAGAAAAATGTATAACCAGGCTAAAGACAAGGAAGGAGATTTATACAAAATTTTGCTCCATAAAATGAAAAAAGACCGTGAGCAAAACGAAGGTAAGCGCAGCTTAGATGCTTATCGTTTCGAAAGGCAATTCCATGAGTATAAAAAAGCAGTCCAAAGTATTACGTCAACAACATATCGAAGATACGAATTGTTCTTTGGACAGTACTCATCTGAAGATCATCTCCTGCATTATATATATCAAAATGCAAAAGAGGAGTATGAATCTGAACAGAAAAAATTAGAAATAGATGAGAAACGATATGAAGTGCCAAGTTATGGTTTTCAAACATATCAACCCACGGAAAATAGTAAAGCTTCGATTGGTTTTCGCATTGATACTGACCTATGTCTAATTGATAAAAAAAATGAAGAAATGATAAAACAGTTTGAACACGATGGTTATTATTATTTCAAGAATATTACCACGGACAATATACCTGCCGTTGTTTATGCTCTGGTGGATTATAATTATGAAATATCAAAAATAGATGCTATTACAGATTTGGTGAGAAAAGACAACTTGTATGAAATTGAAAGAGCAATAGAACAAAAAATAAGTGAACTCAAAAAGCTTTTAAAATATGACTATCCAAATATTTCAGAGTTACCGAGTACTATTTCAATTAGAACCAAGAACGAAGTGAAGAAGGATTTAAAAGATAAGCTTGCAAAGCTTGGCATTACGACCTACAGACTTGATGAGTTTCTTGCGAATTTCAAGTTATGACCATCTGACAATATTACAGTTTAAGCACCAATTCAGAATAGACTTCCTATTTTTACGGCTATTCTACTCTCACAATAGTATCAAATAATTTGACATCATACACCATTGCCACACAGCATTAAATTTAAGGCAAAGTAATGGAGCAAACAAACTACAGATTCAAAGAAGCAGTAAAATACCTATACATAAGCTTATCAACACTGCGGCTGTCTATACAGCAAGGTTAAGCAAAACCAAAAAGATTAGTGATTGGGTTATACTGATTATGAAAGAAGAACTTGACCGATTTTATGAAGCGTAAATAGAGTCATAAGTCAAGTATAAATCTTTTAATTTTTAACCTTGCTCTTTGCGATATTCGCGCGTAAAATAATCGATGAACTACCATTTGACTTCATTTTGATGAGGTTAGATGTATGGCAACCTCGCCTGTATAAGAACGTTACGTGAAACGCTATAGCACTTTGTGTTGATGTCTTGTCATCAAAATGCTAAGTAAGTATTAGATGAATTGATAATATTGGAAAAGATGAAGAGTATAGTTGGTATTTAAAAAAAAATATTGGCAACATTCAAGATCGCACACTCTTTTTTCCGCCAGAATAGTATTAAGTTCAAACTGTGGCCATAAAGTTGATATATAGAGCTACTACTCATGAGACTAAATTATGGGACAATATAGTCAGTTTGTTAAAAAGAATTATGGAGGAAATCTATCACTATAACACAGATATTTTGAACCGTCAAGGCAAGCGTAAAAAATGTTCTAAAACACTTATCTCTTGCATATTTACGAACTTTTTATAGTGGCTTGACAGGTTCCAAAAAATGTGTTTGAATTTGGCATAAATTTTATTATTGGGAGTAAAAATATTTGACAGAAAACGAGAAGTAGAGTTATAGAATTTCTCATACAGCTGATACTTAGTTGTCAGTTGTACGGAAGTTTAAGATGTTCGGCACATGCCGCTGGAAGAAACAGGCGAGTACCAGTCGCCTGCATAAGAGTAATACATGAAAGGATTACTATGACCAAGATTATATCACATGGCAACGTAGTTATTACTATTGAAGTTGATGAGATTACACATTACACGGTCGTCGGATATGCTAAAAAGCATGGGATCAGTTTGAAAGGGTGTTATACAGCTAGTCTTGGCAAGAAAGCTAAGCAACTGAGTACACTCAAGGGGTATGATGTCAGTAGCGTACCTGATCCAAAATATGGCAAGATAGGTACATATCACGAAGACATATTATCTGAGGTGTTTTCAGAACAACTATCACGATCATAGATAATGGCGGGAGGGGTTAAATTTCTAGAGTTTTAGAGAATTATCGCTGACCCACCTGTTTACTTGCTAAGAGGATTTATTTCGTTATCCGACATCCCACCAATGTACTTATCGACATAACAACTTTTATCACTTCTTACATCCTATTTTTTGTCGCTGTCATGCTCACTTTTTTTTGTGTTAGAATAGTCTTGCTGACCTTGATAGTGAATAGGGTGTGAATCTAAAATGTATAGCAGGAGGAAGTGATGAAGATGATGAAGATAACAGGTCTGTTGCTGGCAGGGGTCTCTGCTTTCGGTGCCGCCGACGTGGTGAAAATAGAGCGTATGAGCCTTGAACTGGCAACCGAAGTGGCGAAGCGTTCCGTCGAAGCGTGCAGGGCGCAGGGGTATTGGGTCAGTGCAGTGGTCGTTGACCGCAGTGCTAATGTCCAGGTGGTCATGCGTGATACCTATGCTGCACGTTTTACGATGCAGATAGCCGAGCAGAAAGCCAATGCGGTGATCATGGCGGGGACAGACTCGTCGACATTCGTTAAGAATCGTGCCGACATCCGCAATGAGCTCAACAACATCGACGGTCTGATCATGATGCGCGGCGGTCTCCCTGTAAAGTCGGGTGATGTCATGCTTGGAGCTGTGGGTGTCAGCGGTGCACCTGGCGGGGATCTGGATGCGGCTTGTGCCGCCAAGGCGCTAAAGTCGCTCGAAGAGCGTCTGGCCTTTAGTTTGATGGCTGATGAAGAGGAAGAGTAAAGGTCGGTTAGCTTTACGCCAGCAGATGCTTTGCTTTACCGGCAATTTCATTAACATCGATAGTCTGAATCGAGAAGTCATTTTTGTCGATCTTGTTGATGTCGACGATGGAGTCCGATTCGCAGGCAAGGTTGACCGGTGTCTCATAGATCATACGGGTGTTGGTCGGGCCGAAGAGGGTGATGGAAGGGCGGTTCATCGCCCAGGCCAGGTGGGTCGGACCGGTGTCGTTGCCGATGGTGAGATCACAGTATTCGATGGTCGCTCTCAGCTCAGCGAGTGAGAGCTTTGGTGCGACCGTTGCGTTGGACGCCTGTTCGGCGATGAAGTCGGCGTATGCTTTCTCCCGTTCACTGCCCCAGATCAAAATACAGTGCGCGCTTTCAAGTGCTGAGCAGAGTTCGGCGAACTTCTCTTTGGGGTACTCTTTAGAAGGCCAGGAGGCACCGATGACCATCGCGACGTTTTTAGAAGCAGAAGATAAAAAAGCGGGTCTTTGCTGCGATGCAAAGCAGGGCTCTTTGGCCAGTATCTCCTGGTCGGTAACGCTGAAGCCCAGGGCGTCGGCAACAACGTCGATATTGCGTTTGATGACATTGTTTTCGTAGGGAATCGCTGAGGTCGTTTTATAGAACCATGATGCAAGCGACTCCCGGGCCGAACTGCTGTCAAAGCCGTGGATGTTGGGACCGATAAGACGGGCGACGACGGCAGATTTCAGAAGGCCCTGCATATCGATGATCTTGTCAAAGGGTCCGGATGCTTTGAGCGCTTTGACCGTTGCCCGCAAGAGGGCAAAGTCTTTCTCTTTTTTAATGCGTTTTATCGGAACGCGATGCACTTTGACAAGATCGGGATGATTATCCAGAATGGGGGCGAAGGCCTCTTCGCAAAACCACTCGATCTCGGCATTGCTGTAGTGCTTTTTTATGAGCTGCAGGACAACGGTTCCGTTGATGATGTCACCAAGTGCTGTGAGTCTGACAAGTGCGATGCGTTGGGGGTTTTGATTCATGATGATACTATATCAAAAGCATTATTAGAGGTGACCATTTCACTTGGATCGTCCTTGATTTTTCGCTGAAAAAGTGAGAAACGGACTCTCATTTTGCAATGAAATCAAGAGGCAAAAACCCTAAGCAAACGGGCCATTAATGAACACTTGGCTATAATCGCGTACTTTTTAGTACCGAAATGGGGTATTAAAGTTTCAAAGGAGCGGCAATGTTAACACGTGATATTCAGCACTATGCCGAGAGCCGTACTCAGGCCCGTGCTTATTTTTGTTACCTATTTTCTAAAAACCTGCCGAACAATCTGCCTTCGATCTCTGAAAAATCAGTTATGGATCGTTTGCGTAAGATCATGGGCGATCTGCAGGATTGTGAAGGGGTCTATCTCTTAAATGAAAAAGGTGACCAGGTCACGCCGACCTATCTGCCGGATGGAAGTAAAACGGACGCCTGTATTAATCAGTCACGAGCTAACCGTGCCTACTACTACCGTGCGATGAAAGAGAAGCGTTGTACGATTACAGACCCGTATCCTTCGCTGATCACGCAGGACCTGACGATCACCGCTTCCAAGCCGATCTTTGATACGGAGGGTAACATCAAGTATGTTGCCTGTCTTGACATGCCGCTGAGTGCCGTGTTGAAAATAGCCCACCCAATGCCGATGAAGTCTTTTGCCGGACGGTTCTTCCGTGTCGGGTACGCGTTATTTACGGTGGTGCTGGCAATGGTCGCACTGCTGCTGTTCCTAAAAGGGGTCGGCTACTTTTTTACCCAGGGTATCAACTTTCATACGGTCGATGTCAAAGATGTCTTTAACGCGACGATCCTTCTAACGCTTGCTTTGGCGATGTTCGACCTGGTCAAGACGCTTTTCGAAGAGGAAGTGCTGGGACGTAACATGGAGAATCACAGCAATGCCGACCCGCACAAGACGATGGTGCGGTTCTTGGGCTCTATTATTATCGCGCTTTCTATCGAAGCCTTGATGCTGGTCTTTAAGTTTGCGATGACGGAGCCTGAGAAATTGTTGACAGCGATGTATCTTATCGGCGGGGTTGCTCTGTTACTGATCTCTTTGGCGGTGTATATAAAATTCACGGTAAAGAGAGTTGAAGAATGATAGGGATCGTCGATTACAACATGGGAAACCTGGCCTCGGTTAAAAATGCCTTTAAAGTTTTGGGCGTTGATGCCGTTGTTGAGTCTGACCCGGACAAGTTCCATACTTATGACAAACTGATCCTGCCTGGCGTCGGCGCATTCGGTGATGCCATAGATCATTTGAAAGAGCGCAACATGGATGAGGCGATTAAAGCCTATGCCAAAGCGGGCGACCCTGTACTTGGGATCTGTCTCGGTATGCAGCTGCTGTTCGAGTCCAGCCAGGAATTTGGTCACAGTGAAGGTCTCGGTCTCATTAAAGGGCATGTTCAGGCTTTTGATACCGCGCGTTTTTCACACCCGCTTAAGGTGCCGCATATGGGCTGGAACCGTATGTTTACGAAAGAGCACCCTCTTTTTGATAAACTTGATGATGAACACTACCTCTATTTTGTGCACTCTTTTCATGCCGTATGTGAGGACCCGAGTAACACGATCGGCCGTACGGAATACGGGTACAGTTTTACAAGTGCGGTCGCCAACGACAATGTGATGGGCATTCAGCCTCACCCTGAAAAAAGCCATAAAAACGGGCTTCAGATCTTAGAAAATTTTATTACTTTATAAGGACAGCATATGACACTATTTCCAGCGATCGATCTTAAAGACGGTAAGGCGGTACGCCTTTCAAAAGGGTTGATGGAGAGTGCAAAAATATACAACGAAAGCCCCGTAGCACAGGTAAAGATCTTTGAAGATATGGGCGCAGAGTGGGTTCACCTGGTGGACCTTAACGGTGCATTCGCCGGCGAACCGGTCAACCATGAAGAGATCAAAAAGATCCGTGCCAACTGCAAGGTCAAACTCGAGCTCGGCGGCGGGATCCGTGACGAAGAGACGATTAAACGCTACCTTGACCTGGGTATCGACCGTGTTATACTGGGTTCCATCGCGGTCAAAGACCCTCAGTTCGTCAAAGAGATGGCGGCTAAGTATCCTGTTGTCGTGGGTATTGACGCGATTGACGGCTATGTCGCGGTTGAAGGCTGGGGCGAAGTGAGCAAGATGAAAGCGACAGATCTGGCCAAAGCCTTTGCAGAAGCCGGTGTTGAGGCCATCATCTGTACGGATGTGGGGCGTGACGGTATGTTGAGCGGGGTCAATGTCGAGTTTACTTTAGATATCGCACGGGCTTCGGGTGTGCCGACGATCGCAAGCGGCGGCCTTAAAGACAGAAGCGACATCGATGCGTTGCAGGCAACGGGCGAGATCGAAGGTGTTATCGTAGGCAAAGCCTACTATGAAGGAACGCTTGATCTGGAAAAAGCACTGAAGGAAGTACAATAGATGCAAGAATATTATTTTGAATTGAGAATTACGCCGTCGGCACAGCTGGAGCTTTTCGCAGATTTTTTAGCAGACACACTGCCGATCGGTTTTGAAGAGCGTGACGGAAGTTTCATCATCCGCAGTGAAGATGAGCTGGAGACGATCTCCTGGGGTGTAGAGCAGTTTAAAGAGGCACTTGAACAGGCCCTTCATGAACCGATCGACCTGGATATAGAACTCAAAAAAGAGAAGAACAGTGACTGGGTCAAGAGCTATCAGGAGAGTATTACGCCGATCGAGATCGGGCCGTTTTATATCCATCCTACCTGGGATGCGCCTAAAGAGGGGATGCTGAACATCGAACTCGACCCGGCTCTGGCTTTCGGTACAGGACACCACCCGACAACTGCAGCCTGCCTTGAAGCGATCGCTTCAGAAGTGAAGTCCGGTATGGAAGTTGCCGACATTGGCTGCGGAAGCGGCATATTGGCGATTGCTGCAGCGAAGATGGGCGCGATAGTCGATGCTTGTGATACTGATCCGGTCTCTGTCGGGAACAGTCTTGAAAATGCTGAGGTCAATGGTGTGGTGTTTAGAGAGATCTGGGAAGGTTCGGCACCGGGTACGCAGAAAAAATATGATGTTGTCATCGCCAATATCGTAGCAGACGTGCTTGTCTTCATCGCCAGTGATCTGAAACGTCTACTTAAAGATAAAGGTACTTTGGTGCTTTCAGGGATATTAGACAAATATGAAGATAAAGTACTAAAAGCATATGCTGACTGTACGATCGTTAAACGTATTCAGCGTGAAGAGTGGGTAACACTCGTTGTATCAAAAAAGGAAAATAGTTAATATGAGTCAAAACAGTAATAAAGAACCAAAAAACGATAATTTTTTTAACAAAAACCCTCTGATCACTTTTGCCATTTTTTCGGTAGTCGTTATTCTGATCTTCAAGTCACTTATCGGTGAAAACGGCGGTAGTATCGGCGAACAGTTCGGAGGTAAAGGGGCAACAGTTCATAAAGAGGTCAGTTACTCTGAACTTAAAGATCTGATCAAAAATAAATCGGTCACAAAAGTCGATATCGGTCAAAGCTATATTCGTGCCAAAGGTGAAGGTACTATCTATACGACACGTCTGGTCGCCAATGATACAACGCTTGTTCCATTGCTCGATAAAGAGGGCATTGACTATAGCGGATTCTCAGAGAGCAACTGGTTTACCGATATGTTCGGCTGGTTGTTCCCGTTCCTGATCATTATTGCGATCTGGATGTTCTTTGCCGGTCGTATGCAGAAGGGGATGGGCGGTGGAGTCCTGGGGATGGGCAGCTCTAAAAAACTGGTCAACTCTGAAAAACCGACAACAAAGTTCGATGACGTTGCCGGTGGAGAAGAGGCCAAAGAAGAGGTTCAGGAGATCGTTGATTTCCTTAAATATCCGGCACGTTATGTCGAACTCGGTGCAAAGATCCCAAAGGGGGTTATGCTGGTTGGTAGCCCAGGTACGGGTAAGACGCTTTTAGCGAAGGCCGTAGCCGGTGAGGCGGATGTACCGTTCTTCTCTGTCTCGGGATCCAGTTTTATCGAGATGTTCGTTGGTGTCGGTGCAGCACGTGTACGTGACCTTTTTGAGCAGGCGAAGAAAGATGCCCCGTCGATCATCTTTATCGATGAGATCGATGCTATCGGTAAAAGTCGTGCCGCAGGCGGTATGATGGGTGGTAACGATGAACGTGAACAGACGCTGAACCAGCTTTTGGCAGAGATGGACGGATTTGGTACCGATACACCGATCATTATCCTGGTCGCGACCAACCGTCCTGAAGTCCTTGACCCTGCACTGATGCGTCCGGGCCGTTTTGACCGTCAGGTTCTTGTCGACAAACCTGACTTTGAAGGCCGTATCGCAATTTTGAAAGTACACGTCAGAAAGGTCAAGATGGATGATGATGTCGACCTTGAAGAGATCGCCCGTTTGACAGCGGGACTTGCCGGTGCTGACTTGGCAAATATTATTAATGAAGCCGCACTTCTCGCCGGGCGTAAAAGCCAAAAGACGGTACGACAAGCGGACCTTCAAGAGTCGGTTGAACGTGCTATTGCTGGTTTGAGCAAGAAAAACCGCCGTATTAACAAAAAAGAGCAGCGTATTGTCGCTTATCATGAGTGTGGACACGCGCTTCTTGCCGAGACGACGAAGGGGGCTAAGAAGGTCTCCAAAGTCTCTATTGTCCCACGTGGTCTCGCGGCACTTGGCTATACCCTTAATACGCCCGAAGAGAACAAATATCTGGCACAGAAACATGAACTGCTTGCCGAAGTCGATGTTCTGCTCGGCGGCCGTGCGGCTGAAGAGGTCTTTATCGGTGAGATCTCCACAGGCGCAAGCAATGACCTTGAGCGTGCGACCGATATTATCAAATCGATGGTACAGGTCTACGGTATGAGTGACATTGCCGGTCTTATGGTGCTTGAACGACAGCGTCAATCATTCCTCGGCGGCAATATGGGTGGTCAGCCTCGTGAGTATTCTGAGAAGATGGCAGAAGATATGGACCAACATATCAAAGCAACTCTTGAGAAACGTTATGAGGCTGTTGTCACCCGTCTTGAAGAGTATCGCGGTGCGATAGAGAAGATGGTAGAAGAGCTTTACAAAACGGAAAATATCTCCGGCGACGTTGTTCGGGAAGTGATCACGACATTTGAGAAAGAGAACGGTATAGAGAGCAAGGTCGAGACAGATATTGCCTCTGAAGACGAGCGTGTGTTTGCGGAAGATATGGCACAAGATCAAAAAAACATTGATGAAAGCGATGAAAAAGAGTCATGATGACCAAAGACACGTTCTTCATTGCCAAAGATGGATTTAAATGCATTGCGGCGTCTGTCGCATTGCTGTTATTTATGATGGCTATAGATGCCGATTTTTTAACATTTTTAAGTTTTGTGTTGGTGGTGGTGACGATCTGGGTCTACCGAAATCCTGAACGGACTGTTCCCTACCTTCAGCAAGACAGTATAGTCAGTGTTGCAGACGGTGTTATCAAAAGTATTGAAGCGGTTGAAGTCGACGGAGGCATCGACCGCTATAAGATCGTGATCAAAACAGGTTTTCTGGACACGGCGATATTGCGTGTTCCGTTCACGTGTGAAGTCAAAGAGACAGCAACTGTTTATGGTGCTTTTCTCTCCAGCAGTTCACCTTTGGCAAAGCGTTTGAACGAACGGAGTCGCATCGTTTTCGGTGAAGATGACAAAATCGTGACGGTGACGCATACCCTGTATATGGCATCAGTCGGGATAAAAAACCGTCTTCACCCCAATAAACCGGCAGTCCAGGGCATGCGATATGGTCTGATGGTCAGAGGTGAAAGTACGGTTGTATTACCGTCTAACTCACGTATTGCAGTCAAAGTAGGTGATAAAGTACGTGCCGGTGAAACACTGCTCGGATTTTTCTCTTAAACATGAAAAAGCAACCGACGCAACTCGCCTACCTTCTGCCTAACTTCTTTACGGCGTCAAGCATCTTTGCCGGTATCTTTAGTATTATATCGGCGGTTGAAGGCAATTTTGTATTGGCGGCTTGGATGATACTTTTGTCGCTTATTTTTGACGGCTTGGATGGTCGGGTCGCGCGCTTGACCAACACCTGCAGCCAATTCGGTATTGAGTTTGACTCGTTAGCCGACATTGTCGCTTTCGGTGCCGCTCCGGCAATGTTGATCTACCTCTATGCGGGTATTGATTTTGGTCGTTTCGGTATTATGACCAGTGCCCTGTTTGTGATCTTCGGCGGTATCCGCCTGGCCCGTTTCAATGTGATGACAGGCGAGAGTGAACCATCGGTCTTTATCGGCGTTCCTATCCCGACAGCTGCCGTTTTTGTCTCTATATTGGTACTGCTTTTTGAACAATATACTTTTTTGGCAGACTATAAACTTGTTATTTTGATCAGCGCATTGGTGGTAGCGGTCTTGATGGTAAGTAATATCCGTTATCCAAGTTTTAAAAAAGTGGATATGGACAAGAAACATATACGCCGTATCTTTGTCGCCATCGTTGCGGTGGCAATGTTTGTCTTTATTTACCCGGTCGAAGGCTTTGCCATCTTCTTTATACTCTATATCTTATATGGACCCATACGCTCACTCTGGGCACTTTACAAACGCTCAAAACTCCTAAAATAGTCTCATGTTTTCAGGTGTATTGCGTGCTTGAAAGTTCTCTCTGTTTACCTGTATGTCTAAGCGATTTAAACCGCTCTTTTTCAAAAATAAGTTTTTATCTCTCTTTAAATGTATATATTTTAATCACGTAAAACAGATCTTTTTTCAGAGTTGATGTATTATTGATTTAGATATTAAAAAGGAGATTCAATGAAAACTCTAATAAAATATTTGAACATCGACAAAGAGCTTCCAGATCTGACACCGGTTTTAAAAGAGGCTTTGCAGACAGACATACTCTATATAAAAAAAGTCAATAAAGAGTGCGAACAATATATCCAGGAGTGCCAGCAGGTAGCCGTTTTGACAGATACACACTATATTGTCTATTCTCCCTATATGAAAGAGTCCGATCATCAGCGGGAACACTTTGTTTTTTTGAATGAGAGAGGAAAAACGATCTGTCATATTGGCGGAAATGCGTTTGAGATCAGGGGCCTCATTGAACCCTGTAAGAACTTAAAACTGAGTGATGCCTACAAACACAGCATACGACACACTGCCTATCCTGATAAATCAATGTTTATACCATAAGATAGAGAGGAGGCCCATGCGAGGGTAACTGCTATAGACAAAATTTAAACAGCATACACCTGATACAGGGTAGTGAATGTTGGTTTACTAGGTGTCTAAAGCGAAGAGTCGCTGTTTATTTTTATACTTTGAAGAAACGTAGTCTACAGAATCTTCAAAACGTATCGTTATAGATATTTGTGAAGTACCTGTGGTATCGAAACAGTCCCATCTTCGTTTTGAAAGTTTTCCATAATCGCGACGATGGTACGTCCGACAGCCAGCGATGAACCGTTGAGGGTGTGGAGCAGGGTGTTCTTCTTGTCGATCTTGGAACGGATCTTGGCACGGCGTGCCTGGAAATCTCTGGTGTTGGAAACAGAAGAGATCTCGCGGTAGGTGTTCTGTCCAGGCAGCCATACTTCGAGGTCGATCGTCTTTGCGGCACTGAAACCAAGATCACCTGTACAGAGTGTGACAAGACGGTGCGGTAGTTCCAGAGCTGTCAGCAGATCAGAAGCACAGCTTACCATCTCTTCGAAGAGGGCATCACTCTCATCAGGCTTGGCAATCGTTACAAGCTCGACTTTGTGGAACTGGTGCTGACGGATGATCCCGCGGGTGTCACGCCCTGCAGCCCCGGCCTCTTTACGAAAACATGAGGTGTAGCCTGTCATCTTGATAGGGAGCTCATTCTCCGGGATGATCTCATCCTGGTAGAGATTGGTCAACGGCACTTCCGCTGTGGGGATGAGGAACATCCCGTCTGTTGTCTCGTAAAGATCATCTTCGAACTTGGGCAGCTGACCTGTCCCCTCCAGTGCCTGACGGTTGACCAGCTGTGGAACGGAAACTTCCATAAAGCCGCGTTCACGGTTGAAGTCGAGCATGAAGTTGATGAGTGCGCGTTCCAGACGGGCACCCATACCAAATGCTACGGAAAAACGGCTTTTAGCGATCTTGACACCACGTTCAAAATCGATCCAGCCTGTGGTCTCAGCCAGCTCCCAGTGCTCTTTAGGTGCGAATGTGAACTCACGCGGCGTAAGGACTTTTCTGATCTCTACATTGTCCTCTTCGTCTGCCCCGTCCGGTACATCGGCATCTGGCATGTTGGGAACAGCCATGATAATGTTGGTCAGAGCCTCTTCCGCTTCACGCTGCTTCTCCTGTACGTCTGCTACAAGGAGTTTGTTGGCATCGACCTTTGCTTTAAGCTCAGCGATATCTTTACCTTCACGTTTATAAACGCCAAAAAGCTTGCTCATCGCATTCTGATCAGCCTGGGCACTTTCAAAGGCTCCTTTGGCTTTCTTGAGCGCTTCGTTTTTCTCTTTGATTGATTCTATTATCTCAAGTGTCACACCTTTGCGTTGCAGTTGGCAGCTGACGTTGTCAAAGTCTTTTTGTAGAAGTTTAAGATCGATCATGATATTCCTTGGCGTATGGTAGACACTGCGTATCAGCGTGTTTTTAAAGGCTTTTAAATAATTGGCGGATTATAGCGAAATATAGGTAATTTATTAGTGTGGTTAAAGTGGGAGTAAGAGCCTTTTACTGCTCTTCTTCCATGACACAGGTTTTATGGAAAGTAAATTGGTAGACGTCCCTTGGCTCACCCGCAGATGTGTTTAAAATTGCGGTCTTACCGGTTGCTATCACAGAAATATCGACGCGATCATTTCCGTTTATTCCTTTCGCACGCTGTAAGAAGTACTCTTCGCCGTCATCACCATAGATAATATAACTGTTCGAACCTACCGGAGCCGATGCAATTCCGATAATATGGAGTTTCAGGTTCTTCTTTTTAATATTAGCGCTGTTTGGTATCTCGCCGCACTCTTTGACCAGTTTTTTCATCCGTTCTATCCGGATTCTCTCTTCTTCTGCTGCTAAGCGCTGCTGCTCTTTGCTAAGCAGGGCATTGACTCTGTCAAGATCTTTTTTAACGCCTTCTTTGCCTAAGGCTGCTGCTCGTGAATAGAAAGTGTAGGCTTGCGCATAATCTTTATACCCTCCTTTTCCCTCTTCTAACATCTTTGCCCGCAGATAGAAAGCGTGGGCGGTGTCAGATTTATCCAAATAGATAAAAGCACGCTCATATAGACCGAGACTGTAATAATACTCGCCGAGATAGTCGGATGCTTTTTTATAATTTTGTTGAGAAGCTTGCATCATCAGCTCTATGGCTTTATCGCTTTTAGCCGATTTCATCAAGATCTGGGCATACGTGTATTGTGCGTGCGCATACCCGTTTGCCGAGGATTTCTGTAACCAGGAGAGAGCTCTCTTTTTATCACTGCTAAGATAGTATTGGTAGAGCTTGAACTGTGCTACCGCGTTGTCATCTTCAGCCGCTTTCAGATACCATGAAAGGGCCTCCTCTTTTTGGCCTTTATCGTCATACAGTTGTCCGAGATTGAGATAGGAGGCATTTACCCCGCCGTCTGCAGCGATGCGATGCCATTTGATGGCCAATTCAACATTGATATCCTCATATAGCAGGGCACTGGAACGTGCGGCCTGAGGATTGTTCATCTCTGCTGCTTTTTGAAACAGCGCTAATGCTTTGTCAATGACTCCCTGTTTCTGGTACTGTTGTGCCAAAAGCATCAGCTTTTCACTCTCTTCGCGTTGATATTCAAGATAGTGTGCATCGTTGTCAAAACGGGGCGACTTGGTTTTCATGTAGTCATAATAGGGCGCGATATAGCTGTTGCCAGGAAAGGCTACCCCTAATGCAAAGGCATCGACATCGTCACGTTTTATAGCCGCAATCGTCGCCTTCTTAATGGACTCAGAAAGCTCTTCATATTGAAGTTTCAGTCTGTTTCGCTCACGTGAATATCGCGTCATTGTTTGATCATATTCACCTCTTTTCAGATTATCATTGGCCAGTTCATCAGCAGTACTGTTTGCCTTCTCCAGACGTTTCAAAAACTGGTCACACTCCTCTTCAACCTTATTTGTAAACTCTTTTTTTCCTTCCAGAAAATCTCTACACTGCTGCTGAGCGGTAGCATACTTACTAAGTTTTGGAGCAAGTGGTACATCCGGTGAAGGACCACAGCCGCTGAGCATGAAGAGAGTTGCAAGAGCGATAAGATATAAACGCATTTTTTTCCTTTAGTTTAGAGAACAGTTTTTTTGGTTTTGAAATTGGTAAATACTCTGTAGAGCCCCTGTGTCACTGCTAATGACGATAGCGGTACCTATCGCTTTCGCCTTGATGTCTACAGACTCGAAAGGCTTGACCTTTGATGCCATTTTAGCATCGATTATATAATAGATTTTCTCATGTTCGCCATAAACAATAACGGTGTTGGCTTTTAGAAGAGGTATTACTGCGACACCCGTCATATGGACGCTTCGGTTTGGTACTTTTATATTTTTTAGTGTGGCGGGACGTCCACAGGACTTAGCAAGTTCTTTGCGTCGACTGCTCTCTTTTTTGTCAATATATTGGGCAGCCTTTCGAGATTTTGATGTCATCGTTTTCTGTACACGTTTCATGTCAGAGACGTAGTTTCCATAGGCAAGTTCATGTGCCCGTTTGTAGTGTCGGTAGGCAAGGACGCTGTTCTTGTTGACGCCAAGCGCATTTTCGTACATCTGTGCGAGCATATAGTCGGCAGCTCCTGCATTTTTTGCTTTTGTGAGTAGTGGATAGGCCTTTTTATAGGCCTTTTGATCAAAATAGAGTGTACCAAGGAAAAGGTTGGCGTCACTGATACCGTTGGCAGTTGCTTTTTCAAGCCACTGCTGCGCTTCCTTCTCTCTTTTTTCTTTCATTAGTTGAAGTCCGTAGATGTATTGTGCCTGCGGATAGTTGTTTTTTGCCGAACGGCTTAGCCATCTCAGAGCATCGTCGCGCACCTTGGCGCTCTTTGCCTTGGCATCCATTTTAAAGAGTCGGTATTGCGCCAGGGCATTGTCCTCTTTGGCGGCACTGAGGTAGTATTCCCGTGCTTTTTGCGGAAGTTGGATACGAAGGTAGAGTCTGGCAAGATTGACCTTGGAAAGTTCGACTCCTTCGGCCAGCGCTTTTTTATGCCAGGCAATAGCTTTTTTGATCTGCTTTTCTTCATAAATTATACCGACGAAATAGGAAGCTTCGGCACTGTTCGCCTCAGAGGCTGTTTTAAACGCGTTCAAGGCAGCCCGTTTGTCCCCCTTGCTCATTGCGTTGAACCCTTTAAGCAGCATTTTTTTAGCATATTGTTCTTCATAGGCCTTGTACTGTGGGTTGTTGTCAAATCTTGGCGCATATCTTTTGAGGTATTTATACTGTTCCAATGTGATAGCATTTTCATCGAAGAGCAGACAGAACGCCGCACTGTTAATATCGTCATTTTTTATAATTGCAGGGGTCTCTACCTGGCATTTTTGAGCAAAATGTGTTGCATCTTCTTGAAGCTTCAGTGTAAGCGCAGACTCTTTATCTGCCAGGACTATGTAAGCGGATTCTTCTTTTTCGTCTTCTTTCATCTCCTGCATCGCGTCAAGCAGACTGTTCTCATCTTTAAGATCATTTAGAAATTCTTCACACTCTCTCTGCAAAATCTGCGGCGGGTTCTGTTGACACTCTTTTTTGATATTCTGGTAAGAAGACAACTTTTTATGCTCAACAGGCTTTGGTGCGCTGAAGCACCCTGAAAAAAAGAGCAAAGCAAAGAGTGTTATAGATAGGATATGTAACATAGTAAACCTCATTTCTAATGTTGACAATACTTTTGAAAATAGAGTTGATAGATGTCGACTGTCAAACCGTCTGGACCACTGACTGTAATAGCATTTCCTGTGGCCTTAGCTGTAATATCGACATACTGATACGCCTCGACACCGGCTTTGAACCCGGGATCAATGACATAAAATGCTTTTCCGTCCTCACTGCGAACAATAAAACCGTGGTCGTTTTGAAGCGGTAGGGAAACGATACCTTTAAGACGAATCATTGTTCCTTCACTTCTAAGGTTACGGAGTATAGGATCTTCGCCAAAATGTAGAACCTCCTCCTCTTGACGCTGTCTCTCTCTGCGTTTATCAACACTATAGTGTGCTTTCTCTGTTTCAGTTTTGAGTTTTGTCAGACGGGCGATATCTTTTTTTGCACTTTTTCTGCCAAGTTTGAAGGCCTGCTTGTAATAGATATACGATCTGTAATAGTTGACGTCTACCCCAAGTCCCAACTCATACATAACAGCAAGGCGGTATTTGGAGGTGCCGTCTGAAGCAGCGTCCAGATAGGCAAAAGCCTCCTGGTACTTTTTCTCTTTGTAGTAGAGCTCGCCCAGCAAGGCGTTAGAGGCAGTGATGCCGTGCTCGTGCGCTTTGAGCAGCCACTTTTTCGCCTCGGCACTGTTTTTATCTTGAAACAGCTGTTTTCCATAGGCGTATTCCGCCGGAGGATAACCGTTTTCAGCCGACGCTTTCAGCCACTTTTTTGCCGTTTTCGTTGTCTCGGTATTGGTCGTCTGGTCGTACTGCTTGTAGAGGAAGTATTGAACATAGGCATTACCCTCTTCGGCGGCTTCGATATAAAGTTTTTGAGCCTCTTTCAGCATATGTTTACGGGTGTAAAGACGGGCCAGATTGATACTTGAACCTTTTATGCCGTGCTCTTTTGCCTTGGTGTGCCACTTTATCGCCTTATCGATATGTTTGGCTTCATAGATAACACCGACTAAATATTCCGCTTGTGCATTGTGAAGCGATGCGGCAGTTTTAAAGCGTTTGATGGCACGTTTTTTATCACCATAGCTCAAATAGATCAACCCCTGGTTGATCAACTCTTTGGAGTAACTCTTCTCAAAAGCAAGATATTGGGGGTCATTGTCAAATTGCGGGGAATATTTACGGTAGTAATAATAGTGTTCTTTCGTAAAGAGTGTTTCCGGAAAACGCAGGGTGAGTTCAACGTCTGCCAGTTCATCGCGGGTTATGGCATCCTGGGAGAGCGAATTTAGCAGTTTAGAGAGCTTTTCGTAACCGAGCTCAGCTTTGCGGTGTTGACGATTGGCGTCTGTTTCCAACAAGATGTACTCCGGCATCAGGTTGATATTCTGTTCTTGATTTTCATCACGGAACTGTTGAAGTTTATAGTCTAAAGCGTTGACCTTCTCAAGTCGCTTTATAAAGGTGTGACACTCTTTATCGAGTGAATCGGGAACAAAAATCCCGGGTGTTGTCCGTAAACTTTCGCAGTTCGCTTTTATAAGTGAGTATTGGTCCAATTCGGGTGAAAGCGGTCTGTCGGGTGTAGGCTGGCAAGCTGTAAGAAATAGCGAGAGCAGAAGTGAAAAAAAGAGGGTATAGATTGCCATGAATAGCCTTAAAGCATTAGTTATCGGACAACTATAACAAGAAATAGAACAATCTTATATTAAAAGGCAGCGATGCGTTAAGATCGTTGTCGGGAAATTCTCTAAGAGAGGATATCTTTAGCGATTTGGAAATGGTTGGCAGTCATAAGGTGTATTTTTGGGTGTACGGCCTTGATGTCGTCAAAGAGTCGTTTGCTGAGTTCAAAGCCGACCCTATACTCCTCTTCAACTGAAACGGCAGCGGCTTCTTCCAACGCTTCGATCCAGTATGGCGGCACATGTATACCGGGGACGTTCGCATCCAAGAACTGTGCAGTACGGAGTTTTGTAATAGGGAAGAGGCCAAGAATCAGCGTCGCCTTGCTCTCTACAGTACTTTCACTGTTTGCCTGTTCCATCAACGCTACCAGCATCATTGCATTCTCCAGGTCATAAACCGGTTGAGTGATGATGCCGACCGCGCCGTGATTGATCTTTTTAACCATTTTTTTCTGCAGTGATTTCGGGTTGCGCGCATGGGAGTTGATCACGGCAAAAGGGTAGATCGTCTCAGGTGCATCTTTCAGTCTCTTGCCCATCATATCGGTACCGTTGTTGAGAGATGCAATAATGTCCAGAAGCAGGGTGGAGTCGCCTTCAAAGACACCTTTCGCCTCTTTCTGGTCCGAGATCTTGGCAGGGTCCCCGGTAAGTGCCAGGATAGCCCGTACATCAGCTTCATTGGCACCGAGAAGATCAGACTGCAAGGCGATACGGTTACGGTCACGCATACTCATCGTGGCAAGGACAGGTTTATTAAACCGGTTCTGCAGCAGCTGAGAGGCAAAAAGAGCATTGTACTTGAGCTTGGCAAGGGGATTGTCGGTCGTACTGAAGCCATCGACCATGGTGTCGAGTCCAAGTTCTGCAATCGTATCGATCAGGGGTTTGAAACGTGCAGAATGCGGCGGTGTCGTCTCAAGAGTGATATATGTCGAGTTTTGCAGTTTATCGATGAGTTGTTCAAACAAAAATGGCTTCCTACGCTTTTGCCGAAATATTGAAAGAGAGGGCGATGATGCCCTCAACTTCGATATTTGGGTATAATTGCGAGATTATAGCGAAAGTAGAGTAATTTATGATGAAATTGTGCGTGTTTGATTTTGATTCAACCTTAATGGATGGAGAAACAATCGATTTTTTTGCAGAAGCTTTAGGGATCGGGGAAGAGGTTTCCGAGATAACAGAACGGGCTATGGCCGGGGAGTTGGACTTTTTTGAGTCGCTTCAGGAGAGAGTAGGACTCTTAAAGGGTCTTGAGTTTTCCAAAGTTGAAGAGATCAGTCACTCACTGCCTTATATGCCGGGGGCCATTGAAACGATTGCGGCCCTGAAAGAACGCGGTATGACGGTGGTCTGTTTCAGCGGCGGTTTCAGAACAGCAACATCGTATGCCAAAGATATTCTGGGTTACGATGCAGATTTCTCGAACGCACTGCATGTCAAAGATGGCAAATTGACAGGCCTTGTCGGCGGGGACATGATGTTTAACTTCTCAAAAGGCGACATGCTGGTACGTCTGCAAAACATACTGGGTGTGAGTGAAGAAGAGACGATGGTCTGCGGTGACGGTGCAAATGATCTGAGTATGTTCGCTCATGCGGGTACACGTGTAGCATTTTGTGCACGGGAGGTCTTGAAAAAAGAGGCCAATATAATAATAGATGAAAAAGATCTGACACTGATCTTGAAGGAAATATAATGTTAGAAAACTCTATATGGTTTAAATATAACGGCGAAAAGTCTATCCGTGCTACTTTGGCGGATTTTTACAAATGTGAAACATCGATGATCAGCAATAATGAGGTTGAACTGTATAATATTCTTAAAAAGAACATGACTAAACGTGAACTCAAACTTTACATCCTGCAGGTAGCAGGTTTTGATGATGACGCAATTGCCAAAGAGATGGGTATCGATGACGAAAAAGTGTTGGAAAAACTCAAACATACAAGTAACCGTAAAATGCGACAGGACAAGATCCGTCAAGCTGTAAAAACGGCGGAAAATGAGATTGAAGATGAATACGATGACGATTTTGAAGTGATGGGCGAATAGGTAACGTAATATTAAACTCTTGACCTTCCTTTTATATTTAATTGGTTGTTTGCGTTATCCATGATACAATGTCACAAATTTATCACAAAGGAATCATAGATATGAAAAAACAGACTTCACTTCTATTAGCATCAGTCGTAGCACTAGGTATGTTCGCTTCAACAGCAAACGCAGACATCAAAAAAGGTCAAAAAGCGTACCTTAAACAGTGTAAAAAATGTCACGGTAACGGTACAAAAGGTGCTGCTATGAAAACTCAAGACGAGTGGGCAGCTGCATTTGCAGACGATGGCGCCGGTTTTAAAGCATGGCACAAAGGTACCAAAGGCGAAAAATATGCAAATAGTAAAAAATTTAAAAAATATGCACCGCACTTGAAAGACTTCCTATTTGAGTATGGTTCAGATTCAGGTAACGTTCCTTCTTGTGGTTAAAAAAGTCTAGCTTCGGCGCAGGGTCCAGCCCCTTGGCTGTCTGCGTCGGATGCTTGACGGCGTACTTTATGTACGCCTTTCAACCCTCCAACACAATCTCCACCAAATCTAAACTTTTTCAACCTTCCAACACAATCTCGACCAAAACAAGGGTACCGCTCGCGAAGCGATGTTTCTCTGAAATCTGAATTTTTTAATTATCCGACACAATTCATCTGCCACTTTTCCTCCTCCAATCAATCTGCAACAGTGCTTATACTTTAATACTTCTACGGCTATAATGATTTAACATTTTAAAAAGAAATAGCATATGCCGAAAAACAATTTTTACACACAGTTTTTACTTCTTTCAATACTCTTTGTATGTCAGACGCTTTATGCCGGTATAGCGATTGTCCCCGGCGATGAGCAGTATTACAAAGCGGAACAAACGAGTGCCGAGCTTATCTTTACAGAGCAGAACAGGTATGCGGCTGAACAGGCAGCCGTTTTGGAACCGATCATCAATGACGCGTATGCAGACTCTTTCGGTTTTGAACTCGACTCAACCCTGTATGTGGGTATTATCTCACAGCAAAACCAGATCGCTAACGGTTTTTCGACGCAGTACCCCCTTAATATGCAGATCAATTATATGGGTGGCAGCGCAGCCAATGACTACTTCTCATCAACGTCATGGCTCAACACACTTTTGTACCATGAAACGGCACACAACTATCAACTTAACCCGAAGGCCAGTGTCATCACTCGGGGGATGTATAGTGTGCTGGGCAATGCCTATTTGAGTGTCGGTATCTTTCCCATCTTCACGGTTCCCAATGCAGCGATCAGCTCGAACCTGTTGGAAGGCAATGCGGTCTTAAACGAATCCTGGCACGGCAACGGAGGGCGCCTTTACAGCGGCCGTTTCAGAGCCGAGACACTCTTGCAGGCAAAAGCGGGTAACATAAACGCGCAATTTCTCTATAACCAATCCATCTATACCTTTCCTTATTACGACCGTCACTATATTGTGGGCGGTTTTTTTCAGCTTTATCTGGCTGAGAAGTATGGGCTGAAAAAAGTGAACAGCTTTTTTTACAACTACTCCAAGTCCTGGTTGTGGCCATATCGTGTCAACCACATATTCAGGATGACGTTTGGTGAGAGTTATGAAGAGGCTTTGGCGGGTTTTAATCGAAGGCTTTTGGATGAGCTTGAGGGTTTTGTAGAGGCAGAAGGTGATGTCATTGCGACTTCAAAACGTTTTACGTCACTCAACAGCAATTGCGACAAGATCTTTTTTCTGACCTCAGATGCCTACCGTGCTCCGGAACTTGTCCGCGTGTTTAAAAAAGATAAACATGTCGAGAAAGAGCGCGACAGCTATTTTCAAAACAAAGTGATCAATGAACATGACCGGTACTTTACGCAAGCCAGCGGGTTTATAGACCCGACGAAGATCGCTATGGGTCTGTTTGATGAAGACGGTCAGATCAAAAAGGGAAGCGCGTCAAAGGTTATACAGGGCTACCTGAAAAATGGCGTTGCCGTCTACTATGATATTCCAAGCTCATTCGACCAGGCGCAACTGTATGTCGGAGAGCAGTTCTATGCACAGGTCAACTCATCTGTTCATATTGACAACGATGACAACCTCTACTACTTCGTCCAAAACGGCAAAAGGCGGACCCTCTATAAGAACAGAACAGCTATCTATACGTATGAAGGCTATTACGGTATCGTCAGCGATGTGGACAGCAGCGGTAATGTCTATTTTGTAGCCAACAGCCCCAAAGGAAGCACGCTTTATCGTTTTGACAAAGAGAAGGTCGAACGGGTGTCCGATGCCGACAACATTGTTGAAGCCCGCCTGCTCAATGATCATGAGGTTCTGATCGCGGCTATCGGCAGTGAGAATTATTACTATGTTGTTAACGTACTGCAGAGTAGGGAAGAAGTGCCCTATGATATGAAACACTTCTTCGAAAAAGAACCCTATTTTGAAAGGGTCACTCTCTTGGCCGAGACTCCTGAACACAGTGTCGATACTGTGGAGACCTTAAAGTTAGACAATAAGTATTACGGAGCGCTGAACACACACTATGCCGGTACGCAAGTCGCAGTGGGGACTGCCAGTAAAAATGATACGTTGATCTTTGAATATGCCGTCTCTGCTGCGTTTATTGATCCCCTTTTGACAAATCAGTTCTCACTGTTCGCGAGCAGTGGGTATGACGAAGTGGGGATTGTCGGCGGAGGGTATGAAAATAATGCCCACCTTTTACATTTCGGTGCGACGCTGTATGGGGTTTATAATGCAGGGGATGCAAGCAGTTACCATCTATACGATGAAGCCACCAACAGCTACAGCCCTTATGCCTACGATATCGAAAAAGAGAGCCGCAACTACGGCTTGTCGGGCTTTGTGACGTTACCGCTTATTCAAAGCGGCTACAACAGGGCTAATTTAGAAGCGAGCTATTATCAGGATTATGATGACAATGGCCGTTCACCCTTAATAGTAAGCGCGGATGTTTCGCATGTTGAACACTACTTTCAGGCGATGGATAACAACTATGTGAATGCCTTGGAACTGTTTGGCTCATATGACCGTTCCGATCTTGCCTACGGCTTTGAATATACATTGTCTCACGATCTTCCGAAAAGGTTTTATATCTCGGCAGCACTGAAAGGTGTCCGAAGTGATTTTGACAGAAACACGTCACTGCCGGCAGATGCAGATTTTACACGCGGGGTGAAGTTTTCAAATTTTGCCAATCCGCTGTTTCGTGATCCAACCACTGTGGTGATGCCCTCTTTGGAATATACACGCTTCGTCAAACAGGCAGCCTATGGTGAAGTCGCTTTGAAAAAACAGTTTAATGCAACACTTTTGTTCTTTACATTTCCACTCTCATTAACCCGTGAACTGCTCTATGCGAGACACCGTTATTATGATGTTCAGGATTTTGGTCAGCCTGATTACAGTCGTGATCTGCACAGCGGACATACGGTTTATAATGAGTCGACAGTTGGCGGCTTGTTTGAACTGCTACTGTTGAACCGTCTTTCTATCCCCGTCTCGATGGAGTATATTCACAATACGAATACGCAGGAAAAAAATAATTTTAGATTCTCAATCGGCGGTATGTTTTAGGACTGGAAAGAGGATTTTTTTTCTTGATCTCCGGCGTTACTCCTCTTTCGTCACCATAGCGCCATACTCCAAGAGCAGGTCGACCATCTTAATGCGTTTGTGCTCTTGTGCGATCTTTAGTGCGGTCAGTCCCTGTGGTGAGATCTGGTTGGGGTCAACACCGTTATTGAGCATAAAAGTAACAACACGGATATGGTTGTAATAGACCCCGAACATCAGCGCACTCCAGCCAAAGTTGTCAATGAGATCATGGGCCGCATAGTTCTTCATCAGCATCTCAACAGAAGAGAGACGTCCCATTGATGCCGCCAGCATCAGCGGGGTACGACCGTTAATATCAAGATGGTTGACATCGGCACCGAGTTGCAGAAGAAGACGGATATGATCATCGTTTGTTTTCTCTTGCTTTTTGGTCACTGTCGTGCACAGAGGGGTCCAGCCAAGTGAATTGAGCGTGACATCGACTTTGGCGCCTTTGCTTAAAAGCAGTGTCTCCAGCTCTCTATATGCCGGTGCATTTTCATGATACTGAAGCAGAGCGATATGGGTCAAGGTTAACGGGGTATGGGCATTATCCGCGATGTTGATATTGGCACCGCGCTGAATCAACATTTTTGCCCCTTCCGGGTTATTATTACGTATGGAGACGCTCAGTGCACTGTGACCATTGCCGGAAACATGCTCGAGTGTAGCGTGTCGATCGAGTAAAAGAATTGCCACGTTAAAATAGCGGGCATGACTCATGGCAACGATGAGAGGGGTCAAAGAGTCATTGTCTTCTGCATCAATGTCAAGCCCTTTGTTTAAAAGGTACAGGACTGCTTTGAAATTATTGCTTAACACCGCAAGATGCAGCAACGTCTGCCCTTCACTGTTACGCTTGAACAGTTGGTCCGGTTTCCGGACACTGTGAACCAGATGGTTCAGATCACCCAAGCGGGCCGTTTCAAAGATGTTACGCGCTTTTGTGTCGACTAACGAGTCGATAGTGTTTAGGAATGCCTTCTCCTCTGCTGAAGCGATCTCAAAAGCAGATACACCTTCATTATTGGCTATAGTCGCGTCTGCCCCGTAGTTTAGCAGTGACTTGATGAGCTCACTGTGCTTAAATTTAATGGCAAAATGGAGAGGAGTATTGCCGTCTCGATCCTGGATATTGACATTTGCTCCATAGAGCAGCAGGGTCTCAGTGATCTCTTTTTTGTTGTATTTGATGGCAAAGATAAGAGGCGGAGTCTTTCCTAATTCATGAAAGTCAACATCAAACCCTTCAATGATCATCTGAACCATCTGGGCACTCTGATCATGAATGATCGTTTCAAAAAAGATCTCATGTACATGCTCAATAATGTGTGCTTCATTTGGGTGATACATTGGTGTTTTCAAGATCAATGCACTGTGTAGACGTTCCATAAAAGGCATTCTGTCTCCTTATATGATTATAGTAGCATAAAGAGTTTGGGTTGTAAAGATTAATATGTATAACTTATATTTGTTTAGGTGTTCATTTTATTTGAACCAAAATAGTGTCGCAAAGCGTTGAATGTTACAGGTGTAAAAGTTTATAGGGGAATGTGAAAAGGCGAAGCAGTGCTTCGCCGGGGGACTTACTTGATATTTTCGAAAGGGTTGTTGACAACCGCTTTACGTGTTGTAGTGTAAGGGATGATTGCTGCTGCACGAGCACGCTTGATAGCAATTGTAACCATCTCTTGGTGACGTTTACAGTTACCAGTCAAACGACGTGGCATAATCTTGTAACGCTCAGAGAGAGAGAATCTCAATGAACCTGCATCTTTGTAATCCATGAAGTCAACTTTTGCTTCACAGTATTTACAATAACGTTTTTTGTATTTTCTTCTTTCAGCCATAATTAAATCCTTATGCGTTTATTACTTGTTTAAGAGTGGACTTCACTCTAAAATGGAATCTCATCTTCATCAATGTCGATAGACGGTAGGTCTGCCGGCATACTCTGCTGCGGTGCTTTCTGCTGTTGTTGTGGCTGTCCACCGTAAGATGGCTGCTGGTACGACTGCTGTTGCGGTGCATTGTACGAAGATTGAGACTGCTGTTGAGGCTGTCCATAACCACCCTGATCTTGTTGCTGCGGTGCATTGTAGTCACCTTGAGATCCGCCGGAATTCTGGCTGTCACTCTTAGAGTCTAACATCTGCATTGTCTCAACGGCGACAGAGTGTTTAGAACGTTTACCACCATTTTGGTCAACCCATTGGTCAAATTGAAGACGACCTTCTACAAGGATTTTCGAACCTTTACGAAGATATTGGTTTGCTACTTCACCCGAGCGTCCGAAAAAAGTAAGGTCAATAAACATGACCTCTTCTTTCTTTTCACCGTTAGAGGTAAATTTACGACTAGTTGCGATCGCTGTTTTAGCGATGGCCATACCAGACTGGCTATAGCGTAACTCAATATCACGTGTCAGGTTTCCTACGAGGACGACTTTATTGTACATCTGGGCTTTCCTTTACTTATTCAGCTGCCGGAGCTTCTGTTGCTGGTGTTTCTGCTGCTGGTGTTTCTGCTGCTGGAGCTTCTTCTACAGGTGCTTCTTCAGCTGCTGGAGCTTCAGTTGCTGCTGCGGTTTTAGCTGCTGCTTTCTTTTCAGTTTTTGCAACAAGGTCATTCCAAGCAGTTACTTCGCGTTTTGAATCGTATTTGATCGTAACGAAACGAAGAAGATCTTCGTTGATACGGAAACGACGCTCAACTTCAGCGATTGAAGATGGTGCTATAGTGTAATAAACAACATGGAAATAACCACGCTCATTCTTTTGAATTGGGTAAGCTAGTTTTTTAGTACCCATTTCGTCACGTGCAACGATTTCAGCACCGTTAGAAGTTAGAACTTCTTCGATAGCTGCGATTGAAGCTTTTGTCTCTTCTTCAGTTAGTGTTGGTTTAACGATTACAAGGTTTTCGTAATGTCTCATAGAGTATTTCTCCTTTTGGTTTTGGTCCCTTATGGATCGAGAATAGTTAAGATAATCTTTCTATTCAGTCATATGCTTAAACTCGAGGACACTTCTAAAAACCTTAGTCCGTCTCAGCGATAGAGAGAAATTCATAGTCAAGGCGTTCTTTTGAAGACCTAGCTGTAGCTAAGTCAAGAAAGAACAACGCAGAGTATGTGTTTCTCTCTGTCGCCCGTAGGGAGGGAAGAAAAAGCACAATCTTCATCTTTTTTTCTTATCAACTTAGCTATGGCTAAGTCTTAAAGAAAGAAAAGACAAATCTTACACTTTTTCTACCCTCTGAGACGGGCTAGGATTGTTAGAAGTGTCCTCAATGCTTTTGCACAAAGAGTAAGGAACGCGAAATTATATCCAAATGGAACTTAAGTGTCTTTAAAGAAAATAAATTTATTTTAAGGGCTTTTATCGCGGGAGAGTGTGGCGCGTCTACATGTTTTTCTTGGTCTTGCTAGTGGCCTGGGCAGTGAATGGATCGTCAGGCCAATAGTGCTTTTTATACTTGCCCCGAAGCTCTTTTTTGACCTCGTCGTAGGTGTTCTCCCAAAAGCTTCTCAAGTCTTTCGTGACCTGCATGGGTCGGTGTGCAGGCGAGAGCAGTTCGACCGTCAGCGGTATGGTTCCGTTGATTAATCGCGGCGTCTCTAGCATTCCGAACAGCTCCTGCAGTCGAACTGCAAGAACCGGCGAAGCGGGGTTTTCGTAGTTTAGGAAGATAGTTGAGCCGCTTGGCACTTTTATCTTTGGCGGTGCAAGGGTGTCAATAAGCTGTTGCTGTTCCCAGGAGAGCAACCCCAAGAGCATAGAGTAGGTGTTGAGTCTTTGGCATGCCTTGAAGCTTTTTACCCCTTCCAAATGGGGCAGCAGCCACAGGTCAAGATGCTCGTTCAGCCATTCGTCACTGAAGTCAGGAAGCGTATCAAGAGTGTCGGCTGCCTGTGGAATGTGCTCTTTACTGTAGTTCAAAAAGGCAACGCGTCGACGCAGTCCAAGGGCCTCTTTTGACCATGTCAATGCCTCCAGTCCCTTCTCTCTGATCGCACCTATCAGGGCCATGGCAACATCGGTATTCTCCACGTTCTGAAGAGGCGTCTCGTCAAGAATTATAGCGCCGAGTCTGGTGACCTTTCTGGCTTCAACCCGCTCTGTTTCATCCTTCCATCTGGTAAGACGTTCTTTACTGATAAGCGCACTGAAATACTCTTCTATCTGGGCTTCACTAATCATCGCTGCGCTGTAAATACGGGCATCGTTTTGCGCAACGTCGAGGTCGGCAACGACAAGAAAAGGTTCGCCGAAGAGGGCATCTTCGCTATTGATTTTGGCACCTTTACCGCCGCTGAGCAGGTATCGGCTGTTATTCATATCACGGCACTTGGCAATACGGTCCGGGTAGGCAAAGCCGAGCAATACCCCGACCATGTTGCTACTGCTTTTTTTGGTAGAGCCGGCGGTGTCGAGTTTTTGCATAAAGCCCGAAGCGGTTGTCAAAACACGCTGCACCGCACTTCTGTCGATATGGCTGCCGGAGTGGTGTTCCTGCAGGGCGATCACACGTTCTGAAAGGTCGGCTGAGCGCCTGCTGCTGCCTGTGAAGATCTCTTTTTCACTCAGCAGTGCGGCGATCAGGGCAGCTGTCTTACCAAGCCCGATTTCAGAGGCTTTCAAGATCATGTGTGCCAGACGCGGGTGGGTTCCCATGGCCAGCATTTTTTTGCCGTGTTCGGTGATGGCGGTCCCATTTAAGGCACCGAGTCCTCTCAGAAGCGAACGGGCATGTTCTACTGCCGAATCAGAAGGTCGGTCAAGCCAACGCAGTTCATCGACATCGATCACACCCCAATTTGCGAGCTCAAGCATCATTGGTGTCAGGTCGCTTGTCAAGATCTCGGGGGTACTGTGCCGTGCAAGCTGCCGGTGTTCGTGCCAGAGGCGATAACATTTCCCCGGGCTTAAACGTCCTGCACGGCCGCTGCGTTGTGTGGCGGAGTCTTGAGAGATGGCGACCGTATGCAGTCGATCCATCCCTGAACCGCTGTTAAAGGAGGAAATTCGCTGTAGACCGGAGTCAATGACAACGGTGATCCCTTCAATCGTCAAGCTGGTCTCGGCAATATTGGTAGCCAGGACGATCTTTCGCGTATTTTCCGCACTGGGCTTGATAGCAGCGTCTTGCGCCTGTTTGCTCATATCTCCATAGAGCGGGGAGACGGTGATATTGTCATCTTTGAGGATATCAGACAACCTGGATTCTACATTTTTGATCTCTTTGACACCGGGAAGGAAGATCAAAACACTGCCTCTCTCGTTGCGTATGACATCACTTGTTATCTTGGAGACAAGCGTACTCAGCTGCAGGGGTGAAGGGTGGGGCGTCTTACTGCTCAGGTAGATGTTTTCTACAGCAAACGTGCGTCCCTCGCTGGTAATAATCGGTGCATCTTTCATCACTCCGGAAATCGCTTCAGTGTTCAGCGTTGCCGACATCACCATGATCTTCAGGTCTTCACGCAAGAGCTCCTGGGACTGCAGGCTAAGTGCCAGGGCCAGGTCACCGTGTAGGTTGCGTTCATGGAACTCATCGAAGATTAAAAGAGCACTCTTCTCCAAGGCATTATCACTTTGCAGCATACGGGTCAAAATACCTTCGGTGACGACAATGATCTTTGTCGTCTCTCCGATACACCGGTCAGCCCGTATCTGGTACCCGACCGTTTCACCGATCTTCTCACCTAAGAGCTCTGCCATACGTGCGGCAGCGTTACGGGCAGCCAATCGGCGGGGTTCTAGCATGATGATCTGTCTGCCTTCAAGCCATCTTTCTTTAAGTAAAGCAAGGGGAACAGCCGTTGTCTTGCCTGCTCCCGGAGGTGCCTGTAATACAAGACGGTTGGAGGTGCTTAAAGTATTGATGATCTGTGGTATGACCTGATGGATGGGCAGCTTTTGCATGCCGTATTATAGCGAGTGTCGATAGGGAGTTGGTGTTTCCGAAGGCGGAAAGGCCGCCAGGCTATTCGCCGTGAAAATAGTGGTCCAGACGGCGTCTGTACTCTTCACACACCTGCTTGCCCGTCATACCGTTTTGACCGATCTTGAGGACCTCACGAACGAAGTTGATAGGGTACTCTATAACATTACCGGTGTCGCGTTTAATAATATCGCCAAGGATCTGATACATCTGTTCATATGTCTCAGGGTCCTCTTTTTTAAGACGCTGAAGGTTCTCTTCTGCCTGGATCAGTTTCTTATCATTAAACTCACCGCGTTCGTTAAGGCCTTTACGGATCTCAACATAATCTTTGAGACTCTTTCGGTTGACGACATGGTCGGTAAATATTTCAATAAGTGTCATTTATATCCTTTAAACGTTGAGATAATCTGTTTCATTCATTATACTGATAAAACATAGCAAAAGTGTAGCAAGACTCTGCAGAGCACTATTCTCTTTTCTCTGTATAATATGAGAAACATTGGCGTGTCTGAAGCGACCGGGATAAAGAGGGTTATGAATAAGAAAACTGACAAAGGTCTGCACCCGCGCAACCTCCACAATGAGCGATACGATTTTGCAACACTGATAAAAAGTGAGCCGAAACTTGCATCATTCGTACATGAGAACAAGTATGGCGATCTCTCTGTCGACTTTGCCGATCCTAAAGCGGTCCTTATGCTGAACAAGGCGTTACTGTCATGTTTTTACAGGGTCACACAATGGAATATTCCTAAAGATTATCTCTGCCCGCCTATACCGGGTCGGGCTGACTACATTCACTATGTGGCAGACCTGTTGGCGGCCTCTAACGCCGGAGAGGTCCCAAACGGCGAGAAGATCATAGGTCTCGATGTCGGGGTAGGGGCAAATTGCATCTACCCTATCGTCGGAACCAGTGTGTATGGCTGGACGTTTGTCGGTTCTGATATTGACAAGGTCTCTGTAAAGTCTGCGATGTCATTGGTGAAGAACAATGATGTTTTAAACGGAAAAATAGAGATCAGAGAGCAGATGAACCCGGATAACATCTTTACCGGGATCATCGGCAAAAACGACCGTTTTGACTTTACGCTTTGCAATCCGCCTTTTCATCGCTCAAAAGAAGAGGCAAGTGCAGGCACGCAACGAAAAACCCGTAACCTTACCAAAAACAAGAGCAGAAACGGTACGCTGAACTTTGGAGGACAAGCCAATGAGCTTTGGTGCCCGGGCGGTGAAGTCACTTTTATAAAAAAGATGATCCGACAGAGTGTGGTACAGGGTAACAAAGTCTTTTGGTTTACAACGCTTGTCTCTAAAAAAGAGAATCTGCCGTCGATCTACAAAGCACTGAAGCTGCTGAACCCTGTAGACGTTCAAACTATAGAGATGAAACAGGGCCAAAAAGTGACCCGGGTCGTTGTCTGGACCTTTTTGACGAAAGAGATGCAGCAAAAATGGCGTGAAGAACGCTGGCAGGTGAAAAATTAAAAAATTAAGAGGTATAAGGTAAAATTGTATCTATAACGTTTATTTAAAGGTTCATATATTGCAGATCCATCCTCTCGCATACTTCAATCGCATCAAAATGGCGCTTTATGCCACATTTTTGACCAATATATATGGTCTGAAACTTAAAAAGGCATCTTCGGGTGCAGAGAAGAAAAAGCTGAGATTGGCGTATGCCCAAAAGCTCCTCTCCTCGCTTATGATCGGTGTTGTCGTCAAAGGGGCTGAAAAACTGCCGAAAGACGGGCGGTTTCTGCTTATCACCAATCACCGAAGCATTATCGATCCGCTGATCATCGAGGCTGCCTTCAAAGATACGGACGTTTTCGGACTCTGGGTATCGAAAAAAGAGCTCTATAACTCCTTCTTTTTTGGCGTTTTTACAAGAAACGGGGGCACTGTTCTTCTGGACAGAGAAGCCAAGCAGATGAGCGGATTTTTCAAAGAGATCAAGTCAGGTATCGATGAAGGAAGTGCCATCTTTCTTTTTCCGGAGGGGACCCGTAACAGAGGGACAAGCGATCTATCCGAATTCAAAGAGGGTGCCCGTATTATTGCCGTAAAGAACAGACTCCCTATTTTGCCGATCTACATCAGGACAAATGCAAATGAGATTCTAGAAGCTGTTTTAAAAAAGAGACCGCAGCAACAGCAACAGGTCATCGTTGAAATCGGCGACCTTATTGACTATAAGGCACGCTCTGTCGACCTCGAAACCGCTTATCGAAAGATGTTTCAACTTAAAGAGTGAACCATTCTGAATAAAAGCGGCGTAACCTTCTCTTTTAGAGCGATACAGCTGCAGTGGTGAAAAGCATTGGACTTGACAAAAGGCTAGAGCGTGTTCGGCAGTGGTTCACCGAGGTGGAACCCTTGTGAACGTTCGATACCAAGTTCCTTGACGATCTCGTACACTTCGGCATTGTGGACGAATTCGGCAATACAGATGAGGTTGCGTTTTTTGGCAAAGTAGACGATCGCCTGGATGATCGAAATAGCATTGGAGTCCGTATGCAGATTTCGGATAAGGCTACCGTCGATCTTAATGTAGTCGATCTTGAGCCGTAAAAGGTGGTCGAAGTTGGAGTAGCCTGATCCAAAGTCGTCAATAGAGAATTGGCACCCCTCCTGTTTCATATCTTCGATGAACTGCAGGATCTCGGGATAGTCTTCGATACCCACGGACTCAAGGATCTCAAAAGTGATCCGTTTTTCGACCTTGTAAAACTTAATACGTTCTTTGATGAACGCGACCGTATTGCTGTCAAGGATGTCATCCATGGAGAGGTTGATAGAAAAATGGTGGATCTTGTTTGTAAAATGCCGGCAGCTTTTTTCGACCATAATACTGGTCAGACGGGTGTAGAGACGCGCTTTTTTGGAGATGTCAAGAAAATGGTATGGTGTGAGGACATTGCCGTCTGTCTCGATCATTCGGATAAGACACTCATAACTGCTGATATCACCGGTTACATTGTCAAAAACGGGCTGAAAATAGGGGACAATACGATCTTCTTCAATCGCAACGCTGAGTCTCTGTATCCATAACATGTTTTGCTGATACTGATGTTCGATGTTGAGACTTTCGTCATAGATCATAAACGGTTTTTGGTTCAGACGGGCGGTTTTGAGCGCCATATCGGCCTTTTCCATGCCATTGTTGATGTCCATGGAAGCACCCAGGGTAATACGTATATTGATCTTGGCCTCTTCGTAAGTAAGCGGAGATGCCTGGATGTAGTCGTTCAACTCCTGTAAAAAATGCTGAAGACTGTGATACCCCATCGGGTCGGTTGTCAGGAGTGCGAATTCATCCCCGGAAAGTTTATAGACGACCATCTCATGCTGACTGTTGAGACTGAAGTATTTGAGTGATTCTGCAAGTTGGTTAAGTACGTGGTCTCCGGCAATATGGCCATAAAAGTCGTTTATCTGCTGGAATTCGTCGATATTGATCAGCAGAATGATACCGTCTTTAACGCTGCTGATGTCTACCATAAGCCGTGTACGGTTTGGATAGCCGGTGAGACTGTCGGTATATAGCTGGTGCGTCAACTGTGCCGTCTTCTTCTCCACTTCCTGTTCCAACGTATGTGCGGTGTTCTCCTGCTGCTGCGCATACTCGGTAATCCGTATGTTCATCTTTTTAAGCGCATTGGCGATATTGCCTATCTCATCGTTCTTATTATAAGCGGGAAGCGAAAGTTCCTGTCCCGGTGTAAAGTTTCCAAGTCTTGAGGCAATACGTTTCAGCGGTGTCAGCAGGTAACGAAGATAGAAAGAGAACATGAGGATCAGGAAAATGAGCGCACAGAGCGTTATGAGCAAAATATCTCTGTATTGTCCGGTAAGATGGTGGTAGTGGGCACTGGAATAAGTAAGGTAAAGGCGTGCGATAGGCTTGAGGGTAACCGGGTGCAACAACTCTGTTTGGACATTAAAACTCTCATCTGTATTGTTCTGTTGGGGGATTGAGCTTTTCTGGTCGACAATAGTCTTGCCGTCTTGTTCGAGGACAAAGGAGAGTATGTTCGGATTGGCAATGACTTGATCGGCTATAGATAGCAGGTTTTGTTTGCGTTCGAGGTAGAGTTCAACAGCCAAAAGGGGCGCAACCGTCTCGGCAACCATTTCAGCTTTCTCTTTTTCGGCAGTGTAGAGTGCATTTTTGTTGATCTTGTCAAATGCAATAAAAACCGTAAAGAAGATCAGCAGAAAAACAGATGCGACCGACAGGACGATCTTAGTCGAGAGCGAACGTGTTTTCTTTATTTTCATCAAAAAACCTTACAACATGATAGAGAGTGTTCGAAAATTCAATTCTATAGGCAGACAACATCGGTTTGTTCATATAGATCACCGTTGAACGCTCAAGATTTAGGGCAAAAAGATACCCTTTCTTCAAATCGGCGGCGTCTCCTACGAAAGAGAGGATACTTTTTTTAATAGCCAGTTCGGCAGGCTTGGTAATCTGCTTGTCTGAATGAAGGGCCATAATGGCACTTGCCTTCAATGTTTTGTCAAGCTCGGAATATTGTAGCAAAACTACTTTAAAAGGGAAACCCTCTATCTGACCATGATACTGCTGTTGCATCAACTCTTTGAGTTTGCGGGCTGTGACGATGTCTGCAGCTTCGTAAACAATAGCAAAAACGATAGCACCGTCCACCAGAAGCGTTTTAGGCTCTTTGGCAAGCAGTATCAGTTTCGGAAAGATGGAAGCCTGTGCCCTGAGCAGGAGCGGGTTGGAACTCACTCCGAAAAGTAAGGTGCTAAGAAGAATGCTCAGAAGCAGTAGACGCATCAAAACTCCTTACTTAAGGTAAA
Source organism: Sulfurimonadaceae bacterium (assembly GCA_041596355.1). Classification (GTDB taxonomy): domain Bacteria; phylum Campylobacterota; class Campylobacteria; order Campylobacterales; family Sulfurimonadaceae; genus Sulfonitrofixus. Next base: position 136,308 of record JBFHIS010000004.1, on the reverse strand, counting down.
CATAAAAGTACGTCCTTCCTGGAGGTAATCGTTGACGTATGTGTAGGGCTCTGAAGGGTAGTAGACATCTGCATCGGCAATGTTCTTAACACTCCCTGTCACACTGAAACGGTTGGCATAACTGTAATAGCGCAGCGACAGGTCGGCGGTAAAGTACGAGGGTGTATTGTTCCGATTGTCTCCAACTGTTCGTGCTTTTTGTCCTACATACTTGAGTACGGTCCCTGCATTCAGCTCCGGTGTAAAGCGGTAGAGATACGTTGCCTTGGCCAGATTGTGGGCTACGTTGGCAAGTGGGTTTCCGTCTTCGTCACTGCCGTCTACATAGGAGTAGTTGGCGTAGAGTTGGTCATTAGGAAACAGAGAAGTACTGACCTCGAGTTCAAGACCGTATATATTGGTGTTATGGCTGTTAAAATAGATGTGTTGGTCATTGTTTTTGTCGATCTGGTCTTTGTTGATCAGGTAGAAAATGTCTGCCTGGAAATAACTGGAACTGTTGAACCTCTGTATCATAGCCAGTTCAAATGCGTCGACAGTTTCAGGTTTAAGATCAGGGTTGCCGACACGTGCGGAGTTGTTGAGTGTGTAGAGCTCCTGCCAGGACGGGTTGCGGTGCGAATGGCTGTAGATCGCTTTGAAGATACGCTGCATATCGCTCTGGTAGACGAGGGAAATTCTCGGGTCATATTGTGTCTCAGTGAGGGAAGTCTTCTCGATATTGATGCCATAGAGCAGGCTTACCTGCGTACCGATCTCCATCTGGTCCTGCAGGGAGAACATTGCTATGTCACGAAGAGCATTCACATCGAAGAAGGGGAGTGTTTTTGAATAGTCTACTAAACCAACTCCCGTTTCTCTGTTGGTTGTTTTGGTGACTACTTTATACGTTTCTTCCCTGCTGATACGATATCCTACAGTTATAGAATGATCGTCGATGCCCTTGTACTTGAAATAAGTAGATTGATAATAACTTCGTTGATCAGCTTCATGAATACCAAAAAAACCCTCGGTATAAGTGACTTTTTGATTCAAGGGGTCAGATAAGCTTGGAAGTTCGAACCCAGGTGGAGCTAATCGGGCATCACTTTTAAACTTTTCCTGTTTTGTACCGACCTTGACAATGGCTTCAAGATTGCCAAACTGTTTATCCCAGCCTAGTTCCAACATATAAGAAGGTATATTTACGCGATCATCCACCTCAGGCAAAAGGGCATTGATACCATAGGCACTACCATGAGTAAAATTAGTTCCTCTCGCCTTTAGTGTGACAGTGTCATAATCCAATTGAAAGCCCAAAGCATAGGTTGTTGTCTGAAGCGGCGCTTGACCACTTTGTGCAATTGAAGTGTTATCAATTGCAAGCCATGGAAAGTTAAAAACACCGGTTGATGCAGCATCTGGTCCTGAAAAAAGTGTTTTGTCATCTTGATAGTAGTAGCCATCGGCATGAAAGCTGAATTTGTTGTCGGTAAAAGAGGTGCTGAACCCACCGACATATTGATCAAATGAACCGGCTTTAGCGAAGACACGGTTGACCGGTTCGCCGATCTTTTCAGCGTAGGTGATGACCTGAATAGAGCCGGCATAGGCGTTGATGCCGTCAGTTCGGCTCCCCGGTCCGCGGACCACTTCGATCCGTTTGATCATCTCAATTGGCATATATAGGTAACTCGTAAAGCTATCAAGAAAGATGTTGTTGGCCAGCATACCATCAATAAGGAGTTTGCTTTGGCCAAAAGCATAAGGATTAGACCCCCTGAAAACAGGGGTCTTCATATCACTGACATCCATAGAAGTATCGACTCCCGGTATAAGTTGGAGGGCTTCCTGAAGTGTTGATACACCCAGTTTTTCCAACTCTTTCCCTGTCAGGACAGAGATAATATAAGGTTGATATGGTTCATTTACTTTTGTTTGTGTCGCTGCTAGTGTAAAGTGCTCCAAGTCTTGACCAATTTGTTGCGTTACAGAAGCAATATGAGATGAAGCATTTTCTGTATAAACGGGAACATAGTCTTCTGCTTGAAGGAACCCGATGCTACAGAGGAAGAGCAAAGATGAATAGCGGTACCGACTATTTATCATGTAGAAGAGACCTCAAACAGGTCCGCATTAAGTGCTAATGTTTCATCTGTGTACATGATACAGGGGTAACGCATGCCGATGTAGGGTTGTAACTCTCCGATACGTTTGTATGGTAAACGGAGAATATTAAGCAATCTAAGAAATGATTTTTCTAAACCCCCAAGAATATAAGCGATGTTGAGTTCGGATATCTTGGTATAACTTTGCACTTTCATTGTATCGAAAAGAGGTTTGAGTTCATCGATACTACGTATCTGAGGTGCAACAAAAATTCTGGAAAATTCAGCAAGCTGATCCGGCTCAAAATGCCAGTTGTCTTCGTCATAATTCATGTTGTTCGTTGTTGGATAGCCGATCGGGGAGTGGTGGATGAGACGGGTGTAGGCAACCACTTCACCTTGTTCGTCAAATGCAGCATAATGAGTTGAATAAGCATCATATTCATCTGTTTCACGACCATCTTCACAATTCTTTAATAATATGCGAGTATCATCTTTTTCATCAAGAATTTGATACCTAAAAGCGTATACCTTCTCCAACTGATCTTCCGAGGTGACTTCAACAAATTGATATGACATCTCCACTACTCCACTTTTTTTAAATATGATATCACAGAAACTGAGAATTTCGGAGTAAATCTAAACTAACTTTATCAAAAAGGTTGTATTTAAGAAATTTGACAGATGTGCCTGTAAAATGGCCATTTTCGAAGAAGAATTCTGTATAAAACGGTTTCAATATTGATGAATTATTAATTAAAGTTATGCATATGGTTTAAGACCTCTAAGGTCTTAGTGACATCGTATATGGCACTGTGGTACTGTTCATCGTCAAATTCTATGTTGTAAAAGGCACAGGTCTCAAGAAGCTTTGGATTTTTGAGATGACCTTTTATATTGCGTGCCTTGACGATCTTTTTGTTCTCTTTCATCGTACAGAAGTGATTGCCAAATGAGACAAGGCCGCCTAAATGGCGAAGTTCAAAAACGATGTTATGCGCGACCAGGGTTTTAGCACCGTCACAAAAGTCGACGAACGCTTTATCCTCTTCAAAATATTTCGGATAGTCTGCACTCTCCCGTAATACTGCAATGCGTTGTGGGGAGAGTTTGTGCACGGCAAGGGCGTGCGGGTTGACCTCATAGGCTGAATGATAGTAGCGATGAAAGGTCTCTGAGACTGCATAAATACCGGCTATTTTGTTAACACGCAAAGCGGCAACTTCAATGACATCATGTATGTTTGACGAATTGGTTTCAAAATCCAGGATTATCATGGTCAGTTATTTTGTCTGCTCATCTTTTGGAGTGGCATCGTCTGCCTCTTTCTCTTTGCTGCCTGTTTTTCGTTTCTGTTTGCGGTGGCGAGGCTTTTTCTTCTGGTCTTTAGTCCGTTTCGGCGGGGTGTCGATATCAGGTTCAGGCGACGGTTCGAAGCCGTCAAGCTCTTCCTCGGGGATCTCGTGACGCATAACCCGTTCGATGTCGATGAGTTCAACCTCTTGATCTTCACTGACAAAGGCTATCGCTTCACCGCGTTCGTTCAGACAGCCCACCCGGTTGAGATAGTGCTCCGGCTCAGTAGGCAGAGAATAACTCACCATATGGGTAATATGAAGGAGTTCGAGTGACTGTAAGATCATGTCGGTGGTGATGAGAACGGCCAGTTTACCCTCGTCAAAAGCTTTACCCGCAGTCTCGTTTTCCTGAACTCTTTTACTGCCATGTACCGATGCAGCATTGATGCCATAATTTTTGAGATAGAGACTTAAGGCATCGGCTTCGCGTTTTGTCTTGGTGATGACAACCATCTGTATGTCGTCGCTGTTTTTAATGATCTGTAAGAGCATCGCTGCTTTATCGCGGTCAGTGACATGGTAGAGCTTCTGTTGCGTTCGTTTGGCGATACTTATGGGATCATAGTAGATTTTTTCAGTGGGGTGTTCAGTTTGCTCCGGCATGGCGTCAGTTCCTTTGAAACGTAATTATAGCTGAGTACGGAGGAAAAGAGAACCGCTCTATGTATCTCCAAGGTTAGACATTACGACTCAGAGCAACCTGTCTGCCGGGTAGATGATCTGCAACTATAGGGTTGTTCAGTGGTGCGATCTTGCCAACCCTGCTTAACCCCTCCTCAACGATCAGTTGGCATACACGCTCATAGCTGAGGTCATGTTCCAGTTCAAAGGCTTTCGTAAAATAGCTCGAACTTTTATTCATGCCGGGTAGGAGGTCTACTTCCATAAAAAAGCAGTGTCCATTTCTGTTGGTTATAAAATCGATACGTGCAAAGTCTCTGATCTCCAGATCGATAAAGACATCGACAGCCAGTTTGATAAGCTGTTTTTTCATGGTCGCATCTTCAATTTTTTTAAGACCTCCGGCCTGATCTTTTTTTGTCTCTTCCCCCAACACTCTCGGTCCGGTAAACGAAAGATGCGGAATGATCTCTACCGGGGACAAAAGCAGTTCTCCGGAGGCAGACTTGATGACGCAAACTGTAAATGCAGGGGCTTCCAAATACTCTTCAACCAGTACGGGAAACCCGAACTGTGCATGTAAAGAGGCGACCTTGCTCTCAAACTCGGCATAGCTTCTGACCAGTGAGTCATCATCTATACCATCGCCGTTGGTGCTGTTTACAGGTTTTAAAAAGAGAGGAAAACCGATAGGCAAGTGGCTTTCACGACGATGCTGCCCCGGAACAGCAGTGAAAAAATTTGCCGTGCTGATACCTTTGGCTTTTAGATGTGTTTTCGCAAGGACCTTGTCGGTGTCAAACCGCATCGACTCCATGGTCGAACCCGAAAAATTCTGAGCATGTGCGGCAAAATATTCGGAGAAAGAGATCTCTTTATGGTCTTCTTCGGCTAAAAAGTTGACAGCCAAAAGAACCAGGTCAGGCCTTCTCATAACGACAGCTTCCAGATCGGAGAGGGTGTCGCAAAGCGTGATCATACATTCGTGTCCGGCATGTTCTGTTGCTATCATAACACTGTTACAGGCTGTTGCTGACCCGAAACCACTCTCTTCTAACAGTGCATTGGTCGTGGTTATTATTTCTATCTTCATGTGCCATCCTTTAAGGGAACACGATGGTTGATCTCTTGAGATCTGATCAGAAGATCAACCGCCATGTAGATATAAGTCTCCATTCTGGGAAACGGCTGGAAAGAATCGGTGCCTTGACGAATAACATATCAAGGTGGGTAGAGTGTGTACAAACATCTATGGTCTGTAATAGGATCTATGCAAAATGTATAACATAGATCTCAAGGCAGGGAAAGGAGAAAACGAACTTTAGACCAGTACAACAGTTGTAGCGAGGTTTCGAGTGGTATCCAAAATATAATAGGTCCATTTTATTGAAAAACAGACCGCTATGCCTCTGGCGGAAATTGAATGTTTAATGTTAAGAACCTTCATTATACTCTTGTGCAGCTTATAAAGAGGGGCGTTCTAAAAAGTAGGCATGCAGATGAGAAGGGGACTTCTTATCACCTGCGTGTAAAGGGTTGAAGAAGTCTTTATGCAGGCGTGGCGCTGAGCAGTGCACTGTGCAGTGCATCGTACCCTTCTACCTCTTGGATAGGTGTTCCAAACTTGACAAGTGACACCTCTGAAGGACCATGCATGCAGTAAACGGTTTTTTTCAACTGTTTATTGACAAGCTTAACACGCTCTGAGGGGATTATTTTATAGTGCTTTGTGTCGTACGTAAATAAAACTTCATTGTCTTCATCGTTTTTTACATCTGTTATTATTTTGTTCATCTGTCGTGATCCTTAGTTTTGTATCGCCATCATACTCAGTATCCAGCCCGATCAAGATTAATGCATTTGGCAAGCCCAAACAGAAGGGTTCTCTTTTATAATCCGTTTTAGGTTGATCTGTCATATGAACCGGAGTGCGTGTTGACAATAATCTGTAGAGGCTTTTCCTTACTCTCCTTCATAACGGTTATATTCGACCGTGGTCTCATTCTCCTCCCTCTCTGTCTTCATCTCTTTTGTCACGGGGGAGGTACTTTCATTTTCGCTCTCTGTTTCAAGGGCCGGCCCGGAATACAACGCGCTTTCGTCGTCAAACCCGTGTGTCACACCTGTGCAGCCGGCGAAAAGTGCCAATGTAATCGGTAATGTCATAATGTTAATGATCTTTGTATGCATATGTCACCTTGATATTAAAGTTTAAGAATATGGATGGACTGCTCTCTCTTCTTGCAGCTTTTGGGTTGATCGCCTTTTTTCGCATCGCTTACGGCTACCAGATGGCGGTTGTCGATCCATGCGACACCTTCGACATTACAATAGACTCTTTCGCCTTTTTTGTTAGTGGGGAAACGGTAGATCTTACCGTTCTCCACGACTTTCCACCTATTTGTGTCAAGTTTTCCGATCCACAGAGCAGAAGACTCCTGTGAGCTCACAGCCAGGGTGTTGTCGGCACTGATGTCAAGACCGGAGTAATCAACGAAAGGGAGCGATTTGGGCAGGTGAATGGTGCTTATGTGTTTGAACTTTTTCTTCTTTTTCGCATAGAGCTGTATGACTCCTCCGCCCGGCATTTTACCCGCTTTGCCCGCCTTACAGTTGTTTCCTTCGCAGAGTGCCAAAAGATAGGTCATACCGTTTCGCTGCAGTGTGGCTAACCCTTCGAACCCCTTGTTATCGCTCTCGAAAGGGTAGTCGAGCCACTGTTCGTCTGCGCTCTGAAAGTGCTTCTTTTTTTTAGTATTCAGACGTGCGCTGTAGTCACCGTTGTGCTTCAACGACTCTTCGAGCAGATAAAAGGTCTTATTTTCAGGGTTATATGCGATGCCTTCAAAGCCAATATCTTTTTTCTTTTTACCTAAGCGTTTTGTCTTGGAAAGGTCGGTAGTGACACGGGCCACTTCACTGCTGTTGTCAAAGACAACGTAGAACGCGTTGTTTACAACAGTGACGCCGCTCGCTTCGTACCTCTTCTCTTTGCCGTCAAGGATGGTCTCAAGTTTTGATTCTTTGACTATTATGAGTTCATTACTGGCTGCATGCGTTGCCGTTAAAGAGAGGAGGGCTGTCAGAATGATGATAGTGTTGAATGGGTTTGACATAGAGGGTCTGTTCCTGACTGTTTTGTTAAGATGATTATATCAGAGTAGAGGTGCTCTCTTTAGTAAAAGCGATGGTAATTGTAGAAATGTTCTGTGAATGCAGCGTGTTCAGTGCTTCCCATCAAAAGGATGGGAAGAGATTAAGAGAGCAGAATAGTTACTGAGCGTTGGGGCCTTGCCCCTGTCTCATACCTTTTCCGCCTCTTTTTTGCATCATCTGCGCCTGTTGTCCGGCACTCAACTCTTCAGGGGTAAGCATACCGTCACCGTTGCTGTCGAACGTGCTGAACTCCGGCGCATTGCCTGCATTTCTCATAGGATAGCCGGCATCGGCACGTTGCTGCATCCGTTTGGCGCGGAGATCGTAAAACTCATCTTCACTGATGAGGTTGTCACCGTCTGTATCATAAAACTGGAACGGGACCGGCCCGCGATCTGGCATCTCTTCGGCTTGTACTATAGCCGGAACGGCACCTAACAACATTGCGGCCATCAGACCTAACGTGATCTCTTTGAATAAAGGTCTCATAATGTTCTCCTTATTTGAACTATGACTATTATGGGACAGAAGTGTTAAGAGAGTGTTAAGAGGCAACGGGTTCCGATACCTTCTTCAGAGTGGATCTTTACCCCGATATGCATCACCGTTGCCAGACGGTTGACGATATGCATCCCAATGCCGTGCCCTTCGAGGCTCTCGGTGTAGTACCGTTCAAACACCTTTTCAGGCGTTTTCATCCCGATACCGCCATCTTCGATGATCAGTGTCCTCTCCTTGGTGGAAATGCGGACAAAGCCACCGGCTCTGTTGTACTTGCAGGCATTCGAGATGATGTTGCTTATCATCTGCGAAAATGCTTCGGTATGCACCGATGCCGAGAGTGGCGAGCACTCTATCTCGAAGGTGAGCTCTGGATAAAGTTCGGCATAGGTCTCTGCGCACTGCCTGACGATAGGACAGATGTCCTGTTGTGTGGTCGTCAGCTTTGACTCATCGAGTAAAATAGCCAGGCTTTTATAGAGCGAGGCGATCTCTTTAGTCGCCTCTTCAATACGTTCAAAACGTTGAGGATCCCGGTCGCTGCTGTTGGTCCGCAGCATCTTGAGGTTGAGCAGGATCGAGGTTGTGGGCGTGTTGAGGTCATGCACCAGATCTTTGATGAACGCATCGAGAATATGGATGGTCTTTTTAAGCGGTCTGACGGAGATGACTGCCAGATAGTAGCTTATAAGTGAAAAGAGCAGGATCAAAATGCTCGATATCAATATCACTTCTATACGCAGTTTCTGTATCACGGCATCGTACTGATATGTCTTTTTTTTGATAAGAAGATTGATGCCGCGCCGTGTCGAGACCAAAACTTCAAAACTGTCGCCGACGCGTTTGATATTATCAAAATCATCTCTGGCACCCAGACTTTCTATCCGCTCATAATCAAAGCCTTTGTCTTCGTAGGTGAACCCGCTGAACTTGAGCGTCTTGGCATACTGCATCATTGAAAAAAGTTCGCTATGCAAAACAAGGTGCTTCTGCTGGTAGTAGTAAAAGGCAGCGCCGCCGCCGATCAGTAGTGCGGTACTTAAAAAATAGATGACAAAAAATTTATAGACCGCATTTTTTTCACTTAGATTCGCAACGATAACCGACTCCTCGTATATTTTCTATGGGCACGCCCAGTTTTTTGAGATGACTGACATGTACCCGCAAAGCCCCTTCGCTCATCTCATCGCCGTTACCGATTTCGAAGAGGATCTCCTCTTTTGTCACGGTCTTGTCATGGTGTTTGAGAAATAGTGTCAGCAACCGGTGTTCATATGGGGGTAGGGCAAGACGCTGTTCGTTGTTATAAAATGTATCGGATACGACCTCGTAACGCAGTGCGCCGCAGTGGACAACACTGCCGCGTGCCTGAAGCGACTTGTTGATGGCGGCGCGGATGCGGACCACCATCTCGTCAATGTCGAAAGGTTTTTTGATGTAGTCGTCAGCCCCTACGTTAAAGCCTTTGGAAAGGGAACCGATGTCGGTCAGCGCGGTAATAAAAACCGCGGGTGTCGTGTCCCCGCTTTGGCGCAGGGCGTCAAGCAGTTCAAAGCCGTTGATAAAGGGGACATTGACATCGAGCAGAAGCAGGTCAAACCCTTGTGCATAGGTGGCGTCCAAAGCCTGTTGACCATCTTTTACCCAGCTGACCTCAAACGCTTCGACTTCAAGATAGTCTTGCAGTGTAGCACCCAGGTTCAGGTCATCTTCGACCAAAAGAATTTTATTCATCGTCTCCCCATTGTATAGGCAGTATCATTTTCATAAGATACCGTCATTATCATAATAAACTTGAAGTGTTAAGTCAATGTTAACATAATGGTTGACTATCTGACCATTACGTTGTCGTGAGAGCGTGTGAAGAGATTCAGCCTCTGTCCCATATTTTTGGTTTGGGAAAATAGTATGACATTTTGCTATGATAAGAAGAATAAAATATTAGTCATAGAAAGGTTCCATATGATTTTTCCCGAACAACTACAAAAGCATCTTGGAGAGATCGCCTCAACACTCAACATCAACGAAGCGGATATGACCATTGTTAAAATGAGGCCGGGTAGCGATGACCGTCACAAAGAGCTTGAGTTGCTGCAAGGGAGTTGGGATGACAAACAGACATGGGTTATCATCGATGAAAATGAGCATCCCTATACGATGACGTCTGCTCCGGCACTTTCGAAAATAATCACCTTGTTCGCATTGTCTCAGGATGAGACCTTTCGTCTAAAACTGGAAAAAGCGATATTGAAGCACTACCCGATAGACTATTATGACGTGTTGGCAGTGGCGATGGACAAGATAAAACGGTTGGCGCAAAGCCGTCCTGAGAGCACTATTGTGAAGCTCGATCTTGACTGGCTGGTCACTGAAATTCAACAAGAGTACCCGAACCTGTTCCATCAACTCGACCAACTGCTGATACAGGAGTCGATATAAGCGTACTCCTGACCCGCCCTTGTTCCTTTTTTGAATCTCCTGCCTTTTAAATATCCATATTATTATAGACTATTTTATAGAGTACACCAGACCTTTTTAAATAATAAATACAGGCCGTTTAGTTACAGAATGTGCTCTATTTAAGTGAAGTTCCTTGGTATAATATAAACATATGAAAAAGATATTTTTACTGCTGTGTATATCGACTCTATCGTTATTTGCCTCTCAGAAGGTGGTTGTTCAACTCAGTTGGTTGCATCAGTTCCAATTTGCAGGGTACTATGTTGCCAAAGAGCTTGGGTATTATAGGGCTGCCGGTATCGATGTTGAGATCAAAGAGTTCGGTCCCGATACCGATCTCTCCAGCGTTATTAAAACGGGTGGAGCGGACTTTGCAGTTGGACGTTCATCATTGATCATGGAGAAGATAAACGGTGAAGATGTTGTTGCTCTGGGCGCAATCTTTCAGCAATCACCGCTTGTTCTGTTAGTCAGAGACGACACGCATATCGATACGGTCAAAGAGCTGAGAAACAGACGTATTATGATGACCAATGATGCAAAAGATTCGGCAGCTATTATGGCGATGCTCTCATCTAACGGTCTGAATGAAGATGATGTCAAGATCGTACCGCACAGTTTCAACATCGATGACTTGATCAATAAGGATGTTGATGCTATGGCCTCGTATATCTCGAATGAACCGATTCAGATGGCGGAAAAAGGCGTCGGTTATAGGATCTTTTCGCCAAAAGATTACGGGTTTCACTTTTACAGCGACATTCTTTTTACCTCTTCGGCATATATAAAAAAGAATCCAAAATTAACGAAGAACTTTTACGAAGCCACGATCAAGGGGTGGGCATATGCCTTTAACAACATCTCCGAAACAGCTGAGATCATATATAAGCACTACAACACGCAGAACAAGACGCTGATACAGTTAATTAAAGAGGGTGAATCTTTACAACGCCTTACTGATCACAAACAAGGGGTCATCGGTTATCTCGACAGAGAGCAGATCAACGATATTGTCAAAGTCTACAAGGTGCTGGGGTTTGTGACCAAAGATATTGACCAGGAGAGTTTTATCTACAAATATAATCATCCAAGAGAGGTTGCGTTCAAACTCAGTTATGACGATATATTGCACGTTTTTCTTATCGGAGTGTTGGCCTTGATTACGCTGGGGTCGATGCTGCTGTTTGTGAGTCTTAGAAAACATTGGCTTCTTACGCAACGCGGTCTTAAAGAAGAGATAGGGCGTCAAAAAGTGGAGATCGAAAAACAGAACAGAGTGATTATGGAACAGTCCAAGATTGCGGCGGTCGGTGAGATGTTAAGCAATATCGCGCATCAGTGGCGCCAACCTCTTAACATCATCTCTCTGAACATCGTAAAAATAGAGACGGGAGCGCTCTTGGGCCAAAATATGGAGCGTGATGAGCTGCTTCAGATCAGTGGTGACATTAACAGACAGACTCAATACCTTTCGCAGACCATTGATGATTTTAGAAATTTTTTTAATTCCAATATGGAGAGTATTGAAGAGTTTGACCTCAATGATGCGATCAAAAAGTTGAACGAGCTGACTAAAGATGCCTTTGCCAACAACAAGATCGAGATGGTGGTGAATATAGAGGCCTACACGGTCAACTACAACGAGAGTCTTCTGATCCAGGCACTGCTCAACATCTATAACAATGCGATCGATGCCATCATAGAGAACGGATCGTCTCACAAATACTTTTTTGTAGAGACTGGATGCAGCACCGATAGTATAGTCATAACGCTAAAAGATTCCGGAGGCGGTATAGATAACGAGGTAATGACAAAAGTATTTGAGCCGTATTACACGACCAAACACAAGTCCAAAGGGACCGGCCTCGGGCTCTATATTACCTACAGGATCATCACGGAGCATTTTCACGGCGCTGTGTCGGTGCACAACGTAGAGTACGAGTACCGTGGCCAGAAACTCCGTGGTACCGAGTTCGTGATTACAATTCCGAAGATGTGATGCCTAAAGCCTATGGGCAAAAGAGCGTGGATACATAGGTCACTTTCGGTAGAATACCCTCCATTATAGAATAAAGGAGTTTCATGACAGCAGGTTTTTTCGCCGTCTTCGATGACATCGCAATGCTTTTGGATGACGCGGCAATGATGAGTAAGGTCGCGGCCAAAAAAACGGCGGGGGTCTTGGGTGATGACCTCGCCGTCGGTGCGGAAAAAGCGTCAGGTTTTGCCTCTTCCAGAGAACTTCCCGTGCTCTGGGCCATCACCAAAGGCTCGTTGCGAAACAAGCTGATCATCTTGCCGATCGCGTTTATGCTGAGTGCATTCGCACCGTGGAGCATTGTTCCTATTTTAATGCTGGGCGGACTTTACCTGGCATTCGAAGGGGCAGAAAAGATCTATGACTATTTTGTGCCGCACGCCCGGACGACAGTGCCGGTCTTGTCACTTTCAAAAGAGGAGATCCTGAAAGTCGAAGAGACGAAGATAAAGTCAGCCATACTGACAGATTTTATTCTCTCTGGAGAGATCGTCATCATCGCGTTGGGAACCGTTGTCGAAAAGTCCCTGCCTATTCAGATCATTGTTGTCTCCTTTGTGGCACTCATAGCGACGGTCGGTGTCTATGGTTTTGTCGCTCTTTTGGTCAGAATGGATGACATGGGGTTCAAGCTTATAGAGGTGGCAGGCGAGGGCAATAGAGCGCTGAAAAAAGTGGGTGAGACCTTAGTCGTTGCCTTGCCGAAGGTCATCAAGGTCCTGACGGTTGTCGGGACCCTGGCGATGCTGCTGGTGGCCGGCGGCATCTTTGTCCACAACGTCCACCAGATCCACGACCTGCTCCATTCTCTGCCGACACTGCTTGCCGAGTTGTTGGTCGGTTTTGTTTTGGGTGGCATTGTATTGGCACTTGAAAAGTTGGTTATGAAGGCAAAAGAGAGCTTATCCAAGTAAGAGAGAACCATTTACAGCCAGTGACGGATATCTTTGCGGCTACCCTAGCGCATGGGATTTTGCCTACAAAGATCAAAGCGATGGTTCAACTTGAAAACGTTCATTGCTATTATATAACATGATATAATCCACAGACAATAATGACTAAGGTATAAAATGAGAGCTTTTATATGGATATTTTTTCTCTTTTCAATGCTCAATGCTGTAGATGAGAGTGTTGTAGACCGGTATGCCGGCATAGAGTATTATGAGCTGGATAATGGCTTGGAAGTTTACCTTTTGAGTGATGAAATGTCGGAGAACACCCAGATCAGGGTGAAGGTAAAGGTCGGCAGTAGTTTAGAAGATGATGAGACATTCGGACTTTCTCATCTTGTTGAACATATTGTCTTCCGCGATCAGCGGGTGCCGCACAGAGATTATCTGGATTACATCACAGAAGAGGGCGGCACGTATGTCAATGGCTATACCAAGCCTTATGAAACGGAGTATACGGCAACGATCGACAGTAACCGTTCGTACTGGATCGCAGAGACCTTTGCGCAGATGTTGTTGGACAAAAACGTTACCAACGTCGATTTGGAGATGGAAAAAGGTGCGCTTCAGACAGAGATAGGCGAGTATAAATGGAGCAGTCGATTTTTGATAGATTCTCTCAATGCTGTGAAGTCTATCTTCCCTGAGCCTGAGGACCTTTACAGAGATAGTTTCGCATTAGAAAAGAAAAAAGATCTACCGCAACGTTATTGGGCGCAACAGAATAACAGACGTTTTACATTGGTAGATGTTTTGCAGCATTACGACACTTATTACTATCCGGCCAATATGCGTTTGATGATAGTCGGAAATTTTGATGTCGAGACGATGAAAGCTGTTATTGAGAAAGCGTATGGACACTCTACCAAGCAAGGTACACAACAGGTCGTAAAACCATTGGCAAACCCGAGTCTAAACCAAAAACCTTATTATCATTTTTTTGAAGGAATGGGGAAAAATAGTGGTTATATAGGTATAAAATATTTGCTGGACGATTACAAAAAACACCTGATCCTCTCAGCCTATATGAACAATGTTGCGTTACGTATACAGCAGCATTTACGTAACAAACAGGGCAACAGTTACAGTGTCAGCCCTTACCTGTTCAATGCACGAAAAGCAGGTGTCGCGGCTGTCTATTTTGATGGTCTTAGAGATGACTTTGAAAACAACATAGCCTATGTCAAAAAGGTACTTTCAGAAGATGTCCTGTCTCTTGAGGATAGTACCATAGATGAAGCTTTACGGAAGTACGAGATAGATAAATATGCCTCAAAAGAGCATGACAGCAAGTCGTTAATGTCCCTTGTAAATGTTGCAGAATATCTACGGGTAGAACAAAATATCAGCGATAAAACACCTTATGAGATCTTTCATTCTATAACGCATGATGAGTTTCGAGATGTTTTGAAGAGCACGTTTGTACCTGAGAACAGTTATGAACTGATCTATCGCGATTACTATCTGTTCCCGTTAGAGATGCAAGTGTTTTCTATGCTTATGATGGTGCTATTGGCCTTTGTCTATTTTAGAATACATCGTATTGACTATTATGCCAAGGGGTTGCGCTACACTAAAAGAGACGTTGTTTTGGAGCGTCGACTCTCTAACCGTTTTTTAGGATTTTTAGAATTTGTAGTGGTATATCTGTTGGCCTCTTTCGTCTGGGAGTGGCTTAAGTATCTTCTTTCTGCACTTTTGTTTGATGATGCGTATTACCTTTATACGATTAATGTTCCTTACAGTTACGTCGTTACCGTCATTGACGAACTGCTTTTGATTGTACTGTTTGTGCTGATCTATCGATATCTTTTTAACTATTATGCGCATGTAGATGTCGACAAAGAAAATATCTACTTGGTCGGAAATAAGATCACGGTTATTGCAAAAGATACTATTGAAGCGATAAGCGTTGTAAAGTGGAGTCCAGATAAGTACTTGAAGATCAAAGGTTTGGTCCTTTTCTTTTGGAAACCGTTAGTTGAAGTTAGACTGAAAAATGGAAAAATCTTCTATTTGAGAGCCGGTAATGCTACCCATCTCGAAGAAGATTTGCGCAAAAATTTAGATACTTAAAACAGTCTCTTTACCTATATGCCGTTTACAATCGCAGCTTTTTTGGCTGATCCATAGAGTTGAAAGTTCAGTTTACTGACTTCCACAGCTTTATTATGGCTTAGATTTATATATAACCATCATACACAATTTTTGATATAGGAAGATGACCTATAATGGTGTCCAAAATCTTGCAATGCAAACAAAACAACAGGAATGACCATGAAATTTTCGGCACTATTGATCTCCACTCTTCTCTCACTCACGGCGCTGCAGGCAGCAACAACGGAGTCCGTCACTCTGGGCGGCACAAAAGTAAAACTAGTCGGTAACCTGGTCAGCGTCGGTGACAGTGCACCTGTCGTGTCCCTGGTCTCAAGCGATCTTAAAGAGGTGACGGTCGGCGGAAAAACCGACAAGACTCAGGTCTTGATTGTAGTTCCGAGTATTGACACGCCGATCTGCGACATGGAAGCGCGTACCTTTAACACGAAGGCCGCCGAAATGCCGAATGTGGCCATCACGGTCATTTCAATGGACCTTCCGTTTGCCGGAAAACGCTACTGTGCAGCGCACGGCATCGACAACATTACGGTTGCCAGTGACTTTCAGACCAAGGCATTCGGTAATGCGTACGGAACGTTGATGGGCGAGGGTGTTTTGCAAGGGATCGAAGCCCGGGCCATCTTTATCATCAAAAACGGTAAAGTGAGCTACAAGCAGCTTGTCCCTGAGATCAAACAGGCTCCTGATTACGAAGCGATTTTAAAAGCGATCTGACGCTTTACTTTTTCGGCATGGTGATGACAAAGTAGTCGCCGTCTACGCTGTGGTCGATCTTGTTCTCTTTGACATTTTCAGGGATCTTGTAGGCCTGATAGAAGTACTGCGAACTGGCGTAGTAGTTATCTTTGTCGGTGCGCTCTGTCTTGATGTTCATCTCAAGACTTACAGTATGGTCTTTAATGGTAAAACTGATGTTTTTCGCCTCCGCACCGTTTAGCTTAATACGGTGGATATAGGCATTTTTGGTCTCTTCATAAAGCGGTTTTGTCTCGTAGAGTTTCGGGTTTTTCTTCTTCTGTTCTACGAGGTAGTGGTTACGCTTTTCCAACCTTTCTATAGCCGCTTTGTACTCTGTCACCAGCACTTTGTTATGTGCCAACTCCTGGTCAAGGTTCGGAATAACCGGATCTGATGCCAGGAGTGACAACGGCAAAACAAAGGCACCGGCGATAATAGCGGTCACACGTCTGTTAAGCATGGTCTATCCTTTACACAAAATATCGGGCAGCTCTAAAAAGCATCATTCATCGCATCGCAACGAAAGGCTTATACTCGCCGGGTCTTGATCTCGATGAGACTGAAACAGACTCAAAACTGCCAACCCGGAACGCCTCAAAACATTAGAATTACCCTTGACAAAATTTTATGCCTTCTAGGTAAATCTGCTGTAAATGGAAGACTAACGAATAATAAATGCGATCTTCAGTTGATGTTTGTCTGTTAAAGCACTGTATAATAGCGGTATGCAAAACTTACCTTTAGATAATATATTTATACCCTCAAAAGTCCCCTCCAAAAAGGTGATGATCATCATGCATGGCCGTGGTGATTCGTCCGAAGGCTTTACGATGCTGCCCGATTTTCTGAAGATCGATGAGATGAACTACCTTCTTTTGGATGCTCCTTTTGAGTACTTTACAGGTCTCTCATGGTACCAGCTGCCGCCCGACCAGCTTCCGGGAATAACGCACTCAAGTCAGCTGCTGGGCGAGACATTGGACATGCTCTTCGAAGAGGAGTTTAACGCTGACGAGAGTTTTCTCTTCGGTTTTTCTCAAGGCTCACTGCTGACCTTTGAGTTCGGGGCGCGCTATCACAAGGCGCTTGCCGGATACATCGCGGTCAGCGGATACATCTATGATGCACCCAGACTGCTCGAAGAGATGAACCCGGAACTGCTCGACGCAAACTGGCTCTGTACCCACGGGACCTATGACAATGTTTTGCCGTTCGAGACGTCAAAGAAACAGGTCGAATTTCTTGAAGAGAACGGTTTTGACATTCTGTTTAAAGCCTATGACAAAGACCACAGCATCGACAGAGATGAACTGGAGATGATAGGCTCATGGATGAAGAACATCATCAGGAACTAAGGCGATGTTCACAAAACGGTTAGAGGCGTTTTTTATTTCGGTGGTTGTCGTCGCTTTGGTTGTTCTTGCTATGAACTACTACGACAGCTACCGCTTTAAAAACAGCGACATTCCCGAAAATTATAAAGAACGTATTGCCGCGAAAGAGCGGGAAGTGCTTTGCAATATGCAGGCACATTATGGTTACGCTGCAAGGTTTCCGCTCGTGGTCACCGACAAGTTCAAAGGGCGTTTCTACGGTGTGACGACCTATAACGGTGGTCAGATAAAGATATATCTCAACAAAAAAGTGATGCGAGAGAGCATCGACTATATGGTCGAGAGCGTCATCGCCCACGAATATGCACATGCACTTCTTTTTTACCAAGGCCATGTTGATGCAGGTGACGGTCACACCGCTTTATGGCAAGAGACCTGCACGAACCTGGGCGGAAAGAACTGTCAACGGTATGTCGATGCGCAGGACGTGGTGATGCAAAAGCTGCCGTTTTAAGCCCTCTCTATCACACTTTTTGACGTTTTACGACTGATGTATCGAAATGGACGCTCCAAGGCGCTTCCTACCTTTAACGCTGCCCATCTCTGAAGATGCCTTCTACAGAAAAGAGAGGGGCATATACTTTTTGTTGATCAGCTTTGAGTATACTAACGTACGACTTACACAGTCAGGCTACAATCCGCTCAACATTTCACAAAAGGAAACGAATATGAGATTAATCACCATAGCAACATTAGTAACAGTATCGCTTTTGATCAGTGGCTGTGTCACCAAACAGACACATGAGGCAGCGCTTCAGGAACTGAGTAAAACGCGTAGTTCCCTCAGCTCGGCAGAAAATACCATTGCCCAGCAGCAGGGTGAGATAGAGAAGAATGAAAAGGCGCTTGCGTTAAGTCAGGCACAGATCGAGCGTAACAAGAATGAGCTCTCCGATCTTGACATCAAAAAAGCGGCACTTCAGCAGGAGCTTGATGCGGCGCAAAAACGTCTAAACGCTTCCCAGTCACAGCTGGAAGAGTCACAGCTGAAACTGAGTGCTTCAGAGGCGCAGCTGGAGACGATGCGTCAGATCGAGGCGGAGACTGAAAAACGTAATGAGATCTACGCCCGTTTTGTCAAAGAGCTTCAGAAGATGATCGATGGGGGTCAGCTGACGGTCAGTATCGAGCGGGGGCGTATCGTCATCAACCTGCCTGACAACGTCCTCTTTGCCACCGGAAGTGCCCGGGTGAACAAGGAGGGGCAAGAGGCTCTCAAGCAGATCGCCAACGTACTTAGCGAGTTCTCCGACCGCCGCTTTCAGATAGAGGGGCACACCGACAACGTACCGATGAAGAGTGCCCGCTTCCCGAGCAACTGGGAACTCTCAACCGCCCGTGCCATGAGCGTTGTTCATTTGATGATAGAGGAGGGAGTAGCGGCTGAAAACGTCTCAGCCGCCGGTTTCGGCGAGTTCCACCCACGCGCCGACAATGAGACGCCGGAAGGCAGAGCTATGAACCGTCGCATTGAGATCATCATGCAGCCGAATCTGGAGATCCTCTCCAATGAACTGCCGAAAGTCACTCAGTAATTTCTAAGACGTTTGCAGGGAGACCTGTACCAATCTGGCTGCTTCTATCTGGGGTTCAGTTACCCCTCTAAAGCAGTCAGCTTCTCCTCATACTCCGCCATCAGCTTATCCAATTCACTCTGCGCGACTTCCATACGTTCAAACGTCTCTTCGACCTCTTTTTCCAATTTGGCAACCAGTTGAGAAAGCTCCATTACTTTTGAACTGTCGCTGCTGTTTGAGGCTGCAATAAGTTCCTGATGGTATTGGGCGATGAGGCTCTCGTTTTCCATGATGAACTTCTCGGCTTTTTCGATCTCTTTACGAAGCGGTGAAGTGGCGCGTGAACGCTCTTTCGTAATGACATTTTTGAGCTTTTTATTCTCTTTGCTCATTGGGTTGCTTGTCTTTTTCTTTGCAGGTGCAGTCTCTTCGACCTCGTCTTCGTCCCACCCTTTTTTCTCCAGGAAGAGGTCATAGCCGCCGTCAAAGAGTTCAGCACCGTCTTTTGAGAAGATGATGAGTCTGTCTGCAACGCGGCGCAGCAGCTCTTCGGAGTGAGAGACAATAATAGAAGAGCCCTGAAAGTTCTTGATCGCAACCGTCAAGGCTTCGATAGAGTCAATGTCCAGGTGGTGCGTCGGCTCATCGAGGAAGAGGAGGTTGGAAGGACGTGACAAGATCTGTCCCAGCATAACCCGGCTCTTCTCTCCACCTGAAAGCAGGGAGACCTTCTTTTCGGCACGGTCTCCACTGAACATCATCGCTCCACAGATACTGCGGACAGCTGCGGCAGAAAGCTTAGGGTTGGCTGCGTAGATCTCATCCATGATGGTACTTTTAGGATTAAGACGAGAGATATTGGTCTGACCGAAGTGGCCGACAGAGGTCGTTCCGTGGTATTTTACCTCACCTGTCAAGGGCTTTAACTCACCTGCAATAGTGTTTAGCAAGGTAGACTTACCCACACCATTTTTACCGATGATAGCTAGACAGTGCCCTTTTTCGATCGTAAAAGAGATGTTTTTAAAAAGAATATTGTCAGGGGTGTAGCCAAAGCTGATATCCTGAACATCCAGCAGGACATTTGTCGGCGTGTCTTTATACTGAAAATCGAACTTAAGGGTGCTGTCATAACCGATGTCTTCCATGCGGTCCATCTTCTCGAGCTGCTTGACCTTGGATTGCGCCAGTGCAGCGGTCGATGCTCTCGCCTTGTTTTTGGCGATAAACTCTTCGAGCTCTTTGACCTTTTTGTCTTGTGAGATCTTCTGCTTGGCGTAGAGCTCTTCATTTTCAGTCAGTTGTGTGTAGAACTTGTGGGTGTCGCCCGGGATCATGAAGAGATCACGGCGGATGATGCCCATGGTATGCGTACAGATACCGTCCATAAAGTCACGGTCGTGGGTAATGAGGATCACCTCGCCTTGAAAAGCTCTTAGAAATGACTTTAACCAGCGCAGTGAAAGGATGTCCAGGTAGTTGGTCGGCTCATCGAGCAGAAGCAGGTTGGGTTCGGTGACCAGCAACTTGGCGAGGTTGATACGGATCTGGTACCCGCCTGAAAATGAGAGTGGGTCCTTGTCCAAATCTTCCAGGACAAAGCCCAGACCAAAGAGGATCTTCTCAACACGGTAGGTGTCCCACTTCATGTCATCTTCGAGTGCAAGTGCCGCCTCTTCACGCAATGTTTTTTCCGTAAAGACCAGGTGTTGACGCAAGGCACCGATCTTATAGTTCTTAGGGATGATAACACTCCCTTCACTTGGCTCTTCTTCGCCCAAAATAAGTTTAAACATGGTTGACTTACCGCTACCGTTACGACCGACGAGGCCCATTTTGTTACCGGGGTTAAGTTTAAAGGTGATGTTGCTGAAAAGTTCTTGGCTGCCGTAGGTTTTAGAGACGTTGGAAAATTGGATCATTATACTTCTTCTTATTAAATTGTTTATTGTGTCGCAGTACCCGATCACCTGGATCGTCTGCGTCGATGTTTTGACCTCTGTTACCAGAGACAGTCTGTTTTTGCGCTTCTTTAAATATAGCTTTGCAGTTTGATAAGGGTTGCAAGAAGCAGGGCATTTTTGTCCATGCCGCCGCTCGACTTCATCTGTAACTCGTTCTCTAACAGCAGGTTCAAGATGGCGTCATATTGGTGCTGTTTAAAACGAATGCTCTGTTGTGCGCGCTCCTGTTCTATCCTCTGCGGCAGTTTATAGCCGAGTATGGCTCTTGAATCTGCAATACCGTGAATCTTGATGTGCGCATAAAAGAGGTAGAGCTGGGTCATAAACGAGCTGATGGCGGTGATAATACGGATCTCATCTTCACCGCTCTCCAAGATGCGCAGGAGTTCGCCTCTGAAATCTTTTTTGGCGAGCAGATGGTTGATAAACTGATCGATCTTTACCTCACCGACACCGAAGACGAGGGTATCGATATCTTTAGAGGTGATAGGACGGCCAAGGATCTGCAGTTTGCTCAGCTCATTAAAGGCCAGGGCGAGGTCGCCGTTTTGCGATTCGATGAGGTGATTGGCACTGTAGTTGTCAAGCTGTACACCCAAACGCTGGGCCTCCTGCATAAGCATGTTCTTGGCCTCGTTGAGAAAAGGCGGGAACATGCGAACTTCAATGCCGCCGGACTTCTTGTTAAAGGCTTTTGCCGAGGTCTTCATGTCGTCGCCGAAGTAAGCATACAAAAAGGTGTTGTCCGGATTTTTCTGCACCATCTCAAGCAGAATGTCGAGGTCGCGTTTGGGCACCTTTTTGTCACTTTTGATGATAAGCAGGTTCTGGTCGCCAAAGAGCGAGCCTTGCGAGAGGTGTGATTTTGCCGTGTTAAAGTCGTATTCGTCATGATAGAGACTCAGCACATTGGCACCCTCAATGTCACTGAAGACCTTAAGATAGTGGTCGATAAGAAAGTGACTTTCGCCATAAAGCATGATCGCCGGTATTTTCGTGCCGCTTCGTATCAGGTTGTCGAGTTCTTTACGGTACATCTACTCCAGCTCCATCGGGTCGTGGTCGAGTTTTTTGACAAGGGATGCATGGATCCGTGCCGAGGCGAGGTCGACATTGTCGATGCGCAGGATGATGTCGTCAAAAAGGGTAACGGAGGTGGCAACGCTGAGGTTGACCTCTGCACCCTGAATCGGTTCGAGTATCTGTGCGGTAAACGAAGGATCGGTGCTGTTGACACGGGCCTTGAACTCTTTACCGATCTGCTGGGCAGCCCAACGGGCAAATTTACGCTGCATAAAACGGACCTCGATGGTAGAGGCTTCACGCTCTTTTTCACTGATGCTGAAACAGAGTGCGTCGATGTTGCGAAGTACGTAGGAACTCTCTTCCGTGTCTTTGGCCAGCAGCGCTTTGAGGTGGCGGTGGACGATAAGGTCGGAGTAGCGTCGGATCGGCGAAGTAAAGTGGGTGTAGGCGGTGAAACCAAGCCCGAAGTGACCTACGTTGTCCGGTGCGTAGCGTGCCTGCATCTGCGCGCGGATGATCAGGGTGTCGACTTCGCTGACGAGGTCACGTTTGCGTGCTTCGGCCTGAATGAAGTCGATGGTCTCTTTCATAGACTCTTTAGGTTCGACGATAATACCGATACCCGCCAGTTCCTGGTAGAGGCTTTGAAGCTTCATCGGGCTGGACTGTTCATGGATACGAAAGACCCCATGGGTGTAACGTGCTGCTGCGGCCTTGTTGGCCAGAAGCATACAGTCCTCTATAAGGCCGTGGGAAGGGGTCTCTTCGCTGGTCGTGGTTGAGACGATCATCTGGTTCTCGTCGAGTTCCATCTCCAGCTCCTCGGAGTGGAAGTCATAACCGACTTTCAGACGTTCCTCTTTGAGTGCATCGGTCAGTTCGCGTAGTTTCGGCAGGTAGGCCATGACCACCTCTTCGTCACTGTTTTTCGGTTCAAGAGCGCCCTCAAAGAATAGGTCGACCTCTTCGTAGGTAAAACGGCGTTTTGAGTGGATGATCGCCTCATAGAGTTCGGTATGAACGACCTTCAGTCCTTCAAGATGCAGCTCAAAGACAAAAGAGAGACGGTCGACATGCGGTTGCAGAGAACAGAGTGTCTCCGAGAGCTGGCGTGGCAGCATAGGGATGGAGCGGTGCGGCAGATAGATGGAGAAACTGCGGTAGATCGCTTCGGCATCGATCGGGCCGAACGGTTCGACGTAGGCACTGACATCGGCGATGGCGACGTAGAGAATATTCTTTTCGGGGAGGTAGCAGATGGCGTCATCAAAATCTTTGGCGGTAACGGGATCGATAGTACAAAAGGGCAGCTCGCGAAGATCTTTACGGTCGGGGTAAAGCGCGGCGTCGACATTTTTGTCAAAGCTTTGTGCTAACGCTAAAACATCCTCTTCAAATTCGTCATGCTTGTTGAACTGTGCCAGAACGATTTTTTCATCGACTTTGGGGTCGCTGATATTGCCCAGCAGCTCCATGATCTCTCCGGTCTGGTTGTTTACTTTGACAAGGTCGCCCTCGGCGTATTTGGCAAAATCGTCAGGGGTCAGTTCAAGACCGGCAGGGTAGTTGTTGCGAATGTCGACCATACTTTTTTGACCATCTTTAACGGCAAGGATAGCGACACTGTAGCTCTCCGCTTTACCGATGACTTCGATCACCTTGGCGCTCGGTCCACCGCGTTTTCCAAGCAGGCGCTGTGCAATGACCAGGTCGCCGTGTTTGGCACCGCCGAGCGAGTGCTCATCGATATAAAGGTCACGGACATTGGCTCCGACCACCTGAAGATACCCGGCAGCATCCTTGGTCATCATAATAGTACCTGCACGGTACTTGGATGGGAGTCGGTAGATGTTCTCTTCTTTGACAAGGTAGCCCTGTGCGAGCCATTTTTGGACATGCACCATCTCTTCATCATTGATATCTTGCTCGTATAGTCCAAGGGTCAGTCGTATTAAAAGGTTTTTCACGTAAAAAATTATCCGTATTTAAATTAGTTGTTGTATTATAACTAAGATATTGGAGTAGAGGAAAAAGTATGAAAGCTGTTGTGTTGTTATTAATGGGGTTGACCCTGTTCGGAAGCGATTATGCCTTAATGAAAAAGGCATTTGACAAAGGGGACCTGAACCGTGCTATTGCAATAACCCGTAACAATGCGCTGAACGGGAATGTCGATGCTATGTATGACCTTGGACTCCTCTATTACTCAAAGGGTTCGATACGAGAAGCAAAGATGTGGCTGGAGCGTTCCGTCAAAAATGACGGGAAAGGGCAGTTGGCTGTCAGTCTGATACTTTTTACGCAAAGCGGTGACAGAAAAGGCTACAAACAAGTCACTGAATCTCTGATCAATGTCCCGACAGGGAAGATACGTGATGCGTTGATGGCAGTAAGCAAAGACCTTGCCGACAACAGAGATGATGCATCGGCAGAAAGTTATCTTGTACTTGGGGAACTTTTTTCGTCAGATCTGATCATTCGTCCGGATGCACAAACGGCACTCTATTTGACTAATCAGGCGGCAAAGAAAGGGAGTCCGAAAGCACTTGAGATGATGGGTGATGCCTATTGGCGCAGTAACGATACCATTGACTCTCTGATCGTAGCCCCACAGACGGGAAATGCACTGAATGTCGCTTTAGAGTACTATAGGGATGCCTCAAATCTCGGCAATCTTGATGCCATGGCAAAGATGGGAAAACTGTTTATTATCGGACCGCGCAATATCCGCCGGATCCAGTATGGTATCAACCTTATATTGCAGTCCGCTAATGAAGGGAGTGCCCTGGGTGCCAAGATGGCGGCCGAACTCTATATGAACGGCCAAGGGGTCCAAGCCAACCGTCAGCTGGCCCTGCAGTGGTATCTGAAAGCGACAGAGATCTGTGAGGTCAACAGGGTGCTTGCCCAGATGTACGGACAGGGCGAAGAGGCTAGGAAGTACGCACTGGCATATGAGAGTTGTGCCCAAAAGAGTTCAATGAAACGAAGTTACCATCTCTTATTTGAGCCTTTTTAAAAAAGGTTGTCAAGGGGTTTGCCAAGGTGCCCATTGGTAAATACATTCTATGATAAAATCTTATCCATTAAAAATATTAGGGTCTATCAAGAAGAGCCCTGTCAAGGTAGAAAATGAACAACGAAGCTATGTTAAAACAACTCGGTTATGCACCAAATGAAGCACTTATAAGCCAGATCGATAGAATTGTCAACAACACAACCTCTTTTGAAAAGATCAAAAAACATATTCTGGATCTGCACGAACATCTAAAAGTCGATGATTCTCACATCGCCATGTCTAACAGTGAAGACTTCTTCAAGAT
Source organism: Sulfurimonadaceae bacterium (assembly GCA_041596355.1). Taxonomy (GTDB): domain Bacteria; phylum Campylobacterota; class Campylobacteria; order Campylobacterales; family Sulfurimonadaceae; genus Sulfonitrofixus. The sequence continues at coordinate 111,054 of JBFHIS010000004.1, read as the reverse complement.
CAAAGTCGAAGCGCCCAGCCCGGAACGAACGCAAGAAGCTCTTGACAAGATCAACCATTTTTCAGAGAAGTACAAAGTCGCACTGAAACAGCTCGAAAATAAGAATACATTTTATATTTTGGGGTTTGAAAAGTAAGGCTCTCTGTGTCCGTCGAACCGATCACCCAAGAGGGATATGATCTCTTGACGAAAGAGTTCAAATATCTCAAAGAGGTTGAAAAGCCGAAAGTCAGCCGCGAAAAAGAGGTTGCAGCCGCCTTAGGCGACCGCAGCGAAAATGCGGATTATCATGCGGCAAAAGAGAAACTCCGTCATATTGACAAACGCCTTTTTTATCTAAACGCACTTCTTCAAAAAACACAGATCATCGACCCGGAAACACTTGAACACAGCCGTGCGCATTTCGGTTCGACCATTACACTGACGAATCTGGAAAATGATGAAGAAGAGGTCTACACTATCTGTGGGGTGTATGAGAGCGAACCGGAAAACGGTCTCATCACCATTCATGCACCTCTCTCCAGAAAGATGATGGGCAAGCAGGTCGGTGATGAGTTTACGATCGATCTGCCGGGCGGGAAAAAAGAGTATGAAGTTGAGAAGCTGGAATACATCGGGGTCTTTGCGCTCAAAAAAGTGATCAAAGATGAACAGGATTTCGGTTTTCGATAAAATCACCGTGTAAATCAGAGTAAAATAAGGCGGTAGAACTGCGTGTGAGCCCACCGCTGAGGTGAACAGAGCGTTAGCGTAGACAGAGGGGCTTTGCTCCTGTGTCGTTTAAATAATAAAAAAAAGGATGCCCAGATGGCAAGAGCGGAAGCAAGACACATTCTCGTTGATAGCGAAGAAAGATGTTTAGAGTTGAAAAAAGAGATCGATAACGGGGCAAAGTTTGAAACGATAGCACAGGCTTATTCACAGTGTCCATCGGGCAGCAACGGCGGAAACCTTGGTGAATTCGGACCGGGTCAGATGGTGCCTGAGTTTGACAAAGCGGTCTTCTCTTCAGATGTAGGTGTGGTTATAGGCCCGATCAAAACACAGTTCGGATATCACCTTCTTGAAGTGACTAAAAGAGTTTAATTAATGTAAGAAAGAGGCGTGAATTTCTGAGCAAATAAGCGGCGCTGAATGGATCTTATTAGATCAGTTTAGGGTCGATATTTGCAAGGGTTGTTGTTGTTAACATGGTGACAAGCGCTTCTTTCGGGACTTTGTAGACTTCATGCAGCGAACATGGATCCAATTCGTCACATTCGCTCTCGGAAAAAGCACAGTTCGTGCAGTTGTTCTCACCGATAGCGCTGAGAACATCGACAAGATAGATCTCACTGACGTTGCGACTCAGTGAAAATCCGCCATTACGTCCACGTGTCACTTCCAAAAGTTCAGCTTTCGCCAGTTTTGTCATTAACATCGTCAGGTATTTATAGGGGATATCGATCTTTTCATGAATATAGGCGGCAGAAAAAAGTTTCTCGGTGTCACTGGACATAAAGATTACAATGCGAAACGCATATTGTGCTGTTTTAGAAAAAATAGTAGGCTCCTGTAAAAATTAACATTAAAATAACAAACTTATTGTAGGCATATATTTCTTAAGTACACCTCTAACATTTACATATCATTATGGTGTTAAGGTAGCTGCCGTTGCGCAACTCACGCTTGATTTTGTTAAAAAAAATGGGAATGCATGTTTTTGGATAGACATGTCGTAGAACATTGGTATGTAAACGGGTTTAAAATCTGCGTTGAAATTGTTTTTTGGTATAATCGCGCCTTAAACTTAAAATTTTGTATTTTCTCGCAAGGATCTACCGTGAGCACACCCCTAGAAAACATCGATGACGTCTTAAGTCAGCACAAACTTTCGCAACTTGAATATGCCAACATCAAAAATATCTTAGGACGTGAGCCTAATCTTGTTGAGATCGGTATCTTCTCTGCTATGTGGTCTGAGCACTGTTCGTATAAGTCGTCTAAAAAACACTTAAACGGTTTTCCTACAAAAGCACCATGGGTTATCCAGGGCCCTGGTGAAAATGCCGGAGTTATTGATATCGGTGACGGGTATGCAGCGGTATTTAAGATGGAGAGTCACAACCACCCTTCGTTCATTGAACCGTATCAGGGTGCCGCTACAGGTGTCGGCGGGATCATGCGTGACGTCTTTACGATGGGTGCACGTCCGGTAGCGAGTCTGAATGCACTGCGTTTCGGTAATGTGACCAATGACGACAAAACAAGTCAGCACCAGCGTTTCCTTGTCCGCGGTGTCGTTGAAGGTATCGGCGGCTACGGTAACTGTATGGGTGTACCGACGATCGGCGGCGAAATCAGTTTTGACGAATGTTATAACGGCAATATCCTTGTGAATGCGTTTAACCTTGGTATCGCCAAATCGGATGAGATCTTCTACGGTAAAGCTGAAGGTATCGGTAATCCTGTTATGTACGTGGGTTCAAAAACAGGCCGTGACGGTCTTGGCGGTGCGGTGATGAGTTCAGACTCGTTCACGGAAGAGTCGAAATCACTTCGCCCTACCGTGCAGGTCGGTGACCCGTTCACAGAAAAACTTCTTCTTGAAGCCTGCCTTGAACTCTTCAAGACAGACTATGTCGTCGGTATTCAGGATATGGGTGCTGCCGGTCTTACATCATCTTCATTCGAGATGGCCGGACGTTCCGGTTCGGGAATGATCATGCACCTGGACAAGGTGCCGGCGCGTGAAGAAGAGATGACACCGTATGACTTTATGCTCTCTGAGTCACAAGAGCGTATGCTGATCTGTGCGAGAAAAGGTTCGGAACAGGCGATCATCGATATCTTTGAAAAATGGGACCTTGACGCCGCCGTTATCGGTGAAGTGACCGACACAGGAAATATGGAACTTTTCTGGCACGGTGAGAAGTGTGCTGAAGTACCGGTTGACCCGGTTTCAGAAGAGGCGCCGATCCTTGACCGTCCTACGGCCCGTCCTCAATACCTTGACGGTATTGCCGACACAACGATCAATGACTTTGCGAAGGTCTCAAACCAGGAAGCGTTTGAGACCTTGATCGCTTCTATGGAAGTGGTCGATAAGTCATGGGTCTATGAGCAGTATGACTCTATGGTACAGACCAACACGATCAAAAAGGGCGGTATGCTTGACGCCTCTGTTATCCGTGTCAAAGAGAACGGCAAAGCATTGGCGATGAGTTCAGACTGTAACGTACGTTTCTGCTATGTTGACCCTAAAGGCGGAGCGGCAGCTGCCGTCATCGAAGCCGGGCGTAATGTCGCGATGTCAGGTGCCCGTCCATTGGCGATCACCGACTGTTTGAACTACGGTAACCCTGAAAACCCTGAGGTCATGTGGCAGTTTGCCGAAGGTTGTCTCGGTATTAAAGAGGCGTGTGCAGCGTTAAACACACCGGTTATCGGCGGTAATGTCTCTCTTTACAACGAGACAAACGGAACATCGGTCTTCCCGACACCGTCTATTGCTACTGTCGGTGTCAATGATGACCAGAACAAGGTTCTTTTCTCTAACTTCCAAAAAGAGGGTAATGATCTTTATCTTGTCGGTACTACAGCGTCTGAGTTCGGCGGTTCTCTCTATATGAAAGAGGTGTGTGGAACGGTTGAAGGCACACTGCCTGTGATCGATTATAAAAAAGAACTTGCCCTTTGGGAGCTGGTCATCGAAGCCAACAAAAAAGGTCTTCTCTCTTGTGCCAAAGACCTTAGTTCAGGCGGCGCGGTGATCGCACTTGCCAAAATGGCAGCGACCAGCGGTTTGGGCTGTGATGTTGTGATCAAAGAGATCGACGATGCGCGAGATATCTTCGCTGAGTCTATGAGTCGTGCTGTTATTGAAGTCGCTCCTGAGAATGCAGAAGCGTTTAAAGCGATGCTCGGTGAGTTGGCCTGTGAGAAGATAGGAACTGTCGGGGGAACGGACTTTAAGGTCAATGATGTTGAAATGAGCCTGACTGATCTTGACAAGGTCTATTTCGGACAGTTCAAAAAAGTGATCGAACAAGACATCTAAACGCGTTTTCTGTCAAAAGTCCTAAGGGCTTTTGACCATTTTTACCCTCAAACTTCTTTCAAACCCACACAAAAACATTAATTATACAATCAAATAATAATTATAATTATCCTTCGATACCATTGCGCTAAAAAGAGAGACACACTGTCATGCTATTACAAAATATACATAATGACCTGATCGGGAACTTCAGGATCATCGGCTTTATCGAAGGTATCTCTTATCTGCTGCTGCTCTTTATCGCGATGCCTTTGAAATATATGATGGGTATTGCGCTTGCGACAAAAATCGTAGGGATGGCCCATGGTCTGCTCTTTATCGTTTTTTTGATCATTCTGATGCAGGCAGCGCAAAAACATCATTTCTCGATGAAGGACAATGTCATCTTTTTTATCGCGTCGCTGATTCCATTCGGCACATTTTTTACGGACAAGCGGTTGAAGGCGTTGGAAGAGAATTTAGCTTGAGAGTAGCGCTCTCTTAAGCGCTGTTTCTGATTGCAATGAAACGGCGAGGTGCTTCAGCCAAAGTGCTACCGGTTTCGGATCAAACTGTTTCTACAGAAAATTCACTCTTTTATGTCGAAAATAATCTTGTTGCAGTAAAAATAGAGCATTGAATCAGTAGGCATCCAGTGCTCTGTTTATCTGAACGTATGCTTGGAGAGGCGTTGCCTCAAAATAGGCAATATTGTGTTTTTTTGCAAAGTCGCGGGTCATCTGCTGTACCTTTAATAGGTTAAAACGGGGTGCTTTCGGAAAGAGGTGATGCTCTATCTGCGTGTTGAGACCACCGTAAAACCAGTGCACGAACCGTCCCCCTGTGAGAGAGCGTGAAGTGCGCATCTGCAGCTCCATCCAGCTCATCCCTTCCACCTCTTTAACAGTAAAGACCTCACATCCCAAGTGGTTGGTGATAAAGCCGTATGACAACCAGACGGAGAGGGTCAGGTAGAGGGTGACAAAGACGGTAACGGCATCGCCTATCGGCAAATAATAAAAGACCGGTCCCCAGATAAGCGGCCAGTGCAGCAGCATTAAAAACAGTTCGCTGTATCTTCTGTTTTTGAGAACAAAGTGGTAGGATTGAATGATAAAAGAGGGATACATAAAAAACATGGCGCCCCAGAAGATAATGCGTTTATATTTTTTAAGAAAAGGCTTGTTCCCGCGGTTATTTGGGGTGAAGGCACCATCCAGCGCCATGATGTCCCTGTCTTTGGTAACGGTGTTACAGAAGTGGTGGTGGTTGATGTTGTGTTTAAGGTCCCACCATGATGATGAGTTGCTTAGGATAATGGCGGAGAAAGGGTAGCTCAGACGAAAAGAGAGTTTTTTATTTTGAAAATACTGCAGGTGCAGGATGTCGTGCGCGACAAAGACTGACCGGGTAAAGAGCAGGGTCATAAAGAGACCGAGTAAGAATGGATTCCATAAGGTCATAGTGCTATAGACTACAGCAAATGAGATGACGACAGCGATCATCTCTATAGAGCCGCGGACCGGGACACGTTTTAAAAGTCCGGCTTCACGGACCTCTTTTTTGAGTTCATCAAAGATATCGGGGTAGATTGCTGCAGACATGATTAAGACCTTTGATAAAATGAAGAAGAATTATAGCGCCTAGATGCTTAGAGATTCATATAAGTACTATTTATATATAGTATTAAAACTGTTGCATCAAACATGAGCTGATCAGAGGGAGTAGAGCGCTATGCTTTAATCTCAGCATGCCGAATTTCGCACTGTTTTTGTATATAATCCGTTCATGGAAGAGTTAGAGATCATTTACCAAGATGAATATATTGTCGCCATTAACAAACCTGCTGACCTTCTGGTGCACCGCTCCTGGATCGACAAGGATGAGACGCGTTTTGCCATGCAGATGCTTCGGGACCAGATCGGGCAGTATGTCTACCCGGTGCACCGTCTCGACAAACCGACATCGGGGGTACTGCTTTTTGCACTCACTAAAGAGGTCGCCAGGGCCCTTTCCGAACAGATGCAGTCGGGAGGTTTTACTAAGCAGTACCTGGCTGTTGTCCGGGGTTATGCGGATGAGCAGGGACGCATTGATTATGCTCTCAAAGAGGTGCTTGACAAGATGACGGATGCCAAGGCCAGAGAGGACAAAGCGCCGCAGGAGGCAATTACGGAATATGAGAAGATAGACCAGGTCGAACTGCCGTTTGCGGTGGGCCGCTACAACACGGCACGATACTCGCTGTTGAGACTCAAACCGGAAACAGGCAGAAAACACCAACTGCGACGCCATATGAAGCATATACTCCACCCGATCGTCGGCGACACGAAATATGGCCGAGGCGAGCACAACCGTTTCTTTAGAGAGCAGTTTGACGCCCACCGCCTGCTGCTGCATGCCGATACCCTGATCGTGACACATCCTGTCAGCGAACAGGAACTGACTTTGCATGCGGGGCTGGATAAGCTCTTTACAAAGGTGATCGAGCAGCTTGGGTTCACTCAAGATCTCCATCTGGAAAAAAACAGTTACGTATTCAGAGAGGACAGTGATGTTTGATGAGGATAATTTTGCCGAAGAGTTTAGAGACCTTGAACTTCACGCCGAGGAGATCGTCTCAAAAGAGTTTGAAGCCTGTACCTTTGTCAATTGCGATTTCAGCGATGCCCGGTTGCAACACTGTATCTTCGATGATTGCCGCTTTGTCAAATGCAACATGAGTGTGCTCAATGTGACGGGCAGCAAGTTCTCGGACACTGTTTTTGAAGAGTGCAAGCTGAGCGGTATCGACTGGACGAAGGCACACTATTCGGACATCCTGGTCTCGGCCCCGTTCAGCTTCTTGAACTCTGTTTTGGACTACTCCTCTTTTTACGGTCTGGTTTTGCATGATATGGTGATGAGAGAGTGCCGGGTACACGACGCTGATTTCAGAGAAAGCGACCTCTCCATGGCCGACCTCAGAGAGACAGATTTTACCGACACGCTCTTTCGTAACACGAACCTGAGCGGCGCGGACTTGACCCTGGCCGAAAACTACCGCATCGACATCCACGTGAACACGATCAAGGGGGCCAGGTTCAGCCGATATGAGGCGTTCAGTCTGCTTGATAGCCTGGACATCACTCTGGTCGATTAGAAAGATTATTCCCCGGTAACCGCAAAATCGAAATAGGTCGCTTTGAACGGCTCATCTTTCAGGGTGTAGTGCCACCACTCTTCGGCATAGTTCTGAAAGCCGTTCTCCTCCATAACCTTCTTCAGTCTCATTCTGTTCTTATGCTGCTGTGGCGTTACTGCGCTGCTCGCGGTGTGAGAACGCGGGTCGAAAAAGTCAAAAGGTGTTCCCATATCGAGGCCATCAACCGTCAGATCGACAGTACTGCCTCGGCTGTGCCCCGATTTGGCTGCGATATAACCGTCGTTAAAAAGATCTTTTTTGGCAACATCAGGGTAATAGATCTTTTTCATCTTCGTGTCATTCAGATCTTTTGCCCATCGCACAAAATGATCAACTGCGCGCTGGGGACGGTAACAGTCAAAAACACGTAGACTTGCACCCTCTTGTTTAAGGCTCTGTTGTACCTTCTTTAGTGCAACGGCGGCTTCATTTGTCAGGTAACAGAGAGGCTTGGCATAGCCATCTACAGGGCTGCCGATGAAGTTGTCCGTGCCTGCATAGCGCATCTCGAAGGCTATCGAGGGGATGGCTTTGTTGACATCGGTAAAGGCAGTGGTTTTAACAGAGCTTGGTTGGTCTGCAAAAAGCGAAAGGGTGCATAATAGAAGAGTTAAACGTTTCATCTGCTGATTTCCTTGGTGTGATGTAGTATACTTCAATCTAGATTCAGGGCCTTTAAAAGGCTCTTCCGTATAAAGGAAAACAATGAGTATACGTTCATGGGCAGTTAAAATAAAGAGTAAAAATGTGTTGAACACTCTGATCACGATGGTGCAAAAACAGGAGCTTGAAGAGATCTTTCTGTGCGAGATCGCTGAAGACAACGCGGTGGCAAAAGGGTTTAAAAAGGGCGATATTATCGGGATCGTCGCGAACAAAAAAGAGGGTTCCGTGGCGAAGTTACAGTCATTTGGACAGTGCCTGCTGTTGGATGACCTTGAAGACGATATGTTTGATATCGATGAAGAGGGTGCGGCACTCAAAGGTGTCCGCTACCCGGAATCGGAAGAGGATGAGTTGGCAATGCTCAACGCGCTGGCTTAAAAGGTACTCTCTTTTTTCGAACTTTTTGCGAGCACAAAAATCAGACTTAAGAGCGCACCCAAAAAGACGATGCTGTAGCCGGTAGGCAGGTCATAGTAGAAGCCGACGGCGACAGCGACTATGGAGAAGAACCAGCCGAACATAAACGCGACGAACAGCGGCGGGTAACGCTGCTGCATACTGGCGACCATAGCCGGTGCGATCAGCAGCGTAAAGACGACAAAGACACCCGCCAGCTGGACAGAAGAGGTGACGGTGACTGCCAACAGTGAAAAGAAGAGAAGCTCTTTGAAAAACCCTTTTGTCCTCGGGTAGACGAAAGCGATGACAAGTGCGAGCACCGCATAGATCGCACTGCTGCTGTAGAGGTCGTTCTCTGTTGTGAAAAGAATGTCGTTTGCCAGCAGGGACTTAAAGTGCTCCATCCCCTCCGCACTCTGCGCAAGCACCATCATGATACCGCTTGCCCCCAGGACATAGAGTAGACCGATGTAGGCTTCTAAATGCAGTTTTCTGTGTGAACCCAAAGTGATCAACAGGGCACCGATAAAGGCAAATGCCAGGGTCCACAGATAGATAAACTCCCCATGAAAGTAGCCGTAACTTACGGCGGCGCCCAGTGCTGCGAGCTGACCGATCGCCAGGTCTGTAAAGATGATACCGCGCTCGAGAATGCGGATTCCGAACCAGGCGTGGATCATGACCAGGACAACCAAAAGTGCTATAGGAATTAAAAAGATATCGATCATGGTTGCACCGCTTCTGTCAGGTAGTCAAAAAGTCCGATCAAGGTCGTGACCGAGTCCAGTGCACCGATGTCATGCGGCATACGGACCACCTTTACCCCTGTCTTTGAACTGATGTACTCGGCTGTTTTTGTAGAGTGATAGACATCATGCAGAATGTAGCTTGGCTTCTCTGTTTTGATCAGGGTTATGAGCTCCAGCGTATGGCGGGAAGAGGGCGGGATACCCGGTAACGGTTCGATGGTTCCGATGTTGATCAGTCCGAATGCTTTGTTGAAGTAGGCCAGGTTATCATGGTACTGGACCACTTTCATCCCTTTGAGCGGTGCCATCTTCGTTTTCCATCCGGCAACATGGACTTTCCACTCTTTTTCAAACGCTTCATAATTTGCTTCGTAAATCGCTTTATGTTCGTTGTCGATGGAGATTAGAAAACCGGCGATCGTCTGAGCCAGTAGTGTAACATTCTCAGGGTCAAGGTGAAAGTGGGGGTTGCCGTCAGGGTGGACATCGCCAAGAGAACGGTCAACGGATGCCGGTTTTTGGATCATCTCCATATAGTGCGACAGGTTTAAAAAGGCCTTGGCATTTGGCTGTACCTTTCTGTTGTTCGCGCGTCGTATAAGCGGCGGTAACCAACCGATCTCAAGCTGCCCGCCGTTCATAATGAGCGCGTCGGCACTGCGCAGTTTGGAGATCAATGAAGGCCGCGGTACGACAAAGTGCGGGTCCCAATTACCTTGTGCAAGGACGATCGTCTTGACATGGTCCTGGCCGATAGCCTTGGTAATCGCCCCGATGTAGGGGTAGCTTACGGCAATATTGAGATGCGCCATGAGCGTAAATGGAAAAAGTAGTAACAGTAAAATATATTTCATAATGGACCTCTGTCTCTGTTGGCGCAGGAACTGCGCAAAGGCCCACTATAAAGCGAGCCTGATAAATGGGGTTTAAAAGTCGTGGGCAGCGTGCGCACCAATAGCGATGTTGACCTGCAGCATTACAGTGTTAATGTCCTGACGTTCGCCTTCTTCATTATAGAGGGCGTTGTTTCGGTTATATTGTAGACGAATACGGCTGAATTCACTCGGGTGGTATTCTGCCATCGCACTGTAACGGTTGAAGTTGTCGGGAAGATCCTTATCTGTGCCGTTTTCCGTGACATCGTTCATATAGATATTGTCATAACGTACCCCTGCTCGCCAATTCTGATTTAAAGCATAAACCAGCTGTGTGTAGTAACCGGCCTGTTTTTTATTGAGATCGGCACTGCTTGTCGTGTTTGTATCCGTGTTGTTGGCATATTGGGTACCGTCCATGTCACGCATCATCCACTCGCTCTGCCAGGTCAGAAAGCAGTAGGAGTCGAAGTAGTGCTTGACAGTCAGGTCGGCACCATAAAGAGCGCTGTCACCGGCAAAGGCGTGGGGGTTCTCTTCATCTTCAAAATGGTCAAGACGGCTGCTGCCGTAGGCATAGGAAATACCAGGAAGAATGGTCGTGTTACCGATGTCAAAAGAGGTCTTGACGTAGCCGACATAAAGTGACGGAGCACGGACTTCCGAGGCCAGGGGTGCTGCATCTTCACCGGCATTGGGATCGCTGATCTGGGCATTGCCGAACATATATTCGTTGTTGCCCTGCAGCACTTCGGCGCCGATCATCAGGTAGTGATCTATCGGTGCGACCCACTGCAGCTGTACACCGAGCTCATTGATACCGTGACTGCCGAGAAAGGCTTCATAGACCAACGGCATATCGCCGAAGTCCCAGAAGTGGGCATGCTGGGAGTTGATACGCCCGAACTCCGACAGCAGTTTTCCACCGCGAAGGCGAAGGTTGGCCGGGAGTGATGTGGTTGTGAAATAGGCCTCTTCGACCTCGACCCCGGACTCGCTGAAGTGAAAAACGGCGTCCATGTTGAAGTAGGGGTCCACGCTGCTTGAGAGGACCAGTTCGGCATAGTTAAGGTTAAAGCCGTTGTTGGCGTTATAGGTGGCGTGGCTGGCACCATCGTGATCATGAACGCCCATGATACCGTGGGCAACACCCGGGATCTCCAAATGTTGCAGTTCGGCATCACTGACATCGCGGTAGACATAGGAAAAGTCTGTGACCAAGGAGATGTCCGGTATATATTGTGATTGCGAAAAGGTTCTTTCTGAGACAGGTTTTACGGCTGGTACTTCGGCCAAAAGGGCAGAAGCGACAAGGGTTGATAATAGTAATGTTCTTTTCATAGATTCTCCATAATATGGACCGTTATGCGTTTATATGGGTCCGTTTGTATAAATGTGTTGATTGTTTTGTGGAATTATGGGCAGCTGGGGTTTCCAGAGGTGCCTTTATGAAAAATGAGGGGGTGCGCGGGAACCTGATGTCGGGATATAGCGATAGAAATATTGGTTGCTTAAGGAGTAAACGGATGCATAATCAGCAACATTGGCCGCTTGAAGCGCAGTGACCTCCGGTAAAAGGGCACTGCTGTGTTCGGAGACGGTACAGACCTGACAATCACTGCTGTTGTGATGCGGCAACAACTCGTGCAGGGATGTTGTCAGGGTGCTGATGATAAATAGCAGTGCTAAAAGTGTATTGATTCGTCGTTTCATCGATGGAAGTTTAACATATTTTGGATCTACTCTCTTGCTGAAACTATTTTTTGCGGCATTCCAGAGAGACAAGCCGTTACATAAAGTCGTTAGATGCAATTGATCTGATCGTTGATAAATAAGAATTTTAGATATTAACAAAGCTCTATATTCCTGATATAAAGAGCCGACTTTTTATCACTTCACTAACACACTTAGGATATATTATGACAATAAGGAATGTACATGCGAATTTTGATGTTAGAAGACAATCTGCAACTCTCACAATTGGTGAGTGCCTATCTCAGTCAGTATTTTATAGTTGATGCGCTCTCTACGATAGAAGAGGCCAATGATTATATCGACCATTTCTATTATGACGTAGTGTTATTGGATCGAGATATAAACGGCATCGATATCGGGATGTCATTGATCAAGAAGATCAAAGAGAAAAGCAGTCAGACCGGTGTTATCGTTATCAGCGCTTACAGCGCGATTTCTGACAAGATCAGCGGACTGAACCTCGGTGCCGACGACTACCTTGACAAGCCTTTTGACAACGATGAACTGTTGGCCCGGATCCATGCGCTTGCCAGACGCAACCATCAAGCCGGCGATCTTGAATTTGACGGTCTGTTGTGCGATGTCAGTAAGAAACAGCTCCAATACCGGGGCGAACCGGTCGCGCTGACGCGTAAAGAGAGTGATCTCTTTTTCTATCTGTTGAAAAAGCAGGGTACCATTGTCTCAAAAGAGGAGCTGCTGGACGCGCTCTATCTGAACCCCCAGAACATTTCGTCGAATACTTTGGATGTGACTATAGGCCATGTCCGTAAAAAGCTGCCGGTCAAGATCATCAAGACCATCAAAACACGAGGATACACGATTGAAAAAGCCTAGAAGTCTACAGTTTTCGATTATCTTCTTTTTTGCCGTCAGTACGATAGTGACTTTTTTAATGCTGGGCGCTTATGTCGTCTATAGTTATCATGAAGAGCTGAGAACAAACCTTGAAAATACGCTGACCGTGATAGCAGAAGATGTCGTGCGCCACGAACTCTATAAAAATGATCCAGAAATGATTAAAGCCGGTTTTCTTTTTTTGGAAGAGTACCATGACGCTGAGTCCGTCGCTCTTTTTGATCATCTCAACTTTACCATTTATGATGATAAACCTCTGCATAAAAAGGCCTGCAGCGTTGTCAAAAAGCTGCCTGACGGACGTTATCTTGTTACGAGTTCCGGACGGGATGCGGTAAAGAGTAAACTATTGGTCTTTATATTGAAGCTGTTGCTGGTCTTCGGTACCGTTTTGTTACTGTTCATTTTTATATTTGCCTATTTTCTGAACAAGCTTTTTCTGCCGCTGCGTTGTCTCGTCCGCTTTTGTAAAGATTCAACCTCGGAGAAGGGGAGTATGCCGTTATGCGGGGGAAGCAGTGAAGTCGACAACCTCAAAGAGGCGATCATCGGACTGCTTGAGTCCAACCAGACGATGTGTAAACAGAAACAGGACATCTTTAAAGAAGCCGCGCATGAGATAAAGTCACCCATCGCTATTTTAAAAGCACGTTTGGCCCTTTTTAAACAAAATGACAATATTGATAAAACCGTTTTTGTCGAAGAGAGTGAAGAGGACATCCGAACCATCAGTAATAAACTGCGTGAACTGCTCTTTTTAAAAGAGATCGAATGGGACATGCAGAAACTGAAAGAGTCGATCTCAATGCAGGAACAGTGTGCAATGATGCAGATGGCTTTTAAACCTATTTTGGAGAAAAAAGGGTTGACGATGGTCTCGAATTGGGAAGAGGACTTTACCCTCTCTGTGCACAAAGAGGCGATGCAGAAGGTGATGCAGGCCGTCTTTGAAAACATCTTTATGCACACCAAAAACAACTCTACCATTACCAATTATGTGGACTCCAAAAACCGTCGTCTTCACATTGTCAACGAGATGGGCACCAAAAGTGATGAGACCCTTTTCAGTTCGTATATCGGTTCCAAGATGATTGCAAGATTGGCTGACAAACTCGATTATACCTATGACCTTGAAGAGAGAGAAGGGCTGTTCTACACCACGATTGTCTTTAATTCATCCGAGAAGAAGTGCGAGATCTAAGAAGAGCGTTCCGTATAAAAAAGCGCAGTCTATTTTTTGTAAATGGGGAAGAGACGTGAAGTTTAGAGAGCCAGAGAGGTTCTGGCTCTCAGGATGGATCTAAAATACTATTTAAAGTATTTCGTAGTGTCTTTCTCAACAGCACCCGGTACTGTCATAATACCCATAAATTCAGTCATAGTAAGCAGCGGGTAGCTGATCGCGATCATATAATCGGCGCGCAATGCAGTCGCTTTGTTCTCTTCGACAAGGATCATCCAAGGCAGGATCTCGGCATTTTGTGCTCCGATCTTGTCCACAAATTTCATTGTGCGTTTGTGCAGTTTTACCCCATAAAGAGTGCGACCTTCACCCACGTCAAGCTTGAAGACGATATCTCTCTTCTTTGCACTGTCCATCTTGGCGATAAGATCTGCGGTCGGGCCTTCTCCTGCAACGATCTGATCCTGGTAGTATGGACGACCAATCATAAACTGATAGTCGGCAAGACCGTCAAATTCCCAGTTGTCTTCTGAAGGTTTAAGGTCAGGGAAGGCTTTGTTAAGCCCGTCAAGCAGGGGCTGCTCGTCACCTAGCTTATAATCACTCTGCAGGAACGCTTTTGTGAAATAACGAGGGTTGGAGATACGTGTCTCGTTGCCCTCTGTGTTGACCAGTACACGAAGTGCACCTGCCAGGAAACCGCGTCCCGGTTTGTCGGCAAGTGTTTTCAGGTAGGCATTGGTGAAGACAATACTGTCCATTTTCGCTTTGCCGACTTTGTCAACCGCAACGATCTCGAAACCGGCGGCTTCGAGTTTAGATGTGACATCTTCCGTTGACATCAACGGCGCAATAAAATAAGTCGGGACTTTTGCCGGTCCGGCATAACCTGGTGTTGCCTCTTTTGAACTACAACCTGTGAACATCATGACAGCAGCTGTCATAAGTGCTAATAATACGTGTTTCATTTCTATCCTTGAATGTGTGATGAGTCATTATCTACTATTAAAGATGAAAAAATCATGAAATATCAAAAAAATATCACAAAAAGTTATCTATTGTCTGATGGTGTTTACCGGATATATTGGGGCATTGTTAACGCCTGCCGCCTGAACAGGGGGAATTTAAAAATACTATAAAAGAAGGGTAAAATGAAAAAATCATGAAAAAATCCGCTAAAAATATTCATGATTTTTTCACACCGATTCAAATAGACTGCCCCATCATTTGAATACAGGAGACATTTATGAAAATGCATACAAAACTATTGGGGTCAGCCGCGCTAAGTGCACTGTTGATGCTTGGACTGAGCGGGTGTAATGAGTCGGATAGCGGTGGCAATGTTGCGGCAGAAGAGACAGTAACACCATACACCCGTGTTGCCGTGATATCAGGTGGCGTGGCAGATGTACCGGCAGTAGCCGAAAAGATCGCACAGTATGTTGTCTATACAGACGAGAGCAATATCACTGCCAATGGTGTACTGGACCTGCCCTCAAACTGGGTGATTGCCGGTGCTAATGGTGGTGCAGACGGCTTGAGCGGTCCCGAGACATGGGAAGCTACAGATCTGCTGCCGATCCCGAGTATGGGGAGTGCTGCAGGAGGTACAGCCCGTGTGATCGAGTTTTGTAATAAAGCGTATGCGATGCAGGCGATAGGGACAGGCCGTTTCCACGGTTCGGCACTGCCGTGTGAAGTCTCTGTTCACAGTGACGGGACCAATGTCTATGTCGATATGCTCGATGCTGAAGCGATCTTCAACATTTTCTTTACCGATGCAAAAGATAATTTCGATGCAACACAGAATGCCGCCTTTGCCGCTATGGCATCTGCTGTAAAAAGTGAACTTCGTCAGATGATCAAAGCCGGTCTGGAAGATGATAGCGGTGTGACAGGAACAGCCGCTGTGACCTATACAGAGTCAACAGAAGAGCTGGGACCGCAGTTTACACAGAGCCAAATAGAGAACGATGTTTCGTTCCGCAGTCCATATATTGTGTATAAATACACAGGAACGGGTTCGGCTGGAGACGGAAGTTTTGTCAAAGGGACGGATGACAAGGCACTCGCTAAGGCTATTATCGCAACACTTGGTGATGCTGCCGATACTGCGGAAAACAGAGTTCTCGGACTCTCTTCACTCTCTGCATGGCGTTCAGGCCGACCTGACCCGATCGCGATCCCTAATGTTCAGGTTGTAGAAGCCTGTTCGCCTAAATATGCCAAAAAAGCAACGGCTCTCGGCAATGAATATATTACGGCTCTGCCTTGTGAGTTTACTGTCTATGTCGATGAGACGGATGATACAAACAAGACCATGGCGATCAGCTTTTTGAACCCGAACTTTATGTTTGGAACAATGTTTGAAGGCGCAGTGGGCGATGCATATATGAACGGTGATCTTAACAAAACTGAGGTGGTCGAGTACTCTACCTTAGCGGATGTGGTCTTTGGTGACCTGCGAATGATCGTTGATTATGCAGTTCAAGACCAAGGTCTTGGACCTGATGCACACGGACTGGGTCTGACTATTACAGAGTAGTCGAGACTGCTTCGGTCTCATCCGGAGCATATCGGTTATCACTACAAAAGGACGCAGTTATGTATAGCCATCGGCTTCAACGTTTACTGACGGCAACGATGCTCACTCTGATCTGGGCACTCTTTTTTGTCGGTGAGTCGTCTATCGCATTCGGCCTGTTGGCCTTTGTGATCGCGATGATCTTTACCTGGGCGATCTTCGACTTCTGCCCATCACTCTGGTTTTTTAAAAAAGTCCTTAAAGAAGAGGAGACAAAAACCTGCTGTTAACCCATTTTTCCAGGCTTTTGCGCCTGGAAAAAGTACAAAGTCCATATGACTCCCGTACCTATTATCCTGTTTGCTTATCATCTCCATTCCAATAACAACACAGTCAGTAAACGAGTTGCCGTAAGGTGTGTACTTTTTACCCAATCCTAATAACTTCTTAGATAAAATTCCATAAATATTTTTCCAAGGTTAGAGTATGAAACGCGCCCTTATAAGTGTCAGTGATAAAAGTAATATTGTTGAGTTCTCAAAATCGTTAGTCGCTAACGGTTTTGAGATCATCTCGACAGGTGGTACATTCAAGATGTTGAAAGATGCCGGTGTTGCCGCGATCGAGATCGATGAAGTAACAAAATTCCCGGAGTGTTTTGAAGGACGTGTTAAGACATTGAACCCTTTCGTTCACGGCGGGATCCTTCACCGTCGCGACAAACAGTCTCACCTCGACCAGGCCAAAGAGCTCGGTGTCGAAGCGATTGACCTTGTCTGTGTCAACCTTTACCCGTTCAAAGAGACGATAGAGCGTACTGATGACTTTGAAGATATCATCGAAAACATCGACATCGGCGGACCGGCGATGGTACGTTCTGCTGCGAAGAATTTTGACAGTGTTATGATCGTTACCGATGTTGCCGACTACTCGCTTGTCCTCAACGCGATTGAGAACGACACCAATACGGTCGAGTTCCGTCGTGACCTGATGATCAAAGCGTACGAGCACACCGCTGCGTATGACAGTATGATCGCCAACTACATGAACAGCCGTTTCAACAAAGGCTTCGGTGCAAAACAGTTTATCGTCGGTTCAAAAGTAATGGACACGCGTTACGGTGAAAACCCGCACCAGGACGGTGCACTCTATGAGTTTGACATCTACTTCTCTAAAAATTTCACGACGCTCAAAGGCGAAGCAAGTTTCAACAACCTTAATGATATCAACGGTGCAGTCAAGATCGCTGCCGGTTTCGGTAACGAAGGTGCCGTCTGTATCTCTAAACACGGTAACCCGTGCGGTTTTGCGATCCGTGACAATTTGACAGAAGCCTATGTTGAAGCACTTAAATGTGACCCGGTCTCTGCATTTGGCGGTGTTGTGGCCGTCAACGGTGTTGTCGATGTCGAGTTGGCTGAGAAGATGAACGAGATCTTTTTGGAAGTGGTCATCGCGGGACGTATTACACCTGAAGCACAGGCTGTGTTTGAGAAGAAAAAACGTATTAAGCTTTTTGAGTACGGTGCAGAGACTATCGTACTTTCAAACGACACTAAAGACTTCAAGCACATCGACGGCGGATTTGTCTATCAGGATGCCGATGTTGTCGCTGCAGACGAAGTCGCCAACTCAGAGCTGAAAACGACACGTCAAGCCTCTGCTCAAGAGATGAAAGATGCTGAGATCGCTTGGAAAGTGGCCTCTTTGACAAAGTCCAACTGTGTTGTCTATGTCAAGAACTCGGCCATGGTCGCTGTCGGTATGGGGATGACTTCTCGTGTCGATGCAGCGCAATGTGCGTTGAAAAAAGCGAAAGATATGGGTCTGGATGTTTCAGGTGCTGCCTTGGCATCGGAAGCGTTCTTCCCGTTCCGTGATTCGATCGATGCTGCTGCGGCAGCGGGTGTCAAGACGGTTATCCAACCGGGCGGTTCGATCCGTGATGATGAGGTTATCGAGGCGGCGAATGAGCACGGTATGGCGCTCTACTTTTCTGGCATCCGTCACTTCCTCCACTAGCCTAAAATTCCGGCTGCACCACAGCTCGTACCAAAATCTGACACTCTGCGCACACAAGAGTGCGCTATCGGTCAGATATTTGGCACGATCTGCAGCACATCCGAAAGTTTATGCGGTTATTCAATTTTCATAAACTTTTCTTTTCAAAATGCGTTTCGCTATCTTTCATAATTCATAATTTTTTCTGCTAACCCCTTATTAACCAACTATCCCATATAATCAGTAAATGTACTCATAAAGGACATTTATGGATTTACCTGTCATCTCCATTCCTCTTCAGGTTCCTGACACTATTCCTCTGTTGCTGCACCCTGTAGCCGTTCATTTTGCCGTTGTCCTGCCACTGATCATTTTAATTCTGGAATTGATCAATCTCATCACGAAACGGAAATCGTTGACGGTTTCGGTCTACCTGCTGTTTGGATTGTTGCTCGTTGTACTGACAGCAGCTTATATGACAGGTGTGACGGACGGCAAAGAGGCGGGGCCTCTGTTAAGCGATGAAGGGTTGGCCGCACTTAAGTCACATAAGCTGATCGGCGTCTATCTTATCTATTTTGCATTGCTTCCCCTCGTGTTTAAGGGAGTGTCTCTGTTGGTCAAGAGACCATGGGCGAGAATACTTTATCTTCTCTCTTTTGTGGGTGTCATCACATTGACGGTTTTCCAGGCGAAAGAGGGCGGTGAGCTGGTCTACAATTATGGTGCCAATGTTACTTCGCAGCAAGCTCTTGAAGAGAAATTTGAGCTTTTGGAAGATGAGATGGATGCACTGAAAGAGAGACAGGTAGAGAAACTGGCCGCTTTGGAAACAGCGCTTCAAGATTGTAATCAGAGTGATCGAACGGCAGATCTGAATGTGTCAGAACCTGTTGATACCAACAGTTCAAATACGCTGCCTACGAGCTCTAATGAACTCAATGCCTCTATACAGCCGGATCTTAATAATAGTAAAACAGTTACAAGATCCATCCGTGTGGATACAAATATTTCAAAGTAATAGAGAGAGTATCAATCCTAGCTGACGCACGCTTAAAACGAGGCCGCGAAAATGTGCAGTTCCACATTGCAGTTCCTCCTTTCACTACGCGCATAAACCGGTTTTAATATGTTCTGCTCTATTATAAAATAATAGGAAAGGATAAAGCAGTCATGTTTGAGATTATCCCTGTTCATGTGTTGCATATACTGTTAGCGGTTGCATGGTTGTTTATTCTTATATACGCGATTATTCAGTACCGTTATTCGAAAAACTCTCCTCTGCTGGTCCGTTCTCTATTTTTGGTGATCGCTTTTTTCGCGTTTAGATTTTTCAGTGTATATAGCATAAACGCTCTCTATACAGCTGCCGATTATAGCCTGTTCAATCATAAAGATTTAGAAGCATTTTTTCTACCGTTTTTTCATCCGATGGCGTTGGACATGATGGACACGATTGTCACTTTTGCCGTCTTATTCACTATTTTTCTGGGTATTTTCGGACGACAGCGCATCGAGTATCAAAATGAACTGGGTCAATTCCTCCGGCTCAAATCGTATGCCGAACGTATGAAGAGAGATATGCACCGTAAAAGCAGCTATATCTCTCTGCTGGAGAGTGTTTCAGCGATTAAAAAACTGCTTCTGGAGAGTTCGACAAAAGAGTCTATATTGACGCATCTATGTGAACTGCTGGGGAAGGTACCGCACTATAGAGTCGTCTGGATAGGTCTACAGAGAGAAGACACTCCTGTACTGGATATTGCTTACAGGGCTGACCTGGCCGATCCTCCCTATTTGACAAAAGAGTTTTATGTCACGCTTGATGAAAAAGATCCACATTCATACGGTCCGACAGCCGAAAGTATGCGCACCGGTAAAACAGTAGTGATCGAAGACACTCAAAGTGATCCGCGGTTTGAATCATGGAAGTATCTGGCTAAGAGTTCGGGGTTACACTCTGTCGTTTCGATCCCGATGAAGGTCTTTAATCAACAGAAGCGCTTTGGTGTTATTACGATCTATGGTGATGTCGAACACCGATTCAGCAATGAAGAGATCAGGATTCTTGAGGAGCTGATCCAGAATGTGAGCAGCGCTATTGCCTATCATGAAGCAGAGGCACTTCGTAAGCAGAGTGCGCATGAACTTAAAAATACAGCGGCGCTGTTGCAAAACATCATCTCTACTGCGCCTGTACGTATCTTTTGGAAAGATACGAAGCTACGCTATCTAGGCTGTAACGGGCACTTTTTACATGATGCAGGCCTGGCGCATACCGATGAGATCATCGGCAAGAGAGATACGGAACTTGTCTGGGCGGAACATGCCGATGCGTATAACAGGGATGACCTTCAGGTGATACGGACAAAGAACCCTATAATCAACCGGGTAGAACGTCAAGGCGAAATGTGGCTGTTGACCAACAAAGCGCCGCTTTACGATGAAGAGCACAACATTATCGGTATTGTAGGAAGTTATATCGATATCACTTTGCAGCGCCTTGCCGAGCTCTATCTTAAAGAGAACGAACAGCGCTTTAGAGAGCTTTTGAATGCGCTGCCGAATATTTCGGTACAGGGCTATGACAAAGAGCGAAAAGTGATCTATTGGAACAAGCAGAGTGAACTGCTCTACGGTTACAGCGAAGAAGAGGTACTTGGACGCAGACTCGAAGATCTTATCATTCCTCAGGAGATGTACGAAAGAAGTATTGAGGATGTTGACAAGTGGATACACAAAAACATCGCAATACCGGCATCAGAGCTTGAGTTGCGTAAAAAAGACGGTTCAAAGGTGCTGGTCTATTCGTCGCATGTTATGTTGCGGTCAAAGGATGGTGAACCGGAGATCTTCAGCATCGATCTTGACTTGACGCAGCAGAAAGAGGCCGAGAAAGCGTTGGAACGTCTTGCAAACTATGATGTCCTGACCCAGCTGCCTAACCGTCATTTCTTTTTGCGGCACGTCAAAGCGCTGATCAACAAAGCGGAGCGTAGCAAGGGCGAGTTTGCGCTCTTCTTCATTGACCTCGATGATTTTAAGCTGGTCAACGACACGTACGGGCATGAGCATGGGGACTTTATCCTCATCGAGGTCTCAAAACGGCTGCAGTCGATCTTGCGTGATTACGATTTTGTGGCACGCTACGGAGGCGATGAGTTCATAGTGACGATCGAGTATGAAGGCGACGAGGAATTGATCAGGACGATTGCGGAAAAGATTATTTCGACTCTGAAAGAGCCGTACTTCTCTCAGGAGCTTATGCTGCAGATCGGTTCCAGTATCGGTATCAGTCTCTATCCGCATGATGCGTCAACGCTCGAACTGTTGCTGAAACAGGCTGACCAGGCGATGTACAGGGCCAAAGAGAAGGGTAAGAACCGGTTTAAATATTATGGAGCATCGGATTTTTGATCGAACTAAAGAGGTGTTGCATTAAGGTTTTTCATTGTAAATAATAGTGGATAGATAATGTTTGAAAGTTCTAAAAAAAGTGGTCGGGGCGAAAGGACTCGAACCTTCGACCCCCTGGTCCCAAACCAGGTACTCTAACCATACTGAGCTACGCCCCGACAACGGACCGCATTATACTTCCAGTAAAATAAAAATCTGTTGAAATTTTCAAGATTTAAAGCGAATATTTTTAAGAAAAACATTAAACCTTGATTGACTTGCACTCAACCTTTTTGATATAATAATGAATAATACATTTTTAACAATTTAGAGGAAACATTGATGAGTAAAAGTTTATATGAGACCTTAGGTATCAGTGACAATGCAACTGAGGCCGAGATCAAAAAAGCCTATAGAAAATTGGCACGACAATACCACCCTGACGTCAACAAAGACCCCGGTGCAGAAGACAAGTTCAAAGAGATCAATGCCGCATACGAGGTCTTAAGCGATAAAAATAAGAAAGCACAATACGACATGCACGGCGACCAGATGTTCGGTGGTCAGAATTTCCATGATTTTGCACAGGGGCAGGGCGGTAATGTCGACCTGGATGAGATCCTGCGTCAGATGTTCGGTCAAGGCGGAGGCGGCGGTGGCTTCGGCGGTTTCGGTGGTCAAGCCGGTTTTGGCGGCTTTGGCGGAGGTCATCAACAACAGGTCAATCTTGACCTGGAAGCCAATGTGACCGTGCCTTTCGCAACGGCGATCCTGGGCGGTAAACACAACGTCTCCATCCAGGGTGAGAGTTTTGACATCAAGATCCCTGCCGGTATTAAAGACGGCGAAAAGATGCGTGTCAAAGGCAAGGGCAAAAGCATGCATGGCCAGCGCGGAAACCTGATCTTGAACATCAAGATCGCGGCAACGCCTGACTATGAGCGTGACGGTGATAACCTTGTCAAGACATTTGATGTGCCTCTTTATGCCGCACTCTTCGGCGACAAGATCGCTATTGAGACATTAGAAAAAGAGATCAATTTAAAAGTACCGCAAAACACGAAAAACGGGCAGCGTTTCCGTGTTAAAGAGATGGGTGCTATGAACAGAAAGACCAATCAAAGAGGCGACCTTTACCTCAGAGCCAATATTGTCTTGCCGAATGTTGATACACTTGATGAAGAACTTGTTGCCATGATGAAAGAAAAGCTGCCGACAAACAACTAAGGAGTTAGTGATGATGCACACTTATGATGAACCGGTTTACCTCATTAGTATCGTAGCAAAGATATTGGAGATCCATCCGCAGACGCTGCGCCAGTATGAGCGCGAAAACCT
Source organism: Sulfurimonadaceae bacterium (assembly GCA_041596355.1). GTDB lineage: Bacteria > Campylobacterota > Campylobacteria > Campylobacterales > Sulfurimonadaceae > Sulfonitrofixus. Next base: position 88,108 of record JBFHIS010000004.1, on the reverse strand, counting down.
GATAACGCCTTCACGTTCGGACGGTCGTATCCGTCTCTACTCTCAGCGCGACATTGACAGGATCAAGATGATTTTGCGCTTGACACGTGAACTGGGCGTCAACCTTGCCGGTGTCGATGTCGCGCTGCGTCTGAAAGAGCAGATGGAAGAGATGGAGTTGGAGATTGCGGAGTTGAGACATGCGCTAGCTGTTGCGAAAAACACGGGCTCGGTCGCTCCCGATAAATCACTGGTGACGAAAAGAAGTCATTATGAGATGGTGATCTTCACCGACAATTAAACATTCCATCTTCGGTGCATCTTACATTGAAGCTCACCGCTCGAGCTCCTGATGCAGGACTCACATTTTAGTCGTTTGCTGGAATGCGTTATTGACGCTTCTACGTTTTTGAGATCACTTCCGCATCTGCACCAATCTAAATTGGGGATCTTCTATAGTTTTTATCTGCCCGGTGCAAACACAAATTATTTACGCGTGTTCAAACGTGAAAAATACTCTTGCGCGTGTTTACAGACAGGACAGGCTTTTGGCGCTTTTTTACCGCGGTGTACATGGCCGCAGACTTCACAGAACCACTCCTCTTCATCATTATTACTGAGATACTCTTCGCCGCCTTCTAGACGCGCTAACAGCATTTTATACATATTTTCGTGTTCGACTTCGACATTTCCGATGGCTTTAAAAAGACGTGCGGCCTCCTTCTCTCCTTCTTCTTCAGCTGCAGCGGCAAAGTCCGGATACATGGTCAGATTCTCATAGCTCTCACCCGCGATAGCGATCTTGAGGTTTTCGACAGTGTCGCCAAAGGGCTCGCCGTTAGCCATCACATTGTTGAGTGCCAGTTGTAGTTTGGCGTGGGTCTTTTCATTGTCGGCTGCACGTTGAAAATGGGCAGCAATATCACGGAGTCCCTCTTTTTGTGCTATCTTGGCAAAATACTCATATTTGTTACGAGCCATCGATTCGCCGGCAAAGGCTTTAAGAAGGTTGACCATCGTGAGATTCTCTGTAATCATCTCCATATCCTGATCGCAGCAGGTGAGTGTCCCACCCCCGACATTAGATACTTCCACTACATTGCCGCATTTGTTACAGCGGTAACTTTCATGTTGTCTCATCTGATACTCCTAATTTTTGATATAGGGTTCAAGTATAGGACTGAAGAGCTTAAAAGGCTATTGATTTGTGTCTGTAAATGTAGAGTTGATGGTGTGGATTATTTGCAGGAGAGAGATTGAAATACCAGGGTGTCACGCATCAACGTTATTCACGAAGACGTTCGATCTTTGCCCCGAGATCTCCCAGCTTTTTTTCCAGGTTCTCGTAACCGCGGTCCAGGTGGTAGATACGGTGGACCTGGGTAACTCCTTCAGCAATATTGGCGGCAATGACCATAGCGCTTGACGCTCGCAGGTCTGTGGCCATAACGTCGGTTCCTGAAAGTACTGAGGGTCCGATAACGGTCGCAGTGTGGCCGTTGAGTTTGATGTCTGCGCCAAGACGCTGCAGTTCGCTTACGTGCATAAAGCGGTTTTCAAATAGACGCTCTTCAATCGTAGATGTCCCTACCGCCTGTGTGGCCAAGGCCATAAACTGGGCTTGCATATCGGTTGGGAAGGCAGGGTACTCCTGAGTGACGATGGTGACCGGCTTGATCTTCTCTGCGGGATAGATAGTCATGGAGTTGTCCGTGATATCGATTCTGAAACCCATCTCCTCTAGCTTTCCTGTGACCGCTTCAAGGTGGTCAGGACGGACATTTTCCAGTGTAACGGTCGAGTTGCTGATACCGGCGGCACAGAGATATGTTCCTGCTTCAATCCGGTCGGGGATGACGTCGAAAGGGACGATGTCGATCAGTTTGCCACGGGTACCTTCTATGATAAGTTCGGATGTACCGATCCCGTTGATGAGAACACCGCTGTCACGCAGGATCTCACAGAGTTGGACCACTTCGGGTTCACGTGCCGCATTGGTGATGTGTGTCGTTCCGTTGGCCAGAGCGGCTGCCATCACGATGTTGGCGGTTCCTGTAACGGTGATCTTGTCAAAGATAATATGGGCACCCTGAAGTCCTTTCGGTGCTTCAGCCTGCACGTAACCGGCATGAATGGTGATCTTGGCACCCATCTGCTCCAGTGCTTTAAGGTGTAGATCGATCGGACGCTGACCGATGGCACAGCCGCCCGGCAGAGAGACTTCACAGTGGCCAAAACGTGAAAGAAGGGGGCCAAGTACAAGAATCGATGCACGCATTGTTTTGACAATGTCATAGGTGGCTATTGTATTGGTGAGGCAGCAGGTGTTGATCTCAACACGGTTTTCATCCGTAAACAAGAAGGTGCCCCCCAGGTTTTCAATAAGCTTCAAGAGGGTCTTGATATCAACGACAGAGGGCATATTGCCGATCTTCACCGTGTTGTTGGCAAGCAGTGTCATCGCAATGATCGGTAAGGCGGCATTCTTTGCGCCTGAGATTTTTACATTGCCATGAAGTTTGGCCGGGCCGGTGATTTCTAAGTAGTCCATTTTGCTCTCTTATTATGATGACGGAAGTATAAGACAGAGTAGGTTTAACGCAGGTAAAATTATGGCAAAGAATGTGTGCGTATTAATATCATCACTCATAGCACTTTGGAGCGTGATAGAAAATGGAGTTTCAAAAAGAACAGAACTGTTCTTCAAATTTTTTTGTTTTGTAATCTTATCTTGCGTGTGCTATTATAGATCATCTGCAAAGATTGTCTCTAATGGCTATAGAAGCGACTTTAAAAGGGAGATTGTATGTTTAATATACTCATGCTGCTTTTGATACCCCTGATACTGTTAACTTCATGTACATCCAAACCATATGACAAACTTACGATATCTGCAACAACCTGGGTGGGGTACTCACCGCTTTTTTATGCCAAAGAGAAGGGGTGGCTTAAACCCCTTAATATCAAGCTGCTTCATCTCACCTCTTTGAGTGAAAACATGTATCTTTACGAAGTGGGTAACGCCGACGCCTATGTTGGAACACAATATGAGTATAGCGTGCTCGTACATAAAATGCCGTCGCTCATACCGGTTATGATGTTTGACCGTTCAAACGGAGGCGATATGATTATGGGCAACAGATCGGTGAGCGAGTTACAAAATACAAGCAGTACTATTGACGCATACCTGGAAATGGATTCGATCAATAATACACTGTTGAAAGATTTTATAGAACGATACGAACTGCAAAACAAAAAGATCGATTATATCAACAAAGATCAAGCTACTATTGCTACCCTTGATGTCATAGGGTTATCCCGTCCAACTATCATCGTAACCTACAACCCGTATGACATGAAACTGCATAAAAAAGGTTTTAAAGAGCTCGTCTCTACTAAAGAGGGATTAGACCTTTTTGTTGTCGATGCGTTGTTCACGACAGAAGAAGTTCTGTACAAACACCAAGAGCAGTTCATCGCTTTGAAGAAGCTGGTAGATGCTGCAGTTGCTGATCTCGAACGGGACCCGAAAGCGTTTTATTCAGTGGTGAAACCTTATTTGCTAGAGCTTAGTTATGAAGAGTTTGAGAGCTCTTTATCAAAGATCGAGTGGATCAACCAAACGCTCTCCCCTGAAGTGAAAACCCGTATGCGCGAAGCCCATCTGCCGATAAGAGATCTGCTCTAAGATGCTATTGACGATTCAGAAGTTTAATCTGGCTGTTCTGCTTGTCGTGTTAAGTGTTCTATACGCCATTTTTATTGATTATTATTATGAGCAGCGGGACAAGATGGCCTCAGTTGTACTTGAAAGCCTCAAAGACGATATGTCTGAACTCAGTTACATTCTCTCCAAGACCATAGAGAATAAAGAGCAGTTGGGCTCTACCCGGGCCGTGCTTGACAGAAGCGTCTCCAACAATGATTTTATTGCGGCCATCATGGTCCTGGACGACAATAATGTTTTACTGACGACCGATCCGCATTATCATAAAGCCCCTTCCAAGATCGATCTTTATAAAGAAGAGCGCTCTTCGCCCTATAATAAACTGATTGGGCAAAAAGGTGTTGAAGGGGTTATCCGGTTTTACAAAGGGCCGCAGCTTCAAACGTTGAATCTACTGTTTTTACTCGATCAAGAGGAACTCGCGACCTACTTTAGTGAAAATAAGACAAAATCTATCTTCTATTTTGGTCTTTCGCCTGTTTTGATCTTGTTGATCACGGGGCTGATCCTGCACTATTTTTTAGGCAAGCCCCTGGAAAAATTGCGCCAATTCGCCTATTATCAAAGTGAGATACCCAAGGCTTTTAGATTGAAAGAACTCGAGGCGATTCGTGCTTCGATGGTGCAGACTTTTCAAAGACTGGACAGCGAAAAAAATGAGTTGTACCAGATGGCCAGAACCGATTCATTAAGCGGTTTGGCAAACCGAAATGCACTCGAGGAGTACACGCATCGTTTAATAGCCGACGCTTCACGCAGCCAAAAAGAGTTTGCGTTTCTCTTTTTGGATTTGGACTATTTTAAGAGCGTGAACGATGCTTTCGGTCATAACATCGGTGATGAACTTTTACAGAGTATTGCTTCTGTTATTCGAGAGGAGCTGCGTTCAAACGACTTCGTTGCCCGTGTCGGCGGTGACGAGTTTGTCATTGTGCTGCATCAATACAACTCATTGGCAGAGTTGATCGGCATCATCGAACGTGTCCAGCAATGTTTAACGAGAACATGGGTGGTCCAATCTCATCCCATTAATATTACCAGCAGTGTCGGTATCGCTATCTACCCCAAAGACGGTACGGATAATGTGTCGTTGATGCAGCATTCGGACATTGCGATGTATGAAGCAAAAAAAGCCGGACGGGCCCAATATCACTTTTTTACAAAAGCGCTTAACATAAAGGTCCAAAAGACCATTGCACTGGACAAAGCGATGCGCGATGCGCTTAAACACAATGAGTATGAACTCTACTACCAGCCTAAAACCGATGTTCAAACGGGGGCTATCGTCGGTGTAGAGGCTTTGATCCGTTGGATCAGTCCGACGGAAGGGATCATACCGCCGTTAACATTTATTCCTCTTGCAGAAGAAAATGGTTTTATTATTGAGTTGGGGGAGTGGGTCCTCTCTGAAGCGATACGTCAGCAAAAAAGATGGAGTGAAGAGGGGCTTGATATTAAGGTGTCGATCAATGTTGCGACCAAACAACTGCTTTCAGCTCACTTTGAAAAGAATTTTGTGACCCTGCTTGATGAGAACGATGTGGAGAGGTCAAAGATCGATGTAGAGATTACGGAGTACCTCTTTTTAGAACAAAACAAAAATAACCTGCAGGTCTTGAAGATGATCCATGATCAAGGGGTCACCATCTCGCTTGATGACTTTGGGACAGGATACTCGTCGCTGTCGTATTTGAAAAAATTCCCGATCGACAATCTAAAGATCGACAAGGTCTTTGTAGATGATTATAATACGCCCGAAGGGGCTGTATTTCTTGAGACTATTGTGAAAATGGGACAGACCCTGGACATGGATATTGTGGCAGAAGGTGTGGAGACGGAGGAACAGCTTGCCTATTTAAAAGAGATAGGTTGCAACATTTACCAAGGCTATCTCTGTTCTAAACCGCTTCCCGCAGAAGAGTTGGCCCAGTTTTTTATACGTATGCGCGATCAGCAAAAAGATAGGGGCTGATAGTCGGGTCGATAGAGAGCGTACTTTAGAGAGTGTTTTGCTTTGAAAATCAGCTTGGCTTCCCGACAGTCTGTTATAATGGTATAAAATTATTTCTCTTCGAATAAAGGACCTTTGTGAGCTCAGCATTAGAGAGACTTAAAGAACTGACATCCAAGATATCAAGTTATGAACTGGCGCGCAAAGAGAATATGCGCACGCTTGAAGAACTGTTTGTCACCCTGGCCCTCGGCGAGAAAGTGGGCCAATTCAATGATCTCTTCGACTTCAAAGCGATCAACCTGTCGGGTGTCTCTCTGAGCGAAGAGGATATCGGTACGGTCAAAGAGGGGAAATATCTTCAGGTCATCGGGATCAAGTATGATAAAGAGGCCAAAGTGAAGAACAAAAATATCTCACTTGGCTATTACGGCCGTGTTGAGAAAGTCGATCAAGCGGTCCGAAATATGATCGTCAAGTTCATCATCGCATGGCGCTTTGAAAAGAGTTTTCGTACGCTGGAACATTACTATACGATGCTGGAAAAATTGCCTAAAAGCGAAGTGATCAGTGCTGATCTATCTTGACCTTGAGACCACCGGATTGGAAGAGAGCGATCGTATCTGTTCTGCCGGGCTGATTGTAGAGGATACGGGTAGATGCTCAACGCAAGAGATGTTGATCAAACCCTCTCGCAAGATCAGACCTGAAGCGATGGCGGTGCACCACATTACCAATGAGATGGTGAAAGATGCCCCTCTCTTCGGGGACTCTGCGATCGCTGCTCGTTTGAAAGAACATAACAGTGATGAAAACATCCTGCTCGGACACAATATCGGTTTCGATCTCGCTATGTTGGCCAAAGAGGGGTTTTTCTGGAAAGGGGGTGTCATAGACACCCTCAAATGTTCACGGCACCTTATTGAAGAGATCGACCGCTTCTCGCTGCAGTATCTGCGCTATGAGTTGGGGCTCTACCGCGGCGAAGAGAGCGAAGCGGCTAATCTGGGCCTGGAACTTAAAGCGCACAGTGCGCTCAGTGATGCTTTTCATGTCCGACTGCTGCATCACTATCTGAATGAGATGGCGGATGATGAGCGGTTGATGACATTGAGCGTTGAGCCGGTGCTGATCAAGAAGTTCGCTTTTGGAAAGTACAAAGAGCACTATCTTGAAGAGGTAGCGATGAACGATGCTGGTTACCTGCGCTGGTTGTTGGAGCAGGAGATCGACGAAGATCTCGAATTCAGTATAAAACACTATTTGTAAGGATAAAGATAGATGGCAAAACCCATAACAAAAAAGATAATTTCGGGAAAGTACAAAGGCAAAACGCTTCACCTTCCTTCTCTGAGTACGACACGCAGCTCTAAAACTATTGTACTGGAGTCGTTTTTCAACACGATACAGTTTGAGATCATCGATGCCAATTTCGTGGAACTTTTTTCAGGCAGCGGTTCGATCGGTCTTGAGGCACTGAGTAGAGGTGCAAAAAAGATCTTTTTTATGGAGAGAGACCGTAATGCTTTGAAAGTGCTGCAAGAGAACATCGAACAGACCGATCCGAGCGCATGTGAGATCTATCGCGGCGATACATTTGCGAACATCGGTGCGGTTGTAAAGCGTTTGAAAAGCCTTAACGAAGAGGCATACTTCTATATCGATCCGCCATTTTCTATCCGTGAAGGACATGAAGATATCTATCTTAAGATGATAAGCCTGATTGAGCAACTGCCTTCAGATGTAGTCAATATGATCATCATCGAACATATGACTGGCTTGGAACTGCCGGAGACGATTGGGGCTTTCAGCAGAACAAAGTCAAAGAAGTTCGGTAAGACCTCTCTGAGCTATTATCAAGAAGAGATGTAAGTAGGCTGATGTGAAAGGGCTTGGCATCAGAACATTGACTGTAGAAGATGTAGATCAGGTCCTTGCATTAGAAGAGGTCTGTTTTGCACCTTGTCTTCGTGCAGAGCGGAGGACGATTGTAAAGCGGTTTGAACTCGGACACATCATGTTGGGACTATATGACAATGAAAGTCTGATCGGCCTTGCCTCCTTCTCTTATGCGCAGTTTGATTCACAAGAAGAGACACGACTGTTTTGCGAAAGAGATTGGACCCCTTTTTACGCCATGGGAATGGCTGAACACCATAACACCCTTATCGTCTATAATGTAGAGATATCCCCTTTAAAGCGCGGGGTGAAGTGTGTTCAGTTTTTATTGAACGCTATGATGCAACGAGGTTTTGAAGACGGATGCCGAAATCTTATAGGAATTGCACGAATACCAAGTTATAATGGAGACCCTGAAAGTCGAATACAGCAAAAAACAGTGCTTAAAGAGGCGATAGATCTCTATTTCCAAGGCGGAAATTTTCCCGAAATGGAACTGTTCCGTAAAGATCCCCTTTTGGCATTATACGAGAAAATAGGACGCTGCAGTGTGCTGTGCCTAAAGAGAGACTATGTGCTTGAAGATATACCTTCGGGTGGTGTACGGGCGATTGTCTATACCGAATTAAATAATCAATGGATCAAACAAAATGACTGAACAAAAGTTGATTTATGCCCCGCGTTCCAGAGCATTTGAGGTGAACCCCCACCCATTTTGGCATGCATTGCGCCGTGAAGATCCGGTGCACTGGAGCGAAGAAGAGTCTTGTTGGGTCTTGACTCGTTTTGAGGATGTAAACAGTGTTCTTAAAGATGAACGTTTCGGCCGTGCTGAGTCATACCGCATTATAGCCGAGGATGATGCATCGATGAACATCGTAGAGCGTTTCCGCTCCAACCTTATGCCGTTCAAAGATGCGGGGGAACATGTGCGAATGCGCACGGTGATGAATGAACTTTTCAGTAAGCGTCTTAGTGCTGTCCAACCCAAAATACCTTTAATAGCACAACGTATACTAAAAAAATTTCAAGGGAAAGATTCTATCGATATGGTCAATGATTTCGCTTTTCCTTTTACCGTTGAAGTGATGAGCCTTATACTCGGTGTTCCGATTAAAGACAAAGAGATCTTTAAACGCTATACAGGCTATTTCAGTTCCCTTGTCTCTCCCCATAAGAGTGCAGAGGATCTAAAAAGGGGTACGGAAGTCATTGAAGAGATGCAAGCGTACTTTCGACGTCTGATAATGCAGAAACAGTTGACACCGGAAGATGATCTCCTGAGCGATCTTATCCAGATTACCGGGAAAAACGGTCGCATGAAAAGCGGGGAGCTTTTAAATATGCCGATCTTTCTGATCTTTGCGGGTCATGAAACCTCCATGAACCTTATAGCAAACGGTCTGTACGCCTTATTACAGCAGGAAGAGGCCCTGCAACATTTACGGGAAGATCCGCAGATCATGTCAACAGCTGTTGAAGAGTTGTTACGGTTTACGAGTACGTCAGCGGCACTGTACCGAGTTGCCTTGGAGGATGTCGACATTGGCGATCAATTGATTAAAAAAGGGGAAGAGGTGGTGGCTGTGATCTCCGCTGCCAACCGTGACCCGGAACGTTTCAGTGACCCGGACCGCTTAAACTTGACACGTAAAGAGGGCACACATATCGCTTTTGGCAACGGAGTTCATCACTGCCTGGGCTCAAGTATGGCCCGCATAGAGGCAAAAGTGGCATTTACGGCCATTTTAGAGGCCTTTAGTGTTCTGAAGTTGGCGGAAGAGCCCCAATGGAAAGAGAGCTTTGTCCTTCCGGGTCTAAAAAGCCTGAAGGTCTCTATCTAAGCGTTTAGCTTTTTAGTGAAAAGATTTTCCAGGGCCTCTTTGATAGCGATAGAATTAGGACGAAGGTACTCGTAACCGACAGAAGGATCGTGCGTTTTAGAAAAATAGAACCGCATACAGGCATTGATCTCAAAGATAATGATCTCCCCCTTCTCGTTAAAGTGGCAATCGATCCCGAAATAATCCAGACCGATGACAGCGTGAATCTTTCTGAAAATAGCCTTGTGCTCATCGCTTAACGAATTAACAAAATCCTCTTCTTCTTGCTGTAAGGCCATATTGTCTGTCATCAACTTACTGCGGCTCTCGCCATGCACTTTCCAATGGTCGGCGATGATAAGGTGTCGGGCATAGGCTTCGCCGTCAACTACGATGATACGGGCTTTTCGGTAGTTTCCGTCAGGCGATTGATAGTCACTGAATGCACTGATATAAAAGTTCTGTCCGTCAAAAGCAAAGGCCTCGAGTTTGGTGATCTCTTCTGTATTCTCTATCAGAAGCATGTCGCTTCCGCCGTGGGAACCGGCCCCTCTAAAGATAAAAGGGAAGGCTATCTTATGTTCAGACAGAGCATCGATAACATCAGATAAGCGCGTAGGTGTCAATTTGACGGTAAAAGGGACAATAAGCTTGGGATCGAGTTGATAAAGCTTCTGATAGATGGCATCGCGACTGGTCTGTAAAATGGCATTAGGCTGGTTGATAACCGGTATCGGATATTTTTTGAGCAGATCGCTAGCAAGATGAAGTGCATTAGCCGACGTGTCACAATCACAAATGGAGTTGATGAAAAGGGCAGGTGTATCAAGTGTAATCTCTTTTGGTTCCGAACCGCCAAGCGTAACAGTATAAACAGGATGATCCATCGCATAGAGTGATCCCAGCGTATTGGAGCCTTCGATGTCGATCTTTAGACTGTTAGGCTCACCGCTGTTGTGCATGACGCGAACCAGGTTGGTGTCGGGCGTGCCGACAAGATTGAATATTTTTGCCATTATCTGTCTCTGTTTTTTAGTTTTTCGACCAACATACTCTCGAAGCTTTCAAAGAGAGCATTGACCTGTTTTTGCGAATAGTAGCCCATTTTCTTTTCATCAGATAGAAAATGTTTTTCACTGCTGACTTTGAAGATGACAGGCCTGTTCTGTCTGTCAAAGGCACAGTCGACTGCAAAGTAATCGAGCGATGTCTTCTCTTTGATCTCTTTAAAGAGGTGGAGTCTCTTTTTACTGAACTGTTTTAAAAAGTTTTTTTCCTCTTCTCCGATCGCTGGAAGCGCCTTTAACAGTTCTTGATGTGCTTGTTCATCATTGTGGATCTCCCACTCTTTTGAGACGATCAAAAAACCGGGGACGATCTTATCGCCTATGACGTAGAAGCGGTACTTTCGGTAGAAGCCGTCTTTAGAGCGGTAGTCGATAAACTTGGAGAGGTAATAGTCCCGGCCATCGAAGGCGAACCGCTCGAGCAGGTAAAAGTCGTCATCGCTCCTGACCAATACCCTTTTACACCGGCCGGTAGGCGATGACGCTTCTTTCATAATAAAAGGAGCAGTGAGACTGCTCTCTTGAAGCGAAGCCTTTACATCATTAAGAGAGTTCGGCTGTATTTTGACACTTTTCGGATGCAGTAAACTAGCAGAGTCCTTTAAAAGAGTATAGAGCTTGTCCGGGCGGGTGTTAACAATATTGTGCGGATGATTGATAATGACCGGATGGTTGATATAAGCAGTATGGTCGAGTTTTTCCAAGGAATGGGCATACCGGTCGGCGTCACCGATAGAATTGACAATTATATCGGCTTCGATATTGGTGATAAACGGGTTGTTTACGCCGCCGATAAGAAGCTTTTTATGGACAAATCGTTGCGGATTGAGCTGGTCGACTAACGGAAAGGGGGTACCGACCTGCAGCAGCCGTTTCTCGCCATTGGTACCGCTGTGTTTCATTAAAACGGTGTGGTCGTCGTTAATGGCGAGCAGTTGTAAGACCCTGGTCATAATGTTCCTTGCTATAAAAAGATATTATAGTATCTTGGGCTTAGACAGATGTAAATGAAGTGAGTATTGAGTGGAAAAATAACTTTTTGAAAAAAAAGGAGAAATCAAGACAAAGATGTTTTGCTGATATAAAAAAAGAGAGATGGCATTAATGCCAAATCTCTTTAGAATGTTGGAAATTTAGATTATGCCGCCACATGGTCCATTGGCCAATGTGCTCCAACTGCCGTAAGTCGTATTGGTATCACCGATATGTACGACCGCTTCAGAGTGGGTCGTGTTGTTGTCAAAGACAACTGTTGCAGATGAAGTCCCCGTAACAGTAAGGGTTCCGCTGTACGGAAGAACATTACCGCCTGTTGCGTTATTCTCATCCATATAACTCACCTGGTCCTCTCTGACGATTGGGTTGGTAGCAAAGGAGACACTACCGCCAAGACAAAGCGAACCTGCCTTACCGGAAACCGAGATGTTATGGTCATCTCCGCCGACAGCTGAGAATTCAAAATTCACAAAATAGTCAGCGTTGCTAAGTGTCGAGCTGCCGTCGGTGCTGTAATTGGTACGAGTGTAAGAACCGTTAGCGTTTACCTGCTCATGTTCAGGCATATTTACACTGGTCATGCTCCAGCGGTCCCAAATATCTTTATAGCCATTTACAATATCACCGGTTGCGTTTCGATCGAGATAACTGCGCTCGCCATTCCTGTTTTGTGTATTTGTTTTTGTCAAGTTGTCATATGTGTAAGCAGCCGTTGATTTACGCGTTACCGTGTAGCTGCTTAAGCCGGTGTCGCTCTCATTATTGTCATAGACAGCTGTGTAGTTGTCCTCGCCGCCGTTGGTGTAGCTATTCGTACTTGTGTTGGCGTCATAGTGACTACTGTAGTAGTTGCTTGTTGTACCCTTTTGCGTGTAGCGTGTAGCGGTAAAATCCGTATATGAATTGGTTGATGGCTCAATACAGTTGTTGTAGGTATTAGACCAAGTGTCGTAGTAAGAGTACGATCCGTCCGTCTCATACTCTTGAGTGTTAAGATAGGAGTAAGTACGCGTACCGCCTAATGTACAATCCACTGTCTCCGTTCCGCTGTTTGTCCCTCCACCAGGATTACTTACTGCTTTTTGCGGTGCAGAAGGACCGCCTACATTGTAACGAATATAGGCCATAACGTTTTGTATGGTCGTCTGGTTCAGGTCAACAGCCTGTTTTACCTCGTCGGGAGCTGTGATGGCCGGATTAGATTTAGAATCATCGCTACATCCTGTTAATAATATTGCAGCAGTAACAGCTGAAATACTTAATATATGTGACACTTTCATTTTGGGTCCTTAGTATTGTTTGGCTTCATGATATAGAGTTTATGCTTTTTGTTTACTTATAAACAGAAGTTATAGAGTTGAACTTCTGCAGGAGCTCAAATATACTAAGATCGACATGGATAATACCCTAGTAAATCAACAGGGTAATGATGAGCCGGGGATGGTATAAGCACCAAGAACGGTGAGAAGCTGATTTTGCCGTATGCTGGTATGCCAGACTTTTCAGATAGTGTCAGTACAATTAAAATAGAACATATTTACAATCTGTTTTTCAACTCAAAAGTGCTGAGACTTTTCTCTTTTGTTGATACCGATTTTAACAGTACCCTGTTTAACTGTTTTTTAGTCAGAGAAGGACTTTCAAGAGCGCAAAGTAGAAGAGAGCTGTTTGATAATGTACATACAAATATACGCAGGGTGTCAAAAGAGTACGGTTTTAACTGCCTTCAAGGGCTGAGTCCTTCGGTTATCGTGAGTTGATGATACAAAACTGATCACACAGTGAGGTTTGTTCACAAGTCGATTTTATAACAGAAATAGCTGTTGCATATGCTTTTGGATTGCTTGGCGCATATGCTTGTTTTTTGAGAAATTTTGTGTAGAATGAACGAAAATAATAATATATAATATAAACATATAATTACAAATAAGAAGTTATTATATTAAAGATTTATCGATTTGAAGAAAGTCAGTTAATACAAAAAATCTTACTATTGTTGGCCATAAGTGCCTTCTCTCTTTTGGCTGAACCCAACAAGGCGGACAACTATGTTGCCCTGGACGTATCGGCTATAGAACTCGAAGCGATAGACACTTTCCTGAGTACAGAAAAGATAGAAATACCCAAGATGACACCTTTAAAACCGCTCAGGATGAAGAAGGGTGAACGCGAAGCCGATTTTCTGATACGTGTAAGAGCATTGACAAAACAGCGTCAGAAAGAAACGTTTGAGATCCAAAAGAGATATCGTGTTGAGGCGAAACAACGCTGCTAAGAGTTCAAAAGCAGCGTTTGAGGAAAGCGTAGAACAATACAATAAAAAAATGGCGAAGCTCCGTTACTTTCTGGATTATGATGCCAAGGTCCATGGGGAAAACGTAGTTTCAAAAAATTATCCGCAGTTTCAAGAAGTAACGCCCGGGTTTGATGTCATGCAACAGGATCCTAACTTTAACGACCTCTATCTGCCGCTTTTTAGCAGCTGCACGTAAAAAATACAGTGGCAAAGACGATGAACTTCAAACGCTTATACAACAGACGACGGCGGGACGGACAGTACCCTCTTTACGATGACCTCAAGTGGGGCGCTGGCATTTACCTATGCGCATAACTTTGAAGATCCTCAGGATCAAAACAAGGATAATGTCTATGAGGTCAATGTAAGGGTGAACGATATTGAGCATGTTATCAATACCAGTGTTCAGACCTTACACGTGACCGTCAATGATGTTGATGATGCACCGGCAAATGTTATGGTCTCATCGACATCGGCTACGACAGTTTCCGTTAACGACGGTACTACTATTTTCTTTATCCCGGTAAATACGGTGAGCTATGAAAATGTGATCGCTACACCTTCACCGAGCAATGGTGCGTTGACATTTGCGATCATGTCCAATCCCGATAACAGCATATTCTCGATGACAAGCAACGGAGAACTTAAAATCGATGCACCACCATTGAACAGTACAACAACATATGAGCTCACGGTTAAAGTCAGTGAGAGTAAAGGCGAGAGCAGCTTGCAAGTATTGAATGTTACTATTTTAGACTAATAGAGCACCTCGGTCTAAACATATGATGCTCTTGTCAGCTGTTCTTTTAAAGCAGTCGGGTGTATCAGAGAAACGTAAGTGTCATTATAATACGCTAATCAGGGAAGAAAAATACTTTTTCTTGTTAATCTGCTAAATGTATGCTACTCTAATTGCATTGGAAAACAACCATATTTAATTGCACTAAGATAACAGTAAACAAATGGAGGGAGAGAGTATATGGACTATCAGATCGAGAAAGCCCGGTCCGATGACCTGGAGGCGATCTTAAAGGTGATGGAGCCTTGGAATATGCATCATGTACCGTCTGTAGAGATGGATGCACTTGATCTTTCATGTTTTTTTGTAGCTCGTACCTCTTCTGGCAAGATCATTGGGGCAGGGGGCTACAAGATACTCTCCGAAGAGGAGGGGAAGACGACACTTCTCGGTGTCTATCCGGAATTTCAAGGGCTGGGAATAGGTAAGATCTTACAAACGACACGGATGGAAGCAATGTATGAAGCCGGTGTCAAATATGTGACGACGAATGCAGATCATCCTGAAACGATCATCTGGTACAAAAAACACTTTGGATATGAGGTTGTAGGACAATTAAAAAAGCTCTGTTCTTTTAGTCTTGATGAGGTTGACCACTGGACGACACTGCGAATGGATCTGGAAAAATTTTTTAAACAACGAGAGGAACGCGAACGTCTTGTTGCAGCTTACATCGCAGCGAATGACCCTCATCCGTTAAACCCTTATCCGCCTTTGATGATCAATGTCTGTCTGACAGGTATGGTCCCTACCAAGACAAGTACCCCTCACGTGCCGGTCTCAGTCGATGAGATCGTTGAAGATGCCATACGTGTTTATGATGCGGGTGCGCGTATCGTGCATATTCATGCCCGCGATGAGAACGGTCGACCGACACCGGATGCTTCATATTATGAGCGCATCATAAGTTCTATACGCCGGGAACGACCGGGTTTGGTCTGTTGTGCGACAACGTCAGGACGAGATTGGTCCGATTTTGAACGTCGTTCGGAAGTCCTTCATCTGACTGGAAGTGCAAAACCTGACATGGCAAGTTTGACCCTCGGCTCACTTAACTTTATCTCCGGGGCGAGTGTCAATGCCATCAGCATGGTCGAGCAGCTGGCGATGATGATGAAAGAGAAGGGCATTAAACCGGAACTCGAGGTCTTTGACTACGGTATGATCAATCTCTCAAAATATCTGGAACGTCATGGAATTATTGAAGGAAGAAAATATTTTAACATACTGCTCGGTAATCTTAATACAGCACCGGCAACGATAGGACATCTTGCGTCGATTACCGACGCCTTGCCGGCAGATTCTATTTGGGGTGCTGCCGGTCTTGGCGGTTTTCAGCTACCTATGAATATGGCAGCTGTTGCTGCAGGCGGACATGTTCGTGTCGGTATAGAAGACAGCATCTATTATGATTATGATCGAAATACCTTGGCAACGAACGAGGCTTTGGTCAAGAGGATCGTTCGTATCTCAGATGAGATGCAGCGTCCTCTTGCGACAGTTCAGGAGACAAGAGAGATGTTGGGCCTTCTCTAACACCTACAGATGCTTAATGATTTGACGCAATCCTCTTCTCTAACATTGCGTTGAAAGCGGCCTGTATAGTGTCCATAAAAGGTTTTTGGTAGTCAATGGCTTTATCGGCTACGATTCGCATGCAGGCGTTGACTTCGAAGATCAGCATCTCTCCTTTGTCGTTGATGTGGCAGTCGACACCTACAAAGTCAAGCGGTATTTTTGTATAAATATCTTCGCACTGCTTGGCGAGTGCAGGGTGCGGATTGTTGAGGTAGGCCAGTTCTTCTTCTTTGTACTTCTCATCACTCTCCATCAGTTCAGCTCGCGTCTCGGAGTGAATGTTCCAGGACTTTGAGATGATGAGATGCCGAGGGTAGAACTTCCCGTCGATGATCACCATACGGTACTTTCGGTAGAGACCGTCGTCCGACTGAAAGTCGACAAACTCGATGGCGTAAAACGACCGTCCGTCAAAAGCAAACTGTTCTAGCTTTCCTAGATCGTTCTCATCCATTATCAAAGCCATCCCCTCTCCGCCATGTTCCCCGGTCGAACGGAAGATGTACGGGTAGTCCAACTGCTTATCTTTGAGCATTTTTGGAACATCGGAGAGACGGGTCGGCGTGATCCTTACCGCTTTGGGCACCCGGAGACCTTGTATCCCGTTTAACTGTTCGTAGGTCTGTTCCCTGGTTGTTTTCAAAAGCAGTTGCGGTGGATTGACAACAGGTATAGAGAGGTCTTTAAAGACCTCTACAGCCTGATGGAGGGCCCTTCCGTTGGTGTCCGGGTCACAAATGGAGTTGAGCACGATATCGCCGGCCGGGAGCGCGAGCGGCTTGGGCTCAACACCGCCGAGAGTTATCGTCAAGATCTCTGCCTTTTGGTTGTCGACAAGCAGGTTTAAGGTGTTATTGCCCTCCATGATCACTTTGAGACTGCCGAAATCACCGTTGTTGTTGATGACCAAAAGACGGTTGCGGTCAGGGGCACTGAGTGTGTTGAGTATTTTATACATGGCGTTGTCGATCACTTTCTTTAATTTTGTTGAGTATCATACTCTCAACGGCTTCGTTATAACGTTGGATCTGTTTGTCGTTATAGTACCCATGCTCTTTAACGCGTTCAAAATAGTGCGCTTCACAGTCGATATTAAAGAGAAGCAGTTCACCGTTCGCATCTATATGGCAATCGATGGCAAAAAAGTCCAGTCCTATCTTCTCTTTGATGGCTAAGAGTGCCGGAACTCTTTTTTTCTGGTAGGTTTTTAAAAATGCCTTTTCCTCTTTTTCGATGTCGAACAACGTCTCCCCTAATGCTTTATGTGCCGTTCTGTCATCGACAATATGCCATTGTGTTGAGACAATAAGATGGCCGGGGAGGATCTTGTTGCCCATTACAAAAAAACGGTGTTTACGGTAGAGAGAATCCGGTGAACGGTAGTCGTAAAACTGTGTGACATAGTAGGCACGGCCGTCAAAGGCGAAACGTTCCAGCTTGTGAAACGCATCTGCCTCCTTTAAAAGAAAACTGTTGGGGCTTTCTGGGTCTGTACCGGCCTCTTTTACGATGAATGGGACCGTAAGGCTGTTTTGTCTCAATGTCTCCTGCAGTTCGGCCAGGGAACGGGGTGTGACGCGAAGGCATTTTGGGGAGATGACGCCGTCGATACCTTTGGTCAGTTCATAGAGCCTGTCTGCTCTTACATTTGGAATGAGATCGGGGTGGTTGATAAAGGGAAAAGGATTCTGTTTCGCAGCGTTCTGCACTCTTTCGAGTGCACGGCTGCAACGATCCGGGTCACTGATGCTGTTGTAGACGAGGTTGAGTTGAATATCAACGTTGGTGCTGTTCTTGACACCACCGTATAAAAGCTTTTTGTGCCTGAAGCGTCTTGGATTCAAAGGTTCAAGCAGAGGGGAGACTTTATCGATCTCCAAAAAACGTTTCTGACCGTTTTGGTCGGTGTTGATGAGCAGGACTTCATCCCGGTCGCTCAGACCTGCCAACTGTAAAATCGTGACCATAGTTACAATGCCTTAGTTTTTGAATATTATTGGATAATCGAACTTAATATAGAAGTAAAAAGGTGCATTCTACACCTTTTGAAGAGTAATTAGCCCTTTATGGGCTAATTAGAGCCTGGGCTCTGTTTTAGTTGACGCAGTTTTGGACTGCAAGATCACTCCATCGTGTCAGGTTTTCATCGCTGCCGTCGACACTTAGAAGCGCCGACGTGTGGTTGGTG
The DNA here is from genome assembly GCA_041596355.1 of Sulfurimonadaceae bacterium. GTDB lineage: Bacteria > Campylobacterota > Campylobacteria > Campylobacterales > Sulfurimonadaceae > Sulfonitrofixus. The sequence goes on along the minus strand of JBFHIS010000004.1, from coordinate 69,805 downwards.
TCGTCCGAAGTAAAGGCGACACTGGCTGTCGATGTACCTGTCATCGTCACGCCACCGGCATATGGAAGAACATTACTGCCAGTCAAACCATCACCGTCAAAATAGTCAGCCTGGTTCTCCTGGACGACCGGTGCCGTTGCAAAGGTAACGGTTCCGCCCAGACATTCGTCACCGTAACCGCCACTGACAGTGTTGTTGCTCTCATTTCCAGCTTCTGAGTAGGTCATTGTAAAGTGGTCGAAGTTATACCCGTAGTCAAACTCTAGTTCCCCACTCGCATTTACGTCATAGCGTGTATAGAAGCCGTTTTCGGTATAGGTACCGCTGGAGTAGTCCTGAACACCTTCGTCGGTACCGCTCTGGTTACCGTAGACATATTTATAGCCATCGCGGATACTACCTGTGCTGTTGGTGTCTAATCGTGAATACTCACCATTTTGCTTCCATGTATATTTATATGTCGCATCAGCTGAACCTGTCCAGCCTTCACCTTCTGACTCGCCTGTGCTGGAATAAGTCGTGTTGTAGGTGTAGACGCGTGACGTCAGGGTCTCGTTGTTCTCTCTGGCATCGGTATAGTTGTCAGAACCGCTATAGGCATCTTTGCTCATATTGGTGTCGGCATTATACTCACTGTGACCAGTATAGGCATAGGTCCCGTTATAGGTTCTTTGCGTTACCGGCTCGTTGACGCCATCGATGGTGATGGTAGTGGAATAGTTGTCGACACAGTTGTTGTAGTTGTAGCTGTAAGCGTAGTCGTTCGACCAGCTTTCGCCATTGCCGGAATTCCAAGGTTCACCTGTATAGCTGGAAGCATAGGTATAGCTGTAGCTACCGCTGATATCACAGTCATAGGTATAAGACGCGTTGTCGCTGCCGGAGGCCAGTGCCGGCGCCAGTTTGGCAGCAAGTGCTTGACGTGCCGCTCTTCTGGCTGTCATACTCGCACCACCGTTAGTGAGCGCATAGATCGCATTTTTAGCCGATGTTGCATTCATCTCTACGACACCGCTTATTTCTGATGGTGGTATTGCACCGCCCTTATTGTTATCATCACTGCTACACCCTGTCATGATCAATGCCGCTGTTACGGCTGAAAGACTCAATAGCTCTACTTTTTTCATTTTCCACCCCTTTGAGTTTATTGAATATTAGTTCATTTTATTGCAAGAAAACTTAAAGTAACCTTTTTGTTACACAACAGAAATTATTATATAAAAATACAGATAATTTAAAATTATCAATTGATATCTTTAAATAACTCGTATAAAAATAGATACTGTTAAATTTTTTCTTAATTGGGAATAGGACGCTTTGAGAAGAGAGATGGGAGAGGAGAAAGAAGGTCCTATGGAAAGGACCTTCACAGATTGTTAATGCAAGATATGCATAACTTTACTACAGACCTGAACAATCTCCGACTGCAAGGTCACTCCATCGCACATACGTGGTATTGGTCTCCCCAATAGTGACGGTTGCCGAGGTGTGGTTGGTGTCATCAGCCGCAAAGCTAATCGCGGCAGTGGTACTTCCTGTCATGCTTGCACCACCGGCATATGGAAGGACATTTAAGCCTGTAGCCTCGCTGCCGTCCAGGTAGTCAATTTGGTTTTCCTGAATAACAGGGGCTGTTGATAACGTGACACTACCACCAAGACAGGTGTCGCCGATCGTACCGTTGGCACTCATATTATTCTCATTGGCACCATCTGACGTTGACTCCATGACAAAGTTCTTGAAGTAGTGGCTGTAGTCAAGGTACTCGCCGCTGCTGTTAGTGTCATAATTCGTATAGTGCCCGTCCGCAGTCAGTTTGCTATGGACATACTCTCCAATGTTATAATCCATGGTCTCCTCATTACTTGTTTTGTAATTACCATAGACATATCTGTAACCATAGACAGTATCGCCGGTTGTGTTGGTGTCAACACGTTTGTACTCACCGCTGATAAAGCTTGATGATGAATATGAAACATTACTGGCATAGACATAGTCACCATCTGCTTCGCGGCTGCCTGAATAGGAGTCTGCAGAAGTGTAGACCTTTGAGGCTGACGTTTCATTGTTCTCATATGAAGTGACAATATTACTGGTTCCGCTCCAAGAGTCTTTAGAGCGGTTCGTATCGCTATTGTATTCACCTGTGTTAACCCAAGAATAGGTACCACTTTGAACACGCATGTTTAACTCGTCTCCAACATCATTAGTGCCGGAATAGTTATCAATACAGTTGTTATAGGTATCTGTATAAGCGTAAGTACTTGACCAGCTTCCATCAGGCGAGTCGCTCCAGCTAGCAGTATAGGTACTTGTCCATGTTCCGCTGATATCACAATTATAGCTGTCTGTACTATTCTCGTTCCCAGACGCTTTGAGTGCAGCGACTTTAGCCTGTATCTTGGCTAACTGCGAAGACATTGGTCCACCCCCGCCGTTTTGGAGTAGGGCCATCACATTTTGAACAGTCGTTGTGTTTATCTCAAGAGGGGTAGTGGCTTCTGCCGGGGCAGATGGTATTGAAGATTTATTATCGCTGTCACTGCTGCACCCTGTCATGATCAAGGCAGCTGTCACTGCCGAAAGACCTAATAATTCTATTTTTTTCATTTTTTACTCCTTAAAATCTCCAACAGGAGATCAGTTTGTCTTTCTCTTTAGAATAATAGAGAAAACCGACACGTCTATTTGAAATGCAGTCCACACATATGCACTACTTTAAATCTATAATAACTATAGAAATATTAAATTGTTCTTAAATGTTTTTATCAAAAAGAAGAGGACTGAAATATTGTAAAAACTTATGCCTGTTTTATATGGTTGGTATTAGATGAAATTGTGATTTGATTTGTTTTTTTGAGAAAGAAGCACCCCTAAGGCAGGGGCTTAAAAGAGTCGGGAGACTCTGTTTTAATTTACACAAGTCTGAACGGCTAGATCATACCAACTACCAACTGTTTCATTGACGTCATCAATACCGCTGATGATTGCACTAGTGTAGTTAGATTCGTTACTGTCAAAAGTAACAGTAGCTGATCCTGTACCGCTTACGGTCATAGCACCCGCATGCGGAAGGGTATAATTATTATTGGTACTGTAAGTGTTAAAGTAATTAACCTGATCCTGCTGAAGAACAGGGGCTGTTGCGAATGTGACACTACCGCCTATACATGCGCTACCCATCTTACCGCTGACAGTCATATTGTCTTCGTCCGTACCGTTTGCAGTCGAAGTAATCACAAAGTTGCTAAATGATTTTCCGCCAGAGAGTACCCATTCACCTGAAGTGTTCATATCATACGACGAAGAGAAACCATTGACAGTGTATTTGTCAGATACGCTCTTGACACCTTCTTGGACCTCATTGTAGTTGCCTTTTTCGGTTTTATAACCATAAATAATGCTACCGGTAGAATTCGTGTCCACTCGTGAGTCTAAACCATTACGAACATCTTGATAATTATAAGAAGCTCCGTCAGCTAAATAATAAGTGTCTCTGTAGCTTTCTCCGGCCCATACGCTGGTGCGGGTTCTGTTTTGATTGTATATATATATCATGGTAGCTTCTGACTCATTGTTTTCATATGCATATGAATAGTTGTCAGACCATACGTTTGTCTGCTTAGACGTATTTGTATCAAGATCATAAGAGTTCGTTTTCTCAAGAGAGTAAGAACCTGTTCTCAATCTGTGCGTCATTAAATCTCCGCTATAGTTATTAGTATAGGCGTACTCATCCAGACAGTTATTGTAGGTTGTTGTCTCTGTCTCAGTCCATGACCAACTCATACCTAACTCATCGCCATGATCTGCATCTTGAACACCATCCCAACTATAGGTATAGGTTTCTGTATATGATCCACTGACATCACAATCATATGTATACGAGTTGTTTTCGTGACCGCCACCTGTAGTCGTTGTAGCCGTTGCCAGTTGAGGCGCAGGAAGTTTGTTGTTTGAGATACTTCTTAGCATGTAAATAGCCGTTTTTAACGTGCTGGAATTTAGGTCTACAGCCGCTGTTATCTCAGCGGGTGCCACTGCTCCCCCATTATTGTCATCACTGCTACATCCGGTCATTATCAATACAGCTGTGACAGCTGAAAGCCCTAGTAATTCTATCTTTTTCATTTTATATTCCTCTAATCTTTAGTTAACCTTAGTATAAAATAGTAGTACTTAAATTAAAAATAACGTTTGGTATATATAAAAAAAATATCAAAACATTGTAGAAATTTGATAAAAATTTGATAAAAATCGTATTGTGCATCTTCACAGTTGAGATACAGTATAGAAAAAAAGAATGTCAAGTGTAGATGAGCACGCTATATTTCTCCCTTTTTGTTATAGTTGCATTACTAAAAGATAAAAGGCAGTGATTTGACAGGTTTCCCTCGCTTAAGTGTTGTAACACTTTCCCTTCTTTTCCTTTTTGTCTTTTTCGGACAGTTCATTTATGGTCAAAGTCCTTTTGAACTGCACAAAGAGGCTATTCTTGCGGCACCCTCTTCACTTTTTCCTCTGGGAACGGACAGACTTGGACGAGACCTGCTGGCCCGTCTTATTGAAGGGGGTAAAGTCTCATTGCTTATCGGTATCGGCAGCGCTTTTATTGCCTCTTTTGTCGGTCTGATGATGGGGGCCACTGCCGGGTACTTCCGGGGACAGACAGACAAAGCTTTCGTCGTGACGGTCGACCTCTTCTTGACCTTTCCGACCTTCTTTTTACTGCTTGCGCTGGTCAGTTACATCAATGCTTCGGTATGGGTGCTGATACTTATTATCTCCGTGACCGGGTGGATGACAACAGCACGACTTATACGCTCCGAGAGTTTTGCCATCACATCACAGCCTTTTATCAAAATACTTAACATCGCCAAAGTTAGCAGGATCAAAATATTGTTGAAGTATTATGCGCCTCTTTTAGCGCCGATCTTTTTTGTCAGTTTTACCTTTGGAGTAGGTGGCGCTATCTTGGCAGAGTCGGGGCTCAGTTATCTCGGTTTGGGTATTGTCGCGCCGCAAATAAGCTGGGGAACCATTCTCAGTAACGGCAAAGAGGTCTTGGACATCGCCTGGTGGGTCAGCTTTTTTCCGGGTCTGATGATCTTCTTAGTGACCTTTTCCCTGATGAACATCGCCAACTATCTGCAGAATCTAAACAGTAAAAAGGATATTCAGCACTAATCGTTGATATATTTATTTGAATTGCCTCTGCAGTTCAATTTTCGCTATATTCAGAGTTAGAAGAGGTATTAAGTAGGGTTGAATCAAGTAAAGTGAGATTTATGGACGATGCCCCGAAAATGGAGCATGTCCGGCAGAGGGGAAATCCTTCTGTCAATTATGGTTGCGGGACACAGGTTCTTTCATCAAGATCGTTCCAGAAATAGGCCGTTGCGTTAGTTTCGCCCGCTTGAATAAAGGCAGAAGTGTTATTCGTCTCATTGGTATCAAACGTAACCGTCGCGTTTGTCATGCCGACTATACTCATTGCCCCAGTATATGGAAGAACGTCACCGCCACTGCTTTTATTCTTATCATCACCGTCAAAATAGTCAACACTGTTTTCTCGGATGACAGGGTTCGTACTCAGCGTTACACTTCCTCCAAGGCAGGTGTTGCCCAAGGTACCGCTCACCGTTATGTTGCTGTCATTTGATGTATCATGGGTAAACTCTAAGAGATAGTCTTTATAGTATCGACTCTCATTGATAAAGCTGCCTGAGGCGTTGATATCGTAAACCGCATAGAAACCGTTGATGGCGACTTTCTCATGATCGTCTCCTTCCTCCACTGTCTGTGTTAGATTATAACTACCCGTTAGCCCGTCGACAATGTGACCGGTGCTATTTGTCTCAACGTCCTGTTCAGCTGTGCCTTTTACAGATAGTGTCTGACTCTGGACAATTGCAGGCTCTATTCCAATTTTCATTTCAAATGTGTAGTCATTTGTAGTTGTCCGTGAGGTTAAAGAGGTATTGGACTCATACCGTTCAGAATAGTTGTTAAAAGTCTGTCTCTCTATCCGTCCAATCAGCGCACTATCACTGTTGTATGTCTGAGATCCGTAGAAAGATAGACTCCCCTTTTGCACATATTGGGTCATGGTCTCACTCTGTACAGTAGTGCTGCTCCCATCGATACAGTTGTTATAGGTGTAGGTATCCGAGTAGTTGTCACTTCGGCTTCCATCATCACTTTGAATCCATTCAGATTTCCAGGTGTGAACCTTGGTACCGCTGATCTCACAGTCTGTAGTCTCTGTTCCGGAGCCCCCGCCGGAACCTGGAAGAGAGTCCGCTTTGGCTACTAAACTTGCTTTCATTACTGCCAACCTTGGGCTTCCCGCCATAATGCCTCCGTCTTGAATAAAAGAGATCACAGTTTTGGTCTGGCTGATGTTCATGTCAGCTGCCTGAGTAACCTCTGAAGGTGCAGAAGGTTCTGAATCACCATTACTATCATCGCTACACCCTGTTAGTATGAGCACGGCAGCGGCTGCTGAAATTCCGAGTAATTCGATATTTTTCATATCATTTCCTTTTGTGTTTGATTGTTATATAGTATTTGAATCTGGATTAAATAATACTTATTATAATAATCATCGATGTTGATAGGTGGGGGAAGAGTTTTGAATAAAGAGTGATAAACTCTTTATGAAGATGCAATGGGATCATGAACATTCCAGCCGAAGATCTTGCGGTACATCACCCCCTGGGCGATCATAAGCAGAGGGATGGTCCAGATAAGCCCGACACCCATCGGTATAGCGCTGACTATTACAATCAGGACTAAACTGATGTTGACACCAAAGACTGTGAACCAATGGTGAGTGACGGCCTGGCGTGAGACCTCCATTGCACCCCAGATGCCCAGCTTTTTGTCGACCATCAGCGGCAAGGCAAAGCTGTAGGCGATAGAGAGATATATACCTGGAAGCAGAAGCAGTGCAAAACCGATATAGGTCAGAACAGTAATGAAGATCGAGGCAAAAACGAGTGGCCAGACGAGCACATAATAGTTAAAAATACTCTCAAGTCGTATATCCTCATCGTTGGCACGTGCATACCCCAGCAATAGAAGACCGATAGAAAGGGGTACGGTTATAGGCGAAATGAGCCAGCCGACGATCACATCTATGGTGTATCCGGTTATTAGGTCATTTGCATCATGGTAGGGTTGTGAGTTCAAAAAGAGACTGACAACTGCTGTCGCCAATGAAGCGATGATAATATAGATGAACATCGCACCCACTATTTTAAGCTTGGCACCGCTGACCCTCTCCCAGGCTTCGGACAGAATTTCTCCAACAGTGAACGCATAGGCACCGTTAACCGCTTTTTCCAATGAACCTTGATCTTGAAACATACTTTGCCTTTATCTGTGTTAAAATTATCCTTATACTATCATAAGCGAACATAATGGAACAAGTAAAATCATCCGGCAATGTCATTGTCGTAATCGCGGCGACCATCATCATCTTAGGCGCGCTGAAAATGGCAGCCGTGATTGTGGTCCCTATCTTACTGGCCGCTTTTATTGCTACGGTTATCGCACCTTTATACAGTTGGTTGATCCATAAAAAGGTCCCAACGATCTTCGCTCTTTTGGCGGTTGTCGGCGGACTTGTGATCGTCTTTAGTCTTTTGGGTGTCATAGTTGGGAGTTCGGTACAGAGTTTTAGCGCCAACATGCCACTGTACGAGGAAAAGTTACAGTCACAGGTCGGGACATTAACCGAGATGTTGACGAAATATGGTCTTATCAACGGTGATTTGACATCGATGCTCAACCCGGCAAGGTTGATGCAGTATTCGGCAACGGTTTTAAAGGGTGCAGGTTCTGTGTTGACGAACAGCTTTATGATCTTTTTGATCATTATATTTATATTGCTGGAGTCGACACAGTTTGCCAAAAAACTTGATACGGCCGATGGTGAGAGAGAGACCATGAAGCATATCAACGAGGTGCTGACCAAAATAAAACGGTACATGGCACTTAAGGCTGTTATCTCTCTGGTCACCGGTGTGATCGTGACGGTAGTGATGATGATGATCGGTCTGGATTATGCCGTACTTTGGGGACTGGTCGCTTTCTTGTTCAACTTTATACCGAATATCGGTTCTATTATAGCCGCTATACCGGCTGTGCTGTTGGCGCTGGTGCAACTTGGTTCTTTCGGAGCCATAGAGGTCGGTATCGTCTATCTGACGATCAATATAATCATCGGCTCCATCATCGAACCGCGTATTATGGGACAGGGGCTGGGGATCTCGACACTGGTCGTCTTCTTATCGTTGATCTTTTGGGGATGGCTTTTCGGTCCGATAGGAATGCTGCTCTCTATTCCGCTGACGATTATGATCAAGATCATTTTGTACACCAATGAGAAGACGCGTTGGTTGGCGATCTTGATGGGAAACGGTGAAGGGGTGCGTGAATCCAAAAACCTTAACGACGCTTAAAAGTTTCAGCTTCGGCGCATCTTGCGTCCAACTCAGACTCTCTGCGCACAGCAGTGCGCTATCGGTCTGAGTTAAACACAATCTGCACCAAATCTAAAACTTTTAACAAGTTTATGACTGTTTAAGATGAGCTTCGCCATCTTGCTTAACGCGTCAATACGTGTCCTACGAACTTGCTCATGTTGTCCATGATCTCACCGCCGCGGCGGAAGCCCAGGCCACAGGCTTCATAGGCGAAGAAGACGCCGGCCTGGTATTTGTTACCCTCGTTGTCTTTGGGGAAGTCGACATACTCTTGGTAGACAGGCTTGTAGTTCTGGTAAGGGCCGTCGGTCTCTGCGATGACATCACCCGAGGCGTTAATGATCCTGGTGTTTGCCCCCTCGCGTCCAAAATGACGCTTTTCAACGTAAGCACCCTGCAGCGGTTCGTCAGATGTCTTGAGCAGGTAAGGGGAGTCGGGGAAAAGGTCTGACAAGATCTTTAACATCCCTTTTGACTGAAAGAGTGCGGTGTAGGCCGGATTGAGTATGATCGCTTTCTGCTTTTGCATGATATCGTTTAAGATAACAGCCAACTCGCCTTCGTCGCTGCCGATGTCTTCCCATGGGTAGAGCTTAAACCAATATTCGTACGCCATGTCGTTGGCATCACTGATCCCAGCGTCGTCGAATTGGACATTTTGTAAAAACTCAAAACCGGTGTTGAAGCCTGCATCGGTTGCAATCTGTTGAAGGAGACGGGTCGTCACCTCCTCTTCATCCAGACCTTCGATGCTGGAGAAGAGGATCTTCCAGCCGTCATAACGTTCATCAAAGAGCTCCGTGTCGTCAAACAGAGTGATCAGGCGTTTAAAGTTCGCTTCGATCGCGCGGTAGATATCGTTGAACTGTCTGGCATCGTCCATGCCGTTGGCTTTAAGCAGTGCCCATTGAAGTACCGCCGTCTCAAAGAGACCTGTCGGCGTGTCGGCGTTAAACTCAATAAGCTTAATAGGCTGGCCATCGATACCGCCTGCCAGGTCAAAACGGCCATAGATATGCCAGTGGACATCGTTCTCCCATGATTTTTTGATGGTCTCGACAATGTTGAACGGGATGCCAAGCTCAAAAAAAAGATCGTTTTCAACGACATGTTCCGCAGCTTCGACGTACATGTCATAGAGCGTGTTTGCCGCTTCATAGTAGGCTTCCGCTTCTGCCTGCGTTACCTGAACAAGCTGATCGGCAACATACTTACTGCCGTCTTCATCCGTGTGCCAGCTAAAACCTATCTTCTCGAGCTCTTCGTCAGCCAATGGGGTGACATCTTGTAGTTTGACCACTATCAGCCTCCGAAATAGCTGGTTCGAGTTGATGAACTGCCTGTCTTTGAGCTGCCGAAGAAGCTCTTTTTAGAGGAGGAAGAAGCTTTTCTGGCGGCAGCACTGCGGTGATATGCAGATTTGTTGACCGAGTTTGAGTGACGCTGGAAGTTTTTGTTTCCCATGAGTGCATTACCGATCATGTTACCAAGCAGTGAACCGGCGGCAACGGCCAAGATCGTTCCTGCCAACCCCATCCCCGGTGAAGAAGATGGTTCCTGGTTAAGTTCAGACTGACCGTTTTGGACCTTTTGATACTCCTGAGCAGCCAGTGCACGCATCTCATCTTCATTCATAAACCGTTCTGTTGTGACACCGTTCTCATCGCGTTCACGGATAATAGAGCGAGAAGGCCCCTCTGTCGGCATCTCTTCAACAACGATATATTTTCCATTAAGCTGCTGTTCGATGATGAGGAAGCGGTTTTGCGGTTCTTGTTGCTCTTGTTGCGTACAGCCTGTGAGCGTGCTCATGATGAGAACACCCATGCTGCCGAGAAGTGCAGCTGAACCGATAGTGGTGATATGTTTCAAAGTCTCTCCTTTAACGTAGACGTTTTATTCTTTTGTGACCTGTTTTATAGATAGACGATGCCGCACCCTCATAGAGCCCGCGTGCATCTTCAACAATAATATCGGCAGCCTGTTCAGCAAAACCAAGTTCAAAACCTCTGTTCTTTTCATTGGCTGACGTACTGAACAACCAGCCATACTTACGTAGAAGTTGATGATGCGGGCCATCGGCAACAATACGAATGGCTCTGTTGTTGATGACATAGGTTGTGGCGGTTGATCGGCGCAAACGGTTTTTAAATCGTTTCGGCACCCGTCCGCCTAAACTCTTATAGCTTTTGAGTGAGTCAAAACTCTGTATAAAAGGTTTGTTGAGAGGCCTCTCTTTGATAAAAGCCAGCTTTTGTGCATTTTGAGAGAGAAAACCGACAGTCGTGTCGGTTTGAGCCAGGTAGACTAGGTCCATCTTAGTTATTGAGGTACTCTTGCAGTGCCTGCGGTTCGTTCCAGTTAGGATCTTCCATCTGTATAAGAGCATCAATAGCCGAACGGGCAGCACTGAGGGTCGTAAAATAGGGGATATTCATAGCAAGAACGATCTGACGGATCACAACGGCATCTTTTTTAGAGGTGTTGTTGTCGGAGGTGTTGATCGCCATAGCGATCTCTCCGTTTTTCATCGCATCCTTGATATTCGGACGGCCTTCAGAGATCTTAAGTACCAGCTCACAAGGGATGCCGGCCTCTTCAATGATCTTCTGTGTCCCTTTGGTCGCTACCAGTTTGAAACCGGCCTTATGCAGTCCAAGTGCGATCTCGGGTGCATGCTCTTTATCCATGTCGATAAATGACAAGAAACATGTTCCCTCTTGCGGGATGTTGTTTCCGGCTGCCATCTGAGCTTTCGCAAAACTTTTGCCGTAGTTATTACTGATACCCATGACTTCACCGGTAGACTTCATCTCAGGACTCAGTACCAGATCGGCACCGTAAAGTTTGTGGAACGGGAAGACCGCCTCTTTAATGGCGATGTGGTCTTTAAGACGCGGTTTAAGAAGGCCGTCTTCTTCTATGACTACGTTATAGTTGTCATAGAAAGCAAGTGCATCGCGAAGGTTCTCGCCCATCATAACGCGTGTTGCTACTTTTGCCAACGGTACGCCTGTCGCTTTAGAGACAAACGGAACCGTACGGGACGCACGAGGATTTACCTCGATAAGATAGACCTCGTTTTGATAGATAGCGTACTGCACATTCATAAGTCCGACAACACCGAGACCGAGTGCGATCGTCTTAGTCTGCTGCTCGACCTGTTTTTGGAGTTCAGGTGTCAGGTTAAGCGGCGGTAGTGAACAGGCTGAGTCACCTGAGTGAATTCCTGCCTCTTCAATATGCTGCATCACCGAACCGATATAGACTTGCGTACCGTCACAGATACAGTCAACGTCAAGCTCAACGGCCTGGTCAAGGAACTTGTCAACAAGTACCGGTGCGTCGTTAGAGACAGATACCGCTTCGTCCATGTAGGTACGAAGTTCAGTTTCATTGTAGACGATACGCATTGCACGCCCGCCGAGAACGAATGAAGGGCGGACAAGGACAGGATAGGTCAACTTGTCTGCAATGACAATAGCTTCTTCTTTAGTGGTAGCAAGACCGTTTTTAGGCTGTAGAAGGTTGTTTCTGTCTACAAATTCAGAGAACTGTTTACGGTCTTCGGCAAGGTCGATGACGCGAGCAGGCGTACCGGAGATCTTCGCACCGATAGCGGTTAACGGGTTGGCCAGCTTAAGTGGTGTCTGACCGCCGAAGTGAACGATGATGCCGTCCGGATTTTCCGCTTCGATCACTTCACGAACGTGTTCGAAATCGATCGGTTCAAAGTAAAGGACATCAGATGTGTCGTAGTCCGTCGAGACGGTTTCAGGATTACAGTTGTACATAATGGTCTCAATACCCATGTCATTGAGCGCGAATGCGGCATGAACACAACAGTAGTCAAACTCGATACCCTGACCGATACGGTTTGGCCCGCCGCCGAGGATAAGGACCTTTTTCTTGTCGGAAACACGCGGTGCAGCTTTAGGCAGTTTAGTAATATTGGTGGTAGAGTAAAGATACGGCGTCAATGCTTCAAATTCTGCCGCACAGGTGTCTACTTCGTTGTACTCAAGGTGAATGTCCAGACGTTTACGCGCAGCATAAACATCATTCTCACTCATAGGAGAGGAGCAGTTTTTAGTAATAAGTTTAGAGATACGCTTGTCTGAAAAACCGTCTGTTTTAAGTTTACGGAAGGCTTTTTCATCGTTTAACAACTCTAGGTTGATCTCTTTTTCACTGTTGATCATCTCTTCGAGTTGGTAAAGGAACCAGGGATCGATCTTACAGGTGTCGAAGATCTCTTCAACGCTCATACCGCGGCGAAGACCTTCTGCAACGTAAAGTACACGCTCTGCGTTTGGACGGCGGATCTCATGTTTGATGAAATCCATATCGCCTTCCATCTCATCAAAACCGCTCAGGTCTGTCTCAAGAGAACAGAGTGCTTTTTGAATAGACTCTTTGAAAGTACGGCCGATCGCCATAACTTCACCGACAGATTTCATCGATGTCGAAAGCGTTGACTCCGCTTCAGGGAACTTCTCAAATGTGAAACGGGGGATCTTGGTGACAACATAGTCGATGACCGGTTCAAATGATGCCGGTGTTCCTGTGATGTCATTGGTGACCTCGTCGAGAGTAAAGCCGACTGCCAAAAGTGTCGCAACTTTGGCAATAGGATAACCGGTAGCTTTAGAGGCGAGAGCAGACGAACGCGATACACGCGGGTTCATCTCGATAACGATCATACGGCCTGTCTTAGGGTCAACCGAGAACTGGACGTTCGAGCCGCCGGTGTCTACACCGATCTCACGCAAGATGGCAAATGAGGCGTCACGCATACGTTGGTACTCTTTGTCGGTCAAGGTAAGGGCAGGGGCGACGGTGATGGAGTCGCCGGTGTGAACACCCATCGGGTCAAAGTTCTCAATAGAACAGACGATGATACAGTTGTCCGCAGAGTCACGGATAACCTCCATCTCATACTCTTTCCAACCGAGAAGTGACTCTTCAACCAGGATCTCCGTGATCGGGCTTTCGTCAAGACCGCGCTGCGCCAACTCTTTATACTCATCGATATTATAGGCAACACCTGAGCCGCCGCCTGCTAGGGTGAAGGAGGCACGGATGATGATCGGAAAACCGATCTCTTCGGCTGCTGCAAGTGCTTCGTCCATGTTGTGTGCATAACGTGAAAGCGGAAGATCCATGCCCAGTCTGATCATGGCGTCTTTGAACGCAAGACGGTCTTCGCCCATTGTGATTGCTTCGGGTTTGGCACCTAAAAACTCAATACCTTCGAGCATACCTGCTTCATGCATCTGCATTGCGGCATTAAGGGCTGTCTGTCCACCCATAGTAGGCAAGATGGCATCAACATTCTCTTTTTTGATGATCTCTGCGATGATCTCAGGTTTAATAGGCTCGATATAGGTGCGATCGGCAAACTCGGGGTCAGTCATAATAGTTGCTGGATTGGAGTTGATCAGCACAACACGGTAGCCCAACTCTTTAAGCGTTTTAACGGCTTGCGTTCCTGAATAGTCAAACTCACATGCTTGACCGATAATGATCGGACCCGAACCGATAAGTAGGATTGTCTTTATGTCTTCGCGTTTAGGCATTATGACCCTTTGAAAATGTGTAAAAATTTGCTTATTATAGGGAAGAAGTGCTTAAAAAACGGTGAAGATATCTTAAGAGAGCAAAGAGATATTGGAGGTGAGCAACAGATGCAGGAGAGTTCTTTAAAAAGGATAGGATCTTAGAAGAAAAACCACTCGTTCTAAGAGGCAATGAAAATTTTGGTTATTGCCAACATTAGTTCTGAAAAAGCGTACCTTATATTTTGAGAAAGATGTCGTGGGGTGATTTTGCAGGTCTGTAAAGTTGTTCTTGGCACTCTTCGGAAAAAAGTGTATAAAAGTAGCTTGAAAAGAGGCTGTAAGGGGAGTATGGGCATGTGAAACGATCTACTTAAGTGTAATAAAAAAAATATCTGTGTATTATAATTATATAAAGGAGTTTGAATGCATGTATTGATCACGGGAGGTGCCGGATTTATCGGTTCCAATCTCGCAAAGTTTCATTTAGAACAGGGCGATAAAGTACATGTGATCGACAACCTCTCTACCGGACAGTTTAAAAATATAGAAGCGTTTACGAATAACCCGGATTTTATCTTTGATGAAGCCGATATATTAGTCTGGAACGGGTTGGAAAAAGCGACAGAATGGGCTGACCGGATCTATCATATGGCTGCAGTCGTGGGCGTGTTTAAAGTCCTGCAGGAACCCGTCTCTGTCCTTGCTACCAATATTGCCGGATGTGAACGTCTGCTTCGCGCCATGCATAAAAGCAGATGGAACACCAAGCTTATTATCGCTTCGACATCTGAAGTGTATGGCAATCGCCCCGGCAATGAGGCGCTGCACGAAGAGATGGAACTCTATGTTGCGCCCGGTCATAATACGCGCTGGAACTACTCCATCAGCAAACTTGCGGACGAAGCGATGGGTGTCTCCTATGCAAGGGAATACGGGATGGACATTACAGTAGTGCGGTTTTTCAATGTCGTCGGCCCGAACCAAACCGGAAAATACGGCATGGTCGTTCCCCGTTTTGTCAAACAGGCTCTTTCGAATACGCCTATGACTGTTTTTGGTGACGGTTCGCAAGTACGCTCATTTACGGATATCCGTGATGTCGTCAAAATGCTGAATGCCCTTGCACTCAATCCGCAAAGCAGCGGTGAGATCATCAATGTAGGCTCTACACATGAGATCACGATCAAAGCCCTGGCAGAATTGGTCAAAGAGCGTGCTAAGAGCAGTTCGGATATTACTTATATTCCGTATAATGAGGCATATGGGGCTGACTTTGAAGAGATCTATCATCGAAAGCCTGCCCTGGAAAAGGTAAAACGTTTGACCGGTTATGAAGTACAATGGTCTCTGATTGATACTATCGATGATCTTATAAAACATCAAACTTATTAAAAAAGGAACGTCATGGCAACGACACCATATTTTATTTTGAGTCCAAATCTTATATTGAGTATTATCGGAATGCTGCACGGTCCTGATAAAACCGAAGCAACACCGGCTGAAGATTGGCGTGAAGCGACTGTCGATGTCGTGATCCCCGCTCTGAATGAAGAGAAAAACATTGCACTTTGTCTCTCTTCTCTAGCGGAGCAAACGCTTAAACCAAACCGTATTATTTTGATCGATGACGGCAGTACCGACAATACTATTGACTACGCAAAAGCCTTTTGTGAAGAGAATGGGATGGAAATTGCTATTATCCATCGCGAAAAGGCAATTGGAAAGACCCCTACGATTAAACGTCAGGCGCGTGAATTTGACGGGGATGTCGAGTTCATCTTGGATGCAGACACCTTTTTAGATTCGACAAACTATATAGAGCGGACTGTTCAGGAGCTTTATCAGGCGGTGGGTATCGCCAGTGCCTGCGGAACGATCATGCCGATGCGCGACAAAGACCGTAAAAGGATGCTCTTAACAAAAGAGATGAAAGCATTTCAGGAAAAGTTTCCCGATGCGGATATGCTTCCCAAACAAGACCTTTTCCACATTGTGATGCGTCGACTCAGTAATATCTATCGCGATGTACTCTATGTCTTTTTACAAAGATTCGTCTATCATGGTCAGATGACCTTCTTCGGCTCTATCACCAATCCGGTGGGGTGCGCGGTGGCATACCGGCGTAAGTATGTCAAAGAGCTTTTTGATCAGTATGAGCCTATCTTCGGAGATGATCTTACAAATTCTGAAGATATCTTCATCGGTTTCGCCATGTTAAAACACGGTTATAGAAACGTTCAGCTTATGGATGTCTATGCAAGATCGCAAGAGCCTGAAGCAGAGCGTCTGCCGCATGAGATATATCTCTGGTCATCCTCTTTCTTTCAAAGCTGTTACTACTTTGATGACCTGGTGCGCAGTCCGTTCAAATCGTTTAAACGCTACCGCCTTCACCGCAAGATGGAACGAGAGCATGGGGAAGAGATACGTTCAAAGCGTAAGATAGCCGAGCCCTATCGTCAGGCGTTCGGCGACGGTGTCACAACGCAGTACGGCCGCCCGATGGGGTGGGTGATCTTTATGTCTCTTCTTGAAAAGACTTTTTTCCCTACAGCGTTACTGATAATGATCATACTGCAGCTCTGGGAACCGCTGCTTATAACCCTGGCCGTTGAGACACTGATCTCAGTCGGTATTTTGACCGCGATCAGCAAAGAACACCGCTGGCGCTACTTTTTAAAAGGTATCGTCGCAACACCGATGCGATATGCAAGTGTTATGTATGACCTTGTGACAATGGTGCGTTTTGCTAAAGATATCTGGTTTGGACAGAAAAAAGGATGGCGAAAATGAGACTTCTATTTCTACTATTGATCACGACTGCTTTTGGATATGCGGTTCAAAGCGATATCCCCTACATGGGCTTGAAAGCCGAGATGGAAAAACGTTGGAGCGATGCGGCAAATGTCTATGAAGATGTTGTCTGGAACGATCCTTATCGTGTTGACCTCTATCTGCGTCTTGCTGACATCTACGCGGTGGAAAAAGAGTATGAAAAGGCTGCTGATACCCTTCGAAGAGCGATCGAAGTCGAACCGACGCGGGCAGAGTTGTATGTCAAGCTCTCTGAGGTCTATGCCGTCGACAACAGGCCGGAAAAAGCACTTGAAGCGATCAATTCGGCTGTGCGGCTTGAACCGGACAACACAGAGTATTTGATGGCCCAAGCCAACATAGCCAACTGGACGAAAAGACCACAACAGGCTGTAACAAGTCTGGAGCATATCTTAACGTTAGAGCCGAATAACAGAGAGGTCCGTCTTTTGCTTGCCAAATCGCAAGAGTGGGCTAAAGAACTTGATGATGCTATACTCGAATACGAGCTCTACTTAGCAGAAAACCCGGATGATCTTGACGTGCGTCTCAAGCTTGCTCAGATCCAATACATCGTCAATGATGTGAAGGGTGCGAATGCAACCTTAACAGACGGTTTTGAGAAGGTGTTTACCGCTCAGCCGGCCATTAAATTGGACCAGAATAATGACTCCCGGAAAGAGATTCCGGTTCTATTGTATCACTGCATCGGTAAAACAGCGCAGAACAGCTACTGGATCGCTAAAGAGGAATTTTCATCTCAGATGCAGTTTTTGAAAAGAGAGGGATACGAATCGATATCGTCCAGTGCGCTAAATGACGGAACGGTTTTACCGTTAAAACCGGTGCTGATCACCTTTGACGACGGCTGTCAGAACCTCTATACAGACGCCTACCCTATTTTGAAAGAGAATGGGTTTATTGCCGAGATATTCCTGATCAGTGACGCCATCGCGCCGACAGATGCAACGCGTAAAGAGAGCAGTGTGGCAAAATTTGGTGAGACGGGGCAGCAGTCGGTTACCAAGTACCTGATTTGGCCCGAGGTCAAAGAGATGGCTGAAAACGGGATGGTCTTTGGTTCACATTCCAAATCGCATCGTTTGATGAGCGGTCTGAGTGATGCTGATATGGCATATGAGCTGATGTATTCGAAACTCGCTATCTATGCAAATACGGGCTTGGAAGCAAACGCATTCGCCTACCCTTTTGGTAATGGAAATGCCAACAGCTCTCTGCATAAAGTGCTTCGCAAATACGGCTTTAAGCAGGCGTTTGCCGCTGAAGGCGGGTTGGAACCTTTGGACGATATCGATATGCTTAATGTCCCTCGTATAGAGATATATGGTGCGCATCCAAGCAATGATCCTAAAAGTAAAGGGGTCACTGTTGCTCTTGATACGTCACGTCCGGATGACCGCTTTAGTGCCAAACTCGACCCTTCAGACGCCGAACGCTTTTTTGAAGCGTCCAATCGCTATACAGCGGCAGGAGAGCTGGACAAGGCATTGGCTATGATCGATAAGGCTGTCGTGCTGGAGCCCAAGAATATCCGCTATCTTAACACCAGACTCCATGCCGCCGGAGCCGCGAAAAATGTCAACGAAGCCGTTGACAGTGCTGAAAGGATCTATGTGTTGGATCCGGAGAATACGAACAATATTCTTGAATTGGCCCGAAGTATGGTCTGGGAAAACGATCTTGACGGGGCATCACGCTATTATGCCTACTATTTTGACAAACATCCTGAAGATAAAGAGGTGTACATCGAGTATGCACAGGTTGAGATGTGGCGCGGCAATTATGCGTCGTCTGTAGCTGTTTTGGACAAGTATGAAGATAAGTTCGGCCGTGATGAGATCCATGACCTTACAAAAGCAGATGCCCTGGCCTGGGCGAACCGTCCAAGCCAGTCGTTTGAACTGCT
Source organism: Sulfurimonadaceae bacterium (assembly GCA_041596355.1). GTDB lineage: Bacteria > Campylobacterota > Campylobacteria > Campylobacterales > Sulfurimonadaceae > Sulfonitrofixus. The sequence goes on along the minus strand of JBFHIS010000004.1, from coordinate 51,011 downwards.
TGAACCGATTTTTCAAAAAAACAGAGCTGATTATCAAGCCAACTACATTAATACGGTCGCACTTCAAAAACATAGGGAACCGGCTGCAGCGGTAGAGAGTCTCAAAAAAGTCGAAATGATTGCGCCGGATGCCGACGAAAATCGATTTTTACGAGATTATATTATGACACCTTTACGACCGTCGGTCACAGCCGGTCTCGAATACCGTATCGACTCGGATAAGGTTCGTATTGTCTCGGCACTTCTGGGCGGGAAGTATTATTTGACCCCTGCGACCAACCTTTTTGCGCAGTGGCGCACGGACCATCTCAGTGTAACAGGCGAGAACCAGGCTGTATTCGGTACAGAAGCGACCCATAATGCACTGCAGGCCGGTATTGCACACCGCTTTTCGCCGCTTATCAAAGCGAGCGGTTATATAGGAGCCGCAAATGCTGAAGGTGAAAACAGTGCTATCTATGGTGCCAATGTCACACTTTCGCCGCTGGATCAGCTCTCCTTCCTCCTCTCATACGACCGCCGTTTTTTTGTTATCACTCCGAAAACGGTTGATCTCGGTCTAAAAGACGATGCGATTAGCGCAGGTATGCACTGGGAGCAGACGTTGTTGTGGTATGCAGATGTTTCGGCCGGTTACAATGCTATTTCAGACAACAATAACCGATGGAACATCGACCTCTCGCAAAAGCGGGTGATGCTGCGCTCGCAATACTGGAACATTGATGCCGGTGTAAGTGCTAATATCTATGGTTATGATGATGAGACACTGGGCGATACTAACGGTTACTATGCACCGGAGTCTTATCAGGGCTATTATCTTACAGGAAGTTTTAACCGTGTTCTAAACGGTAACGACAGTGTCAACCTCCTAGTCAACGGCGGCTTTTTTAAAGATAACAATATGAATGGCTTTGAGTTGGGCGGCAGTCTCTACCTAGAAGGTATATTCGGTGTCTATCGAGACTGGATGTTCAGAGCGAGTGGCGGTGTGGACTACAGCGGCCGCTATTACGATGAGTCGTACAGAAGCGCGTCGGTTCAGATGTATCTGACAAGACGATTTTGATGAAGAGGGTCTCTCAAGAGATGCATGATCATATCTGTGTTATTGGCGCCGGGTATGTCGGACTTCCTTTGGCAATGGCCTTGTCCGAACACTTTCAGACAACGGTCTACTCGCACTCGCCGAGTCATATCGCCGCACTAAAAGAGGGAAGAGACAGAACGGAGAATTTCACTGCGCATGAGTTAAGTTCCTCTTCATTGCACTTTAGTGACTGTGTGGATGAGATCGCTGACGCCTCTATCTATATTGTCACGGTGCCGACACCGGTCAATGACGATAATAGCCCCGACCTGGAGCCTGTTCGCAGTGCGACGGAGACCGTTGCCGGGCTCTTAAAGGAGGGCAATCTTGTTATTTATGAGAGTACTGTTTATATAGGCTGTACGGAAGAGTTCTGCGCACCGCTGCTCACCAAAGGGAGTGGTTTAGTGTACAACAAAGAGTTCTTCTGCGGTTTCAGTCCTGAACGTATGAACCCTGCAGACAAAACGAGGACGATCCACAACGTGATGAAGATCGTCGCCGGTTCCACACCGGAAGTCACGCAAAAGATGCGATCCATCTACGCAACGATCGTAGACGCAGGTATCCATGTTGCTCCGTCGATCAAAGTGGCCGAAGCTTCCAAGTTGGTCGAAAATATACAGCGCGATGTCAACATCGCTTTGATGAACGAGCTCAGCACACTGTTTAATGCCCTGGATGTCGATACGCATGATGTGATAGAAGCGGCATCGACGAAGTGGAATTTTCACCCCTATTATCCGGGTTTGGTAGGCGGGCATTGTATAGGTGTCGATCCCTATTACCTGATCTACAACGGGCGTCAACAAAAAGTGCCGACCCCATTAATAGAACAGTCACGTGCCACCAATAATAATATGGCCGAATATGTTATTGACAGTACTGTTGAACTACTGCAGAAGAAGGGCATTGACGCCAAAAATGCGACAGTACTGCTACTCGGGGTCACATTTAAAGAAGATTGTCCGGATATACGCAATTCGCAAAGTGTCAAGATTCTAAATGGACTGCAAAACAGGGTTCAAAAAGTTGACCTGTTTGACCCGGTTGCAGACAGAGAAGAGTTGGCACGTGTATATGACATTTCAATGTTAGAAGGTTTGACGTCAAACGATTATGATGCCATTATCATCGCTGTCGGACATACCACTTTCTCAGCGATGGCAATCAGAGCACATCTTAAACCAGATGGCGTCTTATTGGATCTAAAAGGGATCTTGCCGAAAGGGCAGAGTGACCTTCGGCTTTAACGAATGTTTTTAATGAGGTGAAAATAGTCCGGGTTACTGGCATTGTAATACGGTTTTATAATGGCGTTTTGGTACCCTTGCGACTGTTCAATAGAGAGGACTTTTCCTACTTTCAGTCCCGGGAAAAAGAGATGGTCAAGACCGGAGGTGAGCACTTCGTCGCCCACTTTGATCTTAATCCAGGTCGGGATGAACTCTACGATAAGCTCTTTCGTACTGAGACCATGAACGATACCCGGTGCTTTGTTTTGACCGACATAGACAGCATAAGAACTTTTCAGTGCTCCATTTAAGAGCGCCATCGGCCGACCTTCATGCATCACAACAATTCCGGCAACATTCTCTTTATGAACAAGTCCATAGACTTTGGAGGCATCAAACGCCGGCGTGTCGATCCAAACCTTGTTGATATCGCCAAACTTGACATAAGAGATGGTTCTGACCAATTCAACCTCAGGCTTGACTTTAAATGATGAGTTATTTTCGACGAAAAGTGCATTGAGCTCCGTCGCAACTTGATGTAAAAGCAGATGGCTCTCTTCATAAAGTCGCAGTTTTTCGCGCAGCTCGAGAATCGTGTCACGCTGGTCAAAATGTTCATCAAAACGTTTTCCGATAGAAGCGGTCGTATTGTGATATGAGGTCTTGATCGTGTTCGTTACAGAGAGAATAGGGCTTTGAAGTCCTGTAGAGAACAAAAGCGCAGCCCCGAAAAGGGCTACAAAGAGGAAAAAGATAGCGAGGACTTCTCTATTCATATTGACTATTCGTCAAATAGTTCTTGAAGTAGATCGATCTCATCGAGTGCTTTACCGGTCCCTTTTGCAACAGCGAGAAGCGGTTCATCAGCTACGTAGACTGGAATGCGGATGATATCAGAGAGGTACTTGTCGAGTTGTCGGATCAAAGCACCCCCTCCGGTCAGGACAACACCGTGGTTGACAATGTCGCCGGCAAGGTCAGGCGGCATCTGCTCAAGCACATCACGCAATGCTTCTGCGATCTCTTTCAGCGGCTCTTCCATTGCTTCTCTGGCATCTTCACTGGTGAGTGTAATGGAGCTTAACAGCCCTTCGACCTGGTCACGGCCGGTAATGTTGTAGGTAAGTGTTTCTTCAAGTTCTACCGCTGTTCCCACTGAGATTTTGATCTCTTCAGCGACGCGTTCGCCGATCAAGAGATTATATTTACGGCGAATGTAGTTAATGATCGAAAGATCGATCTTGTCACCTGCTACACGGATAGATTTGGAGAGTACAAGACCGCCTAATGAAACGACGCCGATCTCAGTTGTACCGCCGCCGATGTCAACGACAAGGTGGCCCTGCGGTTCACGGATGTCAATACCCGCACCGATGGCAGCTGCCATAGGCTCTTCGATCAAAAAGACTTCGCGGGCACCGGCTGAAAGTGCTGATTCGCGAACGGCTTTACGTTCGACCTGCGTGAGTCCGTAAGGAACACAGATAATAATACGCGGGCTGATCAGAGCCTTGCGACCATGCGCTTTTTCGATGAACTTTCGGATCATCTTTTCGGTCATATCAAAGTCTGCGATGACACCGTCTCGCATCGGGCGGATAGCACGAATATTCCCCGGTGTTTTTCCCACCATATCTTTGGCTTCCTGACCAACGGCCAAGACTTTAGACTGGCCGAATTTTTCATTTTTAACGGCAACAACAGAAGGTTCGTTGATAATGATGCCGTGACCTTTGGCAATAACCAGGGTATTTGCTGTTCCGAGGTCAATAGCGAGATCGCTGGAAAAAAGACCGATAAGTTTGTTGAATATCATTTATGAGTTCCTATGCACTTTTTTGTTTGCTTTTTTTGATATAGAGAGGTTCATCTCCATTGTCGATGACCTCTTTTGTTATAACCACTTCATATCCGCTATATTCAGGAAGCGTGTACATGATATCGATCATACTCTCTTCCATAATCGCACGAATACCGCGCGCCCCGGTTTTACGTGCAATTGCTTTTGAGGCAACGGCAAGCAGGGCATCTTCTTCAAACGTGAGTTCAACATTGTCGATTGCAAAAAGTTTTTTATACTGTTTGACAAGCGAGTTCTTCGGTTCAGTCAAGATCCTTACCATGTCCTCTTCTTTGATCTCATTGAGTGAGGCGATGATCGGAAGACGGCCTATAAGTTCCGGGATAAGACCGTAATGGACCAGGTCATCCGGCTCAACCATTTCGAGTGTCGGTTTCTGCTCGTCTTTGGACTTTTTGTCATGTCCGAATCCGAGGATATTCTCACCTTGTTTGCGTTTTAAAATCTCTTGCATACCGTCAAAAGCACCGCCGCAGATAAACAAGATACCTGAGGTGTCCATCTGGATAAACTCCTGGTTAGGGTGTTTACGGCCCCCTTTTGGCGGCAGGTTGACCTGGGCGCCTTCAACGATCTTAAGAAGTGCCTGCTGCACACCTTCGCCTGAAACATCACGGGTGATCGAGCGGTTTTCACTCATACGGGCGATCTTGTCAACTTCGTCGATAAAGACGATCCCCTGTTGGGCTCGTTCGACATCACCGTCGGCAGCCTGGAGCAATTTAGTCAAGATGTTCTCAACATCTTCACCGACATAACCGGCCTCTGTAAGAGACGTAGCATCGGCGATAGCAATAGGCACGTTCAGAACACGGGCAATAGTCTGTGCCATCAAGGTCTTACCTGAACCTGTCGGTCCGATAAGCAGTATGTTAGACTTGGCAATCTCGGTTGTGTCATCTTCTACCAGCGTTGTCTTAAAGATACGTTTGTAGTGGTTATAGACGGCAACAGAAAGAAGCTTGCGCGCATTTTCCTGGCCGATGATGTACTCACCTAAAAAAGCGTTGAGCTCTTTGGGTGTCATAAGCTCTGTCGTTGCATCGACTACGGCTTTCTCTTTCTCTGTAAGTTCACCGTGGTTGTCGCCAAACATGATCTTGTAGGCCGAATAGACACAGTTCTTACAGATGTAGACACTGTTGCCCGCGATCAGCGGGTTCTCTTCACTCTCTTGGGCGTTGCAGAAACTGCAGTGGCGGAGATCACTCATATGTTTTTCCTCTCAAACGGGATACCGCGTTTGGTGTTGATAATAAATTCGCAAAGGGTTTTGACATAGCTGCTTTCAGTTGACTCAAAAAGCTCTTTTGCCACATCCTGAAGCGGTCTGCCTGCCTCAAAAAGTTCTTTGTAGGCGGATTTCAGTGCGTTGATCTCGTCACGTTCAAGATGACGGCGGAGACCGGTAAGGTTAAGACCTCTCAGCGTCGCACGGTTACCTTCTGCCATGCAGTAAGGCGGTACATCCTGCGAAAGGGCTGATGCGCCGCCGACCATAGCGAAATCACCGATCTTGACAAATTGGTGAATTGGGGTCATACCGCCGATAACGGCATAATTTCCCATCTCGACATGTCCCGCCAACGTAGCGGCATTTGCAAGGATACAGTTGTCACCGATAATGACGTCGTGACCAAGGTGTACGTAGCCCATAAAGAGGTTGTTGTTACCGATCTTCGTAATGCCTCCGCCGCCTTCAGTCCCTGGATTAAAGAGGGTGAACTCGCGGATAGTATTGTTGTCGCCGATAACAAGTTCAACATCTTCACCATGGAACTTGAGATCCTGCGGGATCGAACCAAGGACAGCATGTGAGAAGATACGGTTGTTCTTGCCTATAGTTGTTTTACCATAGATGCAGGCACCGTGAGCGATCGTTGTTCCGTCGCCGATCGTTGTCTCAGAAGAGATAAAACAGTGGGCAGCGATCTCGACATTTTCGCCGATAACAGCGCCATCTTCAATAATGGCCAAAGGAGAAATATTACTCACATCTGGCCTTATTTGTCAACGACCATAGCTTTGAGCTCAGCCTCTGAGACAAGCTGGTCATCAACATAAGCTTTACCGTCAAGCATCCAGATCGCACCCTTCTGCTTGATCACGCTGACACGGTACTCCAAACGATCACCGGGACGCACAGGTTTGCGGAACTTGGCTTTGTCGATACTCATGAAATAGACCACTTTCTCTTTGACCTCTTCTTTGCTTAGCTCCATACTCTGAAATGCTAAAAGACCACCGGCTTGTGCCAGCCCCTCCAGGATCATAACACCAGGGTAGATCGGGTGACCCGGGAAATGACCTTGAAATACGGGTTCACTGATACTGACATTTTTAAATGCGACAATGTTCTCACCTTTGTCAAGTGAGACAACTCTGTCTACAAGTAAAAACGGGTAACGGTGAGGCAGGATCTCTTGAATTTCGACGACGTCCATCATGTATAAAACCTTTTGCATCGGCATACTGCGCTCACGAATATGTGGCAGAACAGTGTGCCTTTAAAATTAATGGCTAATTTTATCCAAAAGTCTGTTAATAGAGCATTATTCCCTGATATAGGGCTTTATAACACCCTTTTTCCGGGTGAAAAAATCAGAGTCTGACTAAGATCTCTTTGGTGTCGTCATAGGTTTTAGCGTCAAGGTTCAGTGTGAGTTTTCCTTCAAGGATCTTCTCTACGACGATTATAGGGGAGAGGTTGTACGCGAGGGGCAGAAGCTTTTGACGAACCTGTAACTCCTGTTCAATACTCAGTGCATTGAAGATGAGTTCGGTAACGGTGTGAAAATGGGTTCCGGCAAGCGTATTAAAGGTCTCAAGCGTAATAAAGCAGACCTCTTCACGGTTCATATAGTGCAGGTCGTCTACAGAGTACTCGACCTTGCCCTGAGCACGTTTTCGCGGCAAGTACGAATAGGCGAGTGCGTGTGCCGGAACGACCTGCGTTTTGCCTTTGAGCAATGTGCATGAGAGTTGACGGTAGTTGAGAAATTTTTGGCGGACGATCTTGTAGTCAATGCCCTGATCTTCAAATTCCATCCTCTTCGTATAGAGCGCCAGGCGCTCTTCTATTGACGCCGGAAGGACGGTGTTGGCAACAGGCGAGAACATCTCATCCATCAATTTGTCCTGCTGATCGCGCTGCATGGTCAGACCGTAGATACAGCCACAATAGTCCTGGCGGTAGAGCTGCTCCTCTTTAGTGACACGGCTTTGGTCCTGTGTACCGCCGTCGGCACGGTAGTCGACAGCGATAAACTCGACCCCGTTCTTTTCATAAAAAGCGTCGCCGACACGTTTGAGCTGCTCCTGCGATTTAAGCGGCGAGACTAAAAGGGTCGTTGTGATCTTCTTTTCACCCAGTTCCAGTGCTTTTTCGGCACTGACACTAAAGCGTTTGTCAAAACAGACCTCGCAGCGTGCTCCTTTTTCAGGTTCATTTTCCAAGCCTCTGACGGCCTGCATCCACTTCTCGAAGTCATATTCGCCTTCAAGAAGATCAATGCCCAGTTTTTTGCAGCTTCTTTGAACATCCAAATAGCGGAGTTTGTATTCAGAGTAGGGATGAATGTTTGGATCGTAAAAAAAGCCGGTAAGTTTTTCGTCAGGGAAGTCGTTTTGGAGTTTCTCTAAAAAGAAGTGCGAATCGACAGAACAGCAGATGTGGACTAACATTGATCAATACTCCTTATAGCTGTTTAACGTGCCAAAGGCACGTGGACTTGATGTCGAATCAAACCCAGGATTGACGTAGTTATCGGGGCTTTTGCGTCGATGACGTGAAAATAATAACGTTTAGCGTGCTGCTAAAATTTCCACTTTTTCAATGGCATCTTGGCCTTTAAGCGAGTCTAAAACGGCCATAGACTCTGCATCATCCGCTTCGATACCGCCGAAGACAGTGTGAACGCCGTCAAGGTGAGGACACGGTACAAAGCAGATGAAAAATTGTGAACCGCCTGTGTTTGGACCGGCGTGAGCCATAGAAAGTGTCCCTTTTACGTGACGGTGTGTATTTTTGTCTGTTTCACAAGCGATAGAGTAACCTGGACCACCGGTACCTGTACCGTGCGGACAACCACCCTGTGCCATAAAGCCCGGGATTACACGGTGAAAGCTGAGGCCGTTATAGTACCCGTCATTAGCAAGTGACGCAAAATTCGCAACCGTGTTGGGCGTCTCTTCGTTATAAAGTTTTAGCCAGATCACACCTTTGCTGGTTGTCATTTTTGCCCATTGAAATGAAGCCATCTCTTCTGCTGAAAAATCGTAGGTCTTAAGTTCTTGTCTTCCAAAAGCCATGTCTATCCTTTAATATATAGAAATTTTATGATGCGAATTATAGTAGAAAAATCTTAACCGCTGAAAAACTTTTAAATCTAATGTGTATAATCTCTCTTATGTTAACACCACGTAAAAAAATAGCCTTGCTGGCATCACAGTATCTTAGCAACTTCTCTCTCGCGCAGGTCTATGCGTTTGCGACCCTGGTTGTGCTTCTCTTTACTGTTATCTTTGCTTCCCTTCTGATCCAAGATGAATATCAGGATTATGAGAGACAGCTGACGCTGGAATATGAGACCTTCGTCAAGGAACAGGAACTTTCATTAAAGCGTTCAACGCGACAGCTTGGGGCGCTGATGAGTTATGAACTCCAACATCCTTCAGCCCATACGCAAGAAGCTCTAAACACGATCGATCAACTCTTTACAGAGGATGAGAACAGTTTTATCCAACTCTTTGACCGTGAAGGAAGAGTACTGTTTCAAAAGACGGGGATTGAAGATAGATTAGGTGTAGTCAAAGAGTTGAAAGATGCGTCGCTTTTGCATTTTCAACAGTTGGAACAGACGGAGGCAGTGGATGCGATGGTCTATGTTTTGAAGCTTACCAACGGGTATACGCTGATCAGTGGCATGTATACCAAACCTGAACATGCCCTTCTGCTTGAACGCCATAATAAACAAAAGAGCAAGATCGTCAAAATGGTGTTGGAGATCGTGACGTTGGCCTTTATTCTTTTCGGGGTGATCTTCGGGATCAACAAGATCATCAGCGCCATCATGCAGCGTGATGTCAATGCCTTTTTGCTCTTTTTTGAGCGGGCGGCGCATAATGACCAGGTCATTAACTACAAACAGATCTTTTTCAAAGAGTTCCGCACGATGGTCCGTTATGCCAACGAGATGGTCGAAACCATCATGTATCAAAAAATTACTTTGGCACAGCTCAACACCTCCCTTGAACAGAAGGTGGAAAAGAAGACTCTGGCTCTTCAGAAGAACTATGAAGAGCTTGAAAAAGCACAAACATTTTCGCAAAAGCTGTTGGATTCACAAAAACAGTTTCTCCGTCATGCCGTGCATGAGACCAATACGCCATTAAGCGTTATTATGACCAACATCGATCTGTTTACGATGAAACACGGCAAGAACAGGCAACTCTCCAAGATTGACGCTGCTGTTAAAAATATTTTCAATATCTATGATGATCTCAGTTACCTGGTTAAAAAAGACCAGGTGGAATACCCGCGAACGGCTATCAATTTTAATAAGTACGTTCAAAGCCGCACGGACTTTTTTGAAGAGGTGGCAGAACAGTCACATCTTTCTTTTCACTTTGAACCATGCCCGGGCGAACATTATGTCTATTTTAACGAGACAAAACTGCAACGTATCATCGACAATAATATTACCAATGCCATCAAATATACCTTGCCGACAGAACCGATCACGATTAAAACAACGATTGAGGGGACCAATGTCTGTTTTGAGATATTCAGCCGATCTAAAAAAATCGAAAACACCAATAAGATTTTAGAACCATACTATCAAGAAGATGGTAAAGTAGAAGGGTTCGGCTTAGGCCTGAATCTGGTCAAGTCTATCTGTGAGGAAGAGGGTGTCGTGCTCACTATTGATTCGAGTGAAGATGTGACGCGTTTCAGTTATATTTTTAAAGTGATGGGCAGCTAATGAAGATATTTTTACTTGAAGATGAGATTATGCTCAATGAATCGATAGAAGAGTATTTAGAAGCGATCGGACATCAGGTCGAGAGCTGTATAGACGGCAAAAAAGCGATGGAGATCCTGCAATCGCAGAGTTTCGATCTGTTGATACTGGATATCAACGTACCCGGGATCGACGGTTTGACACTGTTGGAACGTCTGCATACACTGAAGATCCACACTCCTGCTATCTATATAAGTGCCCTGGTCGACATCGAAGATATCTCCCGCGCCTATGACCTTGGATGTTATGATTATCTGAAAAAACCGTTCCATCTTAAAGAGCTCTCTCTGCGTATCGACAAGATCAAAGTTTCGACAGAAGTCCCGCGGGTCCATCTGCGGCTTTCGACAAACTACAGTTACGATCAGGAACACAATCTGCTTCTCTTCAAAGGCGAGCCTAACGTTTTGAGCAAACGGCAGTCCCAGATCATCGACCTGCTTGCGCGTAATCGTGGCCGTGTGGTCGATTTTGAACAGTTTCAAAACTACATTTGGGATGACACATTTGTCGACAATGCGACGATCAGAGCAGAAGTGAGCCGTCTTAAAAAAGCGTTAAAAGAAGATTTCATCCAAAATATCCGATCGCAAGGGTATATGATAGATATTCCGTCAAGTTAACACTACAGTGCTGTAAAGGTAAGAAGAGTACGCATATTGTGTGAACTTTTGAGACGTTCAGAGCTGTCAATGCCCCCTCCCGGAAGTGATCTCTGTTTATATAGTGCACATAACAACAATTTTCAATGCCGTCATTGTCTGCAAAAGTAATAAATCAGCAGCTGACAAACGGATTTCATGTTACTTTTTTACACAATAGAGGAAGAAGTGTGTCAAGTTGTTGGGGGAATTGACGTAGAATAGAGATGTTTTTTCAATCTGCTACGTTTGTGCTACGTTCTCATCTTATGATTGTCTTGTGAATGAACAATTGAGTATTTGGCGATACTCTCATAAGGTGAGACGAATGAAAAAAACATTAAGTGTAAGTATAGCATCTCTTTTTGCTATTACAGGTCTACAGGCTGCTGAAGATTTAAGCAGTATGTTTAGTGAAGGTAAGGCAAGCGGACAGATCCGTGAGTTTAGCGTTGTACGGAGTGTAACGGACACGCGTCCGGGTAAGGATGAGTACACGCGTAAAGCCAATGCTATCGGTGGTTACTTAAAGTATGAGACAGCTGATTTTAACGGGTTGACCCTTGGAACGGCTTTTTATACCACTAACGGTTTTTTACTGGGTAGTCCAAGAACGGATTATACCGTGGTTGATCCGTCACTGTTGGGTCCTGACAATGAAGACTATTCGATTCTTGGTGAGGCGTATCTTCAGTATAAACGCGGGAAGACAGTTTTTAAAGGTGGACGTCAAAAACTCAATACACCTTTGGCGGGTGCGGATGATGCTAGAATGCTTCCCAACCTGTTTGAAGCATATCTTCTCAGCAATACGGACATTCCAGACACAACACTTGTCGTCGGGCATGTGACTCGGTTTGCGCAAGGTACCTTCGGACGTGTTTACACGGGTGGAATATTAGCTGCGACTGGAGGTTATTCCGCTGTTGATGCACGTGATCAGGTCGGTTCATTTGAAAATATGGGTAAATATGCTGTCGGGACACATACTGACGGTGTTTCTGTAGCATCGGCAACGTACACTGGAATTACAGGACTTAAAGTCCAACTTTGGGATTACTACGCATACGATATTTTAAACGCGGTCTATGGTCAGCTTGATTACAGTATGAAGCTTGGCAGTGTTAAACCATTTATTGCCGGACAGTTTATCAAAGAGGACGAGCTGGGGGACAAGCTGCTCAGTAACCTTGGGGGTGACGGTAAAATAGATTCACTCTACTGGGCTGCAAAAGCAGGGCTGAGCATTGAAAACTTTACGGCCTATCTTGCTTACTCTCAGACAGGTGCTAATAAAAGCGGTGATGCGGCTTATGCCAATGCAATCATTACACCATGGGGCGGCATGCCGGCTTTTACACAGGGGATGGTGACGCGCCACATGTTTCTGGCAGGAACGAAAGCATCAAAGGCGGCTGTATCTTATAATTGGAAAGGTTTCGGTCCAGATCTGAGTACGATTTTGTACTACGCAAACTTTGACATGGCAGATTTTAACGGATATACGTCGGATGATGCCAGCGAGGCCGGTTTTGATCTGATCTATAATACAGGTTTTGTCAAGAATCTGCAGCTGCGTCTTCGTGGGAACTTCACGACGGATTTTTATGTCGCGAACAATGGTGCCGTCGATTGGGATGAGTACCGTTTTATCGTAAATTATAATTTTTAGTAGTTATTTCAGCTACTATTGAGTCACTATATTAACAAGGAGTTTTTTATGAATAATGAACAAGTCGACGCGATCAAAAATGATCCGAATTTTCAAACATTGGTCACAACCCGCTCAAAATTTGCGTGGAAGTTGACAATTGCGATGTTGGTAGTCTATTTCTCTTTTATTTTGACTATCGCATTTGACCCAAGTGTACTGGGTACACCACTGGCTGAAGGGAGTGTCACAACAGTCGGTATCCCGGTCGGTGTTGCGATTATTGTCTTTGCTTTCGTATTGACAGGTATCTATGTCAGACGTGCTAACGGCGAGTTCGATGAACTGACAGCCAAGATCAAAGAGAATGCTAAGGAGCGTGAATAATGTTAGGTCGTATTTTACTATTTTTAGGCCTTTCAGCGGCCATGCTACTCGCTTCAGGTGCCATTGAAGGTGAAGTTGAAAAACAAGCACTTAACATGTCAGCAATTGTTATGTTCCTACTCTTTGTAAGTGGAACACTCGGTATTACATACTGGGCGGCAAAACGGACTAAAACGGCTAAAGACTTCTATACTGCGGGCGGCGGTATTACCGGTTTTCAAAACGGTATGGCGATCGCGGGTGACTACATGTCTGCAGCGTCATTCCTGGGTATTTCCGGTCTTGTCTACATGAAAGGTTATGACGGTCTTATCTACTCGATCGGTTTCCTTGTCGGCTGGCCGATCATTCTTTTCCTTGTGGCTGAGCAGCTTCGTAACCTTGGTAAATATACATTTGCCGATGTTGCGTCGTACCGTCTTCGTCAAACGCCGATCCGTTCATTGGCGGCTTCAGGCTCGATTGCTACGGTTATCCTTTACCTGATCGCACAGATGGTCGGTTCGGGTAAGCTTATTCAACTGCTGTTCGGTCTTCAGTATGAGATCGCCGTTGTTCTTGTCGGTGTCTTGATGATCCTTTACGTCACCTTCGGTGGTATGCTTGCAACGACATGGGTACAGATCATTAAAGCGTTCCTATTACTTTCGGGTGCAACTTTTATGGCGATTGCTGTAATGGCGCACTATGACTTCAGCTTCGGTTCACTCTTTGCCACGGCAACAGAGATGAAAGGTATCGAGATCATGAGCCCGGGTGGACTGGTTAGTGATCCTGTGTCGGCGATCTCTCTTGCGATCGCACTGATGTTCGGTACGGCGGGTCTTCCGCATATCCTTATGCGTTTCTTTACGGTAGGTGATGCGAAAGAGGCACGTAAGTCTGTTTTCTATGCAACAGGGTTCATCGGGTATTTCTATATCCTGACGTTCATCATCGGTTTCGGTGCGATCGTTATGGTCTTTAAAAATCCTCAGTACCTTGACCTTGCCAAGCAGGCAATTGACGGCGGTTCTCCGATCCTTGGCGGTAACAACATGGCAGCGATCCACCTTTCACATGCAGTGGGCGGCGACTTCTTCCTGGGCTTTATCTCGGCGGTAGCGTTCGCAACGATCCTTGCGGTCGTCTCGGGTCTTACATTGGCAGGTGCTTCGGCGATCTCTCATGACCTTTACGCTTCTGTTATCAAAAAAGGTAAAGCGGACGGTATGGCAGAGATGAAAGTCTCTAAAATGGCGACGGTTGCTCTTGGTATTGTCGCGATTATTATGGGTATCGCATTTGAGAAACAGAACATCGCGTTTGTGGTCGGTCTTGCGTTCGCTATTGCGGCGTCGGCAAACTTCCCGATTCTTTTCCTCTCTATGTATTGGAAAAAGTTAACGACTCGCGGTGCGGTTATCGGTGGTTCATTGGGTCTAGCGACAGCCGTTATGCTGGTTATCCTCGGACCGATCGTATGGGTACAGATCCTAGGCAATGCCGAAGCGATCTTCCCGTATAAATATCCGGCACTCTTCTCGGTTGCGGTCTCATTTATCGGTATCTGGTTCTTCTCGATCACTGACAAATCTGAGGGTGCCGCTAACGAGAGAGAAGCGTTTGAAGCACAGTACGTTCGTGCACAGACCGGTATCGGTGCTGAAGGTGCGGTTGATCACTAGGCTTTCGGCTTAGTGGTTTATCAAGCGCAACGCGTTACTATATTGTGCCGACGGCACAATCGAAATGAATATCGTTGTATAAGTAGGTATCAATCATGAGTAAGTATGATCAGCAAAAGCTTTTAGCCTCTATCCATCCGTTCGACCTGCTGGATAGACGTGTCATTACTCGTCTGAGCACGCAGATGGATATCGCATACTATCCCAAAGAGACAACACTTATCTCGCCTACGCTTGGTAGCGATTTTCTCTACATCATCATCAAAGGCAGTGTCAGTGAGTTCATCGGTGATGAACTGCACAATGTCTATGGTGAGATGGACAGTTTTGATGCCAATGCCCTTATCTACAACGACACCAAATCGAAGTTTGTGGTTCAAGAAGATCTTATCTGCTACCTCTTAAGCAAAGAGATTTTCTTAAACCTCATACAGGATTACCCCGCATTCCAAAACTATTTTATGCAAGACTTCATTGCCAAACATCAACTTCTGAAACAGCACCAACACCAAAATGAGCTGACACCGTTTATGATGGCAAAGGTCTCAGATATCTTTTTACATGCCCCTTGTATGGTCGATGAATCAAGCAGTATCAATGCCGCTCTGATCAAGATGAAAGAGCTGCATGCCAGTGCGATCTTGCTTCAGGGTAAAAGAGGTGTCGGGATCATAACCGATGCTGACCTGCGAGAGAAAGTACTTTTAGGTGATGTTCAACAGAGCGAGCCTGTCGAGACGATCGCGACCTATCCTCTGATCACGATCGACAAAGATGATTTTCTGTTTAACGCACTGCTGCTCTTTACCAAATACGGTATCAAGCGTCTGGCCGTAATGGATGGCAGTGAGGTTGTCGGCATTTTGGAACAGATCGATCTCTTAAGCCATTTTGCGAATCACTCCTACCTGATAGCGATGCAGGTGGGCAAGGCGCAGAGCATTGAAGAGTTGGCCAACCTTCAAAAAGAGCAGCTTTTCCTGGTGCAGTCGATGAACGCAAAGGGGGTAAAAGTCCGTTATATCTCTAAACTGGTAAGCGAGCTCAATGCCAAAGTCTATGCCAAAGTCTATGAACTTTGCGTACCGAGCGAGTACCGTCAGAAAGCGGCACTGCTGGTGATGGGTTCAGAAGGTAGACAAGAGCAGATCCTGCGAACAGACCAGGACAATGCGATCATCATCGATAACAGTGTTGATGTCGAGATATTTACCCCATTTATGGAACGTTTCTCTAAAAATTTACAGCAGTTGGGCTTTCCGCCGTGTAGCGGCAAAGTCATGGTCAATAACCCGCAGTGGCGCGGTAACGTCGATCAATTCCACAAGCGTATCGATGAGTGGGTAGAGAGTTATGACGAAAACGCTTTGCAGATGCTCTCTATTTTTGTCGATGCCCATTGTGTCAGCGGCAATGCGGCGCTGCTCGAAGAGGTAACCGCTTACCTGCACCGCCGTTTTACGGGAAGAGATGATATTTTGGCACATATGGCAAAAGCAACACTGAACTTCGAGACACCGCTAAGTCTTTTCTCCAGTTTTATCGTTGAAAAATCAGACCATGTCAATGAGTTCGATCTGAAAAAAGGGGGCATTTTTGCCATTGTTCACGGTGTCAGGATACTGGCATTGGAACGACATGTTTCAGCGACAAATACGATTGAAAGAATCAAAGCTTTAAACAATGCCAACCTCTTTGATAAACAGTTTGCCACTGAACTCATTGAGGCGTATGACACATTGCTGAGTATTCGTTTGAAAGTTCGTCTACAGTCCCCTGACGACTTCGAAGGGGCCAACTATATCAATCCTAAGAAACTTGAGAAAATTGAACGCGATCTTCTTAAAGACAGTTTTAAAGTTGTCAACACTTTTAAGAAGTTTTTGACCTTCCATTTTCACCTGAACATGGTGACATAAGTGTTAAAAAGTATCAAATCTTTTTTTAATCATCGACGACTCAAAGACAGTGCCTACGAATTTCTGTTTGAAGACTATAATACTAATGAAGTTGTCGTATTTGACACCGAAACAACAGGGCTGAATCCGAACAAAGATGAGGTGCTTTCCATCGGCGCGGTACTGATCCGCGACAATGTGATCGTGACCTCTGAAACGTTCGAAGTTTTTTTAAAACCATCCAAAGGAATCTCATCTAAAAGTATAGAGATCCACCGTATCAGACCTTGTGATCTGGACGATGCTGTTGAGCCTCAAACGGGCATTGATGCCTTTTTGAAATTCATTGGCGGACGGAAGTTGGTAGGGTACTACCTGGAGTTTGATGTAGGGATGATAAACCGTTACATCAAACCGTGGTTGGGGATCGTGCTTCCTAACGAGCAGGTCGAGGTTTCGGCCCTATACTTTGATAAGAAAATTGGTCTGATCCCACAAGGAAACATTGATTTGCGCTTCGATACTATTCTGCGTGATTTGAATGTTCCGAACATGGGGCAGCACAATGCCGTTAATGATGCGATCATGACGGCGATGATATACCTGAAATTAAACCATAGCGTGAGTTCTGGATAGAAGATACGAGTCTTTTATCCAGAACTCACGTTAGTTACAATAAAAACATAATAAGGACAGAATATGAGCGAAACAATTAAACCGATCTTTCAGCCAAACCCGGAGTTTGCAAAAGATGCCCGTATTAAGAACATGGATGAGTATAAAGCTCTATATAAAGAGTCTCAAGATGACTATGAAGGTTTTTGGGACCGTTTTGCCAAAGAGAAGATCAGCTGGATCAAACCGTTTGACACTGTTCTAGATGAGAGTGAAGCCCCTTTTGTCAAATGGTTTGACGGTGGAAAACTGAATGTTTCGGAGCAGTGTATCGACCGTCACCTGGAAGCGCGTAAAAACAAAACCGCGATCATCTTTGAAGGTGACCGTGGTGACAAACAGTACATTACGTATCTGTCGCTTTCACAAAGCGTCAACCGTATGGCGAACCTGCTTAAAACTGAGTTCGATGTCAAGAAAGGTGACCGTGTTGTCATCTATATGCCGATGATCCCGGAAGCAGCATATGCAATGCTCGCCTGTGCGCGTTTGGGGGCTATCCACTCTATCGTTTTCGGCGGTTTCTCTTCTGAAGCGTTGAGAGATCGTATTGAAGATGCAGAAGCAAAAGTCGTTATTACGGCAGACGGTGCATTCCGTAAAGGAAAACCGTATATGCTCAAACCGGTTGTCGATGCAGCGCTGACAGGTGAGACGCCGGTAAACAAAGTCTTGGTGGTTGAGCGTAATGAGGAAGATATCGAGTGGGTAGCGGGACGCGACTACTCATACAATGAACTTATCGACAACCAGTCTCACTACTGTGATGCAGAGCCGATGGACTCGGAAGATCCACTTTTCCTTCTTTATACATCAGGTTCAACCGGAAAGCCAAAAGGTGTTCAGCACAACACTGCCGGCTACATCCTTTGGGCGCAGATGACGATGGAATGGGTTTTTGATGTTAAAGAGAATGACACATACTGGTGTACAGCGGATATCGGCTGGATCACGGGACACACTTACATCGTTTACGGACCGCTTGCTATGGGTGCGACAACGATCATGTTCGAAGGTGTACCGACATACCCGGATGCAGGTCGTCCGTGGAAGATGGTTGAAGAACATAAGATCAACCAATTCTACACGGCACCGACAGCGATTCGTGTGCTTCACAAAACAGGTGAAAATGAGCCGGGTAAATATGACCTTAGCAGCTTAAAAGTTCTCGGAACGGTTGGTGAGCCGATCGATCCGCCGGCTTGGAAGTGGTACTATGAAGATGTCGGTAACTCTAAATGTGCGATCGTAGATACCTACTGGCAGACAGAGACAGGCGGCCACGTTGTCTCTCCACTCCCGGGCGCAACACCGATCAAACCGGCTTGTGCGACATTCCCTCTACCGGGGATCATGGCTGAAGTCGTAGACGATCTTGGTCATCCGACAGCACCGGGAGAGCAGGGTCTTCTCTGTATTACACGTCCTTGGCCTTCCCAGATCCGTAATGTGTGGGGCGACAAAGCGCGTTATGAGAAGTCTTACTTCGGTGATGTTGTCAAAGACGGTAAACCGATCTACTTCTCAGGCGACGGTGCGATCATAGATGAAGACGGTTACATCACGATCACCGGTCGTACGGATGACGTCATCAACGTTTCAGGCCACCGTATGGGAACGGCTGAAGTTGAAGCAGCGATCAAGAAATCGTCAGACGTCGCTGAAGTCGCTGTTGTCGGTAAGCCGCATGACATTAAAGGTGAAGGTATCTTCGCCTATGTCGTACTGAAAAACGAAGAGAACCTTGGTGAGTTGGTTGACACGATGCAGTCTATCAACAATATCATCAAAAAAGAGATCGGTAACATTGCTCTTTGTGATGACATCGTCTTTGTACCGGGTCTGCCGAAAACACGTTCAGGTAAGATCATGCGTCGTATCTTGCGTGCTATTGCCAAGGGTGAGGCGATCACTCAGGATACTTCGACGTTGGAAGATCCGGCGGTAGTAGGTCAGATCGAGTCGTGCGTAAAAAACGGCGTCTGCAAGTAAAAAGTTCCAGCTTCGGCGCGATTTGCACCGGAGTTCACCTCTCAACGCACACTAGTGCGCCTTCGGGTTCACATCCGGCACAACTCACACCAAAACAAGGGTACCGCTCGCGTAGCGATGTTTCCTCGAAATCTGAAACTTTTTTAACGTTCAGTTTGGGTTAAGATGAACTGCGTCATCTTTCTTAGCACTTAGCACTTAGCACTTAGCACTTAGCACTTAGCACTTAGCACTTAGCACTTAGCACTTAGCACTTAGCACTATCTATAGCATTCCCATCATACTTGTGCGTCCGAACTTCTGTACCAGCATACTGGCTGTTGCGCCTCTTAGGTTGGCTATGCTTTTGTCGGCACCGTGTTCGAGGAGGAGGGCGCAGAGCTCCGGCATGTCGTCCATGACGCACTCCATCAGCGGTGTCCAGCCGGGAGCGTCGGCACGGTTGATGTCGGCGTTGTTCTCCAGCAGTGTTTGGACCATCTCACGGCGGTCACGACGGATGCTGATGTGCAGGAGTGTTTCGCCATACTTGTTTTGCATGTTAACATCTGCCCCTGCTTCAACGAGTGCATTAAATGCCTCTATGTCGTTTTGATAGACGATGTCAGCAAAGATCGAAAAGAGGTCATCACTCTCCGGATGTGTATCATATGTTGAGATGCGTTCAGCGATTGCTGCATCGATTTTGGTTAACAGTTCTGTTTTCGTTGCCATTTTTGATCCTTGGATTAGTCTCTTTAGTATGGCGTAGCATAATCCCTCTCTACTAAATTTTGTATTAAGTAGATATCCAAGAGTGGCATGCTCTTCATCCTTTTCATAGATAGAATCGTTTATACTTCCGTTACTAATTATAAAGGTCTGCTATGGAACTCTGTGTTGCTCTTGATCTTCCTACGATGGAAGAAAATCTTGCTCTGGTCGAAAAGATCAAAAACTATCCGGTATGGTTGAAGGTCGGCTTGAGAGCATATATTCGTGACGGCGAACCTTTTATCAAAGCACTTAAAGCGATCAACCCTGAGTGTAAGATCTTTTTGGATCTGAAGCTTTATGACATTCCCAACACAATGGCAGACGCGGCGGAATCGATCATGGGACTTGGCGTCGACATGTTCAATGTGCACGCTTCAGCCGGCAAAATAGCGATGCAGACGGTGATGCAGCGACTCGAAAAGTATGAAAAACGTCCATTAGTGTTGGCTGTAACGGCGTTGACCTCGTTTGATCAAGACGAATTCAACAGCGTCTATGGTGAGAACATTGCCGCCAAAGCCGACCAGTTCGCCAAAGACAGTTTTGAGGCGGGACTTGACGGAGTGGTCTGTTCGGCTTTTGAGAGTGCTTCGATCAAGTCTATTACATCAGAGACCTTTTTGACACTGACCCCGGGTATTCGTCCATTCGGTGAAGATGCAGGCGATCAACAGCGTGTAGCCACCGTTGAACTGGCACAACAAGAGAAAGTTGACTTCATTGTTGTCGGTCGTCCGATCTACCAGGCAGAGAACCCGGCAGCAATTGTCGAGAAGATTCTCGAAAAACTGTAATCCTTACGCATTTTAAGCTTTGTATTAGAACTCGCTAAGTATAATCACGTTCTCTTTTCAAGACCATGGATAGTTGGGTGAGTTGGCTGAAACCACATCCCTGCTAAGGATGCGTACTGGTAACGGTACCGAGGGTTCGAATCCCTCACTGTCCACCACTTGATTAGAGACTCCGTCATCGGTGCTATGCACAACGATTTTGGTTTCAAAGTTAAAAAAATAAAGCAGTTTATTTTTTCTTAACACTTTTCACATTCCGGATTAGCTCAGCGGTAGAGTAGGTGACTGTTAATCACTTGGTCACTGGTTCGAATCCAGTATCCGGAGCCACTTTTCGCACCACTTTTTCATTTTAGTCATCGTTGCTACAATTGTCATGTATATTAGTACACTTCTTCATTATGCGCCTTGATAAAATCAAAAATTGATGCGAAAAGCATGCTTTTGCTGACACTTTTTTCTTTACTCTTTGTTGTACGATTCACAATAATGTAGCTGTTCACTGTATTACGCCGTTAGCTCTTATCAACTAACGCACATACATCAGTATGCTTCGTCACTCTCCGCCGCGATTACAGAAAAAATTGCCTTTGAAAGCAAACTCTCTTCGTCACCCTTCAAAAGTTCTACATTTTCAAGACGTCAATTCAAGTAGTAAGTGCAATACATGGTTAGGTTACAAAATATGATTTCATAATTGTCGTCGAGTTATTCTGAAACCGTTGGAAAAGCGAAATAGATAATGTCAGCAACTGATAACCGACCTTGATATTATAATGATAAACAACATCTAAATTAAAAAATATTTAAAAGCGTTAAAATAAATTAATATAGATTTAATTCTATTTTCTGTAATCTGTTTGTGTAATTCAAATTAAGGAGTCTAAAAATGAAGTTTTTAGCATTTGTTTCAGCACTGCTGTTGAGTATGTCATTGTGGGCGGTTAACATCAATACCGCTTCTGTAGAAGAGTTGTCAACGTTGCCTGGTATCGGTCAAGGTACGGCAGAGAAGATTGTAAAATACCGCCAGGACCACAAGTTTAAAACAACTTCGGATCTTATGGAAGTTAAAGGTATCGGCGAGAAGAAGTTTGAAAAGATAAAATCGCAATTGAGTGTCTAGTTACGTTAGACCAACTCTTTTTTCATAACTGTTTATAGGTTTTCCTATGAACAGATCCTCCACTTTTGCGCCATTGTCTTGGCGGTCTTCGTTATTGTATAAATGCTGATGAACAGGTTTTTGTCAGATCTGCTTGATGCAAAAAATATGCTTGATCAGAGCAAAATCATTACCTCGGCATGCTTCAGATATAGAGGGTCATTTGTGATTGTCATTGACATCTGAGATAAAGTGATGACATTAGCTGGATATTAGCTCAAATGCTTATGTATAGGGGCCGGAAAACTTCTTTTTAACTTGAATCTAAACTTAACACAATATAATAACTACCAATATAGAATCCAGAGAGAATTATGATAAAAAATTTATTTGTAGTGATGTTTTCTACAGCCGTTGTTTTTAGCGGGTGCAGTATGAAAGAGTATACGCTTTTTCAGGATGAGAACCGTTCTGAAGAACCGACAGACGTTAATAAGACCGTTTACAAAGATGAGATGGTCTTTGAGAACAAGATCCAGCCTAATGACCGTGTAAACATAATGGTCTATAACCAGTCAGGTGACGGTCCCGGGCAGTTAACATCAATGATCAGTTCTCGCGGTACTCAGCAGGGCGGTGGCAACAATGATGAGACACGGGGGTTGTTAGTCACCCAGGATGGAACCGTTCGTCTGCCGTTGATCGGAAGTGCAAAGATCCAGGGTTATACTGAGGATGAAGCAGCGAACTACCTTATGCAAGAGTATGGAAAATACCTGCGTACCCCCTATGTAACGGTCGAGATCATGAATCAGCGTCTTTTTGTGTTGGGCGAGGTCAACAAACCGGGTGTAGTGCAGATTGCCAATGGAACGATGAACCTTATAGAGGTTATAGCGCGTTCAGGCGACTTGACAGATTTTGCCGAGCGTCGGGGAATCCTGGTCCTGCGGGGCGATCTACGTCACCCGGAAGTCCGTATGATCGATCTGACACAGATGTCGGCCATAACCATTTCAAGCCTTTATCTGAAACCTAATGATATCGTCTATGTTCAGCCGCGTGCATCGAAAGGTCGTAAAATCGCCTTTGATGAGATCTCGCCGCCGTTCCAACTGGTTTCATCGATCTTGGCGCCGTTTGTCAATATCACCTATCTTGCTAAAGCATGGAGAACTTACTAATATGAACTCAACTTCTGAGAACCTTCAAAACAGTATTGATGAAGATGAGATCGACCTCAAAGAGGTCTTTAGTACGCTAAACCGCTATAAATACTCCATTATTGTCTTCGCCATCGTTTTTACCATCGGTGCGACTATTTTTGCCTACTTCAAACCCAACGTCTATGAAGCATCGACAACGATTGAACTTGAGCAACAGGGTCGAACGGGTGGTCCGGCTGATGACATGATGATGTTGGCACTTAGCGGCGGCGGTGCGAACCTGGATAACGAACAATATATTATGAAATCGCGTTTTCTTTCAGAGAAGATACTGCGTGGTCTTGATATCGGTACACGCTACTTTACAACGCGTAATCTGCGTACCATCGAACTTTATCGGACGGCTCCTTTTGTTGTTGTTGCCAAAGAGCTTGACAGCTCACTCGAGGGAACAACATTTGAGATGGAGATAGTGGACCAGGAACGTTTTATACTCCGCATGACCCCGGTGGTCGGTCTAAAAGAGAGAATCCTGGGTATGCTTGGATTGATCAGTGCCTCCTCAGAGAAGCCTGCACCATACGTCCAGGAACATAAATTCGGCGAAGAGATCGTGACCAAGTGGTTCACACTGACTATCAACAAGGTATTTGACCTGGTCAATAAGGAATATGCATTCTCTATTGTTCCTAATGCCCATATGTCCGGTTTTATTCAAGCCGGCCTTTCGACCTCTCTTGTGTCGAAAAACGGTACGATCTTAAAGATCACATTTCAGGACAATGTTCCATTGCGGGCGCAGGAGGTTATTAACACACTGAGTGAACGATACCTGCAGCAGGAGTTGGAAGAGAAGACACTCGAAGCGGATCAGACATTGATGTTTATTGATGCACAGATCGAAGAGATCAATAAAGATGTCGAAAAATCCCAGGGAAAACTCGAATCATTCCGTACGAAACATACGATTGTCGATGCTGAATCACAAGCGATGATGACGGCACAGAATATGGCTGATTACGAGAGTAAACTCCAGGCTCTGGAGATCGAATCGAATGTGCTAAAAAATGTTCAGGAGTATGTCAATACCGGAAAAGACCTCTCCGGTATCAGTTTAGGGTCTGCCGCGTATACTGACCCGGCTCTGGCACAGATGATCCAGAAACTCCAAGAGAGCATTATGGCGCGCAGTTCACTTCTGGTTGAGTTTACGGAGATACACCCGGATGTCATTAAGTTGACCGAAGCGATAAACTCGATCAAATCATCAATAAAATTTACCCTTAAAAATGATGTGAATATTATAGAGCAGCGTAAAAAGACCCTGCGTTATTATATTGGTAAATACCAGCGCTCTTTGGAAGCTCTTCCGGAAAACGAGCGTAAACTTGCTAATCTGACACGTAATACATTGGTAAATGAGAAGGTCTACAACTTCTTGTTGGAAAAACGTGCAGAGACCGCGATCCTGCGCTCCTCTACGGTCTCCAAAACACGGGTCCTGGACAGTGCCTTGCTACCAAGGCTTCCGATCAAACCTAAACGTCTGCTCATTATTCTCGTCGGGATGATACTTGGCTTTATCGTGGGAATAGCCTTGGCTTTTCTGCGGGCTTTTCTTGATGACACCCTTAAAACGGCAGATGACCTCGACAAGGTCAACTCTATTCCTCTTTACGGTGCTATTCCTCAGCAAAAAGACAAAAGAAGCCGTTCTCAGTTTGAAGAAGCGATGCGCGTGCTCCGTACAAACCTTCAGTTCGTCGGGGGGACAAAAAAGTGTAAGATCGTTGCATTGACATCATCGATCTCAGGGGAGGGGAAGACAACGATCGCCGTAGCATTGAGCAAGATCATTGCTGCTACCGGTAAGAAAGTGGTTATTCTTGACTTGGATATGCGCCGTTCGCGGATGCATGAAGAGTTCAACATTACCAATAAAGCCGGTGTCAGCTCTATACTTTCGGGCAGCAGAACGTTTGAAGAGGTCCTGCAAAGAGATGTAATGGAGCATATTGACGTCTTGACTGCCGGACCGAAACCGCCAAACCCGTCAGAACTTCTTGTAACTACGGGTTTTGAAGCGCTGATGGAAAGACTTTCACAAGAGTACGATTACATTATTCTTGATACGCCGCCGATCGGATTGGTGACGGATGCGATGATCTTGTTAAAGATGGCAGATGTGGGGTTGATCGTTACCCGTGCGAACTACTCCAAAAAAGCATTCTTGAGAAACATCGAGCGTTTTGCGAGAGAGCATGAACTGCATCACCTCGGCTTTATTCTCAATGGTCTTGACTCGAGTAAACGTCATGGTTACGGGTATGGCTACGGGTATGGTTACGGCAACGGAAAAGGGTACTACGATTAAAAGTTTCAGCTGCGGCACATCTTGCACCGAACTGCGGCACACTCG
Source organism: Sulfurimonadaceae bacterium (assembly GCA_041596355.1). Classification (GTDB taxonomy): domain Bacteria; phylum Campylobacterota; class Campylobacteria; order Campylobacterales; family Sulfurimonadaceae; genus Sulfonitrofixus. Next base: position 25,654 of record JBFHIS010000004.1, on the reverse strand, counting down.
GCGTACCGGTGTACGCCTTCGGCCTTAGTTCGGCACAATCTGCACCCCATCTGAAACTTTTTACTGTCTAAGGGTTGGTTAAGATGAGCTTTGCCATCTTTCTTACCGCTTACCGCTTACCGCTTACCGCTTACCGCTTACCGCTTACCGCTTACCGCTTAGCACTATTTCTTTAACAGTGCTTCGATATCTTCTTTTATACTTTCGGGTTTTGTGGATGAGCCGTAGCGTTCGACGACATTACCCTCTCTGTCGACCAGAAATTTGGTGAAGTTCCATTTGATGGATTTCGTCCATAAAAAGCCGGTCTGTTCACTTTTGAGATATTTGTAAAGCGGGATGGTGTTCTCCCCGTTGACGTCGATCTTTGAAAACATGTCAAACTGCACGTCATAATTGCCTTGGCAAAAAAAGATGATCTCGTCGTTGCTGCCGGGCTCTTGCTCGCCGAACTGGTTCGATGGAAAACCAAGCACCATGAAGCCCTCGTCTTTATAGGTTTCATACAGTTTTTCCAAACCTTCATATTGCGGGGTGAAGCCGCACTGGCTTGCAACATTGACGATCAAAAGCACTTTACCTCTGTACTGTGCCATCGAGATCTCTTTACCTGTGATGGTCGTTACATTAAAGTCATAGATACTCACTGGTTTCTCCTCCGCGCTTAGCGTGTTCGTTACTGTTAAAAGTGTGATGATAAGTGCTACTAAATATCGCATAATTGTCCTTTGGGAGAAAGTATACGATTATTGTAGACAATAAGTGTAAATGTTTAGAAGTGAATAGAAAGTTGATAGTTTGGTTTTGAGGAAAAGAGCAGAGGAAAAGCGCTCTCCTGTTACTCTGCGTCGCGAAGTTTTTTATACTGAATGATAGTGCTTTCAAGACGCTTTGGATCGGTCACTTTACGTGAGGCGATGTAACCGATGATCGTACCGTTCTCATCTTTTTTAGGAACGATGTGAACATCTACCCAATAGTACTTACCGTCTTTACGTAGATTTTTAACATAGCCGTCCCAGACTTTGCCCTCTTTGATAAGCTTCCACATGCCTTCAAACCCGGCTTTAGGCATGTCCGGGTGGCGCAAGATACTGTGAGGCTGTCCAACAGCTTCTTGTTTGCTGTAGCCGGTCATCTCAACAAATTTACGGTTGACAAAGGTAATGACACCTTTAAGGTCTGTTTCTGAGATAAGGCTTCTTCCGTCAAAGATTACTTCTTCGTCAATTGGTTCAGGTCTTTTGATCATCTTTAGAGTCTCCTAGAGTATTAGACGAATTATAGCAAAAGCGGATTTAAACTTTGAGAAAAATAGCGGGTTTAGCAACTATAATGGCATACTGGTAACACCTTTCGTTAAATAGGACAGTGTGGTATAATAACTGACACTAAATTCAGGACACCACTACCGATGCTTGCCAGTGAAATAACCTCCCTTCTTACAGACAAAAAAAAGCTTCTGACAGAGGTCTATTTTGAGTTGCAGACCTACTTTGAAACAAAATACGGCAGTGATACGGTTATCTTTATGGAGATCGGGACCTTTTATGAGGTCTATGAGGTCAACAACGAAGATATGCAGGTCGGCAAAGCCAAAGAGATGGCGGAACTGCTGAATATTCAGCTGACCAAGAAAAATAAGAACATCGTAGAAAACTCTGTTAAGAACCCGCTTTTGGCAGGTGTTCCTGCTGTCTCGTTCGAACGTTATTTGGCACGTTTGATCCAGGAGAAAAAATATACGGTCATCGTCATTCGTCAAAAAGGGCTGCCGCCTAAGGTGAGCCGTTACGTTTCGCAGATCATCTCTCCGGGTACCAATTTTGACTATATGACAGACAACGAAGACAACTATATTGCCTCGTTGATGATCGACCAGCACAAAGATATCTACTCAGTCGGCTACAGTGCTATCGATGTGACGACAGGCAAGACCTGGCTCTATGAAGCCTACGGCACCTCGGAAGATCAGAGCTTTGCGCTTGATGAGATCTTTAACCTGTTAAATGTCCACAAGACCTCCGAAGTGGTTATCACTTTTTTGGAAGGGGTTCAAAACCAAAAAGAGGTGCTGCGCTATCTTGAGATCGCTGACCGTTTTCACTACAGTGTGAACAACGAACGCCATAAGATCACTTATCAGAATGAGCTTTTTGAAAATGTCTATAACATTCAGTCACTGCTCTCGCCGATAGAGCATCTTGACCTTGAACGTTCGCCGATGATCTCCGAGTCGTTGGCGATCCTGGTCCATTTTGTGATCGAACATGACTACCATATTATTCAAAAACTTTACCGTCCGCAGCTCATAGACAATCGGCGTTATATGTACCTCGGCAATAACGCCTTGGAACAACTCGGTGTCATTTCAAAAGACCGTAATGAATTGACCCTTTTTAAATTGATCGACAAGTCCTGTACCGCGATCGGTAAACGTCTTTTAAAAGAGCGACTTCTAAACCCCTTGCTCGACAAAGAGGAGCTGACGCGTCGTTACAACCTGATTGAGCGCGTCAACTCACATACACGTACACTCGACGAGACACTGCGGGGTATTTATGATCTTGAACGTTTGGCACGTCGTATCAGCCTTGGGCGTCTTCATCCATTTGAGATGAACTATGTCTTTGAGTCTTTGACCGGTGTTCAGGAGCTGATGGCATACATCAAGAAACATAAGATCCAGAAGACACCTTTTTCAGACCAGGAGATCAACGAGTTTATCCGTGATATCCAGAAAAGTGTCGACCTTGAGACGTCACGCCGTTTTACGATGGCGACGATCGATGAGAACTTCCTGATGCGGGGTGTCGATGCAGGCATTGATACCCTTGTCGATGAAAACAGTCGGATGTTACAGACGTTTAAGATCATTATGTCACGTATCGAGGAGATGCTTTCGCGTGCAACAACATCCAACGGCGGCAATTATGTCAGTTTGGGGCTTCTGGATAAAGAGGGCTATTACATCACTATGAGTAAAAACCGCTGGTCGATGATCGAGAAATCTTTCAGAGATGAGAAGATCGAGCTTGAGGGACTGTCGATAGATTTCAGTGCTTTCAATGTCAAAAAGTTGACCAACAATGTCAAGATAACGTCCGAGCTGACGGATCAGCTCTCTGACAAGATCATGCGCAACCGTCTAAAGATCGTGGCGTTGGCAAAAGAGCGTTTTGTCAATCTTCAGGCGCTTTTTGAGAGACGTTACACCATTCTTTTGGAGCGTGTTATTCATTATGTGGCAGACCTGGATGTAGCAGTGAGCTCAGCTAAGACGGCGGCACAGTACAATCATGCCCGTCCGACGATCGTCGACGTACGAGAAGATGAGAACTTTATGCAGATCATGGCGCTGCGGCATCCGCTGATCGAGATACAGGAGCGTCAAGGTATCTATGTCCCCAACGACATTGTTATGGGAACGCGCGACTACCTTGATCTGCCGTATCCGCAGACGGTGATGCTGAATGTCAATGTGCATGACGGCCATGACATTAACGGCGTATTGCTTTATGGGATCAACTCCAGCGGAAAGTCCTCTTTGATGAAAAGTATCGGCATTGCCGTACTGCTTGCACAATCGGGCTTTTACGTGCCGGCGAATGCGATGAAGTTCTCGCTTTATGACTCTATCTTTACCCGTATTGTCTCTAAGGATAACCTGGCAAAGGGGCTTTCGACCTTTGCCGTGGAGATGCTTGAACTCAAAAACATCTTCAAGCGGGCTTCCCAGCACTCCCTGGTCTTAGGCGATGAGATCTCCCACGGAACAGAGACCCTCTCCGGTGTCTCTATCGTCGCCAGTGCGATCATGAAGTTGACCAAATTGCGTTCTATCTTTCTCTTTGCGACGCACCTGCATCAATTGGCAACGATGCCTGAGGTTAAAAAGCTCAAAAATGTGGTCGATCTTCACTTGAGTGTGGAGTATGACGAGGTGCAGGACAAATTGCTATTTAACCGCATTTTGCAAGCCGGAAGCGGCAGTTCGGTCTATGGTCTGGAGTTCGCCAAATCTTTGCATATGGATGAAGAGTTTTTAAACAATGCGAACAAGATCAGAAAACGTCTCTCAAACGACTTTGACGAACTCGAACTGCTTGTTAAAAAACGGACCTCAAAATACAACAAAGAGCTCTATCTTACAAAATGTGTTATCTGCGGCGCTGCGGCCGAAGACGTTCATCATATCTCGCATCAGGCAGCGTCGAACAGTTCCGGGTTCATCGGTCATTTTCATCAGGATCACCGAAGCAACCTGGTGCCGCTCTGTAAAGAGCACCATCGGGAGATACATGAGGGCAAGATCAAGGTCAAAGGTTTTGTCATGACCTCTAACGGTCTTGAACTGAATGTCGAAGAGCAGATCGTTCAAACAAAAGAAGAGGTCATAGAACCTGAGATCAATGTTGTTGACGAGACAAGCGAAGAGAAAAGTGACTTGGGCGGTTGGGACGATTTTTGAGCGTGTGGTTACGGATCTGTTGAGAGGATGAGCAGGGCGCCTGTTTCCCGTTCAAGTTCGGGTCCGGCCCACTCCATATAGCTGCCGAGATCACACTCCTTACCGATGACCTTTTGTGTCTGTACATCGCAGTCGGTCGGGTAGGTTGCAATGCGAATATCTTTTGCCAGTACGTTGATCTGCCGAATAAGTGTGATCGTACGGTTTGTAACCGTGCGTCTCTGTACATTACATGCTTCAAGACGGCTTCTATAATGGAGAGACAACCCGATACCGAGAAGCGAAGCTGAAAACATTACGACTATGAGCATCTTTTGTAACGGCATCGATTATCCTTAAATTATTAAAAATATAATAACACAAAAAATAATTATTTTCTAATGCGCTGCTTTTGCAGATCATTAACCTCTCTGCAACCTAGCTAACAATATAATGTTGAAAATTCAAAGGTGCCTCTGAAAACTCTGCTTGGCTTTATCGCTGAGCCAATAAGTGTTTTTAGAGGTTCCTAAAGGGTATGGATGTCTAAAATGCACATTCTAGTGACGGGTGGCGCCGGTTATATCGGTTCGCATGTCGTTAAACAGATCATCGAAAACAGTGACCATGACATTACGATCATCGACAATCTTTCGACAGGTCATCAACAGACGATAAAAACATTAGAGAAGATGGCCGCCAATGCCGGTAATCAACTACAGTTTATTGAAGCGGATCTGGCAGACTTTTCAGCAATAGAGACGATATTCAATACGAACAGGTTTGATGCACTTATCCATTTTGCAGCCAGCATCGTTGTTCCGGAGTCGGTAGAAAAACCGCTCAAATACTATATGAACAACACGGTCAATACGACGAACCTTATCAAACTGTGCAACGACTATGGTGTCGGCAAAATGATCTTCTCATCAACGGCTGCCGTTTACGGTGAACCGAGCAGCGAGAACATTCCGGTCAGAGAGGATTGTCCGCTGCATCCTATCAACCCTTATGGTTGGAGTAAACGGATGAGCGAGCAGGTCATCCAGGACACGGCGGCAGCCAATGCGTCATTTAAATACGTCATCTTCCGCTACTTTAATGTAGCCGGAGCAGATGTAGAGAACCGTATAGGCCAGAGCTTTCCGAATGCAACCCATCTTATCAAGGTCGCGGCACAGACTGTGACGGGGCAGCGTGATAAGATGGCGATATTCGGCGATGACTACGATACGCCGGATGGTACCTGCATCCGTGATTATATTCATGTGGATGACTTGGCTTTTGCCCATCTTATGGCTTTGGAATTTCTTGCCGAGAATGAGAGTGATATCTTTAATGTAGGTTATGGTCAAGGTTTCAGTGTCAAAGAGGTCATCGCAACCATGAAAGAGGTGAGCGGTGTTGATTTCAGGGTTGACCAGGAGCCAAAACGTGCGGGTGACCCTGCGCTTCTGATCTCGGATAACAGCAAGCTTCTGAGCGCCTGGGAGAATCTCAAAGAGTCTGAACTCAAGAAAAAGCACCCTAAGCTGTTTCTTTATGATGACCTTAAGCTGATCTGTAAAACGGCATTAGATTGGGAAAAAACTGTACAATAGCTTTTACGTTATTGTTAAAGAATATAAGATAGTGACAGCTACAATGAAACTATTAAAACATAAGAGAGAGGTACGTAATGTTTAGTCGTAAAAAAATGACCACTTTTTCACTTTTGGTATTGGCGCTGTTGAGTTCCGGTTGTACACAAGAGCAGCAGAACAAGATGAGCCGCGGTATTCAGAACTGGACGGGGACAAACGGTGTCATGGATGTGTATGCCGGAGAGAAGTTGGTACAGCGCTTTATCAAGGTTGACAAAATGACAACCGGTGTAGGCCGTTCTGACGGACAGCAGCGAGCATATCGATACAGTTATGGCTATTTTGACAAAAACCAGAACTTTAAAGTTGATGAAGGCGAGAAAAAAGTCTATTTTGAAGTGAGTGACTACAGCAACTACATCTTTTATGAAAACCCTTACTTTTAGAGAGACGATTTGGAACTGATACCCTTATTTAAAAAGATCATTCAAGCAAAAAGCGAGACGCCGGATGACGGGGGCCTGCTTGACTTTGTTGCCGAGTACCTTTCTGACTTTACCCCGGTGCGTCTGGACAGTAACGGGGTGAAAAACCTCTTTATCTATAAAAAGTTCGCAGAGGGCGAACACCTCTGTTTTGCCGGTCATGTTGATGTTGTTCCCGCAGGTGATGGATGGAGTGTTGACCCTTACGGGGCGGTTGAAAAAGAGGGTTTCATCTACGGACGCGGTGCGCAGGATATGAAGTCGGGTGTCACGGCCTTTTTACAGGCGGTAAAAGAGACTGAGACATTCAACGGCACGCTTTCGCTGCTGCTCACTTCTGACGAAGAGGGACCGGCCAAACATGGAACACTCGAGGTGTTGAAGTACCTTGAAGAGAACGACATGATGCCCGACTCCTGTATTGTCGCCGAGCCGACATGTGAAGAGCAGTTCGGTGATGCCATTAAAATAGGCCGTCGCGGCTCTATTAACGGGGTTATTGAAAAACACGGTAAACAGGGACATGCTGCTTACCCGGAAAAAGCGACGAACCCTATCCACAAGGTGGCACAGGTCTTGCACCATATGGCAGGCGTCAACCTTGATGAGGGTGACGAGAACTTTGCTCCGAGCAAGTTCGTAGTGACGGATATCCGTGCAGGTATGGAGGTGACGAACGTCACTCCGGGTAAACTGAAGATGATGTTCAATGTACGCAACTCGACCAATACCGATCAAAAAGCGGTAGAAGCTTTTGTCCACAAATATTTTTCCGAGATGAACTATACGCTTGAACTTGATCAGTCGGCATACCCGTTTATGACGGATCCGAATACGAAGATCGTCAGAACGATTGACGCTGCTATTGAGAAGGTGACCGGGATCAAACCGAAACACTCGACTGCCGGCGGAACGTCAGATGCGCGTTACATTGCACCCTGCGGTGTGGATGTGATCGAGTTCGGAGTGCGCAATGACACGATTCACGCTCCCAACGAAAGAACTACGCGTGAAGAGGTTGAAAAACTGCACGCTGTCTTCTGTGAAGTGATCAAAACCTACTGATTTCAGAGGGTACTTACCCGCTCCTCATCTTCGTGTATAAATGCACTCAACTGCTGTGCATTTTTAGAGTAGTAGACCAGCTGCTCTTCATCCACACTTTTACTGTTTTTGCGCTGCAGTCTCAGGTAGTCCTCACTGTCGTAGTAGGCAAAGAGCACACCGCTGTAGAAGAAGCCGTGGGTATTAAGCAGGGAGATCACCTTGTCTATTTTTTTGATCCGGTGCAGGTTGATGTCGGCATATAACATATCACAGTGTTCTTTTTGCAAGTCAGCCAGGATCTCTTTTAGAATATGTTGGTCGATCTCATCTTCGATACGGATATAGCCGAGACCGAGTTTCTCAGTGACCCGATGGGTGATAGCGTCGCGCACAGAGTGCGGCGGCTGCATGTTACAGATCTCGATGCCGATCTCATCATAAACTTTTTGGATCTGTTGACCATATATTTTTGATCGGGCATGATGGCAGCGCCGTTTCTCAAAAAGAAGATAGGCTATAAGTACACCGCTTCTGTGCGGGGTATGAACGCTGTGTTCGATCTCCGTTTCAGAGGGGACCTGTCCAAGTACGATGGCTGATTCGGTCATCCCATGCGTTAGGTTTGCTTTTTGGCTGTAAGGGTGTAACATGATCGCTTCACCGTAGATCGCGTCATATCCCAGGCGTTGGGCTTCAAAGATGAGAAAATCAAACATCTTGTTCATAATACCCATCCCCTTATATCGAGGGTCAACGGTAGCAACGGCGATCTCTGCAATATTGGAGTAGTGGTTGCGTACCAGAGCAAAATGGCCGACGACCTCGTTACGGTAGAGTGCAACGACGGAGTGAACGTCACCTTTCTCATTTTCTTTGCGAACCTCCTGAGGCTCATAAAAGAGATCTTTGTAATAGGTGTAGTCGTAGTTTTTATAGATCAGTTTCGCGATACCTTCACCGTCGCCTTTGACAAAAGCCCGAACAGTGAGCTCTTTCATCACCTCTGTTTTATTGAGCGGTTCTTCATCAATGAACTGGTTGGTCTTGATGTCAAAACATTTATCGAACATCTGGATGAGGCTGAAGCGCTTGCCGCCATTTGGCAGAGTGGTGAAATAGAAACGGTCGACGAGATCGTAGATGCGGTAAAAACCTTTTCTGTGATCTGCACTGTGATCGATCGGTTCACAGAGGTAACGGCTGAAATCAAAAGGAACACCCCTGTCTTCGACATCTATTTTAAGTTGACAGCTGTAGATGTAGTAGTGGACAGTGATATCGATCTCATAATCTCTCTCATACGCATGTTCAAGAACATTTTCGATGAGTTGCATCAGCGCCTCTTCGAGCGGGTCGAGGTCGGAGACAGTCAGCCGCTTTTTAAGATAGCTGAAGGTATGGTAGATCAGTTTACTGTCTGCACTGTTGGTGATCTTGAGTGAGATCTCGTCACGCATGATACATCGCTCTTATGACAGTTGCTGCCATGATCTTCATTCCGATTATCAAGGCATCATCATCGACATCGAATCGGGCGTTGTGTTGAGAGACACAGGTGCCTTTTTCGGGACTGCAGGTGCCCAGCCGAAAAAAAGCACCGGGAACGATCTCCAGGTAACGTCCGAAATCTTCACCGCCCATCACCGGGTCGACGAGGTCGATCGTATTTTCAGCACCGATAATACTTTCGGCTGTGCTGCGCAGAAGTTCGACCATCGCACTGTCGTTACACACCTCAGGTGAGCCGAAATGGTAATGGAACTGGTAGTCGGCATGCATGGAACGGCTGATCCCTTTAAGAGAGACCTCCATCATGTCGGGTATGGAGTGGCGCACATCATGGTTGACCGTGCGCACGGTACCGCAGAGTTTGACATGGTCGCAGATAATGTTGGCCGCTTTGCCCCCTTCAATGGTTCCCAGAGAGATGACGGCAGGGTGCAGCGGGTCGATCTGACGTGAGACGATGTGGTTTAACGAGTTGACCGCCATAGAGGTGACCAAGATGGCATCGACACCTTCATGCGGGCGGGCGCCGTGCGAACTTTTACCAAAGATCTCAATCTCAAAAGTGTCGGCAGAAGCGAGCATCACGCCCTCTTTGTAGCCGATCTGTCCTGTGTTGAGGTAAGGGTAGGCGTGCAGTCCGAAAATCGCTTTAACATTTTCGAGTGCTCCGTCTTTGATCATCTGCGAACTTCCGCCCTCCGTGATCTCTTCTGCCGGTTGAAAAATAAAACGTACATTGTCTGCCAGCTGCTCTTTAACCTGCGCCATGGAGAGTGCTGTTCCCAGCAAGATCGCAGTGTGTGAATCGTGACCGCAGGCGTGCATAATGCCTGCGGTATCAGAGGTATACGGCGTTTCATTCTGTTCCTGAATAGGTAGGGCGTCTATATCTGCGCGTAACGCCACAAAAGGTCGGCTCTCATCAACAATCAGTTCGGCGATCAACCCGTAGTGGTCGTCGAAGGTCGTTACCTTCAGCCCGGCTTTCTCAAGAAGTGCTTTAAGCAGTTTTGTCGTCTCCTCTTCATGACCGGAAAGTTCCGGATGTTGATGCAGTTGATGGCGCAGTGCTATAACCTCACTGTTGACGTTCTCTATTACTGAAAAAATCTGTTCGTTCAAAGTTGGCATAAAAACTCCTTTGTTGAGATGTTTTTATAGGGTCTTTCATCTATTATAGAGCAGAATCTCTAAAAAAAGCAGAAGGTGATGGATGCCCTGTTACAGGGGTCTCATATCTCGTATTTGGTACAATGCTGTTCAGATAAGGAATCACATGAGAATACTATTGTTTATAACACTGTTGACAGGCGCTCTTTTTGCTAATGAAATAGAGTGGAGCAATAGTTTTGACGCGGCGAAAGCCAGAGCGCAAAAAGAGAACAAAATTCTCTATGCCGTAATCACTTCTGAAACATGCCGATGGTGTCGTAAACTTGAAAATGAGACACTCAAAGATCAAAAAATAGTCGAGAAGCTAAACAGCAACTACTCTCCCGTTGCTTTGACCCGGGACAAGGACAGCTATCCGCCCTGTCTAAAAGCACCAATGGTTCCGATGAGTTATTTCCTGACACCGGATGGCAATGTACTTTACAGTGTTCCCGGTTACTGGAGTGAAGAGGACTATCTTTCAATGATGGAAGATGTCGAACGCAAGTATAAAAAACAGCAGAGTATTAAAAATCAAAAATAAAGGAAATTAATGGAATTTGTAAAAACAGAACAGGCCCCGGCAGCGATCGGGCCTTACTCACAAGCGGTAAAAGTAAACGGTATGGTCTACACATCAGGGCAGATCGCACTGCGCCCGGACGGAACAATGGTCGAAGACGATGTCGTACTTCAGACAGAGCAGGTCTTTGCCAACCTTCGCGCCGTATTGTCCGAAGCGGGTTCATCACTTGAGAGAGTCGTAAAGGTCATGGCTTTTGTTGCGGACATTAATGATTTTGTAACCGTTAATGAGATCTATGCAAATGCCTTTGGCAGTCATAAACCGGCCCGTTCACTTGTTGCCGCGAAAACCTTGCCAAAGAATGCCTTGGTTGAGATCGAAGTCATTGCACTTTGTGATTAACACTGTAACGGTACCTGCAACGTCAGGTGCCATGACCTCATAAATCAATTCTTCTTCATGCTCTATATAAGCTACTCTATTTTTTTACCATGTCATTAACACAACTTTTGTATTAACATATATCGCCGGCTCTTAAAAGTAGATGCTATAATCTCTACCTAAAAAACAACGATAGGGCATTTTTGAACCTGGCAATAAAAAAGATCATTTTATACAGCATCATCATCACGCTTTTCGGACTTGACGTTCAGGCAGAGAGCTTTAGTGCCCAGGGCAGTGACCTGCTGATGGGCGTCGGGGCCAAGGAGATTGCGAGTGCGGGTGCATCGACTGCAAATACGAAAGATATCTATGCCATTTTCTGGAATCCAGCCGGGTTGAGTGAGATAAACGGCGGCGAAGTAGGGCTTTCCGGTCAAGTGGATGGCAGCTTGACCCATGTGAATTTTTTCGGCATTGCTTATGTTTTTCCTCTTGAAAGTCTGGGTATCAAAGTGGCAGCAGCCTTTGCCTACATTCCCAGACTCTATATGCACGCATCCGGAAAATATTACGAAGATGATTTTGAAAGTATCTTCTTGCGCTATACCTTGCCGGGGCTCTCCGGAAACTTTGATGGAACAATAGATTCTAAAACTGACGAGTTCATGTTCGCGATTGCGGTAGCACCTATCCGCAACCCTTTTTGGAGTATCGGCGCATCTGCCGGATACGTTAACTGTGCGACGACCTTTGCGGGGGTTACTATGGAAGAGCCCGACAATTTTCAAAATATCTCGACCATTGCCACAACGATCTCCTATGGGCTGGGAGCCAAGCTCTATCTCAATGAGGCCGTGACCTTTGGCGTTCATGTCAAAAACATTGACAATGAGTTGGCTGTGGCTGTCGATAGGGTGGATGACAGCGGATACGCGCATAAAAGTTATGATGTCTCTTTTCCAGTCGATGCGACCATCGGCGTTGACTGGCGCTACAGTGAGGCGGTAGACCTTGCCATGGACTTTCAGCGTGTATTCGGAACCTACGGCGATTACGACATTGATTTTCAAGTGGTCCGTGTCGGTACTACGCTCTCTTCTGACACGCTCGATTATCATCTGGGGCTGATCGCCCCGCTCAAACTCGAAAGCAGTAAGATAGAGGCGGTAAAGTTTAACTCTCCTGTCGCCCCGACAGCAGGATTGGGCTGGCACAACGATTATATCGACCTCAGTGCCGCTTTCTATTTTCACCCTATCATGTCACTGCACGAAGGTAAGCCCTCTCCCTCTCTGGACATGTCGATCGCTTATACCTTTTGAAGGGTTGATGTTTAGGCATTTTTTATCTCGTTGGGACTTCTTACAATAATGAATATCTCTTTATAAATATTCTAAACCATCATCATGTGTACAATATTGCTCTTCTTGCATCCTTTTAAGATTGGAACAAGCATAATTACTATTAAATGATAGTAGTAGAGGTTCGGTATCAATATAAGAAATTTTTATAAAAGGTTTGGAATGAAATTGATTGCAATGTTGGTTTTGATGGTTACATTTATCTATGCGGGTCAACCGGTAGCACTGGATGAAAATTATGCCAAAAGTGTCAAATGTATAAAATGCCATTTTCACATCGTCAAAGAGTGGAAAAACTCATGGCACGCAATGTCCCATTTTGAAAATGACGAGTACTTTCAAAAGAGCATAAAATATATGGCGCGTAAGGTCCGTGAAAAGAGTATCGACACCCTGCAGGTTCAGTGTGCAAAATGCCATAACCCTCGGATCTCCATTACAAAGACCACTGCAGACGATGAAGTAGCAGCGTATCTGAAACTAAAGACACATAAACCCATCGAAAAGGCTGTGCACAGCCAGGATCTCAATGAGGGGATCAACTGTGCCGTCTGTCACAATATTGACAAGATACACAAACGCAGTGACCCAGCTGTTAGAGGTATAGAGCTGCTGGATTGGCTGCCTGCAGGAGAGATGAGCGGACCTTTCGATGATGCCAGATCATCCTATCACCAAACCTATCAGCGTGATTTTATGACGACGAAGGTCAATGACCTCTGTCTGGTCTGCCATGCCAACCAACGTTCTATTCGCGGATTTGTCTTCTCTGATACGGAGAAAGAGTATAAAAAGCAGAAAAATCCGAAACTCTGTGTGGATTGCCATATGAGTGAAAAGAAGAGCGGCATTGCCTCGACGCAAAAGATCGACAACGGCAAGGCTAAACAACGTATGGTGCGTGCACACGGGTTTGTAGGGGCGCACTCTCCGGAACTGATCAAAGGGGCCTTGACCCTCTCTTTGACAAAAGTTAAAGATAAACTCTATATACAGCTTGAAAATCCCAACCCGCACAATGTGCCTACGGGGTATGGCGGACGTGAGATCATAATTGATGTCACGTACCATGAAGGTAGTAAAAAAATCGAAAAAAAACTATCCCTGACATCGCATTATCTGAATAAACGCAAAAAGAAAACGATTCCAGAATGTGCTGTTAATGCCAGTCAAGATGTGTCGATCCCGGGAATGGGTAAAAAAATCTATAAGGTTGACATCCCGCCAAACGTTAAAAAAGCGGTCGTTACGGTATCTTACCGCCTGGTTAATGATGAGATCATTGGTATTTTGAAGCTTAAAGAGCCTATTTGGAGCAAGAAAATGTTTGTCGCGCAGAAAGAGATAACACTCAAATAGGCCTTTACCATCTTGAATATAGAGTTTATTGTTAGAACGGTACCGTTTACGCGATGTTATATACAATCATCGCCAACAGTCCAAAAGGAGATATTGATGTGTGATGTGTTCCTCTCTCTATAGTACTTTGGATGAGGTGTCGGCTTTTTTCACGGCCTCTTGTTGTTTAGACGTTTTAAACTCTTTGGCATTGTCTACTTGTCGGTTGCGCAGCGTGTCTACTTTTTGCTCGAGTTGACTTTTGTTCTTGACAAGTTTCGCTCTATCGGCACCGGGAGACATTTGGCTGATCTCTTTTTCAAGCAGGGCTATCTTCGTTTCAATCTCACTGATCTCAGTTGCTATTTTCGTGTTTTTATCAACGACGTTCTGTGCAGAGTCGAGCGGCTCCAGTTTTTTAGGTGGTTCGTTTGCCGGCTGCGTCTGTTCCGGCGCCTTCTGACTACTCAGGCTACAACCTGCCATAAACAGGGTAGTTAAAAAAAGTGAGATACTCAAAAGAGTGTAACGTTTTATCATGTTGTGTCCTTTGTTATTGTAGAGTTATTAACTGAGCTAATCCAATTAATAAGCAAAGTCTAATAGAGGTTAGATAATAGTTTATAAACAGGATATTATATTATTTAACATTTTCTATGCATCTGTCTTTGGATTAAACGACAACGTAATGAAAAGGAGATAGTGTCATTGATCTTAAATAGTGATCAACAGGGAAGAGATCTATTGATAAGAAAACAGTAGCGTCAAATAAAAATCTCTACTGATCAGACAATAATCTATGAAGGTGAAATATTTACACGACTATTGATGTCTCTAATCATAGTTACAGTAGCAGGCGTTTAGATAATTCATTATATAATTTTAACGCCACTTCAAAACAAATAGATGTTTTATGGGTTTTTACAGATACTAAAGCATCTTTAAAGAATCTTTCAGTATAATTCGCCAACTTTTAATCAGGGCTTGCTTTTGCGGTCCTGACAAAGACTAAGAGAGTCCTTTTTTGGCTCTTGGTGTCGGAGAGGGTATTTACCTTCTCTTTACAGGCTTGACCTGATCATTGCAAATGTTGAACTTTATGACGGCCTTGTGCCTGTTAATAGAGTCTTGTGATGATGAGTTTAGTGCTGACACTAAGCGTTTTTAGAGGACTCTTAACTAAAACAAGGACACATATATGTACGCAATCATTAAAAATGGTGGTAAGCAGTATAAGGTTGAAGAGGGCGATATCCTTCTTCTTGACAAAATGAACCTGGCTGCAAAAGATACTGTTGAGATCACAGAAGTTCTAGCGGTAAACGCTGGTGAGCTTGTCGTTGGAGCACCTTTCGTAGCTGGCGCTGTAGTGACTGCAGAAGTTATCAACGAAGGTCGTGACAAGAAAGTCGTTATCTTCAAAAAGCGTCGTCGTAAAGACTCAAAAGTTAAACGTGGTTTCCGTCGTGATTTTACTCGCGTTCGTATCACTAAAATCGCTGCATAAGCACTAAAAAGTTAGGAGAAAGACATGGCACACAAAAAAGGTCAAGGTAGTACTCAGAATAATCGTGACTCAGCAGGTCGTCGATTAGGTGTTAAGAAGTTTGGTGGTGAAACAGTACGTGCAGGTAACATCGTTATCCGTCAACGTGGAACTAAAGTTCACCCAGGTAAAAACATGGGAATGGGTAAAGATCACACTCTTTACGCACTTGTAGACGGTGTTGTTGTATTCGAAAGAAAAGACAAAAACCGTAAACAAGTTTCAATTATTCCAGCTGCATAAGCACTTTTTATAGACCCCTTTTCGGGGTCTCTTTCACTACTTTAAATATTTACTACTGTATTTTTTTCTTTATCAAATGTATAATGTTAAATATTTCAATTATCAAATGATTTTTCTTTTTTAATAACCCAAGGACAAACAATGTTTACAGACAAAGTCACACTAACACTATCATCAGGCAAAGGCGGCCAAGGCTGTGTCGCTTTCAGACGTGAAAAATTTGTAACGAATGGCGGTCCCAATGGCGGTGACGGCGGTAAGGGCGGTGATATTATCTTCCGCGTCGACAACAATACCCACACGCTTTCGGGCTTTAAGGGGCGCAAAAGCCTAAAAGCTGAGAACGGTCGTCCGGGTGAAGGTTCGCGTATGACAGGGAAGTCGGGTGCACCGCTTTATGTCATCGTCCCACCGGGTACACAGGTCATTGACAAAGAGACAGGCGAAGTACTGTTTGACCTTTTGACAGACGGCTATGAGGTCAAATACCTTCAAGGCGGCCGCGGCGGTCTTGGAAACTTTCACTTTAAATCATCGACCAACCAGCAGCCTCGTTACGCCCAGCCGGGAGAACCCGGAATAGAGCGCGAAGTGATCCTTGACCTTAAACTGATCGCTGACGTAGGTCTTGTCGGTTTTCCAAACGTTGGAAAGTCTACTTTGATCTCTACCGTCTCTAATGCACGTCCAGAAGTGGCGAACTATGAGTTTACAACCTTGACCCCGAAACTGGGACAGGTCGATGTCGGTAACTATGAGTCATTTGTAATGGCGGACATTCCGGGGATCATCGGCGGTGCTTCGGACGGTAAAGGTCTCGGTCTGGAGTTCCTTCGTCATATCGAACGTACCAAGACGCTTCTTTTTATGATCGATATCGCCAATTATCGCGGGATGAAAGAGCAGTTCGACACACTAAAAGTCGAACTTGCAAACTTCTCGGAAAAACTGGCTACCCGCTCATTCGCTATCGCATTGACACGAACGGATGCTCTGTTGCAGGAAGAGGCCATAGAGAAGACAGAAGCTTTCATCAAAGAGCTTGGACTGGAACCAACGGCCAAAAGCCGCTTCGGTTTTGAAAAAGGCTTTCCATTTTATGAACAGGATGACGAGGAGGGTACCGTTGAGTTCGACACGACGAAACCGCTCTTTATTGCACCGATCTCATCCGTAATGCACACCAATATAGACGGTCTTCGATATGCACTTAACAATTTGGTGAGCAAGAACCGCTGATGAAACGTCTAGTTGTTAAAGTCGGCAGCGCAGTTTTAACCGAAAATGACGGCGTTGCCCTCAAACGTATGCAAAATCTGGTCGATTTTATCAATGACCTCTCTGCACATTATGATGTCATCCTGGTTTCGTCCGGTGCTGTTGCTGCCGGTTATACCCGCTTACCGTTAGACCGCAGTGAACTTCAGAACAAACAAGCTTTGGCTTCTATCGGTCAACCGCATCTGATGGAACTCTACAATAAGAAGTTTTCCAAATATAACAAGGTGTGTGCGCAAGTCCTGGTGACGGCAGCCAACTTTCAAAGTAAAGAGCAGGCTGATCTGATCAACAATACGGTTGATACCTTGATCAAAAACGGTGTTGTCCCTATCGTCAATGAAAACGATGTCACGGCAACAGCCGAGTTGGTACTCGGTGACAACGATCAGCTTTCAGCGTATACTGCCATAGCCGTTGATGCCGAGATCTTGTTGATCCTCTCCGATATTGATGCCTATTATGACCGAGATCCCCGCAAAGATGATGATGCCAAGATACTGAAAGAGGTGACCGCCATCAGTGCAGAAGAGCTCTCAAAAGAGGCGTCACCGCACGGCAATTTCGCAACAGGCGGTATCGTCACGAAACTCAAAGCGGCCAACTACATGTTAGAGAATAACCGCGCCATGTTTTTAAGTTCCGGTTTTGACCTCTCTAACGCGCGTTCATACCTTTTGGATGGAGTGCATAACGGTGGTACACTCTTTAGAGCAAAGGGCGAGTAATGAATGTCATCTTTATGGGAACGCCGGACTACGCCAGTGAAATTCTGCAGGCATTGGTCTCTGACGAAACGATCAATGTGGTGGCTGTTTACACCCAGCCGGATAAGCCGGTAGGTCGTAAAAAGGTGATGACGCCGCCGATCACGAAAACGGTCGCCCTGGAAAACGATCTTCCGGTCTATCAACCGACACGTCTTCGTGATGAAGAGACGGTGACTGAACTTTTGAACATAGAGTGCGACTATATTGTGGTGGCGGCCTATGGACAGATCCTGCCCAAAGCGGTGTTGGACCATGCCCCTTGTATCAACCTGCACGCATCGATCCTGCCGGACTACCGCGGCGCAAGCCCGATTCAGCAGGCTATACTCAATGGTGACAAAGAGACAGGTGTAACAGCTATGTTAATGGATGTCGGTCTTGACACAGGCAATATCCTAAAAATCGAGAAGATAGCGATCGGTGAAGATGAGATGGTCTCTACACTGTTCGATCGTTTGACAAAATGTGCAACACAACTGACGCTTGATGTGTTAAAGAACTTTGAAACCTACACGCCGGTTCCTCAGGATGAAGCGAAATCGACACACTGTTCCAAAATAACGAAAGAGGAGGGGCTTGTCGGTTTTGATGATGCTCAGTCACTCTATAACCGTTATCGTGCCTTTACCCCGTGGCCGGGCATCTATCTTGAAAGCGGACTAAAACTTAAAAAGATGGCTCTTGTCGAGAGCGACAAAGCACATAAGCCGGGTGAGATCCTCTCAATCGACAAGGAGAGTGTCGTAGTCGGTTGTGCTAAAGGTTCACTGCGTATTGAACTGGTTCAGCCTGTTTCCAAGAAAGAGATGAGTGTCATCGCTTATCTAAACGGTAAGAGGCTCTCTCTTGCAGATACTCTCTCTTGAGTCTGTTGACTCTACACAACGCTATCTTTTAGACGCCCTGAAAGCCGGCACCCTTTCGTCGCCTGTCTGTGTCACTGCCAAAAAGCAGGCGTCTGGTCGGGGAAGCCGCGGTAACAGCTGGAACGGTCTTGACGGCAACCTCTTCTTCTCTTTCGCTATGGCACGTTCCGATCTGCCGGCGGACCTGAAACTGGAATCTTCTTCCATCTATTTTACCTATATATTGAAAGAGCTGTTGGCAGAGATGGGTTCAGAACTCTGGTTGAAGTGGCCTAATGATTTTTATCTCGGCGACAAGAAGATAGGCGGTGCCATTACAAACCTCTATAAAGAGCAGCTGGTCTGCGGCATTGGACTTAACAGTAGAGCTGCACCAGAGGGGTTCGGCAAGCTTGATATAGAAATTTCAAATGAAACAATACTAAAACATTATCTTGCACTATTAAAAAATAAACAATCATGGAAGAAGATTTTTAGTAAGTATGAGATAGAATTTGACAAAAGCAGAAGCTACTTTACCCATAGTGGTGATACACGACTTTCATTAGAAAATGCAAAATTGTTGGACGATGGCTCTATAGAGTGTGATGGAAAAAGGATATTCAGTTTACGATGAGTGAGATAATAGTAATTGCCAACCAAAAGGGTGGTGTAGGAAAAACGACAACCGCTGTTAACCTTGCTGCATCCCTCGCAGTTGAAGGTAAAAAAGTACTATTGATCGATGCGGATCCTCAAGCAAATGCGACTACATCGCTTGGTTACAGCCGTAATGATTATGAGTTCAACATCTATCATGTCCTGATCGGTACAAAAAAACTTCGTGACATCATCTTAAAATCCGAGATCGCGACACTTGACCTTGCTCCGGCGAATATTGGACTTGTCGGTGTTGAAAAAGAGTATTACGATGCGGGTAACACCAACGGTCGTGAGCTCATCATGAAAAAAGCACTTGCTCAGGTCAAAACGACATATGACTATATCGTGATCGATTCACCGCCGGCACTTGGGCCGATGACTATTAATGCTCTTGCCGCAGCCAATTCGGTGATCATCCCGATCCAGTGTGAGTTTTTTGCGCTGGAAGGTCTTGCGCAGCTCTTAAACACGGTCCGTTTGATCCGTAAGACGATCAATCCGCGTTTAGAGATAAAAGGGTTCCTGCCGACGATGTACAGTGCACAGAACAATCTCTCCAAGCAAGTCTTTGCCGACCTTCGTCAGCACTTTGACAACAAGCTGTTCAAAGATATCGACGAAGAGCTTATCGTGATCCCGAGAAATGTACGTTTGGCGGAAAGTCCGAGTTTCGGGAAACCGGCCCTTCTGTACGATGCCAAATCGAGCGGTTCTATCGCGTATCAAAATCTAGCGCAAGCTATTATTGCGTAGAGGATAAAGTGTGGCAAAAAGTAAAGTAAAATCACTGGGTCGTGGTCTTGGTGAACTTTTAGGTGAGATAGAAGAGGCATACGACAATGAGGTACCGACTACAGAGTCGGTTGTAGAGCTTCCTATTACAAAGATAAAAGCAAATCCATTTCAACCCCGTAAACATTTTGATGAGCGCTCGTTAAGCGAGCTGGCCGATTCGATCAAAAACTACGGTCTTATCCAGCCTGTCGTAGTGGTTGAAGATATTGACGGCTATATCCTGGTTGCGGGTGAACGTCGTCTTCGCGCAAGTAAGCTGGCCAAACTCAAGACTATTCGCGCGGTTATTGCACATATCGACGAAGAGAAGATGCGCCAACAAGCGTTGATCGAGAATATCCAACGTGATGAGCTCAACATCGTTGATCTGGCACATGCCTACGGTGAACTTCTGGAAGTCCATGGGATAACGCATGATGAACTCTCAACAATGGTACACAAATCACGTGCCCATATTACAAACACACTACGCCTTTTACAACTTTCTAAAAAGACGTTGACCGAGCTCAAAGAGGCACGGATAACTGCCGGACATGCCAAAGTACTTGTGGGTTTGAGTGATAAAGAGCAAGCGACGCTGGTTGCTTCAATTATTGGTCAAAAACTGACAGTGCGTGATGTTGAGTCGTTGACAAAAACGATGAAAAACAGCACTTCTCCGGTAACTGAAAAAGTTCAAAAACCTGCCTTGGATTTTGATGCGTTAAAAGCACACTTTGATCTTCTTGGTATTAGAGTCAAGGTTAAATCAAATGAGATGACCCTTGTTTTTGAGAGTGATGAAGAGATCGAAAAACTTTTAAACCAACTCTATTAGTCCGTCGGTTTAGAAATATAACATTTATATTTCACTTTTGTAAAACTTATCCATTTTCAGTTTTTTTCACACTTCTTCCCCCTGATTTGACCGAAAAAACGCTTTAAAGTCATTTTAACGTCATTTTTATGATCAAAAAAGTGTCACTTTTTTACGCTATCGATCCCTGATTATTTATTTTCTTTCGTATTTCTTTCTCAACTTCGCTCTCTTTAACAATAGCTTTAACTAGAGTGTAGTAGAATTGCGCAACTTTTAGGAGGTGGTATGTTAGATATAAATCCGTTGCTATTAAGCATCACGATCGTTGTCTTCCTTATCCTTATTGCCGTTCTAAACAGTTTGCTTTTCAAACCTCTCTTCAATTACATGAATGAGCGTGATGCAAGTATCAAAAACGACCTGGACAAAGTTGGCAACAACGATGCCGAGATCGCCAAGTTGACTGCACAAGCGCAAAGTATTGTAAATGAAGCGAAGTTGGAAGCAGCGGCGATAAGAGAGAAAGTCATTGCAGAAGCGAAAGAACTCGCAGAGAGCAAGATTGAAGCAAAACGTGCTGAATTAGCTAAAGACAGAGCAGAGTTTGAGACATCATTGGCGGAAACGCGTGAGACTCTTAAAAATACACTCTTGTCACAAGTGCCTCTATATAAAGAAGCAGTTAAAGCTAAGTTTAGTCAAATATAAGGAAACGATGTGAGTAAAATTCTTTTACCTTTATTGTTTGTATCCATGTCACTGTTTGCATCAGAGCATGCAGCTGACGGCGGTACAGACATTGTACAGCGCACCGTTAACTTCGTTATCTTTGCAGGTATCATTTGGTACTTGTTGGCAGAGCCTGTAAAAAACTACTTTAGTGGTCGTACACAGGGTATTGCTGACGAACTGCAAAAGGTGCAAGACAGACTCCGAGAGTCAAAACAAGCTAAAGAGACAGCTGAAGCCAAGATCGAAGAGGCTAAGAAATTAGCCGAAGAGATCGTTAATGCAGCCTCTAAAGAGGGTAAGATCTTAAATGAGAAGATCCTTAATCAGTGTGATGCTGATATAGAGAATTTGCAGAAACAAAGTACAGCTGTCATGGAGCTTGAACAACGTAAAATGGTCCGTCAACTTGTTGATGAGATCATGGACGATGTTCTGACTCAGGAGAGTTCTTCTCTTGACAAAGAAGCGATGGCTAACATCATAATGAAGAAGGTGGCGTAATGCAAGAGTTAATCGCAAAGCGTTATGTAAAAGCATTAGGTGAGGCAACTGGCTCTGAGTCTTTAAACAACATGTATGAAGTGTTTAACGCTCTTGCAACAGGCTTTACAGATAAGAAGTTCGCTTCTGTCATGGAGAATCCTGAGGTTGCAAATGCAGACAAAGAGTCAATTCTACTGGACGCTGTTAAGTCAGCAGAGAGTGACAAGTTGAACAACTTGATCAAACTTTTGGTAGAAAACGGACGTATCAGTATCATTCCTGCAATGGCTGAAGCGATGCGTAAAGAGATCGCGAACAGTTCTAAGAACTATAGCGGTATCGTTTACAGCAATGAAGATGTGGACGCAAAAACATTGGCAGACCTGAGTACAGGTCTTGGTCAAAAAGTCAATGCGACAGTTGTACTGGAGTTTGTGAAAAACGATTTTGATGGTCTGAAGGTCGAAGTGACTGATCTGGACATGGAGATCAATTTTTCAAAAACTCGTGTGAATGCACAACTTGTAGAACATATCTTAAAAGCAATCTAATAGGAGGCAAACAAAGTGGTAGCTAAAATTCAAGCTGATGAAATCAGTTCAATTATTAAAGAGCGTATTGACAACTTTGAACTAAGTGTTGATATTAACGAAACCGGAACGGTTATTTCTTACGCAGACGGCGTTGCACAGGTCTATGGCATGAGCAACGTAATGGCTGGTGAGATGGTCGAATTCGAAGATGGGACTCAAGGTCTTGTACTTAACTTAGAAGAGGCAAGTGTAGGTGTTGTTCTTCTTGGTAGAAGTGAGAAACTTCGTGAAGGTATGAGTGTTAAGCGTCTAGGTAAACTTCTAAGTGTACCGGTCGGTGACGCTGTTATCGGTCGTGTTGTAAATGCATTGGGCGAGCCGGTAGACGGTAAAGGTCCGATCGAAGCTGTAGAAACACGTTTGGTAGAAGAGAAGGCACCTGGTATCATGGAGCGTAAATCGGTACACGAGCCGCTTGCTACAGGTATTAAAGCGATTGACGCACTTGTGCCGATCGGCCGTGGTCAACGTGAGCTTATCATCGGTGACCGTCAGACTGGTAAGACAACAGTCGCTCTTGACGCTATCATCAACCAAAAAGGTAACGGTGTTATCTGTATCTACGTTGCTATCGGTCAAAAAGAGTCTACGGTTGCTCAAGTTGTTCGTCGTCTTGAAGAGCACGGCGCGATGGAATATACTATCGTAGTTAGCGCTACTGCAGCAGAAGCGGCAGCTCTACAATACCTTGCACCATATACCGGTGTAACAATGGGTGAGTACTTCCGTGATAACGCACGCCACGGTCTGATCGTTTATGATGATCTTTCTAAGCATGCCGTTGCTTACCGTGAAATGTCTCTTATCCTTCGTCGTCCTCCGGGCCGTGAAGCATACCCAGGTGATGTTTTCTACCTACACTCTCGTCTTCTTGAGCGTGCAGCTAAACTTAACGATGAAGAAGGTGCTGGTTCACTGACTGCTCTTCCAATCATCGAGACTCTTGCAGGTGACGTTGCGGCCTATATCCCGACAAACGTTATCTCGATCACTGACGGTCAGATCTTCCTGGAAACTGACCTGTTCAACTCGGGTATCCGTCCGGCGATCAACGTTGGTCTTTCTGTATCACGCGTTGGTGGTGCTGCACAGATCAAAGCAACGAAACAAGTTGCAGGTACGTTACGTCTTGACCTTGCTCAGTATCGTGAACTTCAGGCATTCGCACAGTTCGCATCTGACCTTGATGAGATCTCTCGTAATCAGCTTGAACGTGGACAGAGAATGGTAGAGGTGCTTAAGCAACCACAATTCTCACCACTTGCAGCTGAGCAGCAAGCAATGATCATCTTCGCAGGAAACGAAGGTTTCCTTGATGATATTCCACATACTTCTGTTGTCAAGTTTGAGGCTGAGCTTTACCCATTCGTTGAAGCATCTTACCCACAGATTTTTGAAAACATAAGAAGTGCATCGAAAATCGATGATGAGACAAACGCAATGATGAAAAAAGCGCTTGAAGAATTCAAAGCATCTTTTATCGCTGAATAAGAAGGACCATTATGGCCAACTTGAAAGATATTAAAAGACAGATAGGAAGCGTCAGTAACACGCAGAAGACTACGCGTGCTATGAAGCTTGTCTCAACTGCAAAGCTACGCCGCGCAGAAGAACTTGCGAAACGTTCTCGTCTATTTGCTGAAAAAACAAATGCTATGATCCAAGAGATTGCATTCCAGATCGAATGTACTAAAATGGGTGGCATTGACAACCGTTGTTTCGAGACGATCGAAACACCTAAAATGGTTGATATTATCTTTGTAACGGCTGACAAAGGTTTATGCGGTGGTTTTAACATTCAAACTGTTAAAGCGGTAAATAAACTGATGAAAGAGTTCAAAGAAGAAAAAGTCAAAGTTCGTGTTCGCGGTATCGGTAAAAAAGGTATTGAATTTTACCGATACAACGAAGTTGAACTGTTTGATGCGGTAACTAACCTAAGTTCTGCTCCCGACATGGGACGTGCAGCTGAGTTTGTTACAACATCGATCAACGATTTTAAAGACGGTAAAACGGATGCTGTTTACATTGTCCACAACGGATATAAAAACATGATCACGCAAGAGCTTCATGTTGACCGCGTACTGCCGGTCAATACTGATGAATTTGATTGTAGTGAAAACACAAACAAATCACTTCTTGAGATCGAAGCAGAAGACAGCGAAAAGATGCTTGATTCACTACTTACTAAGTATGTTGAGTACAACATGTATTATGCGTTGATCGACTCTGTTGCTGCTGAGCACTCTGCTCGTATGCAAGCGATGGATGCAGCAACAAATAATGCAAAAGAGATGGTTAAGACGCTTAACGTTAAATACAACAAAGCGCGCCAAGAAGCAATCACAACCGAACTGATTGAGATCATCAGTGGCGTTGAGTCAATGAAATAATGGAGGAAACAATGGTTGGTAAAATTATCCAAGTAATGGGTCCAATTGTAGACGTTGAATTCGAAGGAAAACTTCCTGCGATCAACGAAGCAATTGATGTAAAAGGTGGCGTTGGTGAAAACACATTCCGCCTTGTTCTTGAAGTAGCTGCACACATCGGTGGTGGTCGTGTACGTACGATCGCTATGGACATGAGTGACGGTCTTGTACGTGGTCAGGAAGCTGTCGCAACAGGTTCTCCTATCAGCGTGCCGGTTGGTGATAAAGTCCTTGGACGTATCTTCAACGTAATCGGTGAGACAATTGATGGCGGTGAGCAGGTTGCTGACGCACCAATGTGGTCGATCCACCGTGATCCACCTCCATTCATAGAACAGTCTACTAAGACTGAAATGTTTGAGACAGGTATCAAAGTCGTTGACCTTCTTGCTCCATATGCAAAAGGTGGTAAAGTTGGTCTATTCGGTGGTGCGGGTGTTGGTAAAACAGTCATCATCATGGAGCTTATTCACAATGTTGCACACGGTCACGATGGTCTTTCTGTTTTTGCCGGTGTTGGTGAAAGAACACGTGAAGGTAATGACCTTTACTACGAGATGAAAGACTCGAACGTACTGGACAAAGTTGCACTGTGCTACGGTCAAATGTCTGAGCCTCCAGGAGCACGTAACCGTATCGC
>JBFHIS010000003.1:0-226200 GCA_041596355.1 Sulfurimonadaceae bacterium | reverse complement strand
GTATGGTTGATGCGATGCTATTTACCAACGAGCATGGTGAAGTGTGTGCTGCGGGCTGGAACAAAGGTGACGAAGGTATGAAAGCTGACACTGCCGGTGTTGCTGAGTATCTTGCCAAGCACGAGGGTGATCTGTAAGGACCCCTTCTTCCTCATGGGGTTTCTGCCCCATCCTCTCACAAATACTTTTCCCTCTTATAAAATCCGCGACAAAACAGACTAACAACTTTAATAACAATTAAAACTTTTTTGATTCCTTCGTCTATTTTTATCCGAATACAAGTTCCCTCGCCGTTTTACCTGTGATTGACCGAACTTTGTCTCTCTGTCGCGTCAGAGATGAAAACCGTCAAGTAAAAGCCAACTGCTTGGCTTTTATAGGTTTGGAAACAGAGTTGTTATACGCAGTATCAACGCCGTAGACTTATAGAAAAAGAGAGAGACGCTGTTCTTCGTACGTAACAAATCAACCTCTAAAGCAATTAAATACCTATCCTTTAAACTTATAAGACACTAGTAGCCAGTGCTATGAGTAAATCCAGGCAGCCTAAAAGCGTCAGCTTTTACATCAAATCAATGCGTTACCGCTTGAGTTTTCGTGGCATCTACAGCGTTGACTGTAAGGAGAAAAAGAGCGTTAATAAAACGCATTGAACGTAGTGACCCATGCGTTTTTAGTGAATGAACGACTGCAGCGAAAGCAGTCGGTAGCTACCGACCGCGAAGCCGTCACGAGAGCTTTTCACGATACGGAATTTAGTTCCGTCCTGTACGGCACTTTAGTGCTGTGTCGTTTCGTTTTTTGCGGAGAAAAAAGGAAAGAGAAGTCGATAAAACAACATAGTAAGTAACAATAAAGAAGTCTAAAAAAGAGGAGATCAGGAGATTGTAATATCACCATATCCAAAAAGTAGTCAAACAACCGAACCAAAGCAAAACTGACGATAATACTATGATTTTATATTAATTTAATCATCAGTCTATATAATTGTAGTAAATTAATTGCATAAGCCAATGCACACCTAAAAGGATCCTCAATGAAGATCATCTTCCCGACAGATGAAAATCTCGGCTACCTCTCCCGTCGCGGTGCCCACTTCGGCAAAGCAAAATACTACACCGTCATTACGATGGAAGAGAACAAGATCATTAATGTCGAAGGTGTCGAAAACCCCGGACATCAGAGCGGCGGCTGTTCCAACGCCGTTGCCAACATCATGGCACTTGAACCCGATGCCCTTGTCGTTTCAGGCATCGGCGGCGCTCCGGCAAAAGGGTTTGCCAAAGCTGGATTGACACTCTATGTAGACCAGGAGTCCCCAACCGTCAAACAGTCGCTCATCGGTTTCTCCCAAAACCAGCTGCAGAAACTTGACGCACAGGGCACCTGTTCGACACATTAAGAGAAAAAGATGCATTATGTCTATATAGATCACATCAAAGACATAATCCTATGAACCAAGACAGTAAAATCAAACAGGCTTTTACGAAGGCTGTCAAATCCCTCTATAGCATCGCACCCATGCTCTTGGCGACCATCGGTGTGGTCGGTCTCTTTCAGACCTTTGTCTCCCCCGAAACCCTCCATGCTCTTTTCAGCGGTACCATCTGGCGTGACACTTTTGTCGGAACCCTTGTCGGCGGCGTCTCGGTCGGGCAGCCTGTTATCAGCTATATTATCGGTGGTGAACTGCTGGATGAAGGTGTCTCACTCTATGCTATTACCGCGTTTATCCTCGCATGGGTCACGCTGGGTGTTGTTCAACTGCCGCTGGAGGCATCGATCTTCGGTGCGCGGTTCACCGTTGTTCGCAACATTCTTGCCTTTCTCTTTGCGATGGTGACAGCCATGGCCGTCGGCCTGACGATGGGTCTGCTCTCATGAAACAGCCGCCCAAAAAGAGAACAGGTTATTTTTCCAGGCTTTTTCTGCTTGCAACCGCAGCAGTTTATGTCGTTCTCGCCTTTACCCTGCCCGACAAAGCAACAGAAGCCCTCTACAAAAGTCTTGACATTCTCAAACAGGTTATCCCTATCCTGGTCGTCGTTCTTTTTTTAACGGCCCTGCTGAACACTGTTGTTCAACCAAAAGGTATTGCAAAATATCTGGGAAAAGAGAGTGGTATAAAGGGATGGGTCATTGCGTTGACGGGCGGGCTTTTAAGCCACGGTCCCTCCTATATCTGGTACCCGATCCTCTCCGACATCCGTCAGAACGGGGCCAAAAACGGGCTGATGGTCGCCTTCTTCTACGCCAAGGCCGTCAAGCTGCCGTGGCTGCCGATGATGATCACTTATTTCGGATTAAGCTTTACGCTGATCCTGACCCTCTATATTCTTCTGGCCGCTCTGATTCAAGGGCTTATAGCCGACAAGTTCCTGACAGAATCGATTGACGAATAACACCTTACTGTTGACACAAGAGCCTTAATCGTCTAGATTTTGATAGAACGTAGGAAGCGGATCTCCACCTTCTGCGCCGACAGCCGGAATTTCAACGACAATATCTTTTGCCTGTCCATCCTCGTCTGTTTCAACATAAACGTTATCGCCTACATGCCCGGCATGAATAAACAGCTGCGGGTGGTCAAACGGTGCTTTACGGTACAGGACACGTTCATCCGTCAAGGCTTTCAAGAAGGCGACAAGACTTGCTTTGTCTGCATCATCCAGACCCGGTCCTGAGTCCAGAAGCTCACCGCTTAAGATACCCAAACCTGTAATCGGCGACTCGTCACCTCTGTCTGCAGAGTACCCGATGATCGGATAAGCTTGCTCTGCATCCAGACTTCTAAAGTTACCGCCGCGGAAGTAGAAATCGATAACGTCTTCCAGGGTACTTTCTCCGCCGTTATGGAAATACGGTGCCGTCAAGGCAACGTTTCTAAGCGAAGGAATCTTAAAGGCACCGTCATTTCCGAGGTCGGCACTCAGCTCTTCATCAATACCGTCTATGTTGGGATTGTCATACAGACCCAGCTGCGTTTGACGTGCATACCCCAAGGCATTGCCGAAAGGATCCGTGCCGCCGACACCAAGGTCTTCCAGGGTAGGACGCACGCCGATATTGTTATACCCTTCATCGATGAGATCACCTTTTCTGTTGCGGGTAAGGCCTTGCTGGTCAATACGGCCTACCGAGGCAAAGGTGAGTTCACTTCCGCCATGACAGTTTAGACAACGCGCTTCTGCGTCAGCCAGGTGAAAACCGACTATCTCCTGCTCAGTCAAAGCAGACTTGTCACCCTCAAGGTATTGATCGACGCGCGTATTGTCAGACACCAGTGTTGCTTCGTACAACTGGACTGCCAGACCAAAGAAAAGTGAGAAGTTCATCTCCATCTGCGTATGACTCGTATTGTCATCGAGAATAATCTCATCGTTGGACTTCCACCACTCAGGTTGGAAAGAGTCACTGATCATCTGGGCATAACTCGTTACCTTCAGGCCTGTCCCGTTTTTCTGATCGGCCAGTTTTCCCAATACACTGTCCGTAGGAGAGACCTCTTGCAGAGCCAAAGGCTGCGACGCAAGGATTTGACGCGTTCGTGCCGCAATGCGTTCGCTTCTGAGCTGCGATGTCGCGACATCCGTACTCAAGACCTCTATACCGACATCCGTCCATGTTCGTCCATCCGCGGACATCTCAATATTACTCAGGACAGGACCTGTTGCCTGTGACGCCAATGATGCATTGTCGATGCTGACATGGACGCCGGTGACTTTACCGTCAACCACTTTATAGACAGTGGCATCTTGATCGGCATCGCCGTGCGGGTTTTTTCCGTTAAAGATGTTGCTTGCACGGCCGTCCCAAAACTGACGGTGGTTAAATACGGCGTTGATCACTGTAGGCGAGTTTCTCGCCTGGACGCGCCTTGTGTTGGCACCACCGACTTCAAAGCCGTTCGGATCGGTTACGATCTCTTCTTCACCGGCTTCGGTAAACAGCGTATAGTGTACCCCCTGCGAGCCCAGTACATCATCCGTATCGCGCAGAACATCCGAGATAAACAGCTTAGGGTCGGCCTTTACATGACGCGGAAAGTCTGACTTTTTCAGGTGATAGTTTGGCCCCTGGTCGCTGTCAAACTCATTACTGCTGTCAGATGTCCCATCCTGGTTTGAACGTGCGAAACCTGGATTGATCTGATTTCTGGCACGATTATCCGCACCGGCGCTGAAGTGACATGAAGCACAGGCCGTGGCACCGTCGCTACCAAGCTGCATATCCCAGAAAAGCGCTTTGCCCAAGGCAATAGCGTTCTTCTTGTTTTTAACATACAGCATCAAGTCTGCAGGTTCAGGAACCGGGACCGTCTTAAGCGACTGAATCTCAGGCCGAATAGTTCTTTCGCCGCTTTCGATCTCGGCAAGTATCTGCTCCGTCATATCGGCATGGACCTGACTTACAAAGAGCGCACTTCCTATAAAGAGTGGGATCATATAGATTGATTTCATTTCGAATCCTTTATCGTGTATCGACAAAAGTATATTCGTATCAGGTAAGCAGAGTATTAGCGGATGATGTCAATAATTGATAGAGCTTAGATGCAAAAGAGGATAAAAGCACTTAACAGCGAGAAAGTACTTTTAACGAAGGTATATTTATAAAGTGTATTGACTGCTTTCGATGTTAAGGGCTTCGCCGACAGCTTCATTGTAGAGAACGCCGTCATAGGTATTGAGTGACGAGATCATCACCGGGTATTCACGACAGATATCTTCCGGCCCGAACTTGGCAAGGGCTTTGACATACGGCAACGTCGCATTGGTCAAAGCATAGGTCGAGGTACGCGGGTAAGCCCCCGGCATGTTTGCAACACAGTAGTGAACGACACCATCTTCTACGAAGGTAGGATTACTGTGCGTTGTTGCATGAGAACTCTCAAAACATCCGCCCTGATCGATGGAGACATCGACCAGCACGCTTCCCTCTTTCATCTGCCCCAACATCTTGCGGGTTATCAGTTTCGGCGCTTTGGCCCCCGGAATGAGAACGGTACCGACAACAATGTCGCACTGCGGAAGCAGGTCGGCTATGGTTGCACCGGAACTGTACATGGTCGCCACATTGGCCGGCATGACGTCGTTCAGGTAGTTCAGACGTTCCAGGTTAATGTCGAAGATGGTGACATCCGCGCCAAGCCCGGCTGCCACCTCAGCCGCTGCCTTGCCCGCGACACCGCCGCCGAGGACCATTACCTTTGCGCGGTGTGTTCCCACTACCCCGCCTGCCAGCAGGCCGCTTCCGCCATGATAACGTCCGAGATGGACCGCGCCCATCAGCGCCGCCATCTTTCCGGCCACTTCGCTCATCGGTTCAAGCAGCGGCAGACGGTGGCCCACTACCAGCGTCTCGTAAGAGAAGGCTCGGATCCCTTTTTCGAGTAGAAAACGGGTCTGCGCTTCGTCTGCCGCCAGGTGCAGGTAGGTAAAGAGTGTCTGATTCGGTTTGAAAAGCAGGTACTCCGAAGCGATCGGCTCTTTGACCTTGAGTATCATATCCGCCACCTCAAAGACCTCGGAGGCTTCAAGCAGAAGCGACGCCCCGGCATCGGCGTAGTCTTTGTCGCTGAAACCGCTGCCGGCACCGGCGCCCATCTGAACATAGACAACGTGTCCTGCTTTGCGCAACTCAGCTACACCGGCAGGGGTGGCAGCTACGCGGTATTCGTCTGTTTTAATCTCTTTAGGTACGCCGATTATCATTCTCTTTCCTTGTAAAGAAGTAAAGGTTAATAACTGCCTTCACTCATAGCAATGACGAAATTATCGTCAACAGGGATAACATCAAACTCATGTTTTCCGCAAAAAGATTCGTTCAACTGCTGCGCCCAGGCACGGGCAACACGCTGCGCATTTTCTTTGTCATCAAACGTCTTGATCTGCGGCATATTCTGGCGCTTTGCACATCCGCACATCTTTTCTACTACTACATGATATTCCATAATGTCACCTTTTTTCTTTAAATAGCATTCATAAACCCTATGCTGTCCCAGCATCAAAATATTCTTAAGGAGGAAATCGATTTCGGGTAAAACCCGTTAGTCGGTTTTTGTTACTGGGACGGCATAAGGTTTACACTCTTTGCCTTCTAACCATCTTGTGCATGAAGCGTTCTTATGAGCCTCTAAAGCCCTGAAAAACGGCATCTTCTTGAAAAAGGTAAACGCTTTTAGAGCTCGCAGGCCTCAACAAAGCCGCCCTCTTCGACAGAGATGACAAAATTGTCGTCAACCTCGACAATATCGAAGCCGTGTTTACCGCAGAAATTGTTGTTGAGTGCGTCAGCCCACTCGTAGGCATGTTCTTCCGCCTCCAGTTTGGTGTCAAAACTGCGTATCTGCTCTACCGCCGCTTTCCTGGCGCAAAGACAGAGCTTTTCCAAGACGACGTGGTGAGACATTATGAGAGCTTGCTGTTGGTGGAGATAAGGTAGAACTGGTCTTTCATTTTGTTGAGATTTTTAATGATCAGATCTTCGTGCTCAGCAGAAAGTATGAAGTGCTGGGACATATAGTCGTACATCTTGTCGATGTCGGTATATATCTCTTTCAGAAGGTTCTCTTTGATCTGTTCTTGTACGCTCATTTTTTATTCCTTCGGTAATCTTACTAATGCAACTGCAAGATATATACCAGAGAGTGTTTTTTCAATACCTGTCAAAGAGGCGCTGTATTTTTGCAACATCATGCTGCGTCGTATACAGAGGTTTTGTCGACTCCCGGCGAAGACGATCTTCGAACGTCGTGCCGACATTTTTATAAAACAGACCCAAGGGCATCGGCAAGATTTCGAGGGCTTTTTGCATCGCCGCTGTCAGGTCGTCCGCGTCATGCGAGGCATCCAGACGATACGTGTTCTCTTTGAACCATCCATAGGTATTGGTCTTGTTAAAGGTAACGCAAGACTGAAAAATGTCGACCAGTGCGTACCCGGGGTGTAAAAAGGCGGCTTTAAGTACCTCTTTCGCATGGACGGCATCACCGATATTGACCCTGGCGACAAAACCGGCCTTAAGCGCCAACGCAACGGCGATCGGATTAAACGGTTCACTGCCTACCCCGTCGACCTGAACCGCTGTCGTAAACCCGCGTTGGCTCGTCGGCGACGCCTGCCCTTTTGTCAGGCCATAGACCATATTGTTATGAACAATATGGACCATGTCGACATTACGCCGTATGGCATGCAGAAAATGGTTTCCACCCTCGCCGTACATGTCACCATCTCCGCCTTCGGCAACCACTGTCAGTTGCGGGTTGGCCGCTTTGAGAGCCGTTGCAACAGGGAGTGCCCTGCCATGCAGGACCCCGAACATATTGGTATCGATATAATACGGTGTTTTTGCAGCCTGCCCGATGCCTGAGACGATTACAGTGCTGTTTTTGTCAACCTGTAACTCCTCCAGGACCTCTTTGACCAGTTTCAAAATACCGAAGTTTCCGCAGCCCGGGCACCATGCGACGTCGATATTGTCACGATCGTACAGATGGCTCATAACAACTCCTTTAACGATTTTTCTATCATGCCTGTCAACTCGTCGGCAAAGAAACTGAACCCGTTGGATTGCAGGATCTTGTCGTCAACCTTGATGTCGTGAAGTTTAAGCTGATCGCCAAAGGCTCCATCCGCATTGTTCTCAACGACAATTTTATATTTGTACTTTTTCAAAATGCTCAGCTGCTCAGCTGTGAGCGGGTGCACCCACGCAAAGTGCACCTGCACAAGACGCGGATCCTCAAGTCTCGCCAAGGCTTCGGCGATAGCGCCTTTGCTCGAGCCCCAGCCGATAACGGCGATCTCCCCGTCTCCCTTGCACTCAGGCGACATGGCCTCTTTTGCAAGCCTCTTATTTTTACGTGCGCGTTTGGAAACCATCTGCACCCGTGTCCTGTAATCTTCTGTGATCTGTCCGCGTTCGTCATGTTCATCGCCGACGGCACAGATCAGTCCCGCTCCGAAACCCGGGACGGCTCTCGGACTGATACCGCTTTCGGTATCGACATAACGATCGTACTCTTTTGTACTTTTTACGATGTATCTGCGCTGTTCGTAAGAGGCAAAATCGATATCACCGATCATCGCCATGGAGTCTGAAAGGTACTGGTCGCTCAATACGACAACCGGTATCTGATATCTGTCGGCCAGCTCAAATGCAAGGTAGCCATAGTCAATGCACTCCTGCAGCGAACCTGGGGCGAGAATGACACGGGGAAATGGTCCGTGTCCGGAGTAAAGTGCCATGTTCAGGTCGCCCTGTTCGCTTCGTGTGGGTAGTCCCGTTGCGGGTCCTGGACGCTGCGCAAGATAGATAACGGCGGGCGTCTCCGTCATACCACTGAGGCTCAAGGCCTCACCCATAAGGGCAAACCCGCCACCCGAGGTCGTTGTCATCGCACGTGCACCGCCATACCATCCGCCAAGTACCATCGTTAAAGAAGCTATCTCGTCTTCGCTCTGCTCGACTGCGATCTCAAACTCTTTTGACATCCCTGCCATAAAGTTTAAAACGCCTGTCGAAGGTGACATTGGATAGGCCGTTACCATATTACAGCCGCCGCATAAAAAGCCGAAACCCGCAGCGGTCGTACCGTCCATAAAATGAAGCTTTTTCACCTCTTCAAGATGTGCCTCCGGCAGAGCGGGCAAAGTCTCAAAGGAGAGACTTGCGCCTTGTTCAAGACCCGCCTGCACCGCCTCTACGTTCGTAGCGTCCTCTTTGAAACGATCGGCAATACTTTGCAACAGGTGAGCCCCTTCAATCTTCAACAATCCGAATACAATCCCAGCCGTATAGGTGTTGGCATAACGGGCACTGCCAAGCTTCTTGGTTATGGCATGCATCGCAATCGCCGTGGCATCAGTATCATTCTGCGCAATAGCCTGGTCGGCCAAAACAATGGTCTTGGCCGTGCGCCTCCATTTCATGTGTTCCAAAGCCGCTGCATCAATGGCGATGAGAATGTCGACGTCTCTGCAGGGGGCATGCACAGGCACATTTGAGATTCTTATCAGTACCGTATTGCTTCCGCCGCGCACCCGGGACATAAACTCCTTCGTTGAAAAGAGGTAGTAACCGCTGCGTTTCAGTGCATCCGTGAGAAGCTTCTCAAGCGTATCGATACCGGTTCCCGCTGCCCCGCCGATAAGAATGGAAATACTTCTCGGTTCATCCGTTGCGCCATGCTTCTCTGCATGCCGAAACTTTTTGACAGGCGGCTGTGTCGAGAGAGACAGTAACGATGGCTCATCGTTCAACGCGTTTGCTTGCTCTCGCGAGAGTGGCGTTAAAGCCTCTGACGTTTCAGAATCTTCTTGTGTCAGTTCAGGCTCTGTACTCTCTCCCCAGGTGATCTGTCCGCCATAATAACCCAGGACAATGACATTAACGCCCGTTAAGAGAATAATAAAGTGGTATAAGACACCTTCAAACGTAGGTTCATAGACGATAGAGGGGTTTTCGAGGTAAAGGGAAATGCCGACGACCCCCAGCAGCAGTGTCACTGTTGCGACAATCAACTTGACAACAAAGGGGCGGCTGGTAGAGAAATCATAATTGACCCACCAGCTTAATATTCCCGGAATCATCGCGAATAGTCCCATGACAGTGGCCACAAAAAAGGCATAAAAAACTGCGACGGCATAAGCTGCTTTGGGAAGGGCGAAAAAAAGAAGGTCTAATCCTGCGGCAAAGAGGTGCAGTGCGATCGGAAAGTGCACGATCATAGGGTGAGGGTGATATTTACGATACCACACTCTCCATTTCATTTTATCTGCTTCAGCGGAAGAGGACGGGGGCTCCTCCTCTTCCAACGATGCAACGACTTCGTATTTTTTAAAAACTTCTTCACCGTGTGGCGCAGCAGCGAGCATGGATGTCAGGTCTTCTCCGGCACGGTGTATTCCCTCGTGTTCTCCCTCTTTCCAAAGCGGGCTCTGCGTCACATCGTAGACTTTACCTTTGTAAGCAACATAAGCTTTTGCCCCGTTTCGTCCGTCAAAACGCTTAAGTTCTCCGAGTGTCATCATCCTCTCCTCTTATTTGGAATCGGGACAAAATGTACGAATGTCGTACATAAAGTTATGACGGTGTGTGCTCTTGTTCCTGCATAGTGTCAACATAATCGCACACTTCGTTGTCTTCGTTGCACGGCTGACTGTAACCGGCTATCGGGTCGTTCGTCACCTCGGCAAGCTTGTCTGAAACGAATTGCCAGTTGACAAGTGTCCACCAATTCTCGAGGTACTCAGGCCGAGCATTACGACGGTCGATGTAGTAGGCATGTTCCCAGACGTCACAGGTAAGCAACGGGAGTTTGTCATGGCGGATCGGCGTGTCGGCATTCGAGGTCTGCTCAATAACGAGTTTGCCCTCTTTTGTGATGACCAGCCATACCCACCCGGAACCGAACAGACCAGCCGCGGCGCCCAAAAACTCTTCTTTGAAACTCTCTGTCGAGCCAAAATCACGTTCAATAAGATCGGAAAGCTCTACCGAAGGGATTGTCGGTCTGCCGGAAAGAGAATGCCAGTAAAAGTCATGGTTGAAGACCTGCGCTGCATTGTTGAAGATAGCGCCGTCGGCATGTTTGACGATCTGCTCGAGCGACATGTTAGCGAACTCCGTGTTCTCCACAAGTCCGTTGAGTTTGTTTACATATCCGGCATGGTGTTTACCGTAATGAAAAGAGACCGTCTCGGCTGAGATATAGGGTTCTAGTGCATCTTGCGCATAAGGCAATTTCATTAATTCGTGTTGCATAGTAATACTCCTTGCTTTTTTAGCTCTATTTATCATCCTACCGCATAAAGTTAAACTGATGCAAAATCTGAAAAATTAGATCAAAATAATAAGTAAAACAGACAGTTGTTGTCGAAAAAGCATAATACTGCGCAATAGTGTTCAACTATAAAGAATAGATGCGAAAGAGATTAAAAGAGGAGGTAAGTCGCTGTCCCCAAAGGGGACAGCTAGGAGAATTAGAAATTCGTCTTCGATTAACGGATTAAGTCGAAGAAGTAGTCAGTCGATGCGATACCTTTAGTCTCTTCATCTAATTGATCAAGAACCTTATTAGTGATCCAAGTCAACAGGTTCAGCGCACCATCATACCCTGAAATAGAGTATCGGTGAAGGTGGTGACGATCGAAGATCGGGAATCCGATATAGATCAAAGGCACACCGGTGTCACGCATAAGCTCTTTACCGTATGAGTTACCGATCATGAAGTCAACCGGCTCTGTAAAGAGAAGTGAACGCATGTGCCACAAGTCTTTACCGGCCCATACATGGCACTCTGCAGCAGCAGGAGAAGTGTCAAGCATTGCTCTCATCTCTTCTTCCCAGCCACGTGGTGCATTGTGACAAAGTACGTGCGTCGGCTCAGCACCCATCTCAAGTAGGAATGAAACAGCACCTACCAGGAAGTCAGGGTCACCCCAGATCGCGAATTTCTTACCGTGCATATACGGATAAGAATCCTGCATAGCATCGACAAGACGGCCGCGCTCTACTTTAAGTTTTTCAGGTACTTCAAGACCTGTCAACTCAGCGATCTTCATAACGAACTCATCCGTTCCTTTAAGACCTACAGGATTAGAAGTTCCACCTGCATGTTTCCAACGCTTAGTGACCATTTTCATAGTTTTAACCGTTGCATACTTCTGAAGAGAGATAGTCGCCATAGAGTTTTTACAATCTTTAGCATCTTCGATCGTTGTACCGCCTGCGAACATTTTATAGTCACCTGCCGGCATGTCCCATTGATCAGAGTGGTCACCAAGCATTGTGTACTCAGCGCCAAACGACTCAACGATAGACTTCACAGAACGGATAGAACCGATGTATGTCTCAAAACCAGGAATGATGTTGATCTTCTTGTTTTTGTTCTCTTCTACACCCTCAGTAAGCTGAGACATAATGCCGTGCATCATGTTGTCGTAACCGGTAATGTGGCTACCTGTAAATGATGGTGTGTGTGCATAAGTGATCGGGAACTCTTCCGGTAGGAACTCGCCGCCGTCCTCTTCTTTTGCCGCTATCGAGAAGGCATAAAGGTCATCACCGATAACTTCTGCCATACATGTAGTAGAGACAGCGATCATCTTTGGCTTGTAAACTGCTGCACAGTTCTTAAGACCGTCTTTCATGTTGACAAGACCACCGAATACCGCCGCATCTTCTGTCATAGAGTCAGAAACACATGGTGTCGGCTCTTTAAAGTGACGTGTAAAGTATGAACGGAAATAGGCGACACAACCGTGTGAACCATGCACATACGGCATAGTATCTTCAAAACCAAGCGCAACCATAACAGCACCAAGCGGCTGACATGCTTTTGCAGGATTGACCGTGATCGCTTCACGGGCAAGGTTTTTCTCACGGTAGTCCCATGTTTTTGTCCACTCAGCGATCTCAGCTACCTTCTCAGGATTCGTCGCACCGTAACCACCCTCAAACTGCTTCTTGTTCTTAAGAACTTCCTGATATTCAGGACGTTGAAACAGTTTTTGACCATTCATTATGTTATCTATTTCTTGCATTACGCTTCTCCTTCTGTTTCCCACGGTGCTTTGCTATGTCCCCAAACCGGAGAGTTGATAGCAAGGTCCATGTCTGCTGCAAAGATTGCGAATCCGTCATAACCGTGGTACGGACCGCTGTAGTCCCAAGAGTGCATCTGACGGTATGGCAGACCCATTTTCTGGAATACGTATTTCTCTTTAATTCCTGATGCAACCAAGTCCGGCTCAAGTTTTTTAACAAACGCTTCAAGCTCATACTCATTAACATCATCATAAATTACAGTTGAACGGAAGATCTCATCTTTTGTACGTTTGTAATCATCGTCGTGAGCGAACTCATAACCGGTACCGATGACTTCCATACCTAGATCTTCGTAAGCACCGATAACGTGACGAGGACGTAGACCACCGACAAACAACATAACCTGCTTGCCTTCAAGACGTGGACGGTACTTCTCAGTTACCGCGTCGATCATTGGCTGATACTTCGCGATAACTTCTTCACATTTCGCTTGAACACCTTCGTCGAAGAATGCTGCAATTTTACGAAGAGACTTGATCGTCTGGCTTGGGCCGAAGAAGTTATACTCAACCCAAGGGATCCCGTACTCTTTCTCCATGTGACGAGAGATATAGTTCATTGAACGGTAGCAGTGCAAAAGATTCAGCTTGACTTTTGGTGTCGCCACCATCTCTTTCAATGTCGCATCACCTGACCACTGAGCAACAACACGCAGACCCATCTCTTCAAGAAGGATACGGCTTGACCATGCATCACCACCGATGTTATAGTCACCGATGATTGCGACATCGTAATCAGTTGTTTCGATCGCTTCACCCAATGTGTCGATCTGACCATCAAAGACGTAGTCACGAACCGTGTCATTTGCGATGTGGTGACCAAGAGATTGAGAAACCCCGCGGAAACCTTCACAGTTTACCGGTACGATTGTCTGACCGGTTTTCTTAGCATACATCTTGGATGTTGCATTGATATCGTCACCGATAAGACCGATCGGGCACTCAGACTGAACTGTGATACCGTTGTTTAGAGGGAAAAGCTCATCAATTTCGTGGAAACAGACGTCTAGTTTTTTATCCCCGCCGAAAACGATATCTTTCTCTTGGAAATCCGAAGAGAAGTTCATCGTTACGAATGTATCAACACCGGTAGTACCGATGTAGTAGTTACGACGGCCGGCACGTGAGTACTGACCACAACCGATAGGACCATGAGAGATATGGACCATATCTTTTACCGGCCCCCATACAACACCTTTTGAACCGG
The DNA here is from genome assembly GCA_041596355.1 of Sulfurimonadaceae bacterium. Taxonomy (GTDB): domain Bacteria; phylum Campylobacterota; class Campylobacteria; order Campylobacterales; family Sulfurimonadaceae; genus Sulfonitrofixus. The sequence continues at coordinate 212,385 of JBFHIS010000003.1, read as the reverse complement.
CGTAAGCACAACCACGTTGACTCATAACACCTGGAACAGTTTTCTTATTCGAACGGACGTTACCGCATGTTTTTTGACTTTCGTCTTCCGGAGAACCGACACCTAGGTGTTTTGAACGGTTCTTAGCGGCTTTTGCCGGGTACGCTTTTAGTACCTCTTCGATGGCCGCTTTCTGTTTTGCTTCCAATGATTCTGGACCCATAATAGTCTCCTTTTTTATAGTAATTCTCTTGTAGTCTCAATAGTTTGAACAATGTACTTAAATCCCAATGGGCAAGTGTGTTTCGAGGATCTTCGCTTCAACCAGCTCAGTACCTAGTATTTGTCCATCAGGACTGAAGTTATTGCAAAGCACAACTGCTTTATTAAGCATGGCCTATTGGCCTGCTAAAACTTTTTAATCTTTAAGCTTATGCAGCCTGAATCTTAAAGTGAGCCATTGAGTCAAGTTTTTTACAAAGAGCCAAAGTCTCATCATCTGTGTCTAAACGCTTTGAAAGCTCAGAGATCTGGTAACGGTTCGTATAGATCATATAGTCTGTCTCTGCCGTTTTGATATAGTGAGCGAGTGCTTTAAACATGAACGTATCTTTATTCGTATAAGAAAGCTCTTCTGTCTGACCGTGGTATTCTGTGATCATTTTGATCTCGTTGATATCCGACGTATCGATATCTGCTGAATCTAATTTTTCAACAACTTTTTCATCTGGAACTGAATTGCCCATCTCTGCTGGGAAGTGGAAACCTAATATAAACATTGTATTCTCCTGCTTTTTATTTTATTTTCTTTTCATTATGAGAATGTTGGTTTCCCGAAGGAAACAACTATCAACTAAATTACGAAGGTGCAAAAGCACCTTTGTGCTTTAGTACCGAAGAGTAAGCCGAAACTTACGCCTCAGCTTCACCTTTACCGATGTTCTCTTCATCAGCTGCATCTTCAAGACCGAATTCCATAATAAGGTCTTCAAGGTCATCCATCTCAAGTGGAGTTGGAATGATCTTCATGTCGTTGTTGATGATCTTACGAGCAAGCTCTTTGTACTCAAGCGCCTGGTCAGATTTTGGTGAATACTCAACAACTGTCATACGACGGATCTCTGCACGCTGAACGATGTTGTTACGTGGTACGAAGTGGATCATTTGAGTACCAAGGTCTTTTGCAAGAGCCCAGGCAAGATCGTATTCGAAGTCAGTCATACGAGCGTTACAGATAAGACCTGCAAGACGTACACCACCAGTGTTCGCATACTTCAAAATACCTTTAGAGATATTGTTAGCAGCGTACATTGCCATCATCTCACCAGACATAACGATGTAGATCTCTTGCGCTTTACCTTCACGAATCGGCATTGCAAATCCACCACAAACAACGTCACCAAGAACGTCGTAAGAGACAAAGTCAAGACCTTCAGCTTCGTAAGCACCTTCTTCTTCAAGAAAGTTAATCGCTGTAATTACACCACGACCTGCACAACCAACTCCTGGCTCTGGTCCACCAGACTCAGTACAGTTGATCCAACCACCTGGTGCGTCTGGAGCAAAGATCCCCGCACCCGGCTTACATGCATCTTCTAGTTCAAGATCCTCAACAGTACCCATCTCAGCTGCAAGCTGAAGAATAGTGTTCTGAGCTTTTTCGTGAAGAATAAGACGAGTCGAGTCTGCTTTAGGGTCACATCCAACAATCATGATATTCTTGTCAAAGTAGTGAGCCATAGATGCTAACGTGTTTTGAGATGTAGTTGATTTACCAATCCCACCTTTTCCGTAAAATGCTATTTGGCGAAGTTCTGCCATTTTTATCTCCTTGTTTTAACGACTCTGTAAAAGACCCGTCATGTACTTCGCAGCAGTAGATGCATTGTCCGTTCTCGATTTTTCCCCCTTTTAAAAGTAACAAATACATCAATGCGGTGACAATTGTCGTAAAACCGTACATATTTGTAAGAATAGATTATGCAGGCCGCCACTTTTTTTGTCTTTTGTCGTTAAATGGCCATGATTCAGGGGGTTCCATGTTTGAGTGACAAAAATTACGTGGCCGACAAATGGAACAAATTTTGTGTCAAAATTGTCGCAAAATCGCTTAAGACCACTGATAGATGGTATAAATGAGACTCACTCTCATTTATAGCTTTAATTTATAATATACCAGTCGATTTGTGGAGATTTTATTGTCGTAAACCTATAGAAGAGTATTGTTATACATCTGTTTTTTACAGGATTGTTTCTATAAATGTTTATGATTTCGGGTAAATATAAAGTTCCTCATGCTACTAAATATAGATCTATGTCTGTATTACTTTTCAACGTTTTTTATTATGTGTCACTTTTTATGATTTGTGGCCAAGTTTGTTTTTTGTAGTAGTCATATTGCTAGACAATTACTAGCTTGTTCAGCCGTCAAACTTCTTTTATTACTTCATATCGTTAGTATGCTACTTTTCACGACTCGCAGCCAAGCTACTCCCATGCATTTCATTCTCTGCTTGCACAGAGAAAAACCTAGCGGAAAAAAGAGAGTGTAATACCCTGCGGCACTATTCGCTCATCATACGAACAGACTTCTCGGCTTCCGAGCTAATTGGCGGTTAGACGCCAATATTTGTTTGAACCCCTTCCTATTTAGCTTATTCGACACAAAGAACTGTTTACCCCTAAGCTATTCGAACAGGGATTAAAACGTAGTTTTAACTTTAATAGATACGTTACCGCTTTGCTTTTTTCGTGGCATCTGCAAGGCAGACTGTAAGGAGAGAAAGAGCGTTAAAAAAACGGCATTGTTTGAGCATCGCGAGTTTTGTCGTTTTTAGCGAAAGAACGACTGTAAGGATGGTAGTCGACAGCTGTCGACCCTGAAGCCGTCACGAGCGCTTTTTGGTTTCGTTTTTTGCGAGTAAAAAAGGAAAAGGTGTATAAGATAAAGGTTGTTCTTTCCAGCAATACACGTGTACTAAAAAAGGCAAAGAAGGTCAATAAAATTTGAGTATCAAAAAATTAAGAAGTTGTAGATTCCCACTTTCGCAGGAGAGTTAAAAAGAAAGACTATCAGTTTTTCTCCAAATGATAGACATTCAAATTGGTACGGCGAAACCCTCGACGCGTATAAAACTGCAGCGCATTAGTGTTATCCATGTCCGCCGCAAGCTGAATACGCTTATAACCATACTCTTCTATGGCAATAAAGCGCATCTTGTTGATGAGCCGGCTGCCCACCCCCATCTTACGATACTCCTCGTGAACGACCAGATCCTCGATCTGCCCGACAAAGTCACCGGCCGCACTCGAGATCAGACGCTGCATCGTTACCATGCCGACCACTTTGCCTTCATGCTTGGCAACCAGAAGGTCTGCCCCTTCATACCCATAGAGCTTTTTTATCCCGGAAAGCTGCTTCTCGTAATCGATCTCGAAATCCACCTCGATGGTAAACAGAACGCCGATCAGTCGCGCCATCTCCGGCAGATCTTCCTCTTGGGCTCTTTCGACCGTTATACCTGTTTTCATATTGATGTCGCAGATGTCAGGATGTAGTACTTTTATCACTTTTTTGGCCTCCTCATTGAGCGGGTTTCCCCCGATATAAAGTGTCTGCAGTCTTGTCATATTGGCTACGGCATTCGGAAGTGCCGAAATACCGTTACCGTCAAGATCAAGCTGACGCAGTTTAGTGTATTTCCCGATCTCTTCGGGCACCGTTGTAATAGCATTGGAAGAGAAACAGAGCGACTCCAGTTCCAGTGAGGGCACCGAGACAAAGCTCTGCAGTTCGCAGCTGTCACATGAGAACTCTTTCAAGTACGGAGCGAAGCTCTCATCTACCTCGATTTTCTGAATCGGATTGCTGTCAAGCACAATCGTCTCAAGATCATCGAGGTCATGCAGATAGAGCTCTTTAAGCTGGTTGGATGAAAGATCGACCTCTTCCAGACCCAAAAAGAAGAAAGCTTCATCGATCGTCGTCAGACGATTGTCCGAGAGGTTGATCTCGACAAGTTCATGCATCGCCTCAATACTTTTGGGAATGGAGGTAAGAACATTCTCAGAGAGGTTGAGACGCTCTACCTGCGCCAACGATGTGAAAGAGGCGTCTATCTCTTTGATGAAATTACCCGACAGGTTCAGCGTACGCAGATCATTCTCCTGTGCAAGCATCCCCTCTACCGTTGTCAGATCATTGTTGCTTAGATCCAGGACACGAAGCGCCCTGCACTCTTTTAAAACAGTGATATCGCTGATCTTGTTGCCGCTGGCGTTCAGAGAACGCAGGGTCAACGAGGCGAGGACCGGAGGAACCGCCTCGAAACTGTTTCGTCTGATGTCCAGGTTGTTCAACATCGAAAGTTTCGCGAGGGAGTCCGGCAATGTTCTCAGACTGTTACCCGCAAGGTTCAACGCGACCAGACCGCTTAGAAGACCGATGCTTTCAGGCAGCTCTTCAAGCGAACGGCCGCTAAGATCCAGACGCTTGAGGGCCTCGGCCGCAACAACACTCTCATCGATGGCGTTCTCTTCGATCAGCCATCGTTTTAATGTTTCCCACTCTACATCGCTCATCACTACACTCCTTCTGCCAAACGTTTCATGCGCTCAAGACGCTGTTCGACAAGATGGTCGATCTCATCAAAGTCAAAACTACCGAACTGATTCATGTCAAAAAGCTTGAGTAGTGCTGCTCTGCAACAGCTTTTGTTGCACTCGGTCACGAGTTTCTTCGCTTTTTTAAAAGGGAGAGAGGTGTTTTGGAAGATCTCGACCGCCTCTGCAACACTCTTCTCACCGCATTCGCAGATCTGCATCGCCAAGATTTCCTCTTTGCTCTTCATTGTCGTTTACCTACTCAGATAAGCCGTTCACCGTCATTTCGCCCATAACAGACTCGTGTGTGCGGCCAGCGAAGGTGCCTGGGGCACTCAGGAAGCGCTCACTGAGCGCTGCTCTCTTTATGCTCCGGCCACCGTTCTATAGATTGTTTTCGGCCTTAAATGTGTTGGCCTCTTCAACCAATGCACGCAGTTTTTCACTCAATTCAGGCAGTTTCACATGATCTGTCCAGAGTGTATCTTCGACGATATCATGGATCTCGGATGCAACCTCTACCGCTAAACGTTTACGCTTTGCCAACTCTTTTTTCAATGTTTTTACTTCTTCACTCATACTATCTCCTTTTGATTAAAATGTAAATGTTCGTATTCTGCCCCGCATGGGGCGGAGTTCTATGCTGCCAAAGAGTGAACTTCGATCAGCTTGGCTTCATCTTTTCGCAGTGCGATCAATGAACGGTTTATTCTGATCTGCACTGTACTTTTGAAAAAGCCGAAGTGCTTCACACAGATGTGGGCGTCACGGGTCAGACCCATTGAACAGAGCCGCTGTTTCAACACACTGTTGACATTGATGGCATCCACGGCCACCATCTCTCCGATCTTCATCTCCAATAGACACATCTTTTTATCCTTTACAGTGAAAATGCATAGATATTTTCAAAACGAACATCACTGCCGGCACCGCGCTGCATGTGCACAAAGCGCTGTTTGTTTTGAAAATGGTATCGCTTATAAAGGTCGACCACATGGTCAACACCTAGGGGGACATCGGCGACAACACGCTTTAGCCCCCGGAAATAGAGTACGCCGCGCATCATCTTCTCTGCTTCATCCTCGTGTCCCGCGCGCACCTGCCACGGTCCCAGGTAGACGTGGCGGGCGTTGACAACACTCGAATGCTGAAACCCGTTTGGAAGGGTAAATTTCAAAGATGAGTTGCGTTCCATCTCATCAAGCAGAAAATCCATACGATTCTCATTGAATGTCTCTTTGTCGATCGATGCGATTACCGACTCGAAATTACTGCCGTCAAGCTCTTTGGCGTGGGCATTGGTAAAGTTGAAGGGAGGGACTTTACCGACGTTGACAAAACGCCCCACTTCCATCTTGGCTTCAAAACCGTGTCGCTCAAAAAAAGGGACAAGGTCGGGATTGGCATGCAGGTAGACCTGGCTTTTTTCATTTGCAAGGGCGCCCAGCAGCGTCTCGATAAGACGTGTTCCGACACCCTGCTTCTGGTGACTCTGTTTCACCATAAAATATTTCATCATGGAGGAGTGTTCAAACTCTATCGCCATCACGGCACCAACCAGTTCGCCGTTATCGTACGCCCCGTAACAGAGGTGCGGCGAATGCATCATCATCAGTTTGACGTGGTAACCGTCGACAAGCCAGCCCACCTCTTCGGCGATCGAGACCAGCTGACTGACGTCTGCAAATTTCAACCATCCTATAAACATAGACTCTCCTTGTAAAGGGTCATCAGTTCGACATCATCCAGAACACGTTTTCGGGAGGTGACGATCTCACGAATACGCGGCAAAAGGTTTTTCAAGGCACCTTTATCGGTCTGTACGCCTAAGGCGTTAAGATGATACAAAATCGTACCGGTACCCGAGTGTTTACCTATAGGAAAGGCTCTTTCACACCCGACTTCAGCGGCATCAAAAGGCTCATAGGCACGACCGTTTTTCATCATGCCGTCGGCATGGACACCGCTTTCATGCGAAAAAATATAATCACCGATTATCGGTGCATTATGGGCCAGGCTTATACCGGCTGCCTCAGCGACAAGGTCTACCAGACTTCGCATCTCAAGAGCGTCTAACGAGCGCTCTTGGCCATAGAGATGTTTCAGTGCCATGGAGATCTGTTCAAAGGAGGCATTTCCGGCTCTTTCGCCTAAACCGATAACGGTTGTGTTAACGCTTAGGGCCCCCGCATCAATACCGCTCAGGGCATTGGCGTTGGCCAAACCAAAGTCATTGTGGGTATGCATCTCGATAGGAAGGAGGTCTAACGAGGTCAATGACTTAATATCATTGTAGGTCTGTGTGGGTGTCATAATACCGACCGTATCGCAATAGCGGAAACGGTCTGCACCAAGTTCAGCACCGAGGGTCATCACCTCTTTCATAAAGCTTATAGAGCCCCGGGAGCTGTCTTCACCGCCGATACAGACAAAAAGACCTTCTGCTTTTGCAGCTACAATGGTCTTTTCAAGCTCTTTGAGCATAGTGCTCTTATTCCCGCCGAATTTAATATCGATAAGAATGTCGGAGATAGGAATAGAGAGATCAACCGCTTTTACCCCACAGCGCAGTGAGGCTTCAAGGTCGCTCATCTTCGCGCGGTTCCAGGTCATCATACGTGTCTCCAACCCTAATGAGAGAAGCTCTTCGATGTCCTCTTGTTCGCGTCTTCCCATTGCGGGAATACCGATCTCAAGTTCATCTGCGCCACAGGCGACAAGTCCCTGTGCAATGCGGAGTTTCTCATTAGTGTTAAAAGCGACGTATGGAGCTTGTTCCCCGTCACGAAGTGTCGTATCGTTGATAATCACTTTATTCCTTTATACCAAAAGGAGCAATGCCCCCTTTAACGGTTCCTAATTTGCTTCCAGCTCTTCCGGAAGATTAAAGTATTTACGGGTCGCTTTAAGCACCGATGCTTCGATCGGCTCATAAGCATAACTCTGGTCTGCGATGAGGCCTGCAGCTTTCAGGTCATCTTGCGGACAACCGCCGATCTTCGCTGTCAGGATAAGCGCACAATCTTTCAGTTTTTCCAAAATAGGCTCGATAGGGTTTCCGCCCTCCGGTCCCGCACAGTACTCATAGTCGAGTTTACGGTGGTGGATAAAGCGGATACCGCGGTCTCCGGCTTCGTAGATCAGGAACTCTCTGACCGAACCGAAGTGCTGGTTGATCATCCCCTCGCCCGCTGTCGTAACGGCAACAAGGATGGTTTGACCATCAGAGGCAAGTTCGGCTTTCTCTTTGACAACACGTTCATTTGCCTTGTCAAGGAAGAAACGGAACTCTTCGATCTTCGCCTGAGACTCTTGACGTGCCGTGATGTTATAGTGGTCCTCGAGCGCATCGAACGACATCTCCGAGAAGACATCTTTCGTAAACTCCTGTCCGCGGTCTTCCCCGATAAGGCCGACCGCATCGGCGCGACACTGGCGGCAGTGCTGCATCAGTTTCATATCCATACCGCAGGCTTCCTGCACTTCCATCTGCTGCTGATCAGTCGCAGAAGGTACACCGTCAAGACCGAACTTCGTTCCGTGCTCAGGCTCAGAGATGATCGGCATGATGTTATGAAGGAAAACACCGATCTCTTTAAGTTTTTTCGCCACTTCAGGAAGGTGCTTGTCGTTAATACCCGGGATCAATACCGAGTTGGCTTTGATAAGAATACCGTTCTCTACACATTTCTTCATCCCTTCAAGCTGACGCTCAAGAAGGATCTGTGCCGCTTCTTTACCGTAGATACGTTTGTTGTTATAGAAGATCCACGGGTAGATCTGCGAACCGATCTCGCCGGTCGTGTCAACACTGTTGATTGTGACCGTTACGTGGTCAATGTCGTACTTGACCATCTCGTCAACGAACGTTGGAAGTTCCAGACCGTTGGTTGAAAGACAGAGTTTGAGATCCGGTGCTTTTTCGCGTACCAGTTCAAAGGTCTTGAATGTCTTTTCCGGATTGGCCAAGGCGTCACCCGGTCCTGCGATACCAAGAACGCTCAGACGCTGGACTTCACCGCCGACGTACATCACTTTCTTTGCTGACTCTTCAGGTGTCAAACGCTCACTGGTAACACCCGGACGGCTCTCGTTTGAACAGTCGTACTTACGGTTACAGTAATTACATTGAATATTACACGCCGGTGCTACCGCAACGTGAATACGGGCATAGTGGTGATGCGCACCCTCTGAATAACATGGGTGGTCATGGATCTTTTCCTGGATGTCGGCCGGTAGTGCCGATTCTGCCGGATTACTTGAACTACAGCTCATTTTAGCTCCTTAGTATCTGTATTACACGCTGAAAACAGTCTCTTCAGTTATGTTGTCTCAAGGGAGACCGAACACTGTATATGTAAACAGATCTTTTATATGGTTTGGAATTCAAATGATCTCGCATCATGTAGCTATAATCATTTATTACTCCAACTATTGCAAGTTGTGTTCTAGTCTTATTCTCAAAATAGTGACCGACACAGAGGTAAAAAATAGATATGACCATCAATTATGGCAATACTGATGTATAGGTTTGTTCCTGCTTGTTTCTACGTTTAAACCTCTTTACCGCCCTTTAATAAGGCACTTCTTCTCTCTTCATAGATATCTAACAAGACCAACAACGACAATTTTGTTATGGTTTGCGGCCAATGTCATTTTTTTGATCTGACAGTACACTGTTCCTATCTACTCTAAAGCGCTCTCTTCTTCTATTTCATACAATTGTAAATCTCAAATCCCATTTTTTACGCTCCTGGGATCAAAATAGTCTTTAATATGCTCTTATGACATGCATTCACAAAGAATTTGTCGCTTGCAACCCTGATTCCGCCCTAAACCAGGTCTCTGGAACACAAAATGCAGACTTCGCTGTAAACACTCCTCTTATGGAGAGAAAGGCGATGCTTATGAAGATTGCGGTTCCGGTCAACCACTTGTTGACTTTTTACCATCTCAACCCCTTTACAGCACCGAAGTTTGCGATCTACTCCGTTGACGGAGACCGCAGCAACATCACCTTCGGACTGACCAGTGTTGTCGACAATCCGTGGATCGTCCGTAACAGCGGTGCTTTTGAGAAGAGTCAGATCTTATGTAACTGTGATTCGGAGACCTGTTCCGACATGCAGCATATCTCAGAGCATTATGCATTGCTGGAGGCTATCGGAGGGTGCAAATATCTTTTGGTCGACCACCACTGCGACAATGTCACGCGTGCCATGAAAAACGGTGGCGTCCAGGTCTACAAGATACCGCCGATCATCAACAGGATCGACACGGCAATAAAAAACTTTATATTAGGAGCTTCACTTGCAAGTACATTTAAACACATCCACTATGCGTCTTGAGGATTTTCCCATGGACGTCGGGTACGCTTCTGAAAAAGTGACCTTGACCGACAGTGAGGGAAAAGTACACACCATCGGCGGTCAAAACGGCAAGACCCAGCTGATCATCAGCACCCCTTTTATCGACGATGCTTTCATCGACGAGCTCAAAGAGCTCAGTGAGCAACTGCCGAAAGGGGGCGACTATGAGGTGACGGCGGCCCTGGTCGTCGCCAACGACACACACACCCCTCCAGAGCTCGGTGGGATCGACTTTTTTGTCGACTCCCAAGAGGAGTACGGTGATTTCTACGGCGTTCGACTTGTCGGCGAGCCCTATGGCGGCGAACTGACCAAGGCAGCCATACTTGTCTCCAAAGACGGCGCGATCTTCTATGATGATTTTGTAGAGAACCTCGAAAACAGATTTAACACCGATACCCTGCTGCGCAAGATCATGGCGGCCCAAACTTGCTATACCGGAAAAGGATGCCACTAATGAGTGAAGTAATCGACATTGAGACCACGATCGAAACGATCAAAAAAGAGCTGCGAAATCAGACAACCGTACCCTATTTCGGGTTAGGTATCTTCGAAGGTACCAAGACAAAAGAGGGCGAACAGATGCCTTTTGATTCGGACTCGATGATCCTGACATTGAACAACGGACGTCCGATGAGCCAGCGATTGATGTTTGAATACTCGCGTGCGGCGATGCACCTTGAGGAGCGCCGAGGAGTAGACTATCTCAGACAGCTTGTCAATCATGTCTACACCAAAGATTATGAGCCGACCGCCCTGCACAAAGCTATCTTGAACATGATGCCGCGCTATATCATCGATACAAACCGTGACCCGAAAGTCCAGGAGCTGCTCGCCTTCGAGCCCCACTGTCTGATCCTTGGAAAGTCGCGTATCACGATGGAAAAGGACCGCTATGAACTCTACGAATATGATGTCGAGAGCAAAAAGTACTTTCAGGTCGAAGAGGAAGCGCTAGACGATGCGAAAAAGATCCTCTTTAAACCGATGGGGTCGACCCTTCCCGAACCGACATTCGTTATCTCGGATGCCGACTATGTCGACTGGCTGACCGAAGCGATGGGCGGGTTTGCGATGCCGCCGGTGATCAAGAGCTACCGTAAAGCGAAAAAGTATCTTTTTTTAGGCACCTCTTTCGACCGTGACACCGACCGTATGGTCGCCAACGAACTCACCATGTATCTCGAAGGCGGTTATGTCATCACCGACAAAGAGCTGGGCAAAAAAGAGAAAAAGTTTATTGAAAAACACAATCTGGAAGTGCTTGAGATGTCACTCGAAGAGTTTACTAAAGCGTTTATCTAAGGCTTTAATACTCAACGGCCGGCGTACTCTTCTGGAATTTACCAGAAATGCGCTCAAAACAAATACAAAGGAAGAATATGCCGTATATACCAACCGTAAAAGACCGATCGCCGAGAGGTGAACGTTATTTTGACCTCTTTTCCAAACTTATGGGCGACCGCGTCATCATGATCACAGAACCTGTCGATGATCACATGATGGGCGTCATTGTCTCTCAGCTGCTCTACCTCGAAGCCGAAGATTCCGAAGAGCCGATCCACATGTATATCAGTTCTCCGGGCGGTTCGGTGATGGCGGGACTCGCCATCCTTGACACGATGCAGCTTATCAGCGCCCCGGTCCACACCTACGCCATGGGTATGGTCGCCTCTATGGCAGCTGTTCTCTTTACCTGTGGCGAGCAGGGGCACCGTTATATTATGCCCAATGCAGAAGTGATGATCCACCAGCCTCTCGGCGGCACGTCGGGTCAGGCCAGCGACATCGAGATCCAGGCAAAACATATACTGAACCTTAAAAAACGCCTCTACAAGATCCTTGCAAAGGCGACCGGCAAACATATTAAGACGATAGAAAAAGAGAGTGACCGCGACAACTACTTTGAAGCGGATGCCGCGATCAAGTTCGGACTGGCTGACACCGTACTGGAATCACTCAATAAAAAGGATGTGTAATGAGTACTGAAAAAACCTGTTCGTTTTGTGGACGCAGTCAGAGCCAGGTCAAAAAGATGTTCTCCTCTGAGAACACCAACATCTGTAACGAGTGTGTGACCACCTGTTCGAGTATTTTGCAAAAAGAGGTCCGTTACGAGCAGCAGTCCGAACGTCAAGAGCAGCTGCCCAACCCGGAAAAGATCGTCAGCTATTTAGACCAGCACATCATCGGCCAGGAGTCGGCCAAAAAGGTGTTGGCCGTTGCTCTTTACAACCACTATAAACGTATTGAGAATCCGGTCTACAACAATGTCGAACTCGAAAAAAGCAATATCATGCTGCTCGGACCGACAGGTAGCGGTAAGACTCTTCTGGCCAAATCGCTATCGAAGATCATGAACGTCCCTTTTGCCGTTGCCGACGCCACGGCACTGACGGAAGCCGGTTATGTCGGTGAAGATGTCGAGAGCATCCTCTCCCGCCTTCTTGCTGCCGCAAATTACGACATCGAGCTTGCCCAGCGCGGCATCATCTACATCGATGAGATCGACAAGATCGCCCGCAAAAGCGAATCTTCAACGATGGGCCGTGATGTCTCAGGCGAAGGGGTACAGCAGGGGCTGCTCAAGATCCTTGAGGGCTCCGAAGTCTATGTCCCGGTCAAGGGGAGCCGTAAAAACTCGACGACAGAGACCGTGCTCATCGACACGACCCACATCCTCTTTGTCTGTGGCGGTGCCTTTGTCGGTCTTGTCCCCGACACCAACACCAAAAAGAGCAACAAGGTCGGTTTCGGTTCCGTGAAAAAAGCGGAGATGAAAGAGTTCAAGGTCGACCAGAAAGCACTGGTCCACTACGGCATCATCCCGGAATTCATCGGACGTATTCCGGTGATCGCCCAGCTAAAAGAGCTGACTCAGGAGCAGATGGTCCAGATCCTGCAAGAGCCGGACAATGCGCTCATTAAACAGTTCCAGGCCCTTTTTGAGATGGATGGGATTACCCTGAACTTTGAAGCCAAAGCCCTTGATGCCATCGCAAAAAAAGCGACCGACAAAGGGGTCGGTGCCCGTGGTCTTCGCGGGATCATCGAAGAGGTGATGCTGCCGCTGCAGTACAGCTGTCCTTCGATGGAGAACCTCGAAAGCGTCACCATCACCGAAGCGGTGGTCGAGGACCCGGAACAAGAACCTATATTTACCTTCAAAAAAGAGGAAGAGAACGCCGAGGCGTGATCTTCAAACTGCCACCTATCCCTTTCATATCGCAGATCAAAGATCTGCCCTTTCCACCTTCTCGAACGCATATATAAAGTGAATTGTTCCTGTTCCTTCATCCATAAAACTATCAATATATTGGTATTATTATAAATATTTTGCTACAATAACCAGTATATTGATATTTTGGATGAAAAATGAGCCTGAATAAACTGAGTGAAACTATTATTAAATATCGAAAGAAAAAAGAGTGGAACCAAACCGAAACAGCCAAATATGCCGGCATTAGCCTCAATACCTACCGACGAATCGAGGATGGCTTCATCGAGGAAGTCGGCATCACAAAAGTTGACAACGTGCTTGATCTTTTTGGACTGGAAATCGTTGCCAGGGAAAAAGGACGGCCATTGACGTTGGAGGAGCTGCAAAGTGGACAGACGTATTAATATTTACACCAACACCAAACAGGCCGGTATACTGGCTAAAGAGGGAGAAAAGCATATCTTTTCCTACAACCCTGACGCAACCATTCCCGTCTCGGTAACAATGCCACCACGTATTGAGAGTTGGCTCTCCAATGATCTTCACCCCATTTTCCAGATGAATCTTCCGGAAGGTGCTCTAAAAGCAACGATAAACGAACGGTTCGCAAAGATCAGGCGAATGGATGACCTCGGTCTGCTTGAACTTGTAGGACCGCATGTTATCGGCCGCGTCAAGTATGGTCTGCCAAACGATGATGAAAAGCCTATCTCGCTTGACGATATCTTACATCACGACACGCATGCGCTGTTTGAGAAATTGATGGATCGTTTTGCGATCAGGTCTGGCGTCTCCGGTGTACAGCCGAAGATGTTGCTGCAGCTCGAAGACAGAAACACGCTCACGACCGAAGAGTATATTGTTAAGTCCTGGGGCGAAGAGTACCCTGAGCTCGCCTTCAACGAGTTCTTCTGTATGGAAGCTGTACGCTTTGCCGGTCTGCCGGTTCCCAAGTATGAGATCTCCGAAAACCGTTCAATGTTCATCATGAAACGGTTTGACATGAAAGATGACGGCAGCTACCTCGGCTTTGAGGATGGTTGCGTACTTTTAGGCAAGGGAACAAACGACAAATATTATGCAAGTTATGAGGATCTGGCAAAAACACTCAAGGCGAACACTGCACCTGAGAAGCGCCACGAAAGCCTGCGAACGCTGTTTAAGGCGCTTGTTCTGAACCATTTTCTTCGTAATGGCGATGCCCACCTGAAAAACTTTGCCATTTTGTATGACGAAGACTATACCGATGCCAAGATGGCCCCGATCTACGATGTCGTCTGCACGACAGTCTATATCCAGGAGGATCTGCCGGCGCTTGATATGAGCGGCGGAAAGATATGGTGGAAGAAAAAGACCTATCTTGGATTCGCCAAACAGACATGCAAGCTCACAACGGCTGAGATCGAGAAGATCTTCGAAGATTGTGCCGAAGCGACCAGAACTGCTGCCAGGGCGATGCTCACCTACACGAAAGAGCATCCGGATATCAAACCGTTTGCCTATCGACTGCTGGATGAATGGGACAAAGGCTTGGGTTCGCTCGGATATGACCCGATCGAGAGAAACCTGGCTCCTTCCCTTTAATCCCTGCAAGACTTCTCTGCATAGAGAATGACAGTAGTCTCTATATGTATCTTGTACTAGTTAATTCAATTATTAACATTATTTAATTATAATTGTTTTTTAGAACTCGATGCAACCAAGACAAAATGTTGTTCATTACTAATTTTGTTACCAAGTAAGAAGTCAGTTCTAACGCTAACGCCCAATGTGTCAGAAATAAAGGGAAACAATGAAGATGATTTTTAGATATGCGCTGGCAGTTTTACTTTTGGTAGAGCTTGTTGAGGCGAAGGTGGGGAGTTGTTCTTATGCTTATGATGAAAAAGGCTACTTGAGCAAAGAGTTTATGAGCTGTTTAAAAGCCGAGGCGATAAGAACGGATGATGTAAAAGATATGAATTTTTTGGCTTCAAGATATTTAGGAAATTTAGATTATGACAATACTTTAAAGTGGTATAAGAAATCTGTTAATAAGGGGGACCCAAAAGCTATGTATGAAATTGCAAATCTTTATGAACATTATATTGAAATCCCCCAAGAGGCCATAACTTGGTATAAAAAAGCAGCCAAAGCACACTATCCCGATGCTATGGAACAGCTTAGCAAGCTAATGCAAACGACCTACGGAAACGACACCATAGCAATGTATGAAAAAGAGATAGAAGCGGGGAATGATGTCTATTGGAACATGCAGTTTCTGGCTAACTTTTATCTGCGCCTTGAACAGTTTGAAAAGGCAAAAGAGGTTTATGAAGAGGTCATTACAAAGTTCCCGGATGAGAAAGCAGAGATGCTGTTCGCTATCGGAAACCTCTACAGAAAAGCCTGGCTGGATGACAAGGAGAAAGAGATCGATTACTACAAACAGTCGGCAACCCTGGGAAACAAGCAGGCGATGTTTAACCTTGGAATCTATTACGGTGATATGAAGAACTATAAAAAGGCTGAAGAGTATTTTAAGCAGTCGGATCACAATAGAATGATCTGTTATATGTACAAGACACAAGTTAGAGACAACGATAAAGCACTTTCTTGTTATGAAAACGAAGAAAAAACAGATAATCCTATTTCTGTTTTTGCATTAGGCTTCTTTTATGCAGAAACTCTAAAAGATTATGATCAAGCTATAAAATCATACAAAAAAGCCTATGAATTAGGTTACTCAGGTGGTGCATTAAATTTAGGTTCGCTCTATGAAGATTTAAAAGATAGAGAAAAATCTCTCTACTGGTACCACAAAGCCGCCGACATGGGAGAAGATGGAGCAATTCGATACCTTATGCGAGAAGGAGAACTGTAATGAACAGTGACAACGGACGTGCCCTCGGAAGAGTCGCTTATGACAAGGACAGCATGATGTTCATTACGAACTTTGTGACCCGGCAGGAGGTCAGTTCCAACTCTAACGCCCAAGCTGTTAAATCAAGCAGTAAGCTTCGTTGGTCCTACCTGGTCGTGGGCTACAAGGAGAGTCAAGAGTTAAGAGCCTCCCATCCGGACAACGAGACTCTTTTAGATGCCTTGCAAGCCAAATATGTCCCACTCTTAAAAGATGCCATCACTAAAACCCAGGTAAAAAGAGAAGAGGAACTTAGAGACCAAAGTATTATAATTAATAAAAAAGCTGTTTACCTCCAGCAGTCACAGGTTACCTATGCAAACTCCATGAAGATGTTTTTACGAGGACATAAGATGGAGTCTCAAGCCAAGGCATTAACGAAAGAGGTCCATATTGAAAAAGGGGCAATGAGAGCCTTTGCCTCCCTTCCTTTTACATCGCAGGAGTGTCATCAACGCATTCAAAAAGAGAGACGCAACGAAGAGGCACATGCCTTTGCGGTGGTCGCCCTTGCCTACCTCTACAACAAGAAAGACGGGGAGCTTGTCCTCTCGGTAACAGGCGATGGTCATGTGGGACTTCTCCCCCGAATCCGTTTCGAGTGCGGGGTCTTTTTTGACGGAACAAACAACAACCAGTTCAATACCGACCTGCGTCAGGATTATGAAAAGTATGTAGATAATCTAGCACAAATATTTAGTGCTAAGAAACAGTTAGACCCGGATTCTTGGCAAGGCCATCTCTTTTACGGTACCAAACCAAAAGAAGAGCTCCTTCCGTTGGTCTTCGAAGAGCTGAAAAAGAGTATTGCTTCGTATGCCAAAAATGTAAAAATGCAAGAGCAGTACGAGGAAGGCTCCTGGCTCTTTAATCTTTGGCAGGACAAGGCCTCTTCGGATGCGGACGCTGTTTACAGATTTACCCAAGAGAGGCTTGTGGATGTATTAAAACGTATTGAAAAAGTGAAAAGTGAAAAAATATTAGAACAAGCAAAACAAGTAAAAATAGATACGATTGTCGATGAAGCCAAACTAGAACTGGAATCCAACCGCCTCATTTTAGAGAGCCTTTTGCCCGAAGGCGAAGGTTCAAGCTACACGGGTGAAGACACGAATGTCGTGAAACTGTACGAGCTCTACAAGACAGAGACCAATGATATTAAGCATGAAGCACATCTGCATGCGTGTACGCGAGCAAAAATCTATATTACGGGGGCTGGAACCTACGACCCAAGAGAGATAGATGAACATGATGACGATGCCGTTCTGTTTGGTTCGGCCCTGGCGATCTGCGGAACAGGGGTGCGAACAAAGGTCAACCAAGCGTGTAAAGATCTAAAGACGCAGCTTAGAAGCTTGCAGACGGCCTACCTTGACACCTTGGTACTGGACGTTTTTGGGTTTAGCCGCGGTGCGGCGGAAGCGCGTCATTTTGTAGGCTCTCTCTGTAAAGATCTTGACTGCAGTTTTGAGCGAAAAGTCAATGAAGGCAAGGAAAATGAATTCGTTGAATATGAACTCGGTAAAAAAGGTGAAAACCTTTATGCGCATCTGCTTAAAGAAGATGAAGACGAAAAAGATGACATCATCATCAACAAAATTGTCTTTAGGTTTGTCGGTATTTTCGATACGGTTCCACACGAAGGCTTGGTTCAGTCAAATGATGTCAAAGACTTAAATCTTAAGTTGGAAAAGACGAAGGTGAGTTCGGTCGTTCATCTGACAGCAAAAGATGAGTTTAGATATAACTTCGATCTGGTCTCCATCTTTAGCGAAGGAGAGTACAAAGAGGGTGAGAACAGCAGTGATAACTTTATTGAAAAAGAGTTTTTCGGCGCCCACTCCGACATCGGAGGCGGCTATACAGACAACACGTATGAACTGATAGAACTTCCTTCTCTGTATTATCCTTCTGTGAATGATTCTCTTGACGCTAAGACGGAAAAACGCATACGAAAGTGGAATAAAGATCATGCCTGGGTAAAGGGTGCTCATATAGAGTTCATTCAAAATAAAAGTGAGCTTGAGAAAGTCATCAAAGAGCAAAAAGAGCTGGTAGAAGACGGGTTTTACATAAACAGACGTGTTCATAAAAAGCATGTCAAAGGCGGTATGCATGATAGTTCCACCTCTTATCATATTTACATGTACAGAAAAAATATTGATACCGAATATTCTCAAATTCCTTTTGAATATATGTACGAAAAGGCAAGGCGTCTTACCTCAATGCAATCACGCGGTACATTGAGCTATAAAGACATTAGAGAGCTTGAAAAGCAGAAGGTGCTGGAATTGGATGCTGATTATATTAAAACGATCAAATCGCGATTTCTCCACCACTCTTCACAAGCCGGTATCGCCCATCATGCTAATAGCGGAGACGAAAACGGTCTTTATGGAAAACGAGATATTCATTATGTCTAATTCACCAAACATCCCTCATCCGAAAACTACGAAGTTAGGTCGATTGGCTCGAAACAAAACTGCAAGAACATAACAACCACCGCAATATTTATTTACATTTGACAACACAGATAAAGATCGTCAGCGCGGCATACACGACAATACAAAAGAAAGTTAGTACATAAGGACATGTATAAGAGACATCTCTTTTAACATCCTGTTACTTTATAAAAAGCTGTTTTATCCTCTCTTCTCGAACAAAACTTGCATCCTCTATAAAAACGTCCCGCCTCTACCACAACGGGACATTATTACAACTCACGAGGAACAGACAATGCGCGTTTACCTGGATAACAATGCCACCACAAAGATCGATCCACTAGTCAGGGTCAAGATGCAGCCCTTTTTCGAGGAGCTTTACGGCAACCCGAATTCACTCCACAGCTACGGTATGGAGGTCCGTCCTCACCTGAACAAGGCGATGGGCGAGATGTATGACGCGCTCAACGTTCCGGACCAGGATGACATTTTGATCACCTCATGTGCGACAGAGAGCAACAATGCCGTTCTTAAAGGGGTCTTTTTCGAACACATTTTAAAGAACCCGGAGAAAAATCACATCGTCACCTCGTCCGTAGAACATCCGGCTATTATTGAAACCCTGATGTTCCTGAGCGACTACGGTGTCGATGTCACTTATGTCGATGTCGATGACAACGGCGGCATCTCCGCTCAGGCAGTCAAAGACGCCGTCACAGACAAGACGGTGCTCATCTCCATGATGTGGGCGAACAACGAGACCGGCATGATCTTTCCGGTCGAAGAGGTCAGTGCCTTTGCCAAAGAGAAAGGTATTCTTTTTCACACCGACGCCGTTCAGGCGATCGGTAAGGTCCATGTCGATCTCACTAAAGTCGATGTCGACTACCTAACCTTTTCAGCTCACAAGTTCCACGGTCCCAAAGGGATCGGCGGCCTTTATGTCAAAAAAGGAAAGACACTTCCAAACCTTCTGCATGGGGGCGAACAGATGGGCGGCAAACGTGCCGGTACCCTGAATGTTGCCTACATCGTCGGTATGGGCCTTGCCATGAGACAGGCGGCCAACCACGTCGAAAAGATGAACACTGATGTCCGCCGTCTACGCGACAAACTAGAAGATGCTCTTAGCAAGATCTCCGACACTATCGTCGTCGGTCCGCGCGAAAAGCGTACCCCTAATACCATCTTGATCTCTCTTCGCGGGATCGAAGGTGAAGCGATGTTATGGGATCTCAATAAGGCCGGTATTGCCGCTTCTACAGGAAGTGCCTGTGCCTCGGAATCACTCCATGCCAACCCTGTTATGAGCGCCATCGGTGAAGACCCTGAACTTGCCCACACGGCAATGCGCCTGAGCCTTTCACGCTTTACTACCGAAGAAGAGGTCGACTACACGATCGAGGTCTTCACCAAAGCGGCGGAGCGCCTGCGTTCGATCTCCTCGACTTACGCCTACACAAACGAAGCGGGCTGATGCGTCCCTACCGCAATATCACCGATGAGGAGCTCTCTCTCCTCGGCGCTGTCCGTGAATGGAATGCCGATATTGCAAAAATGCTGACGGAGAAGAGTGAACTGTTATGGGTCCACAACCGCCGCAAGAAGTTCACGTCGCTTGAGCAGAGTGATGAACGGCTTGTCCGCCGTGTCAACATACTGGGTATTGATAAGTATGACATCACGACAAACTTCGGACGCTACTCTCTTGAGACCGGCAAAAATGTGCATGATGCCTGCGGGTGTATGCGTTTTTGTGACTGTTACGGCAGGCTCTACCTGCTCTCTTCCCAACATTAACCCCTTTTTTTACCAGGAGCCTTTATGCAATACCTCATCGACATCCGTATCAACGAAGGAGCTAAACGCACCTACCGTATTGACGCTAAAACAGAGGAGGAGGCACTCGAACGTCTGAAACTCCGTCTGCCGCAACAGCAGCGCGATGCTTTTGTCGTCGATATGATCAAGATCGATCCTGCTACTGTTGTTGACGAGGATCTTTATGGTGTTTTCGGCGGCGAGTGATCTAATGCCATATCCGCGTCAGGGACTCCTTTAGCGACTTTGCCGAAAGCCCATTTTCTGTATCGTTCCAGTTTTCGACCAGCACCGTTTTCTCCCGCTCAAACACCGCAGCCTGTTTCTCGTAAAAAGCTTCTGCCTCGTGTGCACTCTTCGTCGAAAGAAGTTCCACCAACGATGCCACCGCGGCGTAATAGAGGGGAATCATCGTATCGAGGATCTTAAAGCGCTGGCGCTCTGTGTCGTGGAAGAGAATGGCATAACGGTAGACGATTCGAACCCAGGTCTCTGTCGGCAGGGAAAAGGGTTCTGTCTCTTCCTGCAGGGCGAGTGCTGTGATCACGGCAAAAGAGTCCTCGTCGAGATGCTCTTTCCAGAGCGTGTTGAAGTTGGCATACCCAAGACGGAAATATTCGATCAGTGCCGCGCTGTCGATGCTGAATTCGGGTGGCTCCGCATCGGAAAGTGCCCCGTAAACATCCACTTCTCTGCTTTCACTGCTCGTTTTCCACGCCTCTTCATAAAATTCCATCAGCGAGAAGACGGTACCTATCACCTGCCGGAACATAGGCCCGAGATCTGCCGCCGGGTCTTTCTCCCCGTGTATCTTCAACCCGAGGCGTGTCTGACAGACACGCGAACCGGAGACGATAGCCAGGGTCGTCAGCCAGATATCGATGCCGAAACGGGCGATATCCGTCTCCCAGATATCCTCCTGCAAATAACGCTTCACCAGTGCGGCAGAGATACCGAAATCGCCGCCGATAGGCTGTCTGACCCTGCAACCGTAGAGTGCGCGTGTCAAATTGTAGGCGATGGTGTTGGTGATAGTGCCGTCAAACTTGTGGCGAAGATAATCGGGCGCGACAAAGTCATACCCCTCCGTCACCGGTTCGATAACATTTTTGACCCACGCCGGCGTAATCGATTTGAGGTCGGAGTCAAAGAGGGCGATATAGTCGGCCTTGAGGAACTGTGCCGCCTCGAAGATGGCCCGTACGGCGGAGCCTTTGCCGGCGATACCCCGGTAGATACTGGTTAGTATCTGAACATTGTACGCATCGGCCGTCACCCTTGAAACGACCTCGCGCGTGTCATCCGTCGAACCGCCGTCGGCGATGAATATAAGGGCTTTTTTGGCGGGGTAGTAACGTTCCAGCCCCTCGATGAGCGTGCGGGTCACATGTTCGATCGACTCCATCGAGTCGAAGGCAGGAATCCCGATAACGATCTCCGCCGAGCCGATATGTTCGATAGCCGTCTTGGCATCGTCCCGCAGTGCCGTAAAAAACCTGATCGATTGCATCCCTTCCCCCTTTTTTTCCGGTGACAATATCCCGGACAAAACAGCTTGTTCCAGTTTAATCTCTTTTGGAAACAATTGCAAGCCGCTGTCGCGTAGAAATATAGAACCGGAATTGCATTATTTGGTAAAACAGATTAAAGGAATAACCCCAATGTCAATTATAAAAGAGTTCATCCATAACAACAACCTGCAGTGGCAGGCCTCATTCAACGACGAAACAGAAAAGTACCCGTACGGCTACCGCGGCAGCCTTGTTATCACTCCGGGCAAGGTTCTCTCTGCCGACAAACAGCTACCGCCGAAAGCGACAGCGACACAAGTCATCTTGACGGCAAAAGCCGGTTACATCGATTTTCTTGCCTGTGAGCTTGAAACACTGGACTTTTTTGAACCGTTTGTTGAACGTTATAAAGAGGTATTGAGCCCGGATGGTCTCTATATCATCTTCGTTACCGATCTTGATGCAAGTGGTAAACTTGTATACGAAGGCATTACCTTCAATATGTTTGCCCTCGACGAAAGCTCGGTCTGGAACGAGCTCCTGGATTATGCAGACCTCTCAAAAGGTGACCTCAAAA
Organism: Sulfurimonadaceae bacterium; assembly: GCA_041596355.1. Lineage (GTDB taxonomy): Bacteria > Campylobacterota > Campylobacteria > Campylobacterales > Sulfurimonadaceae > Sulfonitrofixus. Next base: position 189,963 of record JBFHIS010000003.1, on the reverse strand, counting down.
AGATGAGTGCCGCAGAGAAGATCGATACCGTCTGTGATGAGATCAAGGCCACAACACTTCGCATCAGCGAAAAAAGCTACGACGAGATCAAAGCCCTTCAAAGCAGTGAAGGCAAAGTACTTTTCGGCGCGGTATAGTAACCGTACTCCTTTAGCTTACCCTTCTCTTTTGGCAGCCACTGCCAAAAGTCATTCCCTCACCGACTATTTACTACCACTGAGTTTTATCACAGGTTTTTGGAGCAGCAGGTTGTTCGGATACAAAACAGTATGGTTCTCATCGTCGATAAGCTCGATCTGAAAAAGAGATATCTCCTTAATGGTCCCTTCGATGCTGTTATCACCGTCGACAACTCTGATCTTGTCACCAATTCTTGCCGGAAAGGTAAAAAAGATGATAATGCTTGCCGTCACGTTGCTGAGGATCGACCACTGGGCGAACATTGCCACACCGATAATGGCAAAAATCGAAGAGGCGACAACGGAAATACCGTTGATATCCACACTCCAGATGAAAGCGATAACGATCAATGCCGCCACCGCAAAAAACACCTCAAAGACCTTTGCAATGTAAAAGAGCCGTTTGTCTGCAACACCCTTGCGTTGTGCTATCTTCTCCAAAATGCGTATGAAAAGCCGATAGCCGCCATAAGCTACAACGACCGCTGCGATACTCCACAATATGTTTGAACTCATCTTCTTACTGCTCCGATACGGTTTGATCGCGATCTTTTGCACCGCTGCATCTTTCGATGCAAACGTTCCATCCAGACCAATAAGAAGTATAGCCAAAAGAGGACCCTGCCGTATACACATTATCGCCAACAACCTGATTCTTTCATGCTGGCATAGTCAACAAAATGACCTCTCCTAAGGTCCTTGACGGAAAATAAAACCGGAAGGTTTTCTACTCTATCTATACTCCTGTTTGAATTTGGAACAGCAACATTTTTTTGCATCATAAGACAATTGGCTATTTTTTAATCACATAGTAGTACGCCTATACTACAATGACTGGTACAATAATACTCAGAAAACATGTCACGAGGTTGCAGAACCTCACATTGTCTAATAGACGGCTAGGGTTCCGGCAGAGCGATCTGTGTCTGGTCCGAGAGCCGTCAACCTCTTGAGTGGGGGTTACACGGAGGGATAAAAGCCCGGGAGGTTTTCGACCTCTTGGCGTGTTTACCTAAAACCCAACTCAGGAGTTTCATATGAAATCTCTCTTCAAAACCACATCAAAACTTTTAGTTGCCACATCGTTGGTCATGAGCCTCGGCGCTTCATCGCTTATGGCAGAGGTCAAAGAGAAATTCCAGGTATCTTGGACGATCTATGTCGGCTGGATGCCTTGGGATTATGCCCAGCAAAAAGGCATCATCGATAAATGGGCCAAAAAATACGGCATTGAGATCGAGATGGTTCAGGTCAACGACTACATCGAATCGATCAACCAGTACACTTCCGGCAAATTTGACGGCTGTCTAATGACCAACATGGATGCCTTGACGATTCCTGCAGCGGGTGGTGTTGATTCAACAGCCGTTATTATGGGTGACTTCTCAAACGGTAACGACGGTATCCTTCTCAAAAACAAGAAAAACCTTACGGACATTAAAGGCCAAAAAGTCAACCTTGTCGAGCTTTCAGTGTCACACTATCTTCTTGCACGTGCACTTGAATCTGTTAACATGAGCGAGCGTGACGTTACCGTCGTCAACACATCGGATGCAGACATGGTTTCAGCGTACGGCTCGGATGAGATCACAGCAATGACAACATGGAACCCGCAGCTTAGCGAGATCATGACGAACAACAAAAGTGCCAACCTGGTCTACGATTCAAGCAAGATCCCTGGTGAGATCATCGACATGCTGGTTATTAACACAGAGACACTAAAAGACAACCCGAAACTGGCTAAAGCCTTGACAGGTGCGTGGTTCGAAGTAATGGCAATGATGAAAAAAGGTGACGAAAAAGCCTTGACATTTATGGCCGAAGCATCTGGTACAGACCTTGCCGGTTACAAAAGCCAGCTTGACTCTACGATGATGTTCTATGATGCAAGCGAAGCGGTTAAATTCGCCGACAGTGCAGACCTTCCAAAAACAATGAAAAAAGTGAGCGAGTTCTCATTTGACCATGGTATTCTTGGCGACGGTGCACCGAATGCCGAGTTCATCGGTATGGAGTTCCCGGGCGGTAAAACTTTCGGTGACCCTAAAAACATCAAACTACGTTTCACGGACACCTTTGTCAAAATGGCTGCAGACGGGAAACTGTAAGGTACTCCTATGAAACGATTTATGAACCTCAAGCCGTCAAGAGCGACGGCACTTTTTCTGGGATTGCTGCCGTTTGTCCTGGTTGTTCTCTTCTACATCTTTGCATCTGATGCAAGGTTGGCAGAGAATGCGAACGACAAACTGCTGCCATCTGCGTCAAGCTTTGTGGAAGCCATCGACCGTATGGCCTTCACGCCAAGCAAGCGCACGGGCGAGATCCTTTTTGTCGAAGACACGGTCTCCTCGCTCGAGCGTTTGGGTCTTGGGGTTCTGATCAGTGCCATTTTGGCACTGCTTATGGGGATTCCTTTGGGACTCATCCCCTTCGTACGTGCGGGGCTTTCGCCTTTCGTAGCGGCCTTTTCCATGGTGCCGCCTATGGCTGTTTTGCCCATCTTATTCATTGTTATCGGCATGGGTGAGATGGCTAAAGTAGCACTGATCGTCATCGGTGTTACCCCGTTGATCGTCCGCGATCTTCAGCAGCGTGTTTCGGAGATCCCTGCCGAACAGCTTATCAAAGCGCAGACCCTGGGTGCTTCGACCTGGACCATCGTCGTCCGCGTCGTCTTGCCGCAGGTCCTTCCGCGTCTCTTTGACGCGGTGCGCCTGACACTGGGAACGGCATGGATCTTCCTGATCTCTGCCGAAGCGATCGCGGCCACTGAAGGTCTGGGTTACCGGATCTTCCTGGTGCGCCGTTATATGTCGATGGATGTGATCTTGCCGTATGTGGCGTGGATCACCTTCCTCGCCTTCTTGTTCGACTACCTGCTCAAGAAGTTTACCTACAAGGTCTTCCCTTGGTATGATGCCGGAAAGGAGCGTTCATGAGCCTCGTTACTATAAAACATCTCTGGAAAGAGTATGGCGACAACGTCGTCCTTGAGAATCTGTCGCTCAACATCGAAGCCGGTGAGTTTTGTACCCTTGTCGGCCCTTCGGGCTGCGGAAAGACCACTTTTTTGAAGATGCTGCTTGGACAGGAGAACCCTTCGCGCGGTACCTTTTTGCTTGACGGCGAACCCTTTCCGAGCGAACCGGGCGTTGACCGCGGTATCGTCTTTCAGCGCTATTCAGTCTTTGAACACCTGAGTGTGCTCAACAACGTCATGCTCGGCATGGAGTTCGAAGAGTCCCGCCTGCTGGGAAAACTCTTCGGTAAGAGACGCAAAGCTGCTAAAGAACGTGCCATGGAGATGCTCGAAGCGGTCGGTCTGGCCGATTCGGCGGACAAATACCCGAGCGCGCTTTCAGGCGGGATGCAGCAGCGTCTCTCCATCGCCCAGGCCCTGGTCAAGAAACCGAAGATCCTGCTGCTCGATGAGCCTTTCGGGGCACTCGACCCGGGAATCCGCGCCGACATGCACGCGCTGATCCTCGATCTCTGGAAGAAGAACAACCTCACCGTGGTCATGGTCACCCATGACCTCCACGAGGGCTTCTACCTCGGAACGCGTCTGCTGGTCTTTGACAAGGTTCGACATGACCCGCATGCACCGAACGCCTACGGTGCCCGTATCACCTACGATATTCCCGTAGGTCATACAGAAGAAGCGACACTCGAAGAGATCGATAAGACCATAAAGATATAACTAACACCTGGAAGAGCCTATCTTCCGTGCCGTTGGACGACTTGCGGCATCATGACGAGCGGGACGGCCCGAAACAACCATGAAGGAGAAACAATGATAACTGAACACAAAAACTTAAAACCCGAAGATATTATTCTCGACGAAGTCCTTCCCGGCGGTGCCCGCTGGTCGAAGATCATCAAACGCGGCGACAAACTGCGTATTACGACGAAAGATGGCTTAGGCTCTCTTTCGGCCATGTTCTACAACGCGGATAACACGGCAGAGCGTTTCAACTCGGCCGACACGGTCAAGATCCAATACAACGCCTTTTTCGGTAAAGGCCGCGTGCTTTATTCGGAACTCGGCCGCGTGCTTTTTTCGATTACCGAAGATACGACAGAGGGGCTTTTCGATGCGATTGCCGGCATCAGCAACCCGCGCATCATCAAAGAGCGTTTCGGTGAAGGCGACTACGAGCATATCCGTAACCGTTACTACAAAAGCGACCGCGAAAACTTCCTGGTCGAACTGGGCAAGTACGGCATGGGAAAACGCGACATGATCCCGGCTATTAACTTCTTTAGAAAAGTGGACGTCAAAGAGGGAAGCAAACTGGAACTTTCATCCAAACGTGCTAAACCGGGAAGCTATATCGAACTGCGCGCCGAGATGAACGTACTTCTTGTACTTTCAAACACACCGCATGTTATGGAAGAAGGCGGCTACAACCCGAGCGATGTCCAGTTGACACTCCATAAAGCGGCCCCTGTTACAGAGGATGACCTCTGCGTGAACTTCAGCCCACAATCGCAACGTGCTTTCATCAACAATGCACGCTATTTTGCCTAAGGAGACCAAGATGAGTAAAGATATTTCAACAGCAGTTTATAACGAAAAGATCGCCGCCGGCGTGCCGTGGAGCTATGTGGTCAAAAAAGGCCAGACCCTCCGTATTGTCGACCTTAAAGGGTGCCAGGCGGTCGATACGCTTTTTTACAATGCCAACGACCATGAAGAGCGCTACTCTGCCAATGACACCGTCAGGGAACAGGGGAGCATCTTTGTGACAACCGGTACGAAACTCATCTCTACGGATGACAATGTCATGATGGAGATTACCGCAGACACCTGCGGTAACCACGACACACTGGGCGGTCACTGCAGCGCCGAAAGCAACACGGTACGCTATTCGCATGACACAAAATACATGCACAGCTGCCGCGACAACTATCTTTTTGAGATCGGTGAGCTGGAGATGGACCCGAGAGACCTGACCAACAACATCAACTTCTTTATGAACGTTCCGGTCGAAGAGGACGGCCACCTCGCCATCGTCGACGGTATCTCCAAGCCCGGCGACTACGTCGATATGAAAGCGGAGATGGACACCCTGGTACTGGTTTCAAACTGCCCGCAGTTGAACAACCCGTGCAATGCCTACGACCCTTCTCCAATTCAGATGATCATCTGGGACGACTGAGACCATGAAAACTGCCGTAAAACTTTTTAGATTTGATGATGCTCTGATTCCCAATCTCTTGGCGTGGGGCTATATGTTTTCGACATACTTCTTCGGGTTTGCGGCGATACTGGCGGATTCACCCTGGTTGAATGCCGCAAGCGTACTGCTGCTCGCACACAGCATGGTAATCGCCGCCTATTTCATCCACGAATGCGCCCATGAGTCACTCTTTAGAAAGAGCCGCCACAACCAGCTTTTCGGCGAACTGCTGCTCTGGCTGACAGGTGCTTCTTACAGCGACTACAAGGCCGTTCAGCACAAACATGTGCGTCACCATATGGACAGAGCCGACATCGTCTCCTTCGATTTTCGTGAGAAGCTGCTGGCGCACCCGAAGTTTCTCAAGATGTTACAGATCCTTGAGTGGATGTACATTCCGGCCTTGGAAATTATGATGCATGCGCTGGTCCTCATACTGCCGTTTGTGAAAGAGAGCCGAAAAAAGCTGCGTACGCGCATCGTTACGGTACTGCTGCTGCGCATCGCTTTTTTTGCGGCACTGGCCAGCATCTCGTTGAAGGTGTTGGTACTCTATCCGCTTGCCTATCTACTCTTTTTGACGGTGATGCGTTTTATGGATGTGCATCAACACACCTATGATCTCTATGAGACGCTGGATCAACCCAGCGGCGATGAAGTCAAACAGTACGACGCTGCCTTTGAAAAACGCAATACCTTCTCCAATGTACTTTCACTGAAGTATCCGTGGTTAAACCTTTTGGTACTGAATTTTTCGTATCATAATGTACATCACGACAAACAGATGCAGCCCTGGTACCGCCTGCCGGCGCTCCATAACAAGCTCTACGGTGATAACGAGACGCAGGTACTCTCTTTTGTCAACCTGCTTAAAAGCTACCACCGTTACCGTGTGCAGCGGATTGTCAATTCGGATGCCACCGATATCGATGTCCATAAAGGCAGAGACTTTATCGGCGTTGACGGCGTTTCATTTTTGACAGCGCATTAAGGAGAAAATATGACACAGGTTAAAAAATTCTGGCCCATCCTCACCGGGACCCACCGCTACGAAAAAACGCTTTCAACAAGGGGGCACGGTGAAGGAATTATCATAACTGCTCCAATTTTAAGCTATTTGATTGAAACAGCCCACGGGAGAATATTGTATGATACCGGATGTGACTACTCCAAGATCGTAGACGATGTCAAACGCCGACACTTTTACGAGCACGAAGGCTTCCCTTTCGGACCGCCGACCATGGAGGAGGAACAGCGTCTTCCCAACCGCCTGGCCGAACTGGGTCTGCAGAAAGAAGATGTCGATGTCGTCTTCTGCAGCCACCTCCACTTCGACCATGCCGGCGGGGTCTGCGAGTTCTGCAATGCCGAAGTGCATGTGCATGAAAAAGAGCTCGAAGCGGCAAGAGAACCGGCGGATGAGGCCTATTTTAAAGAGGACTTCGACTGTCCGGTCAACTGGCGTGTCTATAAGGGCGAATATGACCTGGTACCCGGTGTCCGGGCTATCGAAACCCCGGGCCATACGGCCGGACACATGTCGATGCTGATCGAGCTTCCCAAAGGAAAACCGATCCTGCTTGCCGGCGATGCGGCAGACCTGCAGGAGAACCTCGAAAAAGAGATCGCTCCGGGACTCTGCTGGCGCGATGATGAAGCGATGGCCATAGAGAGCATCAAGAAGCTCAAACAGCTCGCCAAGGAGAGAGGGGCTGAACTCTGGCCCAACCATGACATAAAGTTCTTTGAAAGCCGCAACTGCTTTCCAGACTTTTTCTACTAACGCTCTGGGGTGCGTAACTCCACCTGCTGCTGGACGACCTGCAGCAGGTATCCGAACGGGACGGCCCGAAAACCTGAACATGAGGACAATAGAATGTTTACAAAAGTTTTAATAGCCAACCGTGGAGAGATCGCCTGCCGCGTTATCCGCACACTCAACAAGATGGGCATCGCCTCCGTCGCCGTCTATACGGCCGCCGATACCGATTCACTGCACGTCAGTATGGCCGATGAGGCCTACTATATCGGCCACGGTCTCGCCAGCGAGAGCTACCTCGATGCAGAGAAGATCCTCGCCATCGCCAAAGAGAGCGGTGCAGAAGCCATTCACCCGGGTTACGGTTTTTTAAGCGAGAATGCCGCCTTTGCCGAACGTTGTAAAGAGGAGAAGATCGCTTTTATCGGACCAAGCACCAGGCATATGGAACAGTTTGGGCTTAAACACACCGCCCGCGCCCTTGCAGAAGCCAACAATGTGCCTCTACTTCCCGGCTCTTCTATTCTCAAAGACCTCGATGAGGCCAAGAGAGAAGCAAAACGCATCGTCTACCCGGTCATGCTCAAAAGCACCGCCGGCGGCGGCGGTATCGGAATGCAGCTCTGCTACAACGAAGAAGAGCTGGAGGGCGCCTACGAATCTGTTAAACGCCTCAGTGAGAACAACTTCTCTGACGGCGGTATGTTCCTGGAAAAATACGTTGCATCCGCGCGCCATATCGAAGTGCAGGTCTTCGGTGACGGTAAAGGTTTTGTTGCCGCTCTCGGTGACCGTGACTGCTCCGTCCAGCGCCGCAACCAGAAGGTGATCGAAGAGACCCCTGCACCGGGTATCAGCGATGAAACCAGGGAAGCCCTCTATAGTGCCGCAAAGGCCTTGACTTCGTCCGTCAATTACCTCTCTGCAGGAACCGTTGAGTTTGTCTATGACACCCTGAGCGACGAATTCTACTTCCTTGAGGTCAATACCCGTCTACAGGTCGAGCACGGTATTACCGAAGAGGTGACCGGCGTCGACCTTGTGGAGTGGATGATCCGCCAGGCCTACGGTAAAAACATTGCACTCTACAACTATGAGCATGCGCCTCAAGGGCACTCTATCCAGGTCCGTATCTACGCCGAAGATCCTTTCAAAAATTTCCAGCCAAGTTCCGGCGTACTGACCAACGTCGACTTTGCCGACGGTATCCGCTGTGACACCTTCATCGAGACCGGGCTCAACGTCTCTGCCTTCTACGACCCGATGATCGCCAAACTGATCGTCAAAGGTGCAGATCGCAATGATGCCCTCAAAAAGATCAATGCTGCGATCGAAGAGACAAGCATCGACGGTATTGAGACCAACCTCCGCTACCTCGGCGCTATCGTCAAGTCCGATGTCTTTGAAAAGGGCGAACAGACGACAAAATACCTCGACAGTTTTGACTATACACCAGCGAGCATCGACGTCCTGCGCCCCGGAACACAGACCACGATACAGGACTACCCCGGCCGCAGCGGTTACTGGAATATCGGCGTGCCGCCTTCAGGCCCTTTTGACGGCTTCAGCTTCCGTTATGCCAATCGCCTTATCGGCAACACTAAAGAGGCAGCAGGTCTAGAGATCGCCATCGCGGGACCTACCCTGCGCTTCAACACCGACAGCATCATCGCCCTCTGCGGTGCAGAGATCGATGCATCAATCGACGGTGAGACCATCGCGATGAACGAAGCCGTAACCATCAAAGCCGGCAGCACACTCAAGTTGAAAAAAGTTCAGAACCGCGGTTTTAGAAGCTACCTTGCCGTGCGCGGCGGCTTTGACGTGCCCGAGTACCTCGGAAGCCGTTCGACCTTTACGCTCGGCCAGTTCGGCGGTCATGCCGGACGGACCCTCATCTCGGGCGATGTCCTGCACATCGGTACAATGACGGACGGCGAAGCGGCTGCAACGGCTGCTGTTCCCTACCGTCCGCTCGAAAACCGTTGGGAGATCGGCGTGCTCTACGGCCCGCACGGGGCCCCGGACTTCTTTACAGATAACGACATCAAGACCTTTTTTGAGACCGAGTGGGAGATCCACTACAACTCCAACCGTACCGGTGTCCGCCTGATAGGACCGAAACCCGAATGGGCGCGTACCGACGGCGGTGAAGCGGGCCTTCACCCCTCCAACATCCACGACAACGCCTATGCAATCGGTGCCGTGGACTTTACCGGTGACATGCCGGTCATCCTCGGTCCCGACGGTCCGAGCCTCGGCGGTTTCGTCTGTCCGGTCACCATTATCAGTGCCGAACTCTGGAAGATGGGTCAGCTCCGTGCCGGAGACAAGGTCAAGTTCGTCCCTGTAGAACACGACACAGCAATGGAGATGATCGACGCACAGGAGAGTGCCATCGCCTCGCTCAAGACCTACGATGAGCGTGCCTTCCTGGAGCCGAAACCGATCGGCTCACCGATCCTCTACAGTGACCCTGGCAAAGAGGATCTTCCTGAGGTCGTCTTCCGCCAATCGGGTGACAACTACCTGCTGGTCGAATATGGCGAGATGCAGCTCGACATCGAACTGCGTTTCCGCGTTCACGTGCTGATGGAGGCCTTAAAAGTGGCGAACATTGCGGGTATTACCGACATTACCCCGGGAATCCGTTCGCTTCAGCTCCATTTCGAACCGAAGGTGTGCGACCGTGCCGAACTCATTGAAAAACTCAAGGAGATCGAACTGACCCTTCCTTCTATCGAAGATATCGAGGTCCCTGCCCGCGTTGTCCACCTGCCGCTTTCGTGGGATGACGAATCGACCCGTGTCGCGATCGACAAATACATGCGTACGGTCCGTCCCGATGCGCCGTGGTGTCCGAGCAACATCGAGTTTATCCGCCGCATCAACGGTCTCGACACTATCGAAGAGGTCAAAAAGATCGTCTTCGGTGCAAACTACCTCGTTATGGGTCTGGGCGACGTCTATCTCGGTGCCCCGGTCGCGACTCCGCTTGACCCGCGACACCGCCTGGTCACGACCAAATACAACCCGGCACGTACCTGGACACCGGAAAATGCCGTCGGTATCGGCGGTGCCTACATGTGTGTCTACGGTATGGAAGGCCCGGGCGGCTACCAGTTCGTCGGCCGTACCGTACAGATGTGGAACCGTCACCGACAGACGGAGGATTTCAAAGAGGGCAAACCGTGGCTTCTGAACTTTTTCGATCAGATCAAGTTCTATGAAGTGAGTGCCGAAGAGCTTCACCAGATGCGCGAGGATTTTCCCCGCGGCCGTATGAAACTCAAGGTCGAAGAGACCACCTTCAGCCTCAAGGCCTACAAAACTTTCCTCGATAAAAACGATGAGAGCATCAAGGCCTTTAAAACGACCCAGCAAAACGCCTTTGACCAGGAACGGGCAATGTGGGAACGCACCGGTCTCGCCAACTTTACCAGCGAGAGCGGCGAAGTGCTGGAGCAGGATATGGAGATCATCGATCTCGGCGAGAACAGGGAAGCTGTCGAGTCACCGGTACAGGGCAGCCTCTGGAAAGTGACGGCCCAGCTTGGTGACGTTGTCGAAGAGGGCGAAGTTCTTGCCATCGCCGAATCGATGAAGATGGAGGTCGATATCGAAGCGCCCGAATCGGGCAAGATCGTAAATGTTCTCTGTCACGAAGGCGAAAATATCCATGCCGGCAAAACGCTCTTTGTCATCGAACCGATCGGGCAGTAGGAGAAGATGATGCAGCTGCAACTCTTTAAGACGATGTGGGGCTTTGAAGGCGACTTCGAAGAGGCCTGTATTGAGGCCAGGGAGGAGAGATTTGACGGTATTGAGGGCAGAGTTCCGGAAGATGCCGAAGAGCGCACCCTTTGGAAGACGACTCTGGAGAAACACGGCCTCGACTACATCGCCGAGATCGTTACCGGGGGCGACTATGTACCCCGTCGCGATGCCACGTTGCAAGAGCATCTCCGCGATGTCGAAACCGCATTGCAAAACAGCCTTGAGCTCTCGCCGCTCTTTGCCACCTGCATCGGCGGCTGTGATGCCTGGAGTGAAGCAGAGAGCATCCGTTTCTTCACTGAAGCAATGAAGCTTGCAGAGCGCTACGGTATTATAATCACCTTTGAGACACACCGCAGCCGCTCCCTCTTCAACCCGTGGACAACCCGCCGTATACTCAAAGCGCTGCCGCAAATGCAATTGACGGCCGACATCAGCCACTGGTGCGTCGTCTGCGAGCGCCAGATGGACAGCGAGCTTGACACCATCGCTGCGATCGCACCCAATATCCGCCATATTCACGCCCGTGTCGGTTACGATCAGGGACCGCAGGTACCGCACCCAGGCGCACCTGAGTACGCGTCGGCGCTGGCAGCGCACCAGCAGTGTTGGGAGATCTTCTGGGATGCACAGCAGACCAGAGGCATTCAGACAACCATGACACCCGAATTCGGACCGGATGGATATCTCCACACCCTTCCGTTCACCCAGCTCCCGGTTGCCGACCTATGGACGCTTAACCGCTGGATAGCAAATGAAGAACGCTGCCACTACAGCGAATATCTGGAAACAAAGGCACACCTATGAGAGCACATCTGCCCGTCATCGTCCTTTTCGGCGCCTCTATACTCTGGGGACTTACCTGGCTGCCGCTGAAGCATATCAATTCCCTCGGTATCGACGGTGTCACCCTCACCTTTCTGGTCTACGGTCTATTGGCACTGGCCTTAACCCCTCTGCTGCTGCGACAATTTTCAACATGGCGCTTGCACCCCAAAGCGATGGTATTAATACTGCTTCTCGGCGGCGGGGCAAACCTTGCTTTTACCTATGCTCTTGTCAATGGCGAAGTGATCCGCGTAATGGTGCTCTTCTACCTCCTGCCGGTCTGGGGTGTCTTGGGCGGTAAGTTCTTTTTGAAAGAGACGATCGACCGCTGGCGCTGGCTGGGCGCTTCGCTGGCCGTCTTCGGTGCTTTTTTCATTTTAGGCGGCTTTGAAGCGCTCGACGCACCGCCGTCATGGATCGACCTGATCGCTCTGCTTTCGGGCTTCTTCTTCGCCATGAACAACCTTGTCTTCCGCGCTGCACAGGCCGTACCGGTCGGCTCGAAGATCACCGTGATGTTTTACGGCTGTTTTACCCTGGCCGGGCTGCTGCTTGCCGCGGGTGTCGAACAGTTTCCCGAGGTTATCTCCGGCGATGCCTGGCTCTCACTGGGACTCTATTCCCTGCTGTGGCTGCTCATCGCGAACATAGGCTCCCAATGGGCCGTTACCCATATGGAAGCAGGGCGATCTTCGATCATTATCATCATGGAGCTGATCACCGCCGTTATCTCTGCGATGCTGATCGCCCATGAGACGATGATGCCTATCGAGATGGTGGGCGGCGTCATGATATTGGCCGCCGCCTTCATCGAAGCCGCCCGTACCAAAGATGACGAAATACCCGAGACCACTATTTAGAAAACACTTGCCGTTTAGGGGCAGAATGATACAAGGAAGAATTATGACAATTTCACAACTTAAAAAAGATTATTTGGACAAGACGACCACCCCGAGAGAAGTGATGGCCGCGATCCGAAAACGCGAGGAGGAACATGCCGACAACCCGATCTGGATCCATTTTCTGGACGAAACGGAGCTGGAACCTTACCTGGCCAAGCTTGACAGCTGTGACCCTGCCTCGCTGCCGCTTTATGGGATACCCTTCTCTATCAAGGACAACATCGACCTTGCCGGCGTACCGACAACCGCCGCCTGTCCCGACTTCAGCTATGTGCCCGAAAAGTCGGCATATGTCGTCGAACAGCTTATCGAAGCGGGGGCGATCCCTGTCGGCAAAGCCAACCTTGACCAGTTCGCGACCGGTCTTGTCGGTACCCGTTCACCCTACGGTGCGGGCAGAAACAGCATCAACCCCGACTACATCTCGGGCGGTTCAAGCTCCGGAAGCGCCCTGAGCGTTGCCCTTGGGATGGCCGCCTTTTCACTCGGAACGGACACCGCCGGTTCGGGACGCGTCCCCGCGGCCTTCAACAACCTCGTGGGCGTCAAACCGTCCAAAGGGGTCTTGAGTACTTCGGGACTGGTACCGGCCTGTCGCAGCCTCGACTGCATCTCCATCTTTGCCAACACCACCGAAGATGCTCAGCGCGTCTTTGACATCGCCGCCTCTTTCGACGAGAGCGATCCCTACAGCCGTCCGATGCCAGAAACGCAGAAGAGCCCGCTCTCCACGTTCCGTTTCGCCGTTGCGAAAAAAGAGCAGCTCAAGTTCTTCGGCGACAGTGAAGCCGAGATCCTCTACTACAAAGCGATCGAAACCTTTGAAAGCATGGGCGGCACCGCGGTCGAGAGCGACTTTTCACCGCTCTTCGAAGCGGCCGACCTCCTCTACTACGGTCCCTGGGTCACCGAGCGCTATGTCGCTGTCAAAGCGATGATCGAGACGAAACCGGAGAGCTTCATCGATGTCACGCGGACCATCATTGAATCCGGCAAGACAAAAAGTGCGGAGGATTATTTTAATGCGGAGTACAAGCTTAAAGCCTACCGCCGCCGGGCCGACAAATTGATGGCCGATGTCGCCTTTGCCCTGACACCGACGACGGGGACCGTCTACACCATCGAGGAGGTCAATGCCGACCCGATTCAGCTCAACACCAACCTGGGCTACTACACCAACTTCATGAACCTGCTCGACTTCTCGGCCTACGCCGTTCCGGCCGGCTTCAGAGAGAACGGTCTGCCTTTCGGGGTCACCCTCTTCGCCGAAGCCTTCGAGGACCGAAAACTGATGCAGCTGGGTGAAGCCTACCTCCGAAAGGCGGCCCATGTCTAAGTTTATCGACATCGCCGTCTGCGGCGCCCACATGCGCGGCCTGCCGCTGAACCACCAGCTGACCGAACTGGGCGCCGCCTTTGTCAAAGCAACAAAAACGGCCAAGGGCTACCGCCTTTACAACGTCCCTGAAAAGGTACCGCCGCGTCCCGGCATGGTGCGCGACCGTTCGTCCGAAGCGGCACTTGAACTCGAAGTGTGGTCGATACCGCTGGAGAACTTCGGCGCTTTCATGGTACAGATCGCCGCGCCGCTCTGCATCGGGACGGTCGTGTTGGAAAATGGCGACTCCGTCTACGGTTTTCTCTGCGAAAGCGATCCGCTCATAGGGGCCGAGGAGATCACCGCCTATGGCGGCTGGAGAAGCTACCTCGAAGCGCGCTGAGAAAACACTTTGTCCTCTTCCGGCAGGATCTTATTCCTGCCTGTTTCTTACTCTCTTTCCATCACTGTTGAGCACCTAAATAATAAAATATTATACCAAATGGTAAAATCTAGGTTATAATGGAAATTAAGGTTATGCGACTAGGAATATGACATGAAACGACACCTGAGCTTCAGCAGAGAGAGTTCGCTTATACTCTCAGCCCTTATACTGCTTGCGCTCTTTACCGCCGGTTCAAAACTCTACACCCTATACCAATTGCAAGTAATGCACTCCATTGCGACCGACCTTTATGAACACTCGCTTAAAGTCTCCAATGCCGCACTGAGCGTTCAATCCGAGATGTACAAAATCCGCAGTGACATGAGGGCGATTCTTTTATCGCCGGAGTCTCTGCCGGTTCTTGCAGCAGATATCGCTGAACATGAAAAAAATATAAATGACGGTCTGACCGTTATCGAACTGAATATTCTCGGAGATGAGGGGTTACGCCTTCAGCAACAGACTCTGCATATGTTCGAAACAGGCAAGTCCATACTCCACAATCTGCTTGCCCTGGTCAAAGACGGTCGCATTGCCGAAGCAACCGCCTTGTTCAACAGTAAAGGGAAAGATCATTATGCAAAACTTAATACTTCTATTACCAAGCTTTATGCCTATCCCAGGCAAAAAGCAGACACTTTTAAAGAGCAGTCTGACACCCTCTTTGAAAATCTACAGAACAGCCTTCTTGCCATCATTGCCGTTCTTCTGCTGCTCTTCGGGTTCATCGGCTGGTACACGATCTACAGGATCTCCGGCTATATCGGCAGCAACAGGCATCTTTCCAGTATTTTAACTCTCATACGCAATGTCAATCAATTGATCGTCAGAGAGAAAGATCCGCAGCAGCTTATTCAGAAAAGCTGCAATATTCTAGCCTCGAATCATGTATATGACAATGTCTGGATAGTCCTGTATAACGATGTGAATGAGGTCAGTTTTATTGCCGGTGCCGTTGACTCGGACGCTTTCAAACAGTTCAGCAAGCACGTCGAAAAGCGGTGGGTTCCCCACTGCATCGACCGGACTCTCCTGAGCGAAACCCATTACTCCATAACGGAAAATACTCCTCAGAACTGCCTGGAGTGTCCCCTGCTCGATCAGTATGAGGGCAATACTGCCTTTACCATAGCCCTGGTTCATGAAGAGAAGAGCTACGGCTATATGACCCTTTCCCTTCCCGGTAAATACATCCGAAACGAGCAGGAGACAAGCCTTCTCAAAGAGGTAGCCTCCGATATCGCCTACGCCCTCTACAATCACCGGATGGAGCAGCAGATTCTGCAGAATGAGGAGCGGTACCGGGAGATGGTCGAGAACATGCAGTCAGCCGTGGTCGTTTACCGTCCGGAGGAGGATGGTCATAAGTTCATCTTCTCCGATCTGAACCAGGCGGCCGAAAAAAGTGAAAGCATCAAAAAAGAAGAGTTGATCGGCAGAAATATCGAAGAGGCCTTTCCCCGGATCGAAGAGTTCGGACTTCTGGATGTTTTAAAAAGGGTCTACAAGAGTGGCGTTGCCGAAAGACTCGAACTCAAAGAGTACCGTGACGAAAGAATTTCCGGATGGCGCGAGAACTATGTATACAAACTCTCTTCGGGCGAGATCGTCGCTCTTTACGCCGACAGGACTGCAGAGAAAGAGCAGGAAAATGCCATCAACAGGCTCAAAGAGCTCTATGAAAATGTCATAGACAGTGTCGAAAACCTCATTTTTGTCAAAGACCCGGATTTGACCTACATCGTTTGCAACCGGGCTTTTGAACGCTTTGTCGGCCGATCGAGAGAGGAGATCGTCGGCAAGAGCGACTATGAGCTCTTCGAGAAAGAGGTCGCCGACTTTTTCCGCAGTAACGACCTGAAAATGCTCGCGACACAGGAGCCGAAATCGAATTTTGAATGGGTCACCTATCCCAATGGAGAGAGGGTCTACCTTTTGACGGTAAAAGCCCCTTTGCGCAACGCGGAGGGGAGTGTCATCGGACTGGCCGGAACTTCGGCGGACATTACGGAGCAAAAAATGGTTGAAGAGATGCTCCAACGCACTCAACTTCGCTATGAGAAGGCAGAAGCAATGGGAAAAGTCGGAAGCTGGGAGTACGACATAAAAACCCACGAATTCTGGGGTTCCGATGAATCGAAACGTCTCTACGGCCTGCCGGAAAACACCGATCTTTTCACTACCGACACCATTGAGGGGTGTATTCCCGAGCGTGAACGCGTGCATCAGGCACTGATCGACCTTCTCGAAAAAAATGTCCGGTACAACCTTGAGTTTGAGATACGCCCGCTTGACGAAAGCGCTCCACGCATCATCTCCTCCGTCGCCGAACTTGAACGCGACAGTCAGGGAACGCCGTCAATGGTGACCGGGTTCATCCAGGACATTACCGAGCGTAAGCGGGCAGAAGAGGCACTTACAAGGTCAAATGACAAATTTGAGAAAGCCTTCAACCACACGCCGAATGCAATCATCATTACGAACATCACAACAGGCAGAATCTATGAGGTCAACCGTACCTTTGAAAGGATTGTAGGCTACCAAAGAGAAGAGGTGGTCGGCAAGACGACGCTGGAGATCGATTTGTGGAACGACCCAAAGGAGAGAAAAGCCTATGTCACCGCCCTGAAACAAAACGGTGCCGTCGACGGGTCAGCCTACGCATTTAAGACAAAAGCCGGAGCGCTGATGATCGCACAGGTCTACGCCAGTCTGGTAACCATGGATAACGAAGAGTATATTCTGGCCGTTGCCGAAGATATTACCGAAAAGCAGGAGTACCTAAAGCAACTGGAACAAAAACAACGGGAGCTGGAGACGATCATCCAGGAGGCACCGAACCCTATTATGCTGCACAATGAAGCGGGAGAGGTGCTGATGGTCAACAAGGTCTGGGAAGAGCTCTCCGGGTACGCGTACAAAGAGATCGACACGATCGATAAATGGACTGAAAAAGTGTACACCGCTAAACAACTGCCAGCTGTCAGAGAAGTGATAGAAAAGCTTTATGCGATAGAGCGCAAAGTCGATTTGGGAGAGTATACCTTTAAGACCAAAAACGGCGATTTCATCACCTGGCAGTTCAGCTCCGCCCCTCTTGGCCTCGTAGACGGTAAACGAACCAACATCTCATCCGCCATGGACATCACCGAGCTGAAGAAGAAAGACGAACTGATGATGGTACAGTCACGCTACGCCGCGATGGGCGAGATGATCGGCATGATAGCCCACCAGTGGCGCCAACCGGTCTCCGGAATAGCCATGGATGCAAACAACATGCTGCTCGATATCGCCCTGGGTGATTTCAGTGCGGAAGCGGCAGAGGCCTATGGCAAAGAGATCCTGGGACAGACCGAGCACCTCTCCAAGACCATTGACGACTTCAGGAACTATTTCAAACCGGAGCAGGTGACCGTCAAAGTGACACTCAAGCAGGTTCTCGAAGACACCTACACAATCGTCAGAGAGAGCCTTTCCAGCCACAACATCGCCTTTACAATCACCTACTCATCCGAATCGGAAGTCAATGCCTATCCGCGGGAGCTGATGCAGGTCTTTGTCAACATCATCAATAACGCCAAGGATGCCCTGATAGCAAAAAGTGCGAAAGATGCGCGCATAGAGCTCCGCGTCATTAACGATGGTGAGTATGTCACGACCGAGATATGCGACAACGGCGGCGGCATCGATGCCTCCATCATCGACAAGGTGTTCGATCCCTATTTTACGACCAAAGATGCAAAGACGGGTACCGGGATCGGGCTCTATATGAGTAAAATGATCATTGAAGAACATCTTCACGGCCTGCTTGAGGTGTCCAACAGCGATGACGGCGCCTGTTTCAGGGTGCGGCTGCTCAAAAACCGCAAAGACGATCTCACTGAACCCAGCACTTCATCTTCGGAGCAAGCATAATATTTTCACGCTATTTATCGATTTTCAATTATATTGTGATAATATGAAAAAGTGTTCATACACTTACATGAGGCAAAGAGTAGTTTTACAATGACAACAGAGCTTATCGCAGAGATCGAATCACTCAAAAACAAAGCAGCGGGGTTTACCGTCTTGTATGTCGAAGACGAAGTGGAACTGCGTGAAAAAATATCCACTTTTTTTCGAAAGATCTTCCCTCTTGTCGATGTCGCCGCTGACGGTGCTCAAGGTCTTGAAAGCTATCTCAATGGTCACTACGATATTGTTATCACCGATATATTGATGCCGAAGATGAACGGTCTGGAGATGATACACAAGATCCGCAACGTAAACGGAAAGCAGGAGATCATCGTCATCTCGGCGTATACCGATCCGGAATATTTGACGGAGTCGATTCAGCTCGAGGTCAGCGGCTATATTATCAAACCGATCGTGCTGGAGCAGATCGTCCATGTGCTCGAGCACTCGCTCGAGAAACTCGATGCCTTTCGTCAAAACGAGATGTATAAAAAGCAGTTAAAAGAGATGGTCCATGAGCGGACCAAAGAGGTGATTGAACTGCAAAAGCTGCAAACCGCCAACTATGAACATGCCATACATGCACTGATCACGATGATGGAGGGACGCGACACCTATACCAGCGGCCACAGCGAACGGGTCGCTACCTACTCACAAAAGATCGCAAAGGCGATGGACTTCCCACAGAAGGAGTGCGACCTTATCTATCAGGCCGGAATCCTGCACGATATCGGCAAGATCATCACCCCCGACGCTATTTTACTCAAGCCGGGTAAACTGAGCGACCAGGAGTACCTCCTGATCAAAGAGCATGTGACCGCCGGTTATAACTTCCTCTCCGAAGTCCCGATGTATAAAGAGATAGCCGACATCGTCAACGCCCACCACGAGCATTTTGACGGCAGCGGCTATCCCCGTGCGATCAAAAACGAAGAGATCCCCTTGCTTGCACGGATCATGGCCGTGGCCGATGCCTTCGATGCAATGACGACCAACCGTATCTACAAAACAAAGAAGCCTGTTATCGAAGCCGTCGAAGAGCTCAAAAGCCTTAGCGGCATCTGGTATGATCCCGAGGTCATCAAAGCGGCCGTTGATGTTCTGAGCGCCATCGACATCAATGAAGTGGTCAGCCAGCTGCCCAATACGCATATCGATGATGAACGCTTTGCCTACTTTTTCAAAGACCCGCTGACGCAGCTCTATAACAGCTCCTATCTCGACTTTATCCTGCAGCGAAACCGCGATGAGCAGAATTTTTCATGTCTGCATCTTCTCTATATCAACAACTTCAGCGCCTACAATCAACGTCATGGCTGGAATGAAGGCGATATATTGTTGCACAAATTCAGTACCTATCTGAAATCTATTTTTCCAAATTCGAAGATTTTCCGTATCTTCGGCGATGATTTTGTCATCTTGCACCATATGCATCAGGAGCTTGATGACGATACCATCAACACACTGCCCCTGCTGAAAGACAATGAACTTGCCTGTACCCATAAACACCTGGATATGAAAAAAACGACTGTCGGCAGCCTCAAAGAGTTAAAAGATCTCATCTGACGCCCGTCAACTGCTTAATTCTGCACCCGCAAGAAGACCTGAAACGAGCTCTCCGCTTCGACATCCTCAAGGTCAACGCGCACACTTTGGTCGTCCGCTATGGTCGCGATAACCTCAACCCTCTTCTCAACATCGCAGTAGGTCACCATCCCTTCGTCCGGTTCCCCCGACAATCCAAGTTTCGACGCCTCTATATAACGGTTCAAAGTCTCTATGTCCGAAAAAGAACGGCCGGTGATCCCGGCTATCAGGTCGTTCCATCGTTCAAAAGTAATCACACACTGCAGGCAGTCTCTGTTGGAGCGGCTGATCCCCTCATTTACAAAAGAGATGATCCCGCTTGACTGAATCCGTTTTAGATCATCCATCGTGATCTCCTTGGAGGCGTACTGCTTTTTAAGCTGTGCGAATGTGCTGATCATACTTTGGCGCCTTTTAAGTTTAGAGTAGCTCTGAATTTTGATCTACTCTTTAGTCTAACAGATGCATAATCTATTCATATCCCTATCTAAAAGGAGCCGTAATGGTCTCAAAATCGATGATAGCTGCACTCAACAAACAACTTCAAAAAGAGATGTACTCTGCCTACCTCTACCTCGGTATGTCGGCCTGGTGTTCCGAGCAGAGTTTCAGCGGCGGTGCAAAATGGTTCAAGCTGCAGCATGACGAAGAGATGGTCCATGCCATGAAGGTCTATAACTACCTCTTGGGTCAGGGAGCGCATGTAGAACTGTTGGCGATCAAAGCGTCCAAGACAAAATACAAATCGCTGCTGAACTGTTTTGAAGAGAGCCTTGCCCATGAACGCAGCATGAGCCAGGCGTTCAACACTCTGTGCGATCTGGCCAATAAAGAGAAAGACCACGCTTCCTACACTTTTTTCCAGTGGTTTGTAAATGAGCAGATCGAAGAAGAGGCGACCGTCAGTGATGTCATCGCCAAGCTTAAACTGGTCGGCGACGGTAACGGCCTCTTTATGATCGACAACCAGCTCGCCGAACGGGTCGCAACCCCTGCACCCGCTGTTTAATCTTTAAAGAGCTCTTTCAGAGAAGCGGCATGGGCATAACAGCTGTGGTTGTTGCAGAGAAGAAAGTCCGAGGCGGTATGGTAGAACGTTCTGGTATAGGGCGAAGTGCTCAACGTTTTTACGGTCTCGATCGGTGTGCCCTGCGGGACTTTAACGATGATGTCCTCCTCAAGGTAGCGCAGGGTCTGGTTCACCATGGTGGGATGAAAGATCGCCTCTTTTAAAATATCTTCCCCGTAGTATGCAAGTGTCTGCTCTGCCGGATCGCGGTAGACCTTGTCGATCAAACTCCCCAGACTCAGCAGCAGATCGACCATAATGCCCACGGCACTTGGGTAAGCACCGTCGTTTGCTTCACCGAGTGTCTCGAACTCACCCCGGCTGAAATACCACTGCCCGGCATTGTAGTACTGTTCGAGCGCTCTCTTGGCCAAGAGCTCCGCCTCTTTGAGGTAACGCCGTTCCGCGGTCACCTCATACGCTGTGACAAGCGCCACACCCAAGTACGCGTAGTCTTCCAAAAACGCCCCGATCTTCGGCACTTTTTCCGGCATAGTACAGTGCATCAAGGTCGGCGTATTCATCGTTGTCAACAACGTGTCGATCGAAAAGAGAGCCTGATTGAAATAACGTCTGTCATAAACACTCAGCTCAAACAGGGCTTTGATCATCATCGCGTTCCACGAGGTCTGTACCTTTTTGTCGATAAACGGATAGGGACGCGGTCCGCGAAGTTTTTGAAGAGCAGGCTTTACCCGTTCAAACCACTCCGGTCGGCGAATATTTACAAAACGGACAATATTTTGACCTTCAAAGTTCCCCTCTTTGGAACACCCCAAGCGCATGGTCATCTTCTGCGCCGCTTTGGCATCAAACCCTGACGCCTGAAACGCACTTAGTACCTCTTGACGGGTGTAGACAAAGTACTTCCCCTCTTCGCCCTCCGTGTCGGCATCGCTTGCAGAGTAGAAAAGTGCCTCATGCATCATAAAGTCCGACATAAATGTCGCGATCTCCTGCGCAATTTGTAGATAGTAGGGATCGCCGAAAAGCGTATAGCCGCGCAGATAGAGCTCGCACAGCAGGGCATTGTCATAAGTCATCTTCTCAAAATGGGGCACCAGCCACTCGCTGTCAACGCTGTAACGACAAAAACCGCCATCGACAACATCATACATACCCCCGGCACACATGTTGTCCAGCGTGTGCCGCAGCATCGAAGCGATCTCTTCATCGGGATCCAACTGATAGAGACTCATCAGAGTGTTGAGCGTTGAAGCCTGCGGAAACTTGGGCGCCGTACCGAAGCCGCCGTAGCTTGGCTCGAAATTACTGCGTGCCTGCTTGAAAAACTGTGTGACGATGTCGCGGTTCAATTCGGCAGAGATGTTAAGTGCCTGCTCTTTGTTTAGATAGGTTTCGATCATCTCCGCATTTTCAAACAACGTGACATCTTTTTTTTCAATGGCAGGTGCAATGGTCTCGATGAGCTGCATAAACCCCATCATGCCGGGTTTTGGTTCAGGCGGAAGGTAGGTTCCGGCAAAAAAGGGTTTGTTCTGCGGGGTGGAAAAGATAGAGGTCGGCCAGCCGCCGGCCTTTCGGTTGAGCAGTAGATGAACATCCTGGTAATGCTTGTCGATATCGGGACGCTCTTCTCTGTCGACCTTGATGCAGACAAAGTGCTGGTTCAGATAGGCGGCGATCGTCTCGTTCTCAAAGACCTCGTGCTCCATCACATGGCACCAGTGACAACTCGAATAGCCTATCGACAAAAAGATCGCTTTGTGTTCGTGTAATGCCTTCTCAAACGCTTCGTCGCACCAGGGGTACCAGTCGACAGGATTCTCTTTGTGCTGCTGGAGGTAAGGGGAGTCTTCGTACTGGAGTCGGTTTGCCATTAGGACGCTTTACTCTTTGGCCTAAACACTTAGCCGGACACGGATGGCAGCCTTAAAGGCTTTCATCTTGGGTCGGCCGATAAAGTCCATCGCGGCTTCACGCTCTTCTTTGACTGCGGCATAAGCCTGCGCCGAAGGGGTCGAACGCGCCTCTTCAATGATCGTAAAGACCTCGGGTTCAAAAAAGTCTGTCGTCTGGTCAGGCAAGGCATCATAGAGAAGCATGAAGACGCTTTTTTCATACGCATCCATCTTGCAGCTGTCATCGCTGATCTTGAGCGCCACCGTAATAGCACAATCTCTCTCGAGCGTGTCCAGTCCGGCTGCGATAGCCGGCATTCGGGTCAAATCATAGTTCATACGGCATCTTTTTTTCCTCGTTAGCTGGCTTTAGACTGTTCAATACCCAGTTTTCCCAGGACAGTTGTAAAGAATTCGCCGCCGTGACGGTCGTACTCGTCGTGAAACTCGATATAGATCAACTCTGTACCGTATTCATACAGCTTCGGGATCATACCGGTCTCTAATGTGACGTCGTCAATGACATCGTAGATCTCGCTTTTGAGGTTGCTGGAGCCGTTGTATTCCAACTGTAATCCCTGATAACGCTCTTCGTGTTGGTGATAGGCTTTGATAGCGTCACATTGACTCATTTTCGACTCCTCTGCTGCTGTAAAGGCTCTTTAGCCTACTTCGTTCTCTTCAGGTTCTACCTGAACTTTTTCTTTCACGCCGCGCTTCGTAAGCGGAATGTCCGAACGGAATTTCTTCTCTTTATATGCCGGTGACATGACTTCACCTTTTTTCTCACCGAGTTTGTACAGCTCACCGTTCAGAAAGTGTTCATCAAAATCTTTCGTGAACGGCATGTCCCAGGTGATACAGCCGATACTCGGGCAGATCGCGGCACACTGAGGATCGTCAAACAGATCGACACACTCAACGCACTTTTCAGGCTGTACATAGTAGCGGCTCTCACCGGTCGGGTTATGACTGTCGTCTACGATCGCATTGACCGGACAGTTTTGCAGACAGGCATCACAGGTTATACAGCTTTCATCAATAATTACAGACATCTTTTATCCTTTGTTTTAGTTATATAGGGCACCTCTAAAGACCCTAGCTAGCTTCAGCAATAGAGAGAAGTTCACAATCAAGGCGACCCGCTGAAGCCCTAGCCATAGCTAAGGCGAAAAGGGGTAACGCGGAGTGTGGATTTCTCTCTATTGCCCGAAGGGAGGGATAAAGAGAGCGATCTTGCACACAATTTTCTTTTCTCATAGCTACGGCTATGACACAAGAAAAGTTCTGCACAATCTCATCTCTCTTTCTTCCCTCTGAATCCTGCTAGGGTTTTTAGAGATGCCCTAAAATTTTAGTGTCTCACCGACACTGACATGAGCAACTCTATCTTCCATAGAGATACTCTCTCGAAAAGGTCTCGGCGCCGCAAGTGGGGACAAGAGACCTTTTTTCTTATGTACTCGAATCACATAATCATTACTTTGTACAAAGTAATCATCATACGATTCTGTATAGGGCATGTCCCAGACAATGCACCCTTCAGTCGGGCAGACATCGGCGCATTTCGGAACAGCCGCATCAACACACTCTATGCATTTTTCGGGCTTGACATAGGCATACTCACCCTCGGTAAGCGGCGATTCGTCAGCACTAACGATCGCCGTGGCAGGGCACTCATCTATACATGCATCACAGTTGATACATGTGTCGGTAATCAGAACGGCCATAAGTCAGTTCCTCCCATCGACAGTGCCATTACGCGCTTCTCGCCTCGGCTTTGTGGAAGATACGCAGCAGCCACATCGGCGGATTCTCCGCCAACATGTCGTGCAGCTGTCCGATCGCACTCTCCATCTTCTCGCCTTCGGCGACGCGCACAGGGTGGATTCCCGCCGCCTGAACCATTTTCGATGCCTTCGGGCCGATCTGGGTACAATACATAATGTCCGCCTCTTCGAGAACACCGATCTTGTAGCTCAGCTTCTCATGCTCATCCTCGATATCCGTTGTGGCATCGATAATGCTCATAAGCTCTGCACTCTCTTTATCGACCTTGTAGAGATAAAAGTTCTTCGACCAGCCGAAATGCTGGTCGATGGCATCTCCGGTCGATGAGGCGAATGCAATGTTCATCTCGGCCCCCCTGACTAGACCGCTACGTTCGCGTGAGCTTCGCGCAGGTCCATACCGATCTCTTCCATAAACGGCTGTGCTTTCACTTCAGGAAGCATCAACCCTTTTTTCTTGTGTTCACGGATCTTATACTCGCCGCTCTCGTTTCCGGTAGCATAGTAGTCATTGAAGTCAGTTGTATACGGCATGTCCCAGACGATCGAACCTTCAGTCGGACAGGCCTCTGCACAACGCGGTGCATCAGCATGACCGACACACTCGACACAACTCTCCGGTTTTACATAAAAACGCTCACCCTCATACGGGTTTTTGTCACTACCGTCATCGATGATCGCAGCGACCGGACATTCCGGAGCACACGCATCACAGTTAATACACTCATCAGTAATCATTACAGCCATAATTTTTCCTTTTTGTTTTTCTTAATTCCGCCCTAAAAGAGCAAGCTATCGTGCCTCAGCGGCTAGCTAAACTTTCGGGCTCTGCTCCAAAAGTGTTACAACACTAATTTGCATCTTTCATTCTAGCCAGAACGTTCCGGTAGGCACTGTTGTCACCCGGGACCAAGATCGGCTCCAGCGTTATATCGATACCGCGCAGCAGCATTGTCGCTTCACACCCTATCTCGAGTCCGAGAAGTTCGCATGCCCGAGCGGTGATCAACGAGACCACTTCGCCCACTTCGCTCTCAAATGTCAGTTCACACAGCGAAGCTCCCTGACGCATCTCTTTAAGTGTTGCCGGCAGACGGTTCTCGATAGAGACCTTTCCGGGACACTCTTTGGAGACACTGACAGAGACCTCCTGAAAGGTACAATTAACCTGATCACCTACAGATAGCCACTCCGGCGTTTTGGAGTTGATAACACTGATCTTCGTCTCGCCGATACCGAGATGGATATAGGTGACGACATCCGTTTCATCGATGCTCTTGACGACCGCAGTCAAATGATTCACAACGTGCTCCTACATCAGATAAAGTACGACATTTTTGTCGATCAATGTCTCAAATTGGTCAAGCAGCATGTCCGCTGTAGAAGTCGAGCCAAGGTGGCAGCCGGAGCAGGCACCGAGGTAGTTCAGCCAGATTTGGGGTGTCTCTCCCGGTATATAGTTGACAAGGGTGATACCGCCACTGTCCGCTTCGAGTGTCGGACGGATCTTCTTTTCGATCATATCTTCCACCAAGGCAAGCTGACGTGCCGCATCCAGGGAACGAAACGGCTTATTCTCGACCGTCGTCAACGACGCGTTACTGACAAAGGTGATGATGCCTTGTGCCTGCTCGTGATTGTTATGTGCCGCAGTGATCAGATAACGCATCGCTTCAGAAACATTGTTGTTTTGGCGATAGAGCATACCTGCCTTCAGTTGGGCCTCTATATGACCTTCATCAGCAGCTTTAACGTAATACTCCAACGCTTTGTCGCTGTCCGCTGCACCCTGCAGCCCTTTTTCATAGATGACAGCCAGCGAATAGAGTGCCTGCGAATTTCCCTCTGCCGCAGCGCGCTCCAGCCAGATCTTTGCCTCAGCATCGCTCTGCGCGCATCCCGTGCCTTTCATATGCATCATCGCAAGGTTTAACATCGCCTTCGGATTACTTTGTGCCGCCTCTTCAAATAGCCCGTATGCCACATCAAAATGTTTTGTCTCATACGCTTCTATCGCTTTGTCAAATGTTTCTGTCATCTCTTTGTCCTTATTATTTAAATACTGTTCGAGTTGTTCATAGGCATCGATCTTCGCCTCTTCATAGCTGTCGCCTACCCCTTTTATGTCGGGGAAATCAACAAACACCGCCAGACAACCGTCACCATCCTCGTTTGAGAATCCGTAATAATCCAGCGCATACTTTCGCATCGGATGACTCCTTAATAGTTATCTCTTTCTGACGTAGTTGATGCCTAGAGGTATGCATCAACCGTTCTAGAACTGTTTATGCATACTTCATACTAAACAATGAAATTTAAAGGAGCTATTAATGATCGCTATTCCTGTCAACTCGGCAATTCCAGGAGTTGAGTCTTCTAACCTTTTTGGAAATGTCGAGATGTTCGCCATCTATAAACCCAAAGACGAGACATTCTTTTTTGTCAACAATCTCGAAGCCGGTGATGGAGTTAAAACTGCCAAACAGTTAAAAAAATGGAATGTCAAGAGCGTCGCCTACTCATACATGGGTAAAGGTCCTTTTGCAACATTGCAGGAAGATGGTGTTGAGATCTACTATATCGGGAAAGAACCGATGCTTCTTCCCGACATCATCCGTGAAATGAAAAAAGGCACCTTTATCAAAGTCGACAAAAGCAACGCATCGACCTACCTTGATCCGGGTACCGCTACGGGGGTGTGTGCATGCAGCCGTTAAACAATGAGGTTATCACGCCGGAGATGCAGCAGATCAGAAGCATGATCATTCAGACCTATGCTCAACGCGACGCTATCAAAAGCGAGATGGAAGTGTGGTACGACACCTATCCCGGTGCACACTTTCCAAAGATGAATGATCTGGTCGTCACCGATGCGACCCTCTCTAAACTCGATTCGTTTTACAAAAAGCTGTGGGACTACCACAACGCCAGGTCCAGTT
Source organism: Sulfurimonadaceae bacterium (assembly GCA_041596355.1). Taxonomy (GTDB): domain Bacteria; phylum Campylobacterota; class Campylobacteria; order Campylobacterales; family Sulfurimonadaceae; genus Sulfonitrofixus. The sequence goes on along the minus strand of JBFHIS010000003.1, from coordinate 162,368 downwards.
AATATATGAGCGAACCGTATGCGGAAAAGGCCCGTCTCATTGAAGATATCACACAGATCGAGCAGTATCGCCCAATTCTTGAGAAAGACAATTTTCAGAGCGACGAACCGCATTGGCGACGCATAAGCAAAAATACAATCAGTCTTTTTCAAGTGCTGATAGACCAGGATTTAAGCGACCTTGTCAACGTTTTGCAGCACTATCCGCGTTACATTGAATGGGTCTGTGAACACTTTCGCTACGCCTACAGTTACAGTGAAAATGCCGCCGACATCGATGCCGCCTCTCAACTGCTTTTTATGGGAGAGGCCTACTTCTCGAAACAGTTTGTGCGTAACGTGGTGCGTAAACTGCCGAAACTTGATGAGATGGAGCTCGAAGAGCTTGGAACGTTTTCACTTACGATCGAGAGCTGCCATCGTAACTGGCACCCTATCATCACCAACCACTATTGCGATGCTTTGAACGAGACGCTTGCAAGCCTCAGCCTCCATCCCCTGCAGCGGATCGCATTGAGCAGACCGATCGCAGCGATAGAGCGTCAAATGACCTATGAATACGATGCCGAAGACCGTGATGCGGTCCTGGACATCCCCTATATGACATAACATTAAAAAGGAACCCCAAATGGATTATGAAACACAGAAGACCGAATTATTAAAACATGCTAGAAACGCTTTTGAGACAGCCTGTACTATGCGTGACAACCAGCGTATCGAAGTCTATCTTCACAATGGCGAGGTCAAAAGCTCAGACTGCCTTGAAGAGAGCGAAGAGATCATCTACGGACCGGACCGCACACTCTGTTACCAGGTCTATGGACACAACTATCTTGAAGATGAGATCAAAACATGGATCGACTACGCCCGTGTCATCCCGCAGCCAACGGAAGATGCACCGATGCCTGAACCTACCGATGTTGAGAAGTCTATAAGAGAGCTTATCACAGAGATCGCCCAACGCAAGGGTGTTCCCGGTGCCGACGTCAGCTCTTTCGAGGTCTTTGCCAATCTCCCTATGGACCTTCTTGGTACCATTGAGCACCAGATCATCGAGTACTGGTGGAGTGCTAAAGAGGAAGAGAACGGTAAACTGCTGGCGCTGGCACAGATCCACGAAGCCATCGGAACGGGCGTCTGACAGCTGCCGCCCACCCTCTCTGCAAATTACACCTTATTATAAAACCTTCTCCTGATAGTAATTGTTTTTCAATGTTTTTAGTGTATGATATTTGACAAAGGGGCTTGTCCGTACTATGAGAACATCACTTTATATATTATTTATTTTGCTTATGTTCCTACTGACAGGCTGTAACGACAGAGAGAAATCATCTGCCTATATACCCTCCGCAAAAGAGGTCAACCTGACCACCTACACACTGGGTATTCACCCCTATCTCAACTCCAAAAAAATGTACCGTTCCTACCGTCCCATCTTCGACATGATAGAGAACAAGATCGGCGATATCGATATTGTACTGGAGACATCTTCGAGTTATGCGGAGTACAACACCAAACTCTACAGGGGTGATTTTGATTTCTCGCTTCCCAACCCGTTTCAGACTTATAAGGCCCTCTCCCACGGCTACAAGGTCGTTGCCAAGATGAAGCCCGACAGTGTCTTTAGAGGGATCTTTGTCGCACGTAGAGAGCTCGGGCTGAAAGAGCCTCTCGAGCTCAAAGGAAAAAAGATCAGCTTTCCGGCACCTACAGCGCTCGCCGCCACGATGATGCCGCTCTATTTCCTGCATGAACACGGCCTCGATGTCCAAAACGACATCGAAAAGAGATATGTCGGTTCTCAGTACTCCTCCATCTTGAACGCCTACAGTCTCGATACGGCGGTGGCAGCTACATGGCCGCCGCCTTGGGAAGCATGGGCTAAAGAGAACCCTGAAAAAGCGGAGAAGATGGAGGTGCTTTGGCAGACCGAGCCTCTGATCAATAACGGATTTGTCGTCAAAAAAGAGCTTGACCCCAAAGTGGCCGAAGCGGTCGTCGACCTGCTGGTCAGGTTCGATACGACCGAAAAAGGAAAAAGGCTGCTCAAACAGGCCGGTTTCGCGGGCTTTTCAAGAGCTGACGACGATGATTACACCACGGTCGTGGGCTCTTTTATAGAAAAATATGATGCCGCTATAGGGGTACCCAAATAATGTTTTCCTCGCTCTATCGCCGTTATACGGACAGTGTGCAGACCAGGCTGATTGTCAATGTCATCATAATCCATGCCCTTTTGATGAGTCTTGTCGTCTATGACCTCCTCGAAAGAGAGCGGCAGTTCATGCAGGAGCAGCTCTCCAACAAAGGGTACGAGAAGAGTGCATTTCTAATCGCGCAGGCGACCATCCCCCTCTTAAACAATAACCTGGTCGCACTCGATGAACTGCTCGACGATATGCCTGCCCTTAAAGACCATTACATGACCTTCATCCTCGATAAGCACGGCAGGGTCAGGGCATCAACACAAAAAGAGTATTTTAACAAACAGCTCAACGACCCCCTCAGCATAGAACAGCTCACCCGGTTGAACGACTCCGATCTCTCCAGCTATCAGATCGTCCATAATGATCTTGTCGATACAATAGGGGTCATCAGGGTCAATGATGCAGACATTGGTTACGTGCGGACCATTATCGACAGAAGTTCACTTTCACAGGAACTGAGTATTATGACCAACAAGGGAATGTTCTATGTCCTCCTCGCTATTGTCATGGGATCGCTCTTTGCCTGGATGGCTGTCAGACAGATGACCAAACAGCTTAACCGCGTCGCTTCGGCCGCCGAGCAGATCGCCGGCAAAGATTTCAACGTCGATCTCCCCACGACCCGGAACAATGACGAACTCGCCAAGATGATCGCCGCCTTCAAGGTGATGAGCGAGTCGATACAGGAGTATGTTGATGAGCTGCAAAAAAGCAATACCCTCATCTATCAGGAAAAAGAGCTGGCAGAGGTGACGTTACGCTCCATCGGGGACTGTGTCATCGTGACCGATGCCAGTGGAAAGGTCAATTTCATCAATCCGCCGGCAGAGGAGATACTGCTCTACACCAACGCCGAAGCCGCCGGTAAAAAGATCGAGACGCTTTTCACAATATTTCAGGAGGGTACCTCCGAGCAGATGGAATCGCCGCTCTACACCTCTATCAGAGAGGAGAGAGTCGTCACCCTCAGCAACCATACCACTCTAATCAACAGGGAAGGACGGCCTTTCTTTATTGAGGACTCTTCCGCCCCGATCAAAAATGCAGAAGGGGTGATCGAAGGGGCAATTCTGGTCTTTCATGACGTCACAGAGAAAAAGAAAAGCGAAAAGGCTCTCCAATGGCAGGCGACCCACGACGCATTGACCAAACTCCACAACCGGACCGCTTTCCAAACGACCCTCAAAAGCAGTCTCCGACAGGAAATGCTTGGCAACAGCCGCCATTCGGTACTCTTTATGGATCTGGATAAATTCAAACTCATCAATGATACCGTCGGCCATTTGGCCGGGGATGAAGTGCTGAAACAGGCCGCCTTTCTTTTGAGAAAAAGTATCAGAGAAGAGGATTATCTCTGCCGGTTCGGCGGCGATGAGTTTGCGCTTATTCTCTTTGACTGCGATACTGCGATGGCTAAAAAGTGGGCACAGAAACTGATCGACACTATCCTTGAACACACCTTCTCCTGGAATGAAAAAAGCTTTAAAATCGGTTTGAGCGTCGGTATTGCGGAGGTGAATGCGGACAACAGAAACGTCACGGCTATTTTAAGCCAGGCCGATCTGGCATGTTACCTCGCAAAAGAGAAGGGACGCAATCGCCTTTATGTCGCACAGAAGAGCGACCTCGATCAGCTGGATAATCTCGATGAACTGCAATGGATCTCGCGCGTCGCCAACGCTATAAATGAAAAATATTTTGTCCTCTACATTCAAATGATCAAAGATCTCTCTGCCGACAATGACCACTATGAGATCCTTTTACGGCTTATTGAAGATGGCGAGACAATACTCTATCCCGACTCCTTTATTCCCCATGCAGAACGGCACAACCTCATGCCGAAGGTCGACAGATATGTCATCGAAGAGTTTTTCCGCTGGTTTTCGCTCAACAAAAAAGAGCTATCCGAAACGCTCTGCTTCTCAGTCAACATTACCGGACAGAGTATCTCTGACAACGAATTTATTGGTGATGTATTGCAGCTGGCCGATAAATATGGCATGGACTGCAACCGTGTTATCTTCGAGATCACTGAAAGCACTGCCATCTCCAACCTCAACGAGGCCCAGTACTTTTTCAACGCCTTGAGTGCCAAAGGGTTCCGCTTCTCTCTGGATGATTTCGGAACAGGGCTCTCCTCCTTTGCCTATCTGAAACTGCTTCCGGTCGCTTTTTTGAAGATCGATGGCATTTTTGTGAAAGATATTATCAATGATAAGATCGACAGAGGCATGGTCGAATCGATCTACCGGATCGGTTCGCTGATGGGGCTGAAGATCATCGCGGAGTATGCCGAAACAGATGCCATCATTACCGAACTGACCAAGATGGGCGTCCACTATGCGCAGGGCTATGCTATTGAAAGACCACACCCTCTCGACGACCTCCTGAAATAGGGTTCCAAAGCAGAGACCCCGCTGCCATTAACATCAGATCAGCGAGGGCAGATGGCGCAAAAGAAAAAGAGAACGGTAAGAACTGCCCACATAGATTTGCGAAACGATCGGCATGGGTCTCTGAGAGATGCCAGCCTCCCCTTCACCCCTCTGTCTGTAAATATCGCCTCTTCTTCATGAATCAGATTTCACACTTCATGATCTATGATAGGAACTTCTTATACCAAAGGGAACCTTTTTCACCTTTAAAACCTTGCTTTTCTAAACTGAAAGCGTTAGAATGTGTAGCTTTAGGTTCGTCTGTTTGCTTTTGCCTCTCAACGATTCAGGCTCTTAAACAAACCTTTGTTACCTTACGGACACACACCTTTCTATTATAGATTATGATCGTACATTTTTAAGGACTTTCAATGAGATCTACTATACGCGAATTTTTCCGGCATGCTATACCATTCGGCTTCTTGCTGATCAAAGGAGGATATAATGGCTGACTTTTTTCAAAACGGTATCGTCTCTGTTTTACAGAACCTGGGCGACCGCCCGCTTGAACACCTTGAAGAGGAGCTGAAAAAGCTCTCCAAACGGCGAAATATGGTCTTGTTGCTGCCGGCGCTCTACTCCGAGTTTGAGACCCCGGCCATGATGCGGATTATCGAAGAGCTAAAACAGGTCACCTATCTGCACAAGATCATTCTCGGCCTTGATTGTGCAACGCGCGAACAATTCCTCCATGCTAAATCTCTTATGTCTGTACTGCCTGTCGATGTTGATGTACTCTGGAATGACGGCCCACGGATCCAGGCATGCTACAGAGAGCTTGAAAAAGCGGGTTTTCCGGGTCTGGATACACCGGGCAAAGGACGCAATGTCTGGACCATGATGGGCTACGGACTGCATGACGAGAGCAGTTACGCCTTTGCCCTGCACGACTGTGACATCGTCAACTACTCACGTCAGATCGTCGCACGGCTTCTCTATCCCATCATCCATCCGGCACTAGACTATGAGTTTAACAAAGGCTACTACTCGCGTGTCACCTCACAGCTTCACGGTCGGGTCACAAGGCTGATGTTCTCACCGTTTATCCACTCGCTGCAAAAGGTCAAAGGGCACTCCTCGTATCTCAGCTATATGGACAGTTTCCGGTACGCCCTCTCAGGCGAGTTCTCTTTTATCCGTTCTCTGGGAAGGGGAATACATATCTCACCGAACTGGGGGCTGGAGGTCTCAACGCTGGGAGAGGTCTATAAAAACACTTCAAACAGGCGTATCTGCCAAACAGAGATCATGCAGAGCTACGAACATAAACATCAGGAGCTCGGCAGCAAAGAGGGTGATGACGGTATATTCAAAATGGCAACTGACATTGCCAAAACAGTCTTCAGGACCATGGCGCAAGAGGGTGTTGTCTTCTCAGCACAGGACTTTAAGACCCTGGCCGCCACCTATTACCAGGAGTCACGTTTTGAGATCTCCAAATATGTCGCACTGAGCAAGCTCAACAACCTGCACTACTGCCGCGAAAAAGAGATCCAGGCCACCGAGATCTTCCAGCAGGCCATCTATGAAGCCGCTTGCCGGTTTGACGACGACCCTATGGGCGTCCCGACAAACTCGCCTTGGATCAGCGTCCGCTCCGTTCTCCCCGATTTCTCAGATCATTTGGCTGAAGCCGTAGCACTGGACAAACGGGAACAATAAAGACCATCTCATACAAAGCAGCCGGCTGAACAAAATCGCTATCAGCTCGACACTTCGAGTCGTTCCAACATGCAATATTTTTTGATCTATTGATCTCTACATAAAATTTTCCGATACACAGCCTCAATTTTTTAGCACAAACTAGTGTATAATAACTGCAAATTATCCAAGGAAAACTGATGTTAAAACACCTCTCTACCCTTCTTTTTGCTGCCCTTCTCATGGTTGGCTTTACAACACTCAATGCAGCCGATATGAAATGCGGTGCCGGTAAATGCGGCAGTACCATGTCAAAAGATATGACGCCAAAGGGGTGTACCAAGTGTAAAGACTGTCCTAATCCGGATTGTGCTGCCAAGAAGGACCCAAGTCTGCCATGTGACTGTCCTATCGATGCAAAAGGGAACATGAAATGCGGTGCGGGCAAATGCGGAACAGCGATGAAGTCTGACAAACAGATGAAATGCGGCGCAGGAAAGTGCGGCACCAAGTAGTACTTTTATGAGCCTCTGATTTTGGAGGCTCTGCAACAACACTGAAGACTTTTCCCCCTCCTACGCCCAAAACTCACTAAGGTAGATCCAAAAGCATACATTGCGTTCTTTCCACTATTTACATCCATAAAGAATCTATTACTGCCGTTACGTTGACCGGAGCATAGAAGATATACCAGTGACATCTAATTTCAATTAGCATACAATGACAAGATGATGAATAGATGGATGAAGATAGCGTACAATGAAGCGACGGAAGGGATGCTCGCCAATGATGGCGGTCCTTTCGGCGCCGTTATTGTTCATAAAGACAAGATCATAGCGACAGCACACAATGAAGTGCTCAAAACCAATGATCCGACGGCCCATGCCGAGATCATTGCCATCCGACTCGCCAGTAAGCAGCTCGGCAGTTTTGATCTTTCCGAGTGTCACCTCTATTGTACCTGCAAGCCCTGCCCCATGTGCCTGGGCGCCGTCTTTTGGGCGCGCATCGGTACGGTTTACTACGGGGCGACGGAACTTGATGCTGCCAGAGGCGGTTTTGATGACCAGCGCTTTTACGAGATGATACGCGGCCACAACCATGACGTGATACTCGAACAGATCGATCATGAGGTCAATGCAAAGCTCTTCGACCAGTGGCTTGAGAAAGAGGACCGTCAGATCTATTGATGTAAACGGGACGCTATCCTTTTCGCAGATATCATTTTATCTCCTCTAAATCCCCTGAAGCAGTGCCAGGAAGCCCTCCCCGTAGCGCTCGAACTTCACCTCTCCGATGCCGCCGACCGTCAACATCTCTTCCTTGCTCTGAGGACGTTTAGCGGCCATCTCTTTAAGGGTCTTGTCCCCGAAGACAATGTAGGCCGGAACACCCTGTTCCTGGGCGATCTCCTGACGCAGATCTCTGAGTCTCTCAAAGAGTTCAACATCATAATCAAAGCTCTCCGGCGCCGACTTCCTGACCGTCTTGGCTTTGACATTGAGACGTTCGCTGCGGATCAGCAGCGGTTCCTGTCCCTTCAGGATCTTAAGCCCTGTCTCACTCAGCATCAGCCCTTGATGCTCGTTTACATTGAGTGCTTCGACCTCCAGAAGGCGGTCGATGACGACGAACCACTGCTTCTTGCTGAGTTTTTCACCGACGCCATAGACGCTCAAGGCATCGTGCCCGTTGGCGATGATCTTCTGCTCTCTGGAGCCACGCAGAATGTCGATGAGATAGTTCTTTCCAAAGGACTGCCCGGTACGGTAGACGGTCGAGAGCAGCATCTGCGCCTCGGTCGAGATGTCGCGTTTGTCATGGTCGGGTTCGAGGCAGTTGTCGCACTTGTCGCCGCAGGCTTCGAGATCATCGTTGAAATACGCGGCCAGCTGCTGGTGACGGCAGGTCTCGCTGCTGGCAAAACGCTGTATGGTCGCCAGCTTCTCAAGCATGTGCGCCTTGTACTGCTCGTTCCCATCGTTCATCTCCACAAAACGCTTCTGCTGAATCGTGTCCGCCGCGCTGAAGAGCAGGACCACGTCGGCATGGTCGCCGTCACGCCCCGCACGGCCGATCTCCTGGTAGTAGTTTTCGAGGGTCTTGGGCAGGGACATGTGCACGACGTAGCGGATGTTGCTCTTGTCGATCCCCATCCCGAATGCGATGGTCGCGACGATAATCTTGACCTCGTCGTGGACAAAGTCGTGAAAGACCTGGTTGCGCTGCTCGCTCGGCATTCCAGCATGGTAGGCGGCCGCAGCGTACCCTTTTTTCTGCAGGTGTGCGGCAATTGCCTCCACGCTTTTACGCGAGAAAGCGTAGACGATGCCGCTCTCTTCTTTATGGTCGTTCAAAAAGTCCGTCAGCTGGTCGTAACCGTCTCTAATGCGGTGGCGCGCCGTGATCTGCAGGTTCTCTCTGAAGATCTGCCCCTGCAGCACGGTTGCGTTGTTCAGTCTGAGGTTACGGACGATGTCATGACGGACATGCTCCGTCGCCGTAGCGGTAAAGGCGGCAACATTGACGTGCGGGTAGGTCTCTTTGAGCTGTGAGAGCGCCCGGTAGTCCCCGCGGAACTCATGCCCCCACTCACTGATACAGTGGGCTTCATCGATAACGAAGTAGTTGAGTTTGATCTGCGAGAGGATGTTGCGCATGCCGTCGGTGTTCAGACGTTCCGGGGAGAGGTAGAGAAAGTCGATCTCACCTGCGTAGAGACGGCGGACAATGTCGCCGCTCTCCTCCGCGCTCTGCATCGACGAAAGCATCTCAGCACGCATCCCCTGGGCTTTGAGGCTCTGCACCTGGTCGTGCATCAAGGCGAGCAGCGGCGAAATGACCACCGTTGTGCCCTCCATGAGCAGGGTCGGCAGTTGAAAAGAGAGAGATTTTCCCCCACCCGTCGGCAGGATCATCAAAAGGTCTTGACCGTTTAAGATAGCATCGACCGCCTCTTCTTGCAGTGGTCGAAATGCTTTATGCCCGAATTGGGATTGTAAAACGTGGTATTTCTCTTTTTGTCGGTCGGTTTGCGGCATCTGCTCTTCTTTTAAATTCTTCATCAAATAGTAGCAGTTTTTTGTCAGGAAGAGATTTTAATAGGCCATTACGACACGGTTTTAGGAAATTTTCAGACAATCGCGGATATTTTATTTTCACACCAATTGATATTAAATTTGATAACGGCCCCTCCGCATCCTGAATAATTTGTCAGACGTAGCATGGAGTGTATGCAGATAAAATGTCTGGAGCGATGCATGCATTCATTATCAGTAGACAACCGTTCCCCTCTTTGGGGTATAATTAAAAAAATTCAAGGAGCTTTTATGAAAGTTGCTATTCCTGTTAAAGACGACTCTCTTACATTTTTCGGCAATGCCGGTCACTCGCCCTTTTTTGCCGTTTATTCGATGAAAGGTGCCGGTATGTTCAAATCGTTTACCTTTGAAGAGCTGCGTGCCAACCCGCGCACCGATATTGACCCTGAACATGACGAAGGCGATCACCACTGCTCGCACGACCATCATGACGAGGCCCATGAAAAAGAGCATTACGACATGGCCAAGGTCCTCGAAGACTGCAACTACCTTGTTGCCCAGCGTGCCTGTAAGAACACAGCCGCCGCGATGGCAAACTACGGGATCACCATTAAAAAGTACACCGGAGATGCGACCAAGGCGGAGAGCATTATCTCCGGTGTTTCGTCACAACTGGTATAAACGGTGTCCGAAAAAACCATTCTCCCTTTTATCGCCCCTTTTCAAAGTGTTGTTCTCGGTACGACCGACACGGAGGGGCTCCCCTTCTCGTCCTATGCCCCCTTTGTCCATCATAACCACCGTTTCTATGTCTTTATAAGCGACATCGCAACGCATGCGCAGAACCTCAAACGTGAGGGCAAGGCGTCGCTCTTTTTCATCGAAGATGAGTCGCAGTCGTCGAATATTTTTGCCCGAAAGCGCATCTCCCTGCAGTGTGATGCAGTGCTGATTCCCCGAGACGACACTCTCTTTGCAGCGGTCATGGAACAGTTTAAAGCCAAGTTCGGCGAAGAGATGGTCTCGATGCTGATGCAGATGGCAGACTTCAACCTTTTTGCCTTTTCAACGCTCGGCGGCGAAGCCACCTTCGGCTTCGGCGAGGCCTACCGCGTCGGCGGTGAGAATGGAGAGTCTCTACTCCCCCGTCAGGGCGGCGGCGGGCACAAATAGTCCGGACACCTGCCCTTATATAAGGGCTCCCGTCTTATTGCGTCAAGCGGTTCGTTCTCTTTCCTCACCCCATCATTATTTCACATACTTGATTCTGAAATACAATCCCTTCGTTTGCAACCGTCAAACCGCTATTTTAGCGCTACTTTAGCGCTATTTCAGGGCTATAACCACTCTATATACTTACGCAGCAATTATGATGATCTAAAATCATATGCACTTAAGGAAAGTAAAATGAAACTAGTCAAAATGAGTCTGGCAGCAGCGCTGCTAGTTGGTTCAAGTGCGTTTGCCCTGGAGAATGTTAATGTTTCTGGAGATGCGCAGTTCTTTTATTATACAGATGATTCGGCTTCGGAAAACCTGTTTTCAAAAGGAAACTCTGCAGCTGACGCCGCACTTCACCTGGGCGTTACGGCCGATCTTATCGAATACTTCAGCGCAGGCGCTTCGGTCACTGCCCTTTCAACCCTGGGACTTGAAAACAATGTCGTCGGCAAAGTCTGGGGCGGCGCCCACACGGCGACGACCGGTACCGGAGCGACGTTTGAAAACGGAACCAAGATCGAAGATGCCCTATGGGCCGGAGAAGCATGGGTCGCAGTCAATGTCGGCAACTCGATGCTTAAAGTCGGCCGTATGGAACTCGACAGTCCTTTAGGCTTTACCGAGACCTGGTCGATCGAGAGAAATACCTTTGAGGCGATTCTTTTCACCAACAAAGATATCCCCGATACGACACTGGTCGCTGCCTATGTCGGTAACGGTAACGGTTCCGAAACATTCGGACAGGATCTACAGAGTAATGTTCAGCAGGCAGGATTTGCCGTCGCACCGGTGGTAAACGGCGATGGTAAATTTGCAACCTACGGGACGAACGGTGCCTATGGATTTGCCGTGATCAACCACTCTATTCCATCTTTGGACCTGCAAGCCTGGTACTACGACGTATTGGAACTCGCCAAGGCCACTTGGGTACAGGCAGATTTTAATATGGGCGGCGTACTGGTCGGTGCACAGCACTCATGGATCGGTATTGACGAAAGATTCGCTCCCTCAGCACCATCTTCGACTGTTTACGCACTAATGCTCGGATACGAGTTCAAAGATGTCGTTACCGCCAAGATCGCATACTCTTCGGTCGGCAAAGACACCGCTGCCGGATACAATGCGGCAACGGCAGCAGCTACCGCACAGTCCAAACTCTATACAGAGGCCAGATGGACATTCGGAAAGGTTACCGCAGCAGATACCTCAGCTATGAACCTTACCATCGAAGCACCTGTCTCTGACATTGTCGATCTTGGGTTTTATGTCACAGTAACCGATGATGCATCTGCCGCTGATGTTGACATGAGAGAGATTGCACTGAGTGCATCAAGATCTTTCGGACGTGTTGACACAAAACTGGCTTATATCAATACCGATTTGACAGAAAACAAGACGAATGCAGCCGAACCTGCCGTCAACAACAATATTCTTCAAGCGTACTTGACTGTAAACTTCTAACCTATACGATGTCCAAGCCTGCTTGGGCATCTCCTTCACACCTTTCTTGTTCTACCTCAATACGACCTCTGTCAAACCGCCTCCGCGGTCGTCTTCACTGTGTGTTAAACGTAAAATCGATTCGTGTAAAAATACGCTGGGTCCTTTCGTCCTCTGTTTCGGCGTCGGTCAGGATCATGTAAAAACGCCATTGCTCATTGATCGGCCAGTACACGTAAAAATCGTGCTCCAATGCACTCTCCTGAAAGGTCTTCAGATCGAAATACCCAAAATCGTATTCCACTTCAACCTCGCCGATCTCCAGACCGATACGCCCTTTGTAGGCATTAATATCCGTTCCCGGGTTCTCTTCGGATACTTCGCCCAAAGAGAGTTCATCCATCGAGGTCTCATACGGGCCGTCACCGAAACCGTCACTGACATGTTTCGAACGGCCGACATCGACACGCTCGTAAATAAACCCCGCCATATAGCCTTCGTATTCCGCTTCGAGTTCTAACCCGAATACCGTGCCGTCTATACCGCTGTCGGCATACTCGCGCATCTGCGCCGCCTCGAAAGTCACTTCGACTTCGGCATCCGAGGCAAATGTATGTTCCATACCGTAGGTTGCGTAGGCAAAATTGGCTACCTTGTCCGCGTGATAATCCCAGAGCGACAGCATCTGTTCCTCCGTAGGCACGTACTTTGCAGCGAGTGCCACAAAGCCGCGGCTCCCCTCGGCTATCGGCGAAAACCTGTTTTGCACCTCCGCGTCATAACCGCTTTGTGCACTGGCACCGAAGCACTGCAGCGACACACCATCACCTAAGCGCAGAAGGCTGTCGAATCCCTCAAATGTGTTGATAAGCATGCGGTAATCGTCCGGATCGGCATAGGGTGTATTCAATATGATACGGCCTATCTTTGCATTAAAACGGTTGTTGTCAAAGCGGAGATTCGCCAGGTTTAAGAGACTGAAAGAGTCTCCCTCTTCGCTGAAGAGGTCGGAGGAGCCGGCCGCGTCCGGACTGGTCAAGAGTCCTACTTTCTGGGAGGTCGTAAAACGTACCTTGGCACTGAGGTCGAACCACGAACGGGTCTCAACGTCAAGGTAGCCGCCAAGCGCCGTCGCTGCGGTATCGTCCTGAATAATGGTTTCAGTGAGGATCTGCACTTGGGGCTTTAAAAATGAGGAATTGACATCGGCCGCCGAAGCAAGCAGAAGCGCTAACATCGTTCTGTTCCTAAACAAGCACCACTTTTGACACAACCGTTATGCATTATTCATCTTCCTAAATTAGTATCTGTATGACAGATTATAGAAGATCAAAATAGCCTTGAAATAGCCTTATCAGAACGCTTGTTTAGCCTGTTTCAGCTCATACTCGGGGTAGAGGTTGATGACACTTCGTTCGAACTCTTCGGCGAACATCGGCATCTTGGAAATGTCGTCGGGAGCGCTAAGCGCTATCACTTCATAGATGTTGAGTCCCTCTGCGGCGCTCTGCGTAAACAGCTTGTCCATAAAGCGCAGGTATTTCAGGGTCTGGTCGATGGGCTCTTTACTTTTGGAGACCGGACCGTGCCCCGGAACGATGTAGTCGTAATCAAGCGCCCGAAGACGCTCCAGGGTCTCTATCCAGCGGGGAAGATCGGCATGCGGCGTTGCCGGCGTCCTGTTATAAAAGACCAGGTCGGAGGCATAAAGAACCTTACTGTGGGCATCATAAACGGCCAGATCGCTTTTCGTGTGACCGTCTAAAAAGAAGAACTCAAGACCATAGCCCTCCAGCTGCAAGGTTTTGTGCCCGCCGCTCTCGCCGCTGATAACCTTGTTCGGTACCTTGACCTGTGTCCCTTCCATCCAGTCGAAACTGAGGTTGGTCAGGTTGACGATATAGGCATCTCCGTTCGTCGCGATCTCATCTTTTGTCTGTTGGGTCGCAAGGATTGTCACGTTTTCAAAGGCTTTATTGCCGAGGAAGTGGTCGGGGTGATGATGGGTGTTGACAAGATAGCGGATCGGCAGCGGCGTGATCTTTTTGATCTGCGCTATCAGTGCCTCTCCATACAGAAATGTACTGCCGGAATCAATGACAATAACGGACTTTGGTGTGACAATAAAAGCGCAGTTGGAAATATTGGCCCCGTTTTCAACGGAGAAATACTCCGTTTTTCCCAGGAGGTAGTAGCTGTTATCTGCGATCTTGACCGGGTGAAGGTCATAGCTCAAATGCTGGGCAAAAAGAAACTGACATACCAGCGCGGCAGCGATGAATAATCGCATCACTTCTCTCCGTACTTTGCCGGTATACGGTACTCATTGGCATCGGTATCGGTCAGAACCACCGTGTAGTTCCCCTCACCCTCCTTTGTCTCAAGGAGTATGCGGGGATTTTGACTGATCGTCGAGGTGGTGGTCAAATCTGCCAGCAATTTCTTGCCGTCGTAAAGGGCCATACGCTCAATATAAAAAGCCGCGTTGCCGAAAAACAGGCCGGAATCCATGGGGTGGAAAATAGAGAACTTTATCCGGTAAGCCCCGTCTCTGTGCGTTACCTGGCTTTTATAATGGCCCAAAAGCTGGGCAAACGTTTTGCTCTGTTCAGGGCTGTTGGAGACGGAACATCCGCCGCCGGAGCTTTTGATGTTGGCACTGCCGACATGCCATTTTCCCTCACCATCCTCCACAAGTGCGCGTATCGGCGTCTCCTGTGCAACACGGATGTTGAAAGAGATGACCGCCTTTGCATCGGTGAGACGCATGTCGACGATTTCAGGAATCGGGTTCAGGTCGGCAAAAACGATCATTCTGCGGGCATCTTTGATCTTCGAAGCATCAACAAAGATAGGTACCTGCGTCGGGTTGTCGGCAAATCTCGGAACATTGATCGTGATGTTCTGGTCGTCGAATCGGTAGGGGGTTTGCGGCAGTGTCTGTGCCATGATAGTGTCAAAAGTGGGTGAGTAGACGGGGTTCCCCGCTAAAAGATTCGCACTGAGCATCAGTACGAAAAGTGTCATTTTGTAGATCGTTTTGTACATGGCTTCTCCCTTAAGGACCATAAGAAAGAGGTTTGTTGCAGGTCACATGGTACCTCTTGAAAATCTCCTCTAGCGTATGATCCTCGTAAAGCTTTGCTATGACACCGTCGATGTGATAGCTTAGCGCCCGAAAATCCGTTCGGACCGCGATACCGATATCCCAGACAGATTTAACACCGATGATCTCATTGCTAAGATAATAGATGTCTTTGTGGTTTTCATAATCAAGAAGGAACTGCAACTGTGACTGCAGACCGGCAAGCGCGTCTATGTTGCCCGCTTTAAAATCTTCGATCGCTTCATTGAATTTGAAATAGCGTCTGATGTTTCTGTTGAGAATACCGCCGTTGAGTGCGGACATATGTTTGTCCGGCATCGTGTCAATCTCTACACCAATGGTGTTGTAGGCGAATATGGCGAGAGAGTTGATCTCAGAAAGGCGTTCTTTATGGGTAATGATGACCCATTTTTCAGAATGGTAGGGTGCTTTTATGACCACCATATCGCTTTGGAGTCCCCCCGTGGAAGGGTCGACCCGCCGCATGTAGTCGTAATCATAAGGGACACGCATCATCACGTCCGCTTTCGTTTTGTGGATGATGTTGCCTTTCCATATAATGTTTCTCAGGTCGTCGTCGAGATTCTCGTCAGCACCGGTAAAGTACCATTTGGGCTTGACGTTAAGTGATTTGGCGATACGTTTTGCGATCTCGACATCGATCCCTTTTGCTTCGCCGTTCTCCATGTAGGAGTATGGCGGAAAGTCTTCATAAACAGCGACAACGATCTCACCGCTCGCTTGTATCTCTTCGATACTTCTTGCCTCCGCGGCAAGGGTCATTAACAGTGCAAAGATAACGAACCTGAACAGAGATCGCATCGTAGGTTACAGCTCTTTTGGTACACTAATCAGATATGAACGGATAGCCCACATACCTTCTTGGTTGATGATACCTTCGAACGGCGGCATGTAAACATTACCGTTACGCACTGCGCCCCCGCGAATACGCTCCATGAACCATTCGTCACCATCTATGTTGTCTTCAAGGTAGCGAAGGTCAGGTGCAACACCGCCGGAAACAGCGTCAAGACCGTGACAACGTGCACAGTTTTCCGCATAAGCATGCTTACCGATCTCAATCGCCGCTTCATTACCCTTGTACGGGTTTTCCTCTAGCCACTCTTCACCCAGCGGTGCCAAACCTTTAGTATCCACCGGTTGAGGGGTTACGTTTCCGTGGCCAAACGCCAATGTAGCAGACAGTAGTGCTGCAAGTCCTAGTGTTGTATGTAACTTTTTCATACAATTCTCCTTTATTTCTTTAGTTTCAACAAAAGTATATACTATTAAAATAGCCGGAAAATAGCGCTCTAAAAGAAATTTTCTTCGCTATTTTCCGGCTATAAACCTGCACTAAAATATCCCTATATATATAGTTTATATTTATAGGAGCCCTGTATGAAATTTCTCTTTTTACTACTCATATTTCTCTCTTCTCTCTTGGCAGACGGAAAAAAGATCACCGCCGGTGTCCTTGCCTACGGTACCGTCAACTGGGAGTTGATGACCATCAAGTCCCACGGTCTGGACAAAAAACACGGTTTTACCCTTGAGATTATGAAACTGGCGTCCAAAAACGGCGTGGCCGTCGCTTTTCAGGGAGGAAGCGCCGATGTTATCGTCAACGACTGGGTCTGGGCCAACAGACAGAACGCCGAGCGCAACCCGCTCTACTTCTACCCCTACTCCAAAGCGGTCGGTGCCCTCTATACCCGTCACCCGGAATATAAGAGTATTTTGGATCTCAAAGGCAAAAAAGTGGGCATCGCCGGCGGCCCGGTCGACAAAAGTTGGCTACTTTTCAGAGCCTACGGCATGAAGAACTACGGCATCGATCTCAACGAGCAGGTCGAAACCGTCTTTGCCGCCCCTCCGATCTTGAACAAAAAACTCCTTGACGGGAGTCTCGACTCTGTACTAAATTTCTGGCACTACAATGCCCGCTTGCACACCCAGGGCATGACCCCGATCATAACGCTTCGCGAAGTCCTATCGGAACTCGGCATTCAGAGCGGCAATGTCCCCTTTATCGGCTGGGTCTTCAAAAAGCCTTTCGGCGACGAGAACAGAGCTTTGATAGAGGGCTTTTTACAGGCATCCTACGAAGCCAAAGCCATCCTCTCCCGTGACGATAAGGCCTGGGAGGCTTTAAGAGCCTCCATGTCCGTCGATGATGACGCAACGTTCGAAGCCCTGAAAAAAGGGTACCGTGAAGGGATTCCGAAGCAATTTACACAAGATGAAATAGACGATATCGGCAAGATCTATGCGCTTCTCGAAGAGGTCGGGGGCAAAAAACTGGTCGGCGAAGCGGCGCATTTCGACCCGGCGCTATTCTGGCACTTTGATCCGAAGATAAGCTGGTGAGGCCATGACACAAAACCTCTATTACCGAACCGGTTCCATTATTATGCTTCTACTGCTCTGGCAGGCCGCAGCCTATTTTGCCGATGCCCCGCTCTTGCCTTCACCTGCCGCGGTGCTGACAAGCTTTGGCGGGCACCTCGTCAGCGGGGAGCTTCTTTACCACCTCTCGTTCACGCTCTACCGCGTCGCTGTCGCTTTTGTTCTGGCGATGGTGATCGGCGTAATCTTCGGGCTGTTGATGGGCCGTTTCAAAAAGGTCGATGCCGCGCTGGATTCCCTGCTTATCCTTGGGCTTAACATCCCCGCATTGGTGGTCATCATGCTCTGTTACATCTGGTTCGGGCTGACCGACTTTTCAGCCATCCTCGCCGTCATCATCAACAAAGTGCCGATGGTGATCGTTAACACGCGCGAAGGGGTCAAGGCGATCGATGAAAAGCTCATCGAGGTCGCCCGTGTCTACAAGGTCTCCAACTACGACCTGCTCTTTAGGTTCTATATTCCCCAGCTCTACCCTTACCTTATCGCCAGTGCGCGTAACGGGCTTTCGTTAATATGGAAGATCGTTTTGGTGGTCGAGCTTTTGGGCCGCAGCGAGGGTATCGGCTTCCAGCTCTCGATGTTCTTTCAGTTTTTCGATATTACCTCCATTCTGGCCTATTCGTTCGCCTTTATCCTTATTATCGTGTTGATCGAATATTTCATCTTCAGACCGATCGACACCAAGCTCTCGAGGTGGCGTTAAGATGATAAAGATCGACATTAAAAGGAAAGATCACGGCAACAAGAAGATACTCGGGGCCATCCGTTTCGAGGTCGCCAAAGGGGAGTTCCTCTCTATCATCGGCCCTTCGGGATGCGGAAAAACGACCCTGCTCTCGCTGATCGCCTCTCTTGACACCCATTTTGAAGGCACCATCAGCGTCAATACCGCATCGATCGGGATGATGTTTCAGGAGCCGCGTCTTCTGCCCTGGCTGACCGTCAAAGAGAACATTTCCGTCGTCGCCCGGAACAAAAATACGGACGAGATCGTAAAACTGCTCCGCATGGTCGGGCTGGAACATACCCTTGAGCTATACCCGAAGGCGCTATCGGGCGGCATGGCCCGCCGGGTCTCCCTGGTGCGGGCTTTTATTAACAAGCCGGGCGTTATTCTGCTCGATGAGCCCTTTGTCTCCCTGGACACGCCTACGGCAGTGCTGCTGCAACAGGACCTGATGACCTTTTGTAAAACCTTTGCACCAACGGTAGTACTCGTGACCCATAACCTCGACGAAGCGATCGCGCTCTCGCAAAAGATCCTCTTTTTCGGCGGCGATCCGACGCAAGAGATCTTTACCCATACCAACACCCACAGCGGATTCGAAACACTGCAATCCTATGAGGTCGCGCATATCAAAGAAGAGATCCTGCGCCTACACCCCAAAATCTTAGAAGGAAAACTATGAAAAAAACAGCTCTACTCCTCATGACACTGGCCATGCTTAACGCAGAAAGCCTCAAAATGCAGGTATACAAGCCTGTTACAAGCACCTGTCCGGCATCCTGGATTAACGAAATAGAAGAGACTATCGCGGAACCTGAGGTGACGTCAATGACCGACCTCAAAGGGCTCAAACACAACATAGGCATACCGATGGAGCTCTACTCCTGCAACACCTCTATACTGGGTGACTACATTTTTGAAGGTAATGTACCGCCCGATGCGATCAAAAAGTTTTTGGCGGAGAAGCCTGAAAATGCTATCGGCCTGAGTCTGCCGAGCAGCCAGAACGACGAGGTGGTCAAGAAAGTCTTCATCATCTTTGAAGACAAGTCCTATAAGCTCTACGGAACCTATTGATCCAGACTCTCGATGATCACCTTTTCGATCATCCGGTCTAACTCTTGAGGATCGAACGCGTTGCTGAGTTGCGGCGCCTTTAAAAAAGAGACCGTGACCGCATCGCTCCCCTCCGTTTGGTAGATCACCATACTGAAAGGACAGTAGAGCAGCATCTCGGCGCTCTTTTTCAGAAGGGCATAACTCAACGAAGGCCTGCAAAAGCCGAGGCTGGTGCCGTGTTTGAGCGCTGATTTTTCTTGTGCTCCGGCGGCAACTTCCGAGAGTGCTTTGGAAATGTCGATCTCATAGACGATACTGAAGGCATTGACCTGCAGTTCATTACTGAGACGCAGAAGAACCTCCTCAAACGGCATCGACGCCACCGTATAGCTGATATGTGTCGATGTCTCTGTACGTCCCTCGCCGGCATGCAGCACTGCAGCGAGAAGAAAGAGCATCAACGTGCAGACTACTCTTTGCATTGCATCTCGAATTCGGCAATGCCCAAGGTGTCAAGGTCGGTTACAGGGTGTAAAAACCCGACCTGCGGCGAAGTTGAGATGAGCGCTCTGGGCTGCACCAAAGCGATCGGCATGCGTAACTGGCCGTTATAGTCACGATAAGAGAGCTTGCGTCCCATGTAGGCGGCCAGCTCGAATTCGTCAGAACGGATATAGTCGATGTTAGTCTTGAGGTTAGTGCTGTTAGTATGCATCACCGCGTTAACGACCGTCCGCACTGCGACCCATGCTGCAAAATCTTCCGACTCCATCCAGCGCGACGCATAACTCTCAAAACGGCTCTGCATCTGTGCGGCGCCCCACTGTTCTATGACCTTGTGCCAGGTCACAGGGGTAAGCCCCTGCGTCCCGGCAACCGGTCTCGGAAGCCATGAGTTAAAATAGACAAACTCGCCGAAATCGCCGAAATAGTCTGCCAGGACGATAACATCATAGTCGCCGCCCTGGGTAAAGGCAGGAAGCTCATCTTGTGCCTTGCGGCGGATGTCGCTGTTGTTGTCCCATATTTTTTCCTTGACGATCTTTGCACCGAACTTTTTGGCCGAGCGGCGTATGGACGCTGCGATCTCTTTGTCTTTAGCCCCTTCGCCCTGGATCAAAAAAAGTTTTTTGTAATCTCTTTTGACCAGGAACTGAAGCAGCCCGTCGTAGAGCATCGCATCACTTGCGATGGTATGGAGCAGGTTGCGCGAACAGTAGTCCGTACGCAGACGGGTGTCGGTCAGTGCCGCGTTGATAAAGAGGACTTTACTACTGCTTCGATGGTGCAGAACCTTTTGCATAAAAGGCTCTCCGACATTCAAAACAACGTAGTTTCCGCCTTTGGCTGTATACGCTTGGAATGCCGCTAACAACACCATCTCATCCGCCGATATCACCGGTTCAAGCCGGTAGTTCTGCCCCAGGAACTTTGCATTTTTCTGACTGTCTTCTATGGCCATCTTCGCGCCTTCAAGCCCGAGGTCGGCAGGCCGTTCAATGACGTTTGAAAGGACCGGAGGACGCACTGATGTCTGCTCCAGGTATAAGATAGGAACATCGAGTTTTGCGGCATTGAGCGAGAGTGCCAGCAGCAGCGGGGCCACCCATAATAGTGCCTTTTTAAACATGTCGACTCCTTAATAACGGTTATGCCTTATTATAGAAAAGATATATAGCGTACAAATAGCGCTATTTTCGCGCTAAATACTTTGAGTAGAATAGTTCAAAACAGTTGACCAAGGATAGATTATGACGAAAAGATTTCTGTTGAGCGCGCTGCTCCTTACTTTTGCATTGCATGCCGACACCGTTTTTATCTCCAATGAAAAAGACAACACTGTCTCTGTTATTGACACCCAGACCCAGAAAGTGACCGACACGATTGCTGTCGGGCAGAGACCCCGCGGCATACTCTTAGACAAGAGCCGCACCAAACTCTACATCTGTGCCAGTGATGACGATACGGTGCAGGTCCTCGACATCACAAGCAAAAAGATAACGGCGAACCTCCCTTCGGGCGAGGACCCTGAACAGTTTGCACTCCACCCGGACGGCCGGGAGCTTTATATCTCCAACGAAAACGATGCCATCGTTACGGTGGTCGATGTCATTGACAGAAAAGTCCTCGCACAGATCGAAGTGGGAATCGAACCTGAGGGAATGGCGGTAAGCCCGGACGGAAAACTCGCCATCGCCACGACGGAAACCTCTAATTTTCTGCACTGGATCGATACGCAAAGCAAGCAGATCATTCATACCACCCTGGTCGACCAGCGGCCGCGCTACATCCAGTTTACCGACAGCGGCGACAAAGTGTGGGCCTCTTCGGAGATCGGCGGAACGGTGATCGTTGTCGACACGGCCACCAAAGAGAGCATCGCCAAGATCACCTTCAAGATCCCCGGAGTCTTCAAAGACCAGATCCAACCGGTAGGCATCAAACTTACCCGCGACGGCAAATACGCCTTTGTCGCGCTCGGGCCGGCCAACCATGTCGCCGTCGTCGATACTAAGAGCTACAAGGTCATCAAGTATCTCCTCGTCGGTAAGCGGGTCTGGCAGATGGATTTTGCCGAAAACGGCCGCCTGCTCTATGCCGCCAACGGTGTCAGCGGCGACGTCTCCGTGATCGATGTGGAAAAACTCAAAGTACTTAAGAGTATCCAGGTCGGCCGATATCCATGGGGGGTGGCGGTACTGCCGTCTAACTAAGATGAAAAAGACGATTCTTGAACTCGAAAACGTCTCCTACAAATACGACACCAAGGTGATCTTGAATGCGGTCTCATTCTGCATTCACGAGGCGTCATTTTTTGTCCTTTTGGGACGCAACGGTGCCGGAAAGTCGACCATCTTCTCCCTGCTCACCCGTCTGCTTAACCTGCAGCAAGGCAGTATCAAGATCAACGGCCATGCCATCCAGGACTACTCCAAAGCACTTAAAGATATCGGCATCGTCTTTCAGGAGCCGACGCTCGACCTCGATCTGACCGTACGCCAGAACCTCTACTACTACGGTGCCCTCAAAGGGCTTAGCTTCAAAAAGACCCTTGCCTCCATCGAAGACGAGCTGGAGAAACTCGGTCTCAAAGAGAAGCTCGACACCAAGGTCCAAAAGCTCAACGGCGGTCACAGACGGCGCGTCGAGATAGCCCGGGCCCTGATCAACAAACCCAAACTCCTTCTTCTGGACGAGGCCACGGTCGGGCTCGACCTCGAAAGCCGTTTTGCCATCCTGGACTACCTGCGTGAAAAAGTCGCAAGCTCTGGAATCTCAGTTTTGTGGATCACCCACCTTTATGACGAGGTCGAGCCCAGCGACGCCCTCGCCATTATCCACCACGGAGAGATCGTCTGCAGCGGTACCGTCGAAGCGATCATCAACGAGCATGAACAGGCCGATTTGACTGAGACCTTCTTGTATTTGACAAAGGAGCAGGACAATGCGTAAATATCTCTATTGTGCCCAGGGCATCATCTATAAAGAGCTGTTACGGTTCCTCAAAGAAAAAAGTCGCTTCTTTTCGGCACTGGTGCGACCGATGCTCTGGCTCTTTATCTTCTCAGTGGGGTTCAAATCGGCCCTTGGGCTGGCCATCATACCGCCTTATGAGACCTACATCACCTACGAGACCTATATTGTGCCCGGTCTCGTTGGGATGATCCTTCTGTTTAACGGCATGCAGAGCTCATTGACCATGATCTTCGACAAGGAGATGGGAAGCATGAAGATCCTGCTCACCTCCTACATCAACAGAAACTTTCTGCTCTTTTGCAAAATGCTGGCGACGGCGATCGTCTCGACCATCCAATCGATCGTCTTTCTGATCGTCGCATATATATACGGTATCGAACTTAGCGTTTCGGGAATACTTCTGGCCATACCCGTCATCCTCTTTGCCTCCATCATTCTCAACGCCTTTGCCCTCTTTCTATCTTCGGTCATCAAACAGCTGGAAAATTTTGCCGCGATCATGAACTTTGTCATCTTTCCGATGTTCTTTCTGAGCTCGGCACTCTACCCGTTATGGAAGGTAAAAGACTCTTCGCTCTTTTTATATACCGTCTCTTCGTATAACCCCTTTACCTATATCGTCGAATCCATACGCTTTGCGCTCTACCTAAAGTTCGATTTTCTCTCTTTTTCGGCAATCGCAGGATCTTTTATAATCGCTCTCGGCCTCGCATTTATGGGGTATAAGTCGAAAAAAGTATTGAAAAAAAGTTGAAAAAAAGCTTCGCTAAATTCAGGCTATTTTTCTTATGTATACTTTGAGTAAGACAAATTTAGTAGATTTGTTGCTAAATGGAATTCAAAGGAGAAAGAATGACTAAGGGTAAAATTCTAACCGGCAGTATTGCCGTAACGCTCGCTGCATTGCTTGGTGGCTGTGCCGCTAACAGTGCCAGCGTCAGTAGTGAAAAACAGGCGCCGGTAACGGCTTCATTTGCACCGGTGACCGATGCTGATATTCTCAATGACGATGCAACTGTAGAGGATGTCGTAACATACGGTATGGGACAGAAAGGTCAGCGCTATTCAACACTGACTCAGATCAATAAAGAGAGCGTTATAGACCTGGTTCCGGTATGGAACTTCAGTTTTGGCGGCGAAAAACAGCGCGGTCAGGAGTCACAGCCTCTTGTTAAAGACGGCGTCATGTACGTGACAGGGTCATACTCGCGTCTATTTGCGATCGACATCGCAACCGGTCGTGAGATCTGGCAATACGAAGCAAGACTTCCGGATGCCATCTTGCCATGTTGTGACGTTATTAACAGAGGGGCTGCACTTTACGACAACCTGGTCATCTTCGGTACTTTGGATGCAAAACTTGTTGCTCTTGACAGAGAGACAGGAAAAGTGGTCTGGAAAAAGAAGATCGCCAACTATAAAGACGGCTATTCATTCACGGCAGCACCGCTTATCGTTAAAGGTCTGTTGATCACAGGTGTCTCTGGCGGCGAGTTCGGTGTTGTCGGTAAAGTGGAAGCACGTAACCCTAAAACGGGTGAAGTGATATGGGACCGTCCAATGGTCGAAGGCCATATGGGTCACCTAAACGGTAAAGAGAACGGTATCAGCGGTACCTTGAACGCAACATGGGAAGGCGACCAGTGGGAACACGGCGGCGCAGCACCATGGAACGGTGTGACGTATGACCCTGAAACAGATCTGATCTACGTACCGACAGGAAACCCGTCACCGTGGAACTCACACGAACGTTCAGGCGACAACCTCTACTCTGCGTCAAGAGTAGCGGTCGATCCGGATACAGGTAAGATCGTGTGGCACTACCAGACAACGCCTAACGACGGCTGGGACTTCGACGGTATGTCTGAACTGGTCCTTTTCGACTACAAAGATGCCTCTGGAAACACTGTTAAAGCGGGCGCAACTGCCGACAAAAACGGTTTCTTCTATGTACTTGACCGTGTAACCGGAAAATACCTTCACGCTGCGCCGTTTGTCGACAAAGTGTCGTGGGCAACAGGTATCGGCGCCGATGGACGTCCTATCGTAGTTGAAGAGAACC
This sequence comes from Sulfurimonadaceae bacterium, assembly GCA_041596355.1. Classification (GTDB taxonomy): domain Bacteria; phylum Campylobacterota; class Campylobacteria; order Campylobacterales; family Sulfurimonadaceae; genus Sulfonitrofixus. The sequence goes on along the minus strand of JBFHIS010000003.1, from coordinate 137,541 downwards.
GTCCTGGCGTACCTGTCAACGGTGAAAAAGGCAAGACAGTCTATACCACACCGTCATTCCTTGGCGGAAAGAACTGGAACCCGATGGCCTACTCACAAAAAACAGGTATGTTCTACGTCCCTGCCAACGAGTGGGGTATGGACATGTGGAACCAGCCGGTCACCTATAAAAAAGGTGCCGCGTACATGGGTGCAGGCTTTACGATCAAGCCGACATACCAGGACCATATCGGTGCACTTAAAGCGGTTGACCCTGTCACAGGCGAGATCAAGTGGACCTATAAAAACGTTGCACCTCTTTGGGGCGGCGTGCTTGCAACGGCCGGCGGACTTGTCTTTACAGGTACACCGGAAGGCGAACTTCTCGGTCTTGATGACGAGACAGGCAAAGTCCTTTACTCGTTCCAGGTCGGTTCGGGAATCGTAGGGACACCAATTACCTGGGAACAAAACGGTGAGCAGTATGTCGCTGTTGTATCGGGTTGGGGCGGTGCCGTACCTCTATGGGGCGGTGAAGTCGCAAAATCGATCAAGCACATCAGCCAGGGCGGTACGGTACACGTATTCAAACTGCACAAATCATAAAAGGAGACTGTCATGACATGGGAAAAACCGACATTTACGGATAACCGATTCGGATTCGAAGTGACAATGTATATCTGTCACGAGTAATCGTAACGATCTAGTTTTTACGGGGCAACGCAGAGACGTTGCTCCAAATTTTTATGAGTTGAGTCTATCAGCGATACATTCAACTCATAAAAACAGGGAGGAAAGCAGATGAAAATAGAAGTTTTAGGCTCCAGTGCCGGCGGCGGGCTGCCTCAGTTTAACTGTAACTGTGACAACTGCAAGGGCTACAGAGCCGGCAAAAAAAGCATCAAGCGCCGAACCCAGTCCTCCATCACCATCAGTGAAGACGGGGAGAACTGGGTTCTGTTCAACACCTCTCCCGATATTCTGGAGCAGATCCACAACGCACCGTTTTTACAGCCGACGCAGCGCAGAGAGACCAAGATAAAAGCGATCGTCTTTATCGACGCTCAGATCGACCATACCACCGGTCTTCTGATGCTCAGAGAGGGCTGTCCGCACGAAGTCTACTGTACCAAAGAGGTGCACGAAGAGCTCAGCACCTCTTTCCCTCTCTTTAAGATGCTGACCCATTGGGACGGCGGCGGAACGAATTACCACGAAGTGATGACCGACGGGACGAGTTTTGAGATCCCCGTTATGCCAAACCATACGTTTAAAGCGGTACCGCTGATCTCCAATGCCCCGCCCTATTCGCTCTACCGCGACAAACCGAGACCCGGTGACAATGTCGGCGTGGTGGTCGTTAACAAAAAGAGCTGTAAACGCCTCTTTTACCTTCCCGGCCTCGGCGTGGCCCAGCAGCCGGTCATCGACGAGATGCGACGCGCCGATGTACTGCTGATCGACGGCACGCTGTGGACCAACGACGAAATGATCAAAAACGGTTTCTCCAGCAAACTCGGCACCGACATGGGCCACCTTCCGCTTAGCGGCAAAGGCGGGCTCATCGAGATCCTCGACACGCTGACGAAACCGAGAAAGATACTGATCCATATAAACAACACCAACCCCATCCTCGATGAGACGAGCGAAGAGTACAAAGAGTTGATCAGCCATAACATCGAAGTCTCATACGACGGTATGCACATCGAGATCTAAACACTATATTTACACCAAAGGAGATAAGATGAAACAAGCACTTAGCAAAGAAGAGTTCGAAGCAAAACTCAGAGCAATGGGGAAGATGTATCACATCCATCACCCTTTTCATGTTCGTATGTACGAAGGCAACTGTACCAAAGAGGAGATCCAGGGCTGGGTGGCCAACCGCTTCTACTACCAGACGATGATACCGATCAAAGATGCGGCGATCATGTCCAACAACCCGCCTATCGAAGACCGTAGAAAATGGATCGACCGCATTATCGACCACGATAGTGTCGGCGGCGGCATCGAGGCATGGCTTGACCTGGGCACTGCCGTCGGACTCGACAGAGAAGATCTTCTCAGCCACCGCTATGTACTGCCTGCGGTAAAGTTCGCCGTCGATGCCTATGTCAACTTTGCGCGCCGGTCGCCGTGGAAAGAGGGAGCGATGTCCTCTCTGACCGAGATGTTCGCACCCGAGATCCATCAGCAGCGTCTCGACACCTGGCCGAAGAACTACCCGTGGATAGACCAAAACGGCTTGCGCTATTTTCAGAAAAGATTGACCGAAGCCAGACGCGATGTCCAGCACGGACTTTCGCTGACGCTCGAAGAGTTCACGACCGTCGAACTTCAGGAAAAAGCCTTTTCCATCCTGCAGTTTAAACTGGATATCCTGTGGACAATGGTGGATGCGCTCTATCTCGCTTACGAGCTTAAGAGACCGCCTTACTTCAACATAAAGGATTGTGATGCAACGCGAAAGATTACTTGCAGTGAATAATCACTTTCAACTGCAATATGAAGAGAAACAGAACTGTTATGTCCTGCTCTATCCCGAAGGGATGGTGCAGCTGAGCTTTTCCGCCGGAGAGATCATGCATCTTTGCGACGGTACACACTCCTCCAACACCATCATCGACGCCCTGGCACAGAAGTTCAACAATGACGCCATCGGCGAAGATGTCCTGGAGTTTCTGGACGAAGCGATGAGTCGCGATTGGATAAGCTATCATGGAGACCACTAACAAAACAGTTAGCCCGCCGTTATGGATACTGCTGGAGCTCACACACAAATGCCCCCTTGAATGTACCTACTGTTATAACCAGCTCGATTTTGCCAATACAAAAGACAGCATGCACAAAGAGGATTGGTTCAGGGTCATGGACGAAGCCCGTGCCATGGGTGCCGTACAGCTCGGTATTTCGGGCGGCGAACCCCTTTTGAACAAAGACCTCGTCGAGATCGTACGCAAAGCCGACTCCCTTAAGTTCTACACGAACCTTATCACCTCCGGCGTCGGCGCCGACGTCTCCATCGTACCCAAACTAAAAGAGGCAGGCCTCAAGACCGTGCAGCTGGGCTTTCAATCGCCAAACGAACGTACGATGACCCTGATAACCAATAACAAAAGTGCGTTTAACGAAAAACTGGCCTTTGCCAAAGCCTGTAAAGAGAACGACATCCAGCTCATTATCAACACCTGTATCACCCGCCAGAACATCGGTGAGATCGGTGAGATCATCGAGCTGGCCGAAGAGCTCGGGGCCAACTATCTTGAGATCGCCAATATACAGTACTACGGATGGGCGCTCGAAAATATCAACGCCCTGCTGCCGACCAAAGCGCAGCTCGATGAGGCCAAAGCGGTCACCGACCACTACCGTGAGAACCGTAAAGATATGAAGGTCTTTTTCGTCGTGCCGGACTACTACGCGACACGCCCGAAAGCCTGTATGAACGGCTGGGGCTCGACCTTTTTGACCATCAACCCCGACGGAATGGCACTGCCGTGCAACACGGCCAACACCCTGCCGCTCACCTTCCCTAATGTCAAAGAGCATTCAGTCGCAGCCATCTGGAACGACTCCGAGGCCTTTAACTTCTTTCGCGGGGACTCCTGGATGAAAGAGCCTTGCCGTACCTGCGACGAGCGGGAGAAAGATTTCGGCGGATGCCGATGCCAGGCCTATGCCCTTACCAAAGATATGCACGCGACCGATCCGGTCTGCGACAAGTCCAGCCTGCATCATATTGTGACCGATAAAGTCGCGCAGAGTCTCAACTCTGACCAGCAACCGGTCTATCGCAACAAGATCAACTCCCTGCGTATCATCGCCGAGAGAATGGGGGAAAAATGAAAATAGCCCTCACTAAAAACAGCCCGAAAAAGGCTCTTGAACTGCTCTTTTTGACAAGCCTACCGGTCAAATCATCGCTGGCAGGAATGCTCTCAAAAGTGGGCTTCAACCTCAAAGAGGGGGCAACCTACCTTGATGTCCATAACAATGTACTCTACATTGCCAGCCTCTCGCTAAAGGGAGAAGACATCAAGATCAGTGCCGCCGCCGCCATACGGTCACTGGAGAAAAGTACCTTTACGACACTGTTTATCGACCTGGATCTTTATGCCGGCAAACTTGACGTTAAAGCCCTGGCAGAGGGGATCCTTTTGGGTGAGTACACCTATAACACCTATAAGAGCGATGTTAAAACAACCCAGCAAAAAGAGCTCCATCTTCTCTACGACGGAGAGCAGAAAAGTAAAACAGCGCTAAAAGACCTTATCAACGAGGCAGAGACGATCTGCCGCAATGTCAATCTTGTCCGCGACATCGTCAATACGCCGCCGCAGGACTACTACCCGCTCAAGATGGCGCAGGACGCCAAAACGATCGCGGAGAGAGAGGGTCTGGAGTGTACCGTACTCGGCGAGGCGGCGCTGCAGGAGATGGGCATGGAAGCCATGGTCAGCGTCGGCCGGGCCTCCGTCCATGAGTCTCAACTTATCCACCTTGTCTACAGACCCAAAAAACCCAAGGCCAGAATAGTGCTTTTGGGCAAGGGGCTTACCTATGACAGCGGCGGGTTGAGTCTTAAATCCGGCGAATCGATGGTCTCAATGAAATGCGACAAAGCCGGTGGAAGTGCCGTACTTGGGATAATGAGCGCATTGAAATCCCTCGGCATAGAGTGCGAAGTGCACGGCATCATCGGTGCGGTAGAGAACATGATAGGCGGCGACGCCTACAAACCCGATGACGTGCTCCGGGCAAAGAACGGGATGACCATCGAAGTCAAAAACACCGATGCAGAAGGCCGTCTGGTTCTTGCAGACTGCCTCTGCTACGCGCAGGACGAGGTCAAAGGTTTTGACTACATGTTCGACTTCGCGACCCTGACCGGTGCCTCTATCGTTGCCCTCGGCAGTCACACCATGGCCATTATGGGGCACAATGAGAAACTGAAACACAAGGTCGCTTCCGCCGCCAAAGAGAGCGGCGAGCTGGTCGGATTTTTACCGTACAACCGCTACTTCGAAGGGGAGTTGGAGAGTCAGATCGCCGACATGGTCAACACCGCCGCATCGAGAAACGGCGGGGCGATCACGGCGAGCCTCTTTCTCAACAACTTCGTCAAAAAAGAGAACAAGAAAAAGTGGCTGCATTTCGACATTGCCGGTCCGGCCTATGTTCACAAAGCCTGGGGCTACAACCCCTACGGTGCAAGCGGTGCCGGCGTACGGCTGATCTTGCAGTTTTTAAAAGATCTACAAGGCTGAAACACGCCTTCCTCACCCCGCATTTTTCAACGAAACACTTCCCCGCAACTTGTCTGAATCAAACACCTTGAAACGGGCTTGTAAACTTCCCTGCACAAGGCTATTTTCAAGCTATTTTCCTCTTATATAATCCTGTTTAGACTGAATAAAACAATATAAAAAGGATAACAATGTCAACCAAATTAAAAATTGACGGCACGACATACAATGTCGATATCGACAGTGATGTACCCCTCTTGTGGGTATTGCGGGATTACCTTAACCTCACCGGAACCAAATATGGCTGCGGCGTTGCCCAATGCGGGGCCTGTACCGTTCTTATGGATGGCAAAGCGATCCGAAGCTGTGCAACCAGCCTCCGCGATATCGGCGACAAAGAGATCATGACGATCGCCAACACGACCGACCCGCTTCTTAAGAAGGTGCAGGAGGCCTGGATCGAAGACGATGTTCCGCAGTGCGGCTACTGTCAATCGGGACAGATCATGAACGCGACGGGTCTGCTCAAGGCCAACAGTAAGCCGACCGAAGAAGAGATCATTGCCGAAATGAACGGTAACATCTGCCGATGCGGGACCTATAACCGTATTAAAAGCGCCATTAAAAAAATAAATGCAGGAGCCTAAGATGAAACACTCAAGAAGAGCTTTCCTAAAAACAACCGCATTGACGACAACTGCTTTTGTCGTCGGTTTCTACCTGCCGGTAAAAACGCGCGCATCAACGCTTAAAGACGACGCTAAACCCGGTCTTCAGCCCAACGCCTTTCTTCAGATAGAAGAGGACAATACTATTACTTTTTTCATGGCACAGGCGGAGATGGGTCAAGGGACCTACACCGCCATTGCGATGTGTATCGCCGATGAACTCGATGCCAAGTGGGAGGCGATACAGTTTAAAGCCTCCGACGTCAACCCGATCTATAATTCGGTCTTCGGTCCGTGGATGCTGACGGCAGGTTCAACCTCCATACGTACCAAACAGCTCGAGATGCGCCAGATCGGTGCAGCAGTCAACCTGATGTTGCGACAAGCGGCCGCAAAACGGTGGAAAACCGCGCTTACCAACGTTAAAACGCACCAGGCAAAAGTCCTCAATACCAACACCGGTGACACCTTTACCTACGGTGAGCTCATCGCAGATATCAAGACCATGCCGGTGCCTAAAGAGCCTAAACTCAAAGCGCTTGACCAATGTACGCTTATCGGACAACCGACAAAGAGACACCCGACTGAAGCCTGGTCCAAAGTGACCGGACAAGCCGAATACGGCATCGATATCCGTATCGATAACATGAAATATGCCACGGTGCTTCACCCCACTGTTTTCGGCGCCAAAGTCAAAAGTTTTGACGCCTCCAAAGCACTCAAACGCAAGGGTATTGTGAAGGTCAAACAGATCCCTTCTGGTATCGCGGTGATCGCAGAGCACTGGTCTCAAGCCAAAGAAGCGCTTGAACATATTGACGTCGTCTGGGATAAAGGTGCCTTCGCTGCAGTCAGTACGGAAGACCTTCGAAAAGAGTATGACGCGCTGCTCAACAAGCCGGGTGCCAAGATGCGTAAAGACGGCGATACCGCCAAAGCCTTTAAAGAGGCCGACAGCATTATCACTGCGGAATATGAGTTCCCTTTTCTTGCCCATGCGCCGATGGAACCGCTTAACTGTACGGTACACCATACCGGTACAAGTGCCAAAATGTGGACCGGCGGACAGATGCAGACGACCTATAGAGATGATTGTGCAACGATACTCGGGCTTAAACCTGAGGCCATAGAGTACAACAACACCTTGCTCGGCGGCGGTTTCGGGCGTCGTGCAGCAGCCAATTCGGACTACATCGTCGATGCCATCCATGTTGCCAAAGACGAAGCATGGCCGGTCATGACGCTCTGGACCAGAGAAGACGACATCAAAATGGGTAACTACCGCCCGATGTACAAAGACCGTGCCCGTGTTGCACTGAACAAAGAGGGCGACATTACCGGCTTCGAAGCCAAGGTCGTCGGTCAACCTGTTGTACGTGACACCATCCTCGGTTTCTTGTTTAAAGACGGTGTGGACTGGGCACAATGGGACGGCCTTACAGACCATCCCTACACGATTGCCAGCCATGATATGCAGGCCCATTCACCGAGTTCACCGATACCCGCACTATGGTGGCGTTCGGTCGGTCATACCCAGTCGGCACCTCTGGTCGAAGGGATCGTCGACGAAGCGGCGCATAAAGCCGGCGTTGATCCTATAGAGTACCGAATCGGAATGCTTGACGACCTTCGACACATTAAGCTTCTCGAAGATGTTGCCAGACTTTCCGACTGGAAGAACCGTAAAAAAGAGAAGAACACCGGTTACGGCGTTTCCCTCCACAAATCCTTCGGCAGTATCGTCGCACAAGTGGCTAAGGTCAAAGTAACCGGGAACGACTATAAGGTTGAGAACGTCTGGTGCAGCGTGGATTGCGGCTTTGCCTTCAACCCGCTTAACGTTGAGAACCAGATGATCAGCGGTATCAACTTCGGACTCGCGCCGACAAAATACAGTGCGATCACCATTAAAGACGGTGCGGCGGTTGAGAACAACTTTTATGACTACCTTGTCACCCGTATCTCCGATGCACCGGAGATCAAGGTCAGTATCGTAAACTCCGAAGGCGAGATCGGCGGTATCGGCGAAGCCGGTGTCCCGCCTATTTTTGCGGCGGTGGCCAATGCGATCTTTGACGCAACAGGCAAACGATACCACTCCTTGCCGATCAGGCTTGGGTAACAGAAGATGTTTGCCAATAAAGCATTTGTCCGGTTCCTGCAAAAGGCTAAAGCGGACAAAAAAGATATCGTCTGCATCAATGTCCTTGACACCGAAGGCTCTGCCTACAGAAAAAGCGGTGCAACGATGCTCGTGGACGAAGACGGTCGCTTTATCGGCGTCGTCAGCGGCGGCTGTTTCGAAGAGGACATCGTACACTGTGCCAAAGATCTGCTCGCTAAGCATGAAGGAAAGTTTGTCGTTCATGACCTGCGTATGAAAGATGACTCAGCGCAGAGCTGGGGCCATGGTGTCGGCTGTAACGGGCTGATCAAGCTTTGGATGGAACCCTTTTACGCCGGAGACGATTACGGTGCACTGGGCATTGCGCTCGAATATGCCACCCACCGTGTGCCGCAGACACTGGTGCGTTCAATACAAAAAGACGCCATCTTCAGTTTTACATCGAACCCGCTTGAAAAAGAGCTCGTTTTCGATGAAAGCGCACAATCTTTTTCGCAAAAGATCGAATCCCCTTACCGTCTACTGATCCTTGGAGCCGGACCGGGAAGCGAGGCGTTGATCAAGATCGCCGATACCCTCGGATGGCACACGACCCTTTGCGATAACAGGGCAGCAACCCTTGCGTATGTACAGTCTGCCGACGAAACGCTCTTACTGCCCTCGCTTGCCGAAGTCAAAAAACTACTGGCCAAGCCCTTTGACGCGGCAGTTGTTATGAGCCACAACTTCAGCAGCGACGCCGTTTATCTGGAATCCCTGCTTGATTCCGATGTCGGCTATATCGGTATTATGGGGCCGAGAAAACGAACGCAGATCATCATCGACTCGTTCAGCAGTGCCGGTGAAAAGCGCATCCTCGATCCGAGACTGCACAACCCTATCGGCCTGGACCTCGGCGGCGAGTCACCCGAATCGATCGCCCTCTCCATCTGCGCCGAGATCGAAGCCGACAGACACCGCCGCATACCGGCCCCGCTTAGAGACAAAAATGGAGCAGCTATACATGCCGACGACCCAAGCGCTTGACATCCTTCTTTTAGCAGCCGGTAGCTCGAGCCGTCTGGAACGACCGAAACAGTTGCTGATGCTTGATGAGAATACCCTTTTGCGTCATGCCGCCGAGCGCGCTCTTGAACTGACAGCTAACGTTACTGTTGTTTTGGGGCATGAAAGTGAAAAGTGCCGCGATGCCATGGGCAGGCTGCCGATCACCATCGTCGTCAATGAAAATTACAAAGAGGGCATCGGCAATTCCATCGCATTCGGCGTGTCGCAGATCGACAACCATAACGGTCTGCTGGTCATGCTCTGCGATCAACCGCTTATTCCACAACGTCATTATGAGAGCCTTATCCGGGCGGCGGCATTGCACCCCGATCTCATCATCGCCTCCTGTTATAACGATAAACCGGGCGTACCGGCCGTTTTCCCGTACAAATATCGCAATGCTCTTCAACAACTTGGCGGCGATACCGGGGCCAAAAAGCTGATTCTAACGAAACCCTCCTTGCTCATACCGCTCACTGAAGGGGAGGCGAAAGACATCGATACCGAAGAGGCCTGGCAAGAGGTCAACACTCTCTTTTCCCAATCAAAATCATAGCCTTTTTTTGCAAAGCCGATAGAAAAATCCAAGCTAAAATTATATAACTTATTTGTATACGTTAACCGTACATTTTTGCTGTACTTTTATTAGTTTTTTTGATAAAATAAGGGTATGAGAACATACACTTTTGAGTACGAAAACATCGCTGAACAGGCACTGTTTAATGAAATTAAAGATGAACAGAATATATTAGTACAGATATTCTGTGGCGACAAGGTAGACATACTCCAAGAAGCCTCAAACTTTATCAAAAAACAGCTCCCGCAAAGTGTCATTATCGGTACCACTACAGACGGCGAGATCAACAATTCGAACATCTACACCAACTCTACCGTGATCGCAGTCTCTGTCTTCGCCAAAACCCATATCAGCAGTACGCACGTGCAAAGCAACGACTGTTTTCAAAACGGCGTTGATCTGGCAAAAAAACTTATCCGTCCCGACACCAAACTGCTTATTCTCTTTACCGACGGCTCGACCAGTAACGGTGAAGAGTTTCTGAAAGGTGTTGAGTCCGTTGACAATTCGGTCATTATCTGCGGCGGCATGGCCGGCGACAACGGTCAGTTCATACAGACCTATATCTGTGAGAACGAACACATCCTCGAGCACGGTGCCGTCGGCGTTGCACTCAGTTCGGACCGTTTGAATGTCTTTAACGATTACAAATTCGACTGGTCGCCGATAGGGATCGAACACACGATCAACAAGATCGAAAATAACCGGGTCTATGAGATCTCGGGCATGCCTGCCGTCGATTTTTACGAAAAATACCTGGGCGAAGATGTCGCAAAAGCACTGCCTAAAACAGGTATTGAGTTTCCGTTGATCATTGAAAGCAACGGTTTCAAGGTCGCCCGCGCCGTCATAGCCAAACATGACGACGGCAGCCTGAGCTTTGCCGGAAACCTGAAAGTCGGCGACAAAGTCCGGCTTGGGTTTGGCAATGCAGAGCTCATTATGCGCTCTTCACACCGAAATACCAATAGTATTCCCTATCAAAATGCGCAGTCCTTCTTTGTCTACTCCTGTATGGCGCGAAGACGGTACATGCCAAACCTGATCAACATAGAGATGGAACCCTTTGTCCAAAGTGCCCAAACGGCTGGCTTTTTCAGCTATGCCGAGTTCTACCACAACGAAGGGCACAACGAGCTGCTTAACCAGACCTTTACGGTCGTCGGTCTTTGCGAATCCGACTGCAAAGAGGCGGTCTTCGAACGAAAAGTGCTTCCGGTAACCAATACCGGGGATGACGAATATGCCGTCACCATCGGTGCCCTCGCCCATCTTATAGCCCAATCGACCGAAGACTATGACCTGCAAAGAGAGCGCTTGGAGCAAGAACAGCGTTACTCAAAGAGCCTTATAAAGTCACAGGACCTTTTTATCAAACATGCTGTCCACGAGACCAACACGCCGTTGAGTGTTATTATGTGTAATGTCGAACTTTACGAAGCGGAATTCGGCGAGAACCCTTTTCTCTCAAATATCGAAGTCGCCATGAAAAATGTCTTTACCATTTATGACGATCTCTCCTACCTCATCAAAAACAAGTATATCGCCTATCCTAAACGTAATATCGACCTGGTAGACTACATACGCAGCCGCATCGAGTTCTTTAATGTAGTCGCTAAGAAAGCAAACCTTAATTTTGTTTTTACCAGTGCATCAAAAGAGCTTATGGTCAACTTCAATGAGTCAAAACTGCAGCGTATTATCGACAACAATCTGACCAATGCCATTAAATACACCAAAGAGTTTGAACCCATCTATGTCTCGATAGAGCGAGAAGCAGGTAATTGCAAGGTTGTCTTTAAAAGTAAATCCTCACAGATCGAAAACCCTGAAAAAGTATTTGACAAATTTTACAGAGAGAGTTCGGAGAAAGAGGGGTTCGGGCTGGGTCTTAACCTTGTCAATGCCATCTGTAAAAGCGAAGCTGTCGCCATTGATTTGCATTCAGACGAAGACGAGACCTCATTTGCCTATGAATTTCAGGAGGCCTTATCATGAAAATATTATTGGTTGAAGACGATGTCATGCTGGGTGAAGCCATCTCGAAGCACATCGAGTCAACAGGCCACGTCGTCACCTGGATCAAAGACGGGAATCAGGCGCACGAACTCATTGCTAAAAAGAATTTCGACCTGTTGCTGCTGGACATTAATGTCCCGGGTATGGACGGCTTGACCCTTCTGGAGACGGTCCATAGCGAGAAAATACGTATTCCGTCGATCTTTATCTCGGCCCTAGTCGACATCGAAGATATCTCAAGAGCGTATGACATAGGCTGTTTCGACTATCTTAAAAAGCCGTTTCATCTCAAAGAGCTCAGTCTTAGAATCGAGAAACTTCTGCAGTCCAGACAGGTACCGCAAGCCCATAAAAGGTTGTCAAAGTCCTACAGTTTTGACAGCGACACCATGACCCTTCTCTTTAATAACGAACCCCATATTCTCCCGAAACGCCAACTGCAGATCATTGAACTTCTGGCACAAAACAGAAGCCGGATCGTCAATTACGACATGTTCAGAGACTACGTCTGGAACGATGACATGATCGACAATGCCACGATCCGAGCGGAACTCAATAGAATAAAAAATGTTCTAAAAGAAGATATGATCATCAATATCCGCTCTATCGGTTACATGATCGAAAGACCGAAATAAGCGTCTAAAAACGCTCTATATCCGGCAGTTTCCTGCGATAATAGAAGACTTTATACCTCTCTTTTTATACCCGGCATTGACTTTGAGCTCCAAGCCAAGACGGTACCCTCTTGTTATCAATTTTTTCAGCAGGTATGCCGGGTAGCCTTTTACTTTTACCTTGCCGAACAGCACCCCGATAGCATACGTACCGCCCAACGCGACAAAGACACCGTCTATGCTGGCATCGAACGGCTCAATGTGCCTGTCGCTCTCTATCTTGGAGATGCATTTTGCAACATACGCCGCGCTCTTTTCTGCGGTCTGGGCTGTCGGCGGCAGCATCTTGCCCTCAATGTCCCGCAACTCGGTACAGTCACCGATCGCAAAAATATCATTGTTGTCGGTCAGCTGCAGATAGTTGTCCGGAACGATCTGGTTTTGCCTGTTCTTCTCACATGCAAGTGCATCTACGAATTCCGACGCCTTAATACCGGCCGTGTAGATCATAAAATCGAAATCCTGCTTTGTCCCGTCTTTAAACGTGATCACACGCTCTTCGATCTCGGCAATAAAGGTGTTGGTAAAGATATTCACACCCAATTCGCCAAGCCGTTTCTCTGTCCCTTTGATGATGTAAGGGTCCATTCCCGGCAGAATGGTCTCTGCCGCATCGATCAGCGAAATCTGGAACGCCACATTGTCGGTTGGAAGGATCTTACGGTAGCACTCAAGCATGAACGCCATCTCTGCGGCGATCTCGACGCCGCTCAAACCGGCACCTGCGATCGCAATGTGCAGGTCCCCTTTTCGGTCGAGTTTTGCATCTTGAAGTTTTTGGTAGAGACGGTCTTCGAACACCTGTCTGAACCCGAAGGCGCGTTCAATGTTTTTAACGCCGTAGGTATGTTCTCTGGCCCCTTTGATAAAGGAAAAAAAGTTGGTGCGTGCACCGACGGCAATTATGAGATAGTCATAGCTATGCGCTTCGGCATTTTCGAGCTCGACCTCTTTTTTCTTTTCGTCTATGCGCAGAGCTTTCGCTTTTTTGAAATCGACTCTCTCGGAGAGTCCGTCCGTAAACGACTGGACATTGATGGCGACGTCAGCCATGTCGAAACGCCCGGCAATAAAACCGTAGGCTTCGGTCTGCATATAGTGGTAAGGATTCTGGTCGATGATGGTAACGTGCAGGCGTTCATCTTTACAAAGGTGCTCTGCCGCTCTGAGCCCGCCGTAACCGGCGCCGATAATAACTACTTCTTTCATAATATTCCTCTTTTATATAATTTCTCGGTCTCTCGTCCGGGTCAATATTCAGCAGTATACCGCCTTCAAATAGCTTCAAAATAGCGCAGATACCTCTTTTTTGTTGATCCGTAAATCCGTAAAAAACAGCCCCTTATAATAAGGTATATATATAATATTTTTTTATTTGAAACCGCTATTTTAAAGCTATTTTAAGTTTGTATACTGCCTGTGTAAATCAAATTCAAAGGAGCCTAACATGGCATTCAAGAAACCAGAGTTTAAAGAGTATTACGACAATTTCATCGGTGGGGAGTGGGTACCGCCGGTTGACGGTGTCTATTTCGACGACATCTCGCCGGTCGATGACAAGGTCATGACACGTGTTGCTAAATCGAACAAAAAAGATATCGATTTAGCCATGACAGCTGCCTGGAAAGGGTTCGAGACCTGGGGCAAAACAACTGCTGCAGAGAGAAGCCTTGTCCTTAACAAAATAGCGGACCTCATGCAGGAGAACCTCGAGCGCATTGCACTTGCAGAGTCATGGGACAACGGCAAACCAATCCGTGAGACGCTTAACGCCGACATTCCTTTGGCCATAGACCATTTCAGATATTTTGCAAGTGTCATCCGTGCAGAGTCCGGTTCGGTCACAGACATCGAAGACGGCTTGGTGACCATGGAGGTCCATGAGCCGCTTGGCGTCGTCGGACAGATCATTCCGTGGAACTTCCCACTGTTAATGGCAGCCTGGAAACTGGCACCGGCGATCGCAGCAGGTAACTGTGTGGTCATGAAACCGGCAGAACCGACTCCGGCCTCTATTATGGTCATGATGGAGTGTATCCAGGAAGCGATCCCAGCCGGTGTCATCAACATTGTCAACGGCTTTGGCCCTGAATGCGGAAAGCCGCTTGCAACGCACCCTGACCTTAGAAAAGTCGGCTTTACGGGTGAGACGACAACCGGTAAGCTTATTATGCAATATGCTTCCGAAAACCTGATCCCGGTCACATTGGAGCTTGGCGGTAAATCACCGAACATCTTCTTTGAGAGCATTATGGATGAAGATGACGCCTTCTTTGACAAGGCTATCGAAGGCCTGGTGCTCTTCGCCTTTAACCAGGGTGAGGTCTGTACCTGTCCGTCACGTGCATTGATCCAGGAGAGTATCTATGAGAAGTTCATGGCACGCTGTCTTGAACGCATTGCAGCGATCAAGCTGGGAGACCCTCTCTCAACCGACACCATGATGGGTGCACAGGCGTCCAGAGAGCAATATAACAAGATCCTCAGCTATATCGACATCGGTAAGCAGGAGGGGGCGGAACTGCTTATCGGCGGCGGTAAATATGACAATGAGGTCTATCCGGACGGCTATTATCTTCAGCCGACCGTTTTCAAAGGGCACAACAAAATGCGTATCTTCCAGGAGGAGATCTTTGGACCGGTACTCTGTGTAACGACCTTTAAGGACGAAGCCGAAGCGCTGGAGATCGCCAACGACACCATCTACGGCCTGGGGTCAGGTGTCTGGTCAAGAGACGCGCATCAGCTGCATAACGTTTCACGCGGTCTTGAAGCCGGACGTGTCTGGGTAAACTGTTACCACCATTACCCGGCACACGCTTCATTCGGCGGCTATAAAAAATCGGGCTTCGGACGTGAAAATCACTTGATGATGCTTAACAGCTACCGTCACAGTAAAAACATCCTGACCTCGTATGACAAAAACGCAAGAGGTTTCTTTTAATGGCAGTCAGCCGGGTTGATGTGACCGATAAAGCCAAAGAGCTGATCGAGCACTTACGGGCAGAACACGGCGAGCTTATCTTTCATCAAAGCGGCGGATGCTGCGATGGAACGGCACCGATGTGTTTCCCTAAAGGCGAGCTTTTGCTCGGCAGCCAGGAGATTCGCATCGGGACCATTCACGGGTGTGATTTTTACATGTCGAAAGATCAGTTTGAATACACAAAACACACCCATACGACCATCGACGTCACCGAAGGGATCGGCTCAAGTTTTTCGCTTGAGATCCCTTTCGGATTTCGTTTCGTCTCTATAGGACGACTGTTCACACCTGACGAAGAGCAGGACCTCGAACCCATAGAAAGCGATCAATAACAGGCTAAAAACGGCAACCGACTAAGAATTATGCCGTTTTTACGCTTCTCAGATCCCCGCTAAACTTCCCTCCTACACAGCACAATAAAGCTCTTTTCGCACACCACAGTCCATTGGCAAAAATAACTTTAACCGCTTGCAGTAACAGTATGCCGAAGGCCAGTGCGCAGGCTGCACTTTTTATCAAATTATAGTGATTATTGACACATTAGAAGCACCATTGACGCCGGTTGAATTGTTATGAAAGATGTTTCAAGGAGAAGGAGTCAAAAAGTTGCCTGATTTCCAGAGGGTCACTGCGTGGTCGGAGTGACTGGATTCGAACCAGCGGCCCCAAGTCCCCCAGACTCGTACTCTAACCAAACTGAGCTACACCCCGACAATTTTCAGACAGATATTTTATCCTGCCTACTCTTAAAAAAAACGGCACTGACTGCCGTTATAGAGCACTAATCGTAGGGGCAAACGCTTTGGTGTTGACCTGAACGCTCTGCCCGATCGTAAAAGAGGCTGCTTCGGTCTCATCCAGTACCACCTCGACGATCTGCTGTCCGATCGCAACGACGGCAATATAGATGACGTCCGCTTTTATAATGTCGAGCAGTTCACCTCTAAGGGAGAACTTTTGACTCCCCTTTGTCTTTAGAAGTATCTCTTTCGGTGTGCCGTCTTGCACCACCTTACCCTGATCGAGTACGATGACGCGCTCGGCTAGACGGTAGATCTCACTCGGGTCATGCGAGACCATGATGGTGGTCGTGCCGAACTCTTTGTGCAGCGTCAGTATGTCGTGCTGCAACTTGGTCCGCATCTCGGGGTCAAGCGCCGAAAGGGGCTCGTCCATCAGCAGCAGCTTGGGACGCCTCATCATGGCGCGGCAGAGTGAGACACGCTGTTTCTGGCCGCCGCTGAGCGAAGTAGGAAGACGTTTTTTAAGTTCAGAGAGCTCTGTAAGCGACAGAAGGTGTTTGGCAAGCTCTTTGTCCGAATTAACATAGAGCAGGTTCTGCTCCACACTCATATTGTCAAAGAGCGCATAATCCTGGAAGACAAAACCGATACCCCGTTTCTGTGGCGCCAGCAGCCTTTTACTGTCTTGCCACACATCACCACTGACACTAATAGCCCCTTTACCCCTCTCCAGTCCGGCCAAAATACGCAGCAAAGTCGTCTTGCCGCTGCCGCTTTGACCGGCCAGTGCGACAAAGGCATGCTCCTCAACAGTGATATCCACATCCAGTTCCATTGCCCCTTCACTGCCCTGCAGCATTTTAGTTATATCGATCTTGACCATTACTGCACTCCGATGCGTCGGTTATGGCGCTGGTTAAAAAGATAGACGCCCAACAGTACGACAAAACTCATCACCAGCATAATGGCACTGTAGATGTGGGCCTGGGAATAGTCCATCACCTCGACGAACTCATAGATAGCCACCGACGCGACTTTTGTCTCACCCGGAATGGAACCGCCCACCATCAGTACCACGCCGAACTCGCCGACTGTGTGCGCAAAGGTAACGATCAGCGCCGTTAAGACCGCCGGCTTGATGTTAGGCAGTGCGACGCGCCACAAGGTCTGAAACTTGCTTTTTCCTGCAATATAGGAAGCTTCGAGCATGTTTTTGTTCAGCGTCTCGAAACCGCCTTGCAGCGGCTGCACCATAAACGGAAAAGAGTAGAAACAGCTGGCAACCACCAGACCCGTAAAGTTGAAGACCAGTTTGATGCCGAAGGTCTCTTCGAAAAAAATGCCGATGGGTGAGTTTTGCGAGAGGGCAAAGAGAATATAAAAACCGAGTACGGACGGCGGCAATACGATCGGCAGTGATGTTACGGCTTCGACGAAGGGTTTACATCGGCACCGGGTCTGCGAAAGCCACCAGCTCACCGGCAGTGCTATCAAAAAAAGAATAAATGTTGTCAATCCGGCAAGTTTAAATGAGAGATAGAAAGGTTCCAGGTCCAATGCGTTCATAGTTCCTTCCAAATGCTCGTGAGGTCCGCCATGCTTCCTTTGTAGAGGCTGCTGGTCACAATGGCATCGACACCTGTTTGCACATATTGTACGACATTATTCCTGTTGATCCCGCCTGCCGCTATAATAGTAGCATCCGGATAATGTTTGTCCCTGTAGAGAATAAGTTCCGGCAGTGTCTCGGGAACGCTTTTGTCCATCTGGATCACATCTGCACCAAGCTCCAGCATCCGTTTCGCATCTTCGAAAGATTCCGACTCGACTACCAGCTTCTTCTCTACACACCGCTTTTTGATCTGCGGCAGTGCCGCCTCGAAAGCCGCCTCATTTTCGTAGAGGGCGCGGTGGGGGCCAAAGATCAGTATACTCTCTGAGAGTCCGAGCCGGTGCGGCAGAACGCCACCTATTAACAAGGCACGCATTGTAAACCGCTTTGAAAAAGGGAAACTTTTGCGCGTGACCAGTATCTCGCAGTGGGGATTGACGGCGTGGGCGCTTTTGACCATAGCGTTCGCCTCTGTTGCCATTCCGCAGGCATATTCCAAAAGGATCTGACAGAGTCTCCAGGCCTGATGCAGTGCCTCGCCGCTGCCCTGGAGTTCCAAAAGAAGTCCTTCGCTCTCTACCGTCCTTCCAGAAGGCACTGAATAGTAGACTTCGCACCCCAGCAGTTCACCGATACGTGCCGCCTCTTCGGTACACGCTGCCACAACCTTATGACGTGTCACAATACTCAACGATCGCTTGGCACTGGAGACCTCAAGCAAATGGGTCGTCAGGTCAAAATAGGGGAGGTCTTCGCGGATATATTCCCACAGTTCAGGGTCTGAAAGTCTCATTTATCGTTATCCTTTCTATGTTTAAATATTTTGGTTGCCGATACTATCAGCAAAAATGAAAGTATCACCACGAGTATATCAGTCGCTACGACACCCAGCATTAAAGCACCGATACCCGCACCGACTACTGAACCGACAAACATCGCAACCAGCAGCGGCCTCTCTTCTCGAACCACCTCAAAGGCACTACCGCGGCTGTATCGGAAAAAGCCGACAAGCATTGTCGGTAGACTGATGGCCAGAGAGAGGCTACCTGCCAATTTTATATCGACACCGTAAAGCAGCACGATGGTCGGAATCAACAACTCGCCTCCGGCCACACCCAAGATCGCCGCTACCATCCCGATAAAGAGTCCGGACAGAACACCGAGAAGTCCCTGTAACCAGGATGTTGAAAATGTCACTGCGACACTCTTGTCTATCCAAAGATGATCCAGCAGCAAAAAGAGCGCCAATGCGAGCAGCAACACCATTATGGCGGTGTCGAGCGTCTGCTCAGAGAGGCGCATCGCAATTCCCGCAGAGATCCATGCACCGACCAGACTGCCGCTGAGCAGATTAAGCATGATGCTGCCATGTTCAGCTAAAAGAGAGAAAGGGATCTCGTGTGAACGGAACAGCAGCGCAAAAAAAACGACGGATAGAGAGGTGGCTTTATTGAAGATGACCGCTTTGAGCGAGGCCATCTTAAACCAGCCTTTGAGAATCGGAAGCCTGAACTCTGCGCCTCCAAGTCCTATAAGACCGGCAAGAATCGCTACAAAGGCTGCAGCTATAAAGCCCTGAAAATCGCGTACTTTCAGCCTGTAGTGGCTCATAGTCTCTCTTCCAGAACCGAAAGTTCACTCGCCTTGATCAAGGCTGTCAAACGGTCTCCGGGTTGTATATCAATGCGCTTGCAGGAGTCGCGGGTAATAACGCTGATTAGCCGGGCATCTCCGAAACGCAATTTGACGCTGCAGAGCAGCACACCCTTCTCCACACTTTCAACAACCGTATCGAGACAGTTCGAGATGCTCAGCATCTCTACGGCACCTTTTGCCAACGCGATGTTGGATGCCTTTGCTCCAAGTACGACCTTCGAGCCGACACGAAGTGTGCCATCAAGCTCAAGGGCCATCATCCGAAGCGGTTGACCCACTGCCTCGAAACTGACGATAGTTATCCCTTCGTGTGTTTCAACAGCAGTTATCTCGGCTTCGATCCGGTTCATTCTACGATGTACCCGTACTGCTTCAGTATACGTTTAGCAACGTCACTCAGGATAAAGTCATAAAAAGCTTTGTATTCACTGTTGTTCTCACCATTTTTGAGCAAAACAACCCCCTGTTTGATCGGCGTGTAGAGTGTCGGATCGACCGGTGCCCAATTGACGCCCTCTTTGTATTGTGCCATTTTATCGCTGTAAAGTGACGATTTGGCGATCAGCCCGATATCTGCCGCCGTCACCGCGTAGGCAACAGTCTGCGAGATCGATTCTGCATAGACAAGTTTCGGTTTGACTGTCTCATAGACACCGGCCCTTTTCATCGCCTCGACTGCCGCCTTGCCATAAGGGGCCGTTTTAGGGTTTGCCACGGCGATCTTACCGATCGTGTCGCCGGCAAGCAGTTTGATTCCCTGCCCAAAATCCTGCTTTTTAATGCTCAGGTAAGCCAACGCGCCCTGTGCATAGACCACCGGTTCAGTCACCGCGATCTTATCGTTGTAAAGCGCCTGCGGATACTTCATATTGGCCGCCATAAAGAGGCCGTACGGGGCACCGTTTTTGATCTGTGCCGTCAATTTTCCGCTGCTGCCGAGGGTCACCTGAACCTTGGTCTCAGGATTGCTCTTCGCAAATTCAGCTTTCAGTTCGTCGATTGCATAGCTCACATTTGCCGCTACGGCAATGTTTATCTCTCCGGCGGTAAGTGTTGCTGCCGCAAAGAACAGTGATAATAATAGCTTTTTCATAGTCATCTCCAGTTATATTATTTAGCGATCATCAGATCGGACGCTTTAATGATCGCATGTACATTGTCACCCTCTTTTAGTGCCAGATCATTGACAGCCTCGTTGGTGATGATCGCCTTTAACATCTCTCCTCCAGGTAATTTGATACTGACTTCAGCATTCACGGTACCTCTTGAAATTGTCTCTGTAAGCCCTTCGAGTTTGTTACGGGCACTGATGGACATTGCCCATCCCGTTGCTACCAATACATGCGACGCTTTACAAAAAGCGATCACCTTGTCTCCGGCTTGAAGCTTCATCTCATCGGCGCTGTCGTTGGTAATAGATGCAGATATTCCTGTTCCCTGAGCAGTCGTTAAGAGCACCGTCGCACTGACCGCTCCTCTATGAACTTCTTTAACGGTAGCATCGATCTGATTACGCGCACTGATCATCATCTTGGCTTCTTTTAAAAAAGGTAGTTAAGCTCGAAACGGCTGTCAAGACTGTCCGCATCGGTTTTTTCGGTATCGTTATACCCCAGTCTTAGGCGCCACTGCAACTCGATCAGACCCGGAACGTTCTGTACAAAACCGACATAGTAGTAGTTCTCATCATAATAGCCTTTGCTCTCGTCTGCATCCGTATGCAAGATCGAGGCCTGAATGAAGAGATCGGTGCAGATCCCCTTCTTATTGGCGTTACGCTGCAGCTCAATGCGGTAACTTTTGGTGTTTGCCATCCAGTTGTAGCGCGCCATTGAACGGGTGTAACCCGCCGTCGGGAAACCCCGCCATGGCGTGATAAGGTCAGCTTCGTCAAAGACCTGCGTGTAACCGAGGTTGAGCTTGTAGAGACCATAAGCGCCGACCAAACGTGCTGCTATCATCTGCGAATCAAGTGAGTCCGCCTCTTTATAGCCGCCGCTTTCGCCGCTTAGTCCAGCCAGTTTTCCACTGTACGACGCCCCGCCGATCACACCGGCACCATTATCAAACTGCTTGATATAACGCACGCCCGGTGTTAACGAAAAGTCGCCCATTCCGATCTTGTAATTCGCCTCGGCCATCACCTCCGAGAGCAGCTCCGGCACCGCATAGAACGAGGCGTCGAGCTTTAGGTTTGGAACCGACTGATTGTGAAGATCACCGACGATCAGCGGTGCTTTGGTGCTGACGCCCGCCTCTTTCAGACGGGTATAGGTCAAACCTTTGTGCATCGCGGAGTCATCGTTTTCACTCCACTCCGGATGCTCCGAAGCGCTTGAATTGGCATCACCGTACATCAGCACCGAATGGGCCTGCGTGTGGTCACGTAGTTTCTCTTCATAAAGGTACGCCAGTTTGATGCCCGTATCAGGAATTGCTTTCGTCTCAATGACCAGACCGTCGAAGGTATTTGGGATCATCTTGGTATCGTTGGACTTGGTATAGAAGGTCTCGACCAGTTGACGACCGGCAATGATCTCCGTCTTAGGGAGACCTTGGTAGCGCAGGTAAGCCTGCCCGAGAACGCCCATCGATTTATTGCCCGTATTGACGTAGTCAAAACGGCTGAGCACATCTTTACCCGGCTTCAGAGAAGAGACCGGATCCTTGGACGCATCAAAAAAAGCGCGCGAGTAGTAGAGACCGCCGCCAAAATCAAAATCGGCCAGCGTCGCACTCTTATAGATCAACGATCCGCCCAGGCCGCTAACAAGGTGAGAGTTCTGCGTACCCGTCTTGTTTTCCCAGTTATAGTAAAAGGTGTTCGAACGTAAACGTCCGTAGAACATCCCCTCCGAGAACATTTCAGTAAAGCTCTTCGCAGAACCCGGTGTCGTGTTGTACACCTCCTGATAGTTCGTTTTCAATGTGCGTTCAGGTACCTCTTGCGCCCCAAATACGCTTGATGACATTACCGCCAGGGCAGAAGAGGCAACACCTACTTTAACTAATATCTGTTTCATCTTGTCTCCTTGTTATCTACATCACTTAATGCAAAAAAGATGCCAAAATCTTACCGTTATATCTTAAAAAACATAACGAAAATGTCACTTTTGTCGTTATATTTTTCAAGATATAACGAAAATGTTACGAATTGTCTCTCTTTTGCTTTTTAGAGGGGTCGTCTAATACTCAGCACGACATCGATAGAATCACACATTTGGTAAAAGCTTTTGTAGAAGATCAATCTTTTAATTTTAGCTTACCTTAATGGCATGAGTGAGAAAATGCCGGATTACAAAAGGGCAGACATGACACTTACAAGCCAGCAGATCAGTGATTTCAAAACCAACGGATTCCTCCGTTTAGAACAGTTTGCCGATTCGCAGCTCTGCGATGAAATTCGTGATCTTGCGGCACACCATCTCTTTGAGAAGATAGAGCCGATTGAAAGTGAAGAGGAGTATCTGCAAAAAGAGACCGATGCCAAAACGACACGCAGACTGCGTCAGGTCTACGATAGAGAGCCTCTCTTTGCCGAGTGGATGACCAATCCCGAAATACGGCCTATCCTCGAACAGCTTCTTGGTGAAGAGCCGCGGCTGCTTTTGGCGCACCACAACTCCATTATGACCAAGCTGGCGCATATCAGCTCGGTAACGACCTGGCATCAGGACATTCGTTACTGGCACTTTGAGAATGACAATCTGCTGAGCGTCTGGTTGAGTCTGGGGGATGAGTATCTTGAAAACGGTCTGCTGGAGTTTATACCCGGAACGCACAAGATGACATTTTCGCCCGAGCAGTTTGATGAAAACGCGGCATTCAGAGAGGACCTTCCGCAAAACCGGGCGATTATCGCCCATCGTGTCCATTTTAATCTAAAAAAAGGGGATGTGGTTCTGTTTCACGCCAAAACGCTGCACTACGCCAACAAAAACAGCAGTGATGAACCTAAGATCTCTTTTGTCTACAGTGTGCGCGGTCTCTCAAACCGACCGATCCCCAATACCCGCAGTGATTTCAGAGAAGTTGCCCTTTAGCAGCTCAGACAACTCTCTGCCAGTTTCATCAAAGCCGGTTCGATGACATGTTTTTTGTTCGCCACATCGCCAATCGACTTATAGTTAAACCGGCTGTTGCTGTAACAGCTGATCTTGTCGTTTTCACCTGCTAGAAGCCCATCAATACCAAAATTGATAAACCGGTATGCCATAAGTCTGTCCCGGCTTGTCGGATTCCCTCCACGCTGGATATGGCCTAAAACTGTTGCACGCGATTCAATCCCGATAACATCTTCAAACCATGCTGCGACTTCTTCTGCGGACTCTTTGATCCCCTCTGAAATAACGGCCAGAAAATAACGGCGTCCATTGGAAAGTTCTTCTTTGAATTTTGCTTCGTAATCATGAAGGTTATAAGAGACTTCCGGGATCAATGTCAACTCTGCCCCCGAGGTCAAACCTGAAACCAAGGCGAGATAACCGCAATCGCGTCCCATCGTCTCGACCACAAAAGCGCGCTTGAACGATGAAGCAGTATCCCGCACCGCGTCAAGGGCTTCACGAATAATGTTGAGTGCCGTATCAACGCCTAAACAGTAGTCGGTACCGACGATGTCATTGTCGATCGTCGATGGGATCCCGGCAAAAGCGATGCCGTGTTCTTCATAAAATTTTGCCATTCCCCGAAAGCTTCCGTCGCCGCCCAGAACCACCAGCTTGTCGATACCGTGCTTGTCTAAATTGTCTTTCGCGATTTGACGGTAGGAAGCCTCCATAAAGCGTTTGGAACGTGCCGAACCGATCTTTGTCCCGCCTCGCGTTATAATGCCGCTAACGTCTTTATAACTCGCGCTAACAATGTTGTTATCGATAAGGCCTTCAAAGCCGTCATAGACAAAGTATGGCTGTAGACCTTTTTCGATGCTGTATTCCACGAAGTGTTTAATGGCGGGGTTCATGCCGGAAACATCGCCGCCAGAGCATAAAATTGCTATGTTATTCATATCAATTTTCTCCTCTATCCGCAATGGTTTTTATTGATGCGACTTTACTCTCAAAAAAAGTGAGTTTTCTCACTTTTCTTTTCGAGATATCATCGCCGCCAGAGCATAAAATCGCTATGTTATTCATAATTTCCTATCTTGCTGTTCATTCTCAATAATTGTACCATGTAATCATTACCTGACAACTACAGGTTTTCTTTCTAGCCATTTATACCTTGACAGAATCTACCCTTGGCATATTATTGTTCATCTCTTGTACCCAAATGGTTGCATACCCTTATACTACATCAATATATACAAGTTTGGTGCCAAAACAGTGCTATAATTTAGCCATGGATATTGAACTCTATTTTTTACGCTCATCTGAGCATTTCATCGTTAAAGAGCTGCTGCATTACGCGGCCCGTTTAAACGAGAGTGGGGAGAGCCTATCGGATCATCCCTACCTTGATCAATATCACCACAATTACGGCAACCTTGACGGCGATATCGGTCTCTATGCAATAGTGGACCATAAAGTCGTCGGCGGGGCATGGGTACGACTCCTAAAGGACGGGTTCGGTCATATTGACAGCACTACGCCTGAACTTGTTTTTGCGATTTTGCCCGAATATCGTAATCAGGGGCTTGGTACGCAGTTGATGGAACAACTTGTTCAGGAGGTTGCCAACCTCTATAACCAGATGTCGCTCTCCGTTCGGAAGGATAATCCTGCTATAAACCTGTATGAACGACTGGGCTTTGTGAAGGTCGAAGGTTCCGAAGAGACCAATACAGCAGGCTCTATCTCCTTTAAAATGATCAAAAAACTTGACAAGGTCCCACCTAAAAAGCCTGAAAAAGGCAACCTTGAAGAAGAGCGTTTCAAGAAATCGTTCGGCTTTTAATAGAGAATAGACTACGGGGTGTTTTTCCTAAGCGTCATCTATAGATAGCTATTTCAATCTTCTAGATGGTTGATCAGATACGTAATGTAAAAAAGTGATTGTAAATAGAGGTGATGCCCGAAGGCACCGATAAAGAAGGCTTAGAAAGAGAGCTGCGTCGTCAACATATATTGTGTTCCGTTAGCTTTCGCACCGCTTGCAAGATCGCCATTAACTGCGATATCATCATCACATCGAATGACATTGGCTACCCATTGAACATTCTTATTTTGTTCCCATACAAAACCGGCATAGTTGGTGTGCTTGGTCAATATCTCACTCTCTGCCGAACCATACTTCATCTCCGGTGTCCATTGATCATAACGACCGACAACACGGAGCTGCTTGGCATCCCCAAAACGGACAACTGCATGCGCATTGAAACCTTCACCCGCTTTCTCATAGACGTCCGGAGAGTTCATAGTGTCCTGAGATTTAATATACTGAGCAGCCATCATAAATGACGGCATATTGAAGAATAATTCTGTATCCCTGTAAAAATCTACAGGGACACAATAAGAGAGGAGCGTGTTAGAAGAACCACTGTGTGGTCAATTTCATGCGGGTATCGGTATAACCACCGATACTTTCACCCAATGTGTCCTCCTGATATACTAGGCCGACTTTAGTCGTGTTGCCTCTAAGATACCAGTTGATACCGGCGATCTTCGACTCAAGTTCATAGTCCTCGCCCGGAGCGGCATCTTCGTACTTGTCCCATTTCTCATAGCGGATGAACGGTGCAAGATAGCCCAGCTGTTCGATGACATACTCACCCGTTGCATACCAGCCGTTCGACTTGCCTGTTTCAGGGTTGGCCCAATCTTTAACGACACCGTCAAACTTGAAGTACTCTGCCTGAACGAAAGCCCCCTTGTAGTGCGCTGACATCTCCAGATTGATCAATTCGTGATCAATACTCTGCTTTACGCCACCCAAATCATAAGTAATATCCGGGCTCATCCAGTAGGCTGCACCGATCTCGAAGTGTTTGCCCTGCGCGAAGTAAGTCTCAGTACGCTTGGTCTCTTCCCAACCGTTAAATGGAGAGAGAACGACCTTTCCACCGTAAAAGAAACTTTCTTGAGAAAAGTTGCTTTGGTTGAATTTCGTACCCGACGCATCGACTGTCTTGCCTGAATAAACACCATCACCGAAGGCCACTTCGTAGTGAATCTTCTTTTTCCAGTCTCCATACATCTTTGCATTGGTTCCGCGACGGTTTTGCGTGATGTACTGCGCCGCTTCATCGGCTACATGAGGGCGGTCATAATGAAGGACATAAGCCGACTTGACCGTTTCCGTACGAGAAACGTCGATCTTACCGCGGTAGAGTTTGAAGTTAACAAGAGAGGTGTCGAAAGGCTTGCTGATCTTCAGGTAGGCGTCGCCGACGTTGAAGGTCTGTTCCCCTTTATCCTGATAGTTAACCTTGTCATCACGGATATCCATCGTAAACGAGATGTTCTTCGTGAAACCGGCTGCAACCTCAAAACGGGTACGGCGAAGGTAAGCATCCCAAACATCGCTGTCTACTTTACCGTTCGCTTCTTGCGTAGGCGTATAGTCACGCTGATAGTTTTCGAAAGTACCCTGAACACGTACACCCAGTTTGATCCACATATCCGGGTTATCAGAGGCCGTGAATTTCATGTTCGGAGCGGTCTCTTTTCCCATCAGGAATTCAACCGAATCGGGATTCTCGACTGTCGGGTATTTCTTTTTCGAATCTTCTTTTGCGACAACAGAGTCTTGTTCCTGGTTTTGTAGATAGACCTCTTTGGCACTAATAAAGTCACCCATCTCTTGACGGCCTTCACCGCTTTGTGTGAAGACTTGACCTGTAGCAGGGTCTGTATACAGTGTCATTGTCTCAGCGTAGGCTGCTGTGCTCAGCGTCAATGCCGCTAATGTCGATAATACAACTTTTTTCATTTTGAATTCTCCTGAACTTATGTTGTTCGAATTGTAAAACAGTTTGGTTACATCAAGGTTACAAAGCTGTTACCTAACGCTTGACTGGCAGACGGTGCTTTTACCTCGGTCCGTTCACGTTAAATACACTCTTTGATTATAGCATTGAAAAATTTCATGTATGCGTTTTGCTCCTTCAGATCAATAAGAGCGACTAATACTTCACTTACACTCGAACGTTACAATACTCCCATCCAAACAGAAAGGTCTAACATGAAAAAATTATTACTTATTCTTGCAGCGACTGCAATGCTGACATCAAGTGCGTTTGCCCACCACATGGCTGTCTACGAAGATGCCGGTGTCAACATTCCGGAGTCGTCACCGCATCTATTGATGACCTTCTATTAATAACCACTTCTTTAAAGAGACGGACATTCAATACTGTCTCTTACAATACTCCCCAAAATATCTTCCCAAAACAATTTGAGTACAGAACTATTAGTGATTAGTGATTAGTGATTAGTGATTAGTGATTAGTGATTAGTGATTAGTGATTAGTGATTAGTGATTAGTGATTAGTGATTAGTGATTAGTGATTAGTGATTATAAAAAGATGGCGAAGCTCATCTTAACCATTCCTAAAACAGGAAAAGTTTCAGGTTTCAGAGAAACATCGCTTCGCGAGCGGTACCCTTGTTTTGGTGTAAGTTGTGCCGGATGTGAATCCGAAGACGCACTGTTGTGCGTTGAGAGGTGAACTCCGGTGCAAATTGCGCCGAAGCTGGAACTTTTATTTTATATTGGCTGCCCAGTATTCGCGGATCATCTTCTTGGTATCTTCCGGAAGTGGAATGTAACCTAGCTTTTTCGCTGCTGCGTCACCGTTTTTGAAAGCATAGTCGTAAAACTTGATAACTTTTTTGTTCATATCCGTCGTCTCTGTCGGAAGCAGAATGAACGTTGCGGCAACGATCGGATATGACGTATCACCCGGTTGAAGCGCCAGCATTGCATAGAAGTGACCCTCTTTGGTCCAGTTGGCATATTTTGCCGCTGCTTTGAAGTTCTCTTCTGTTGCCGCTACCCATTTACCGCTTGCAGTCTGCAGTGTCGCTGCCGCAAGGTGGTTTTTCTCTTTGTACGCGTTTTCAATATAGCCGATAGTGAATGGAGTCTGCTTAACCAGAGAAGCGACACCTTCATTACCTTTACCGCCGATACCTGTTGCCCAGTCGATCGCTTTACCGGCACCGTAGTTGTCAGCCCAGTTTTTAGAGCTTTTGTTCAGGTAGTAAGTAAAGTTGTACGTTGTACCCGACCCGTCAGAACGGTGAACAACGATGATCTTTTCGTTAGGAAGTTTCAAACCTTTGTTGTCTGCTGCAATAACGGCATCATTCCACATAGTGATCTTGCCTGCAAAGATATCAGCTACGACTTCATTTTTAAGGTGTAGCTGCTCATCTTCGATACCCGGTACGTTAATCGCAACAACGATAGAACCGATTACGGCAGGGAATTGAAGCAGTTTGCTCTTAGCAAGTTCTTTCGTTTTTAGAGGCTTGTCAGAAGCACCGAAGTTCACAATACGCTTTGAGATCTGCTTGATCCCGCCGCCTGAACCGATGCTCTGGTAGTTAACGCGGGACTTTGTCTCTTTACCGTATTGGTATGCCCAGTCATAGTATAGTGGTGCCGGAAAAGAGGCACCTGCGCCGCTTATCTTGTCACCTGCCATAGAGGCAGTTGCAGCAACGGCAATTAACAATGCACTTGTAGCTAGTTTTTTCAACATTTAGAATCCTTTTGGATGTTTGATTGCGGCATTGTAAAACACTAATGTAACAAGAAGGTTACAAAGCGGAATCGCTTTTGATTTTAAACTTGCTTTGCCATTGTTTATGTTCTATCTTCTGTTACTAAAGAGCTGTTTGTTGGTCTTTGTACTTTTTTTATTACTTCAGAACTCTAATCTTTTGTTTGTGACTTTATTGGAGGTTTGAACTTTTTTAATTACTTCATATCGCGAGTATGCTACTTTTTTCTCTGCTTGCACACAAAGTAAGTCATATAAGACTTTACTCACTAGAAACCTGACATTTAGTCAGCTTTCTACCGAGATATCCTGGCAGAAAAAAGAGAGCGCAATACCCTTCAGCACTATTCACTCATCTTACTAACAACCATTTCGGCTTCCGGGCTAATTGGCGGTTAGACGCCAATATCTGTTTGAATCCCTTTCTATTTAGCTTCTACGACATCAGGACTAACTGTCATCAAACAATCCAAACAGGGATTAAAACGAAGTTTTAACTTTAATCAATGCGTTACCGCTTGCCCTTTTCGTGGCATCTGCAGAGCTGACTGGAATGAGCGGAGTTCCGTTAAAAAAATCACTCTGTTTGAGCCGTAGGTGAGTTTGGGATTTTTAGGAACGTAGCGATTGCAAGGAAGGCACCCGACAGCTGTCGGGCTCGAAGCCGTCCACGGGAGCTTTTTTGGTTTCGTTTTTTTGCGGAGAAAAAAAGGAAAGAAAAGTCAAGGATATTACAACAACCAACATATTTAAAAAGGGAAGTGTATATACAAAGATGAGGGGGAATGCAGAAAAAAAAGAGAGGCTTTTTTGCCTCTAAGAAGGTATCAACCGAACTTACCGGTGATATACTCCTCTGTAAGACGCTCTGCCGGCGTAACGAAGAGCTCTTCCGTCTTACCCAGCTCAATGAGTTCACCCAGGTACATAAAGCCCGTGTAATCGCTTACACGCGCTGCCTGCTGCATATTGTGCGTAACAATGACAATAGAGACCTTGTCTTTGAGTTCAGTGACCAGCTCTTCAATACCCTGCGTAGAGATCGGGTCAAGTGCCGATGTCGGCTCATCAAAAAGAAGGACTTCAGGCTCGACGGCAATAGCACGTGCAATACAGAGACGCTGCTGCTGACCGCCGGAAAGACCGTTGGCATCATGTTTGAGCCTATCTTTTACCTCTTTCCAGATCGCCGCGTCTTTAAGAGACTTTTCAACACGATCACCCAGTTCTGTCTTGTTTTTGATCCCCTGAAGACGCAGTCCGTACGCCACATTGTCAAAGATGCTCATCGGAAAAGCGGTCGGCTTTTGAAAGATCATCCCGATGTTGATACGAAGATTGATAAGATCCTCTTTAGGGTCAAGAATATTGCGACCGTTATAGATGATCTCGCCTTCATACTTGTTACCGGGATAAAGATCATGCATACGGTTTATCGAACGCAGCAGTGTTGATTTACCACACCCGGAAGGACCGATAAGCGCCGTCACCGAATTTTTGGCGATCGGCATTGTGACCTTTTTAAGACTCGGCTCATCAGAACTTGCGTAAGTGAAGTCAAAGTTTTTGATCTCGAGTGCTTTCTCTTCTGTGACGTTACAGATCGTTGCCATTATTTGCCTTTTTTAGTGAGTAGAATAAGTCGGCCTATGATGTTCAGGCCGAGAATAAACATAGAAAGAATAAATGCAGCGGCCCAGCCGAGGCGCTGCCAATCTTCATATGGACTGGTTGCATAATTGTACATCGTGACCGTAAGCGAAGCCATCGGCTCAAACAGGTCGGTGCTCATAAAATTATCATTGAATGAGGTGAAGAGAAGCGGCGCTGTCTCCCCTGCCACACGCGCGACACCCAGTAGGATACCGGTCAGGATACCCGCTTTGGCACCGCGGTAGACAATCTGAATGATCACCTTGTATTTCGGTGCACCCAGAGCAAAAGCCGCTTCACGTAGCGTTGTAGGAACCAGATGCAGCATGTCGTCCGTCGTACGCAGGATGATAGGCAGCATAATGATCGTCAGGGCGACAATACCGGCCAGGGCACTGAAATTACCCATCGGTACGACCATGACAGCATAGACAAAAGAGCCGACAACAATACTTGGCGCCGACATCATAATGTCAGAGATATCACGGATGGTCTCAGCCAGTTTGGACTTCTGACCATACTCACTGAGATATGTCCCCGCCAAGATACCGAAAGGTACACCGATAACTGTTGCGAGACCGACAATGATGAGCTGGCCGACAAGCGCCTGTTTCAGACCACTCTCTTCGTAACCCGGAGGCGCCCCTTCGAACATAAAGATATCCCAGTTTATCGCTTCTATACCGTTGCTGACCAATATAAAAAGGATCCAAAAGAGAAAACCCAGACCGATCATTGCAGAAAGGGTTGAGAGTGCCATGATGATACGGTTTATCATGACCCGTTTTTGTGTAGCGGTCATTAGGCTCTCCTTGTACGGCGAAGGAAGTAGAACTTCGCGATAGAAATGATGGTAAAGCTGATCACAAGAAGGATCAGCGCCAACTCAAAGAGGCTTGAGAAGTAGAGGTCGGTGTCTGCCTCGGTAAACTCGTTCGCCAATGTCACCGGAATAGAGGTCGCCGGCTGCGTCAGGTCAAACGACACTTTGTGCACATTACCCATAACAAAAGTAACGGCCATTGTCTCGCCGATAGCACGGCCAAGCGCCAAAATAAGTGCACCGATGATCCCCGCCTTGGAGTATGGAATGACAACATCTTTGATGACATCCCACTTCGTGCCGCCAAGTGCATAAGCCGACTCTTTCAAAATATCCGGCGTGGTGTTCATCGCATCACGGGTAACGGCTGCCATAAACGGCAAAATCATGATCGCAAGGACAATACCGGCAGTCAGCATACCGATACCGATACCGCCGAAAATATCACGAACAATGGGCACAAAATAAAAAAGCCCCCACATACCGTAGATAACCGAAGGAATCGCAGCAAGCAGCTCAATTGAGACACCTACCGGTGCTTTGAGCTTGGCATGTGCGATCTCACTTAAAAAGATCGCCACACCGATGGCAATAGGAACAGCAAGCACCATCGCCAGAAATGTGGAGATGACAGAACCCATAATCGCGGCATAAGCACCGAACTTTTCCAGATTAGGCGCCCATTTTGACTCTGTGACAAAGTCGAGTCCAAAAGTCTGCATCGAAAGCATCGACTCTTGAAACAGCACCGTGAAGATCCATGCAGTGATCAGCAATACCGTGATAGCGATAAGTCGTGTTGCATTGGCAAAGATTTTGTCTATGATATGTGTCATACAGCTACTTCTCTTGTTTTAGTGCCGCGATTTTAGAATAGTTTGGTTACAAGAAGGTTACATTTGCAGTGTTGAAGAAACTCTAGACTTGACAATACAGGCTCTTTCGGCACGCTTTTTAGGGAGATTAGCGCCTCTTTGACCTTGCCTCGCCAAGAGATTAAACATCCCTTGCCGATAAAACAACCAACACGATCTCTGCATCATCTTCATAGGCAATACTCTTTTTGAAACGTTATCTGTTTTTGATCGTCTCTGCTTTACATCTAGAGATGCCATTTAACGAAAGAGCCTCTCAGAGACCTTCATTGTTCCCAGGTTTTTCCAGCTCCCTCTTTAGCCACACAACCGCATCTTCACGGTTTTCTATATCGCCTTGCAATTGCGCTTCATATGCATGTTCGAGTATCTTTTTAAAGCTCTTGGATGGTCTACATCCGGCCGCAACAAGATCGCGCCCCTTTAATAACGGCTTCAAAGGCGATCGAAGAACACCCAGGGCCGTAGCTCTTTCCAAGAGCCAGTTACCGGCTTCAAAATTACCTTCGAGCGCCGCTTTCGTCGTCCGGCCGAGAAAATCAGCCCTGGCAAGAAAGAGCAACTCTTCGATATTGACCTCTGTCGCCAGGCGGCGGATCTCTTCCGGTTCCGCTCTCTCTTCATAGAACTGTTTGGGTTTACGATGGTTCTTCACCAGCGGTACGACACACTCTAACAGCGATTTTTCATCACTGAGACGTCCAAGAAAGCTCTCAGTGGGCGCAACACCGCTGATCTCATGCCCAATGGCACTGGTTTGCCCTGTCTTCTCTTTCGTCGCATCTGCCTTTCCGAGATCATGACACAGTGCTGCCAGAGAGAGACATAGGTTTTTCTTCCTGTCGCCGGTATGAAGCCCGGTTACCACATCAAGCACCATCAAGGTATGTTCCCAGACATCCCCTTCGGGATGATTCTCCGGATCTTGCGGTATGCCCCGAAGTGCATCCAGTTCAGGGAACGCCTCCAACATACCGAACCTCTCCATAAGCCTAAAACCGATCGAAGGTCTTTCACTTTTTAAAAGCAGCTTTTTGATCTCTTCGAAAATTCGCTCTTTCGGAAGCTCATCCAACATCTTTTTCTGGACCATCTCACGGGCCAGACTTTGAAGCGCTTCTGTCGGTTCGAGTTCAAAACGGGCTGCAAACTGGACGGCCCTGTAAAGGCGAAGCGGATCTTCTACAAACGTTACAGCATTGACGATGTCGAGTCGTTTTTGCCGTAGATCACGCTCTCCCCCAAAAGGGTCCAGCAGACGTCTCTCTTTAAGGTCATACCCCATCGCATTGATGGTAAAGTCACGCCGAATCGCCGCCTCTTCAAAACTGAGTGCACCGTCGAGCGTAACACAAAAACCTTTATGTCCCTGCCCGGTCTTCTCTTCCTGACGCGGAATAGAAAGATCCACTTCTATGCCATCAAGCTGCAACTTGACAACACCAAAACTTTTGCCGACGTTGTGTACTTTGCCGTAACCGGCCAGCAGCTTTTCAAGATGCGCAAGACTCTCCATGCCGAATACTTCGATATCGATATCTTTGGAAGGGATGTTTAAAAGAGAATCACGTATAAAACCACCAACGACGACAGGTCTGTAATGCGACCTTATAAGTGCATTGATAAGAGGGTCCAATGATGAAGGAAGCTGTATCATCGGACTATTTTAGCGTATTTTGAAAAGTTGGCTCTTCAAAAAGCAGTTTGCATCATTTTTGCATCATTTTTTTCAAAGAGAAACCAAACAGCGAGCCTTCGCCGACCTTGCTTTCAATAATAAGCTCCGTACCGTGCAGTTTTAAAATATAACCGACAATGGCAAGCCCGAGTCCCATAGAGTTATCCCAGGTGTTTTTGTGGACACGATAGAACTTGGAAGCCACTTTATCGATCTCACTTTCGCTGATCCCCATACCCTTGTCAATAACCATCAATGTAGAATCGGCTATGCTGATTGTCACATCCTCTTCGGAATATTTGAGGGCGTTGTCGACAAGGTTTGTCAAAACATTGTCCAACATATCTTTGTCTGCGGTGACAATGCACTCTTCTCCCGTAAACTTGATCTCCCTGTCACGGTATTTTGTTGAGAGGTTGAGAATGACATCCTGGATCAGATCGACAATGTTGAACGTCATAGGGTGTATCTCCAGATCATTGTTTTCAAGTTTCACAGAGAGTGCCAGACGGTCGATCATATAGGAGATCTTGCGTGCATTGGAGAGGATCTTGTCTAAAAAGCGTACACGTATCTTGGGGTTGACATTTGGATCATCCAAAAGCGTATCCGCATACCCCATGATCGAAGCGAGCGGATTTTTAAACTCGTGTGAGATCGCAGAGAGTATATCGTTACGCTGTTTGTTGACGAGTCGCAATTTAGCCGTATATTTACGTTTTTGTTTGTCTCTTGTCGCCAGTTTTTTAGCAAGGTCCTTGAGATTTAACGCAATATGTAAAAACTCTTTAAAATATTGTGTTTTGATAACAGCTTTATAATTTTTGTTGGAGATCTCGTTAAGATATTTGACGATCTGCTCGATATCGTATTGCACCCGTTTGCTCATCTGATAAGCGCCTAAGATCCCGATAAGCATAAAGACAACAAAAATAATAATAAGACGCGACCACAGTGTGTAGAAGTTTGACATGATCGTGTTAAGCGGTGTGGCCAGACGCAGATAGATGATCTCATCATCCACCAGAATCTTTTTAGCCACATAGAGATAATGTATATGCGTCGTTGCCGAGTAACGTGTGTCAACGCCCAGACCTGTTCTTCTGGCCTGCATTATCTCATAACGGTTGGCATGGTTTTCCATCGTAAACTTATCACTGTAACTGTCGGCCTGAACCGTACCGTCTTCAGCGATAAAGGAGACCCTGTCCTGAATAGCCGCATGCGTATTGGCCGCAATACGGTCAAGATCGCTTATGTGATACGGCTGCATCTGCATTAAAGCAATGCTCTGCTCAAGCTGCTGCGTATTTTCCGAGATAACAAACGATTTAAGGGTGTAATAACTGATGATCGATGAAACAATAAGGGTCGAAATAAACAGACCGGCCACATTGGCAAAAAAGAAGTGGTGGAGCTTTAGCACAGTGTGTAGCCTACGCCTCTGACCGTTTTGATGTACTCTTTTGACTTATCATGATCGATCTTCTCTTTAAGACGGTTGATCGCGACATTGACAGTGCGATCCTGGTAGATAGCGTCGCCGCCCCATACGTGTTCAAGCAGGTAGTCACGGTCTAAAACAATATTTTGGTTGCTGATAAGCGTATAGAGCAGGTCAAACTCCAGCTTGGTCAACTCAATATTTTTACCGTCAATGTAGAGTTCTCTCGAACCGAGATCCAAAGTGATATCACGATAGATCAGTTTCCCTTCAGTTTTATCTTTTTTGGTCCGTTTTAGGACAGCTTTAATACGAAGGACAAGCTCTTTCATGTTAAAAGGCTTGGTAATATAGTCATCGCCGCCGCGCTCGAACCCCTCTTCGATATCGCTCTCTTTACTTTTTGCTGTAAGGTAGATAACCGGTGTTTCCACACCGATGTTGCGCATTTGTGCTACAAATTCACTTCCTTCAACGCCCGGGAGGTTACGATCCATGATCAAAAGATCGACACTCTCCTCTTCAAGAAACTGACCCACATTTTTTGTGCTGGTGAAACCGACGGTTTCAAAACCCTCTTTTTCAAGGTTGTATTCGATGAGCTCCAGGATATCTTCTTCATCTTCAACAACAACGATCAAACCACTCATATCAATCCTTTTCCAGCGCTGTTAGTCAGTGTTAGTAAATTTTCATCTCGCCGCCTTTTGCTGCATATAACAGCAAGTTGGCAATATTGACAGCGCGGTCACAACCGCGTTCTAGTTTTCTTAGTGTACCAAGAACACGCACGTATTCGACTGAAAGCTCCTGTTCTCCCATGATCTGCGTCATGATCTCTTTTTCCAAAATACTGAAAAGATCATCATTTTTACTCTCTTCGACCATGATCTTACGATAAAGCTCTTCCATGTCGCAATCACCAGGTGTTTCGAAACATTCATGGATATATGTCATCGCATTGAGCATGGTTGTGTGCAGTTTTATAACGATGTCATCAAACATCGTAAGCGGGCAGTCGCCTTCACAATGTGTCTGCATTCGTGCAGCATATTTTTTACTGCCTTCTGCGATACGTAGAAGTTCGTTTGTCAGTTTAAGGTAAGCGACCAGCATACGCAACTCTTGCGCTTCCGGACCAAACAGCGCAAAGGTCTTGATGATCTCGTTATCGATAGCATTTGCTTCGGTATCGATAGATTTTAAAACAGTTTTAACCAAACTGTATTTTTCGATATCGTGCGTTTTATAAGCGTCAAGTGCTATCTCGTTTGCTTCAACGACCTGGCCCATAAGTTCTGCAATCATGTTTTGAATATTTTGAATTTTCTGTTCGTACTTTGGTAGCATAATGCTCCTTATCTACATTTATTGGCGCGATTGTATCAAGGCTATGTAACAAAACGGTTACAGAGTCATAAGTAAGAGTAATCGATAGATTTTTAGGGCGATCTATTATTACATAAATTAGATGCAAAAGAGATAGATGAGAAAGTAAAAAAAGAAATGCTTTTAAAAAAAGAGTGGAAACAAGAACCTTGAACAGTTATCTCCAGAACTTATGAAGAGATCGTCTTACGACATGATCCCTTCAATAATGTAAAAAATTGCCGCAGAGAGAACAGCTGCTGCCGGAACGGTGATGATCCAGGCTGCAACGATCTTCATAATGGCACTCCGCTTGACATATTTTGCTTTTTTGGCGCGCTTGAGATGTTTCTTCTCAATTTCGATTTTGGCTTCTTCTTCTTCAATAAGGAGTTTTAACTCGGCTATACGTGCGTTCTCTTCCTCTGTCCGCATCTCTTTGGCCTTAAGCTCTTTCATCTCACTCTTAAGTGTTTTCTTGATCTGCTTATCTTCTTGCAACTGCTGCTCTTCCGCTTCGATACGTTCCTGTTCCGTTGTCGTAGAAAGAAATTCACGCAAGAAGCCGACACCGAAGATGCCACCGATCGCAATGTGTGTTGAACTGACCGGAAGACCAAGCTGCGAAGCGATAATAACCGTGATCGCCGCTGCCATAGCAATTGAATAGGCACGAATCTGGTTGAGTTCGGTAATCTCGCTGCCGACAGTTCTGATCAACTTTGGACCGTACAGTGCAAGCCCCAAAGAGATACCGATAGCACCTACCAGCATTACCCACATAGGGATAGCCGCTTTAGAGGAGATACCGCTGCTCTGCACAGCATCAGCAACTGCGGCCAACGGTCCGATAGCGTTAGCAACATCATTGGCACCGTGTGCAAAACTGAGCAGTGCCGCAGCAAAGATAAGAGGAATTGTAAAGAGTGAGTTGGCATCTTTTGCACTGTTTTCAAGTTTGAGAGAGGCTTTTGCTATCTGCGGTTTAACAATAACGTAGGTTACAACAGCAGCGATAAGACCTATTGTCAGAGCCTGTGTCAACGTCGGTTTTTTTGTGATCTCGAAAGCAAAAGGCAGAAGAGAGCTGGCGGTGTCCATGATGCTCGGCCAGATTTTTTTGAGACCCTTAAGTGTCAGGTAGGTTGCAAAGGCAAAGGCCATGACCGACACATAGATCGGCACCATTGTACGCATCGCAGCCAGTCTGTCCTCTTTGTAAAGAATCGATTTTTTGATCGTATACAGAAAAATTGCGGCAATGACTGCACCCAGAACCGGTGAGATAACCCAGGAAGCAGCGATCTTGCCCATTGTTCCCCACGAGACAATACTAAAGCCGGCAGCAGCAATACCGCCGCCCATGACCCCACCGACTATAGAGTGCGTGGTAGAGACCGGAGCGCCTACTTTTGTAGCGATATTCAGCCAAAGACCGCCTGCCAACAGTGCACCCGTCATCGCCCAGATAAACTGTTGCGTACTGACAAAAAGTTCCGGATCGATGATCCCTTTTTTGATGGTGCTGACAACATCGCCACCCGCAATGATCGCGCCGCTTGCCTCAAAAATCGCAGCAATAATGATCGCGCCGCCCATTGTAAGGGCTTTTGAACCAACCGCAGGACCTACATTGTTGGCAACGTCATTTGCACCGATGTTCAATGCCATGTAGGCGCCAAACAGTGCAGCAATGGCAATAAATGCATGATTGGCAGCACCCTCATCTATGGCAAATGCATACCAAAGTACGAATGCTAAAAAGGTAAAAGCTACACCCATGCGTAAAAAATCGGCTTGAGAGCTTTCGACTGCCTTTTTTTCCATTTTCTTAACTGTGTGGATATCCATCTGCCAGGTCCTTGAATGTAACATAGTTGGTTACAAATTTGGCGGAATTATAACATTAATTGTTTGGGTATTCACTGTGCATGAGGGGGGAGAGACAGAAGAATATCTCTACTGTTGTAAGCCCTCGACTATAAGGGCCTGCAGGTGTAGAATTATGCTTTTGTCATCTTTGAACTGTCGATCTCGATGACCGTATGGACATTGCCGCGCGGGTTATAATCGGCAACGATCTTCATATATTTCGGTTTGAGTTTGCGTTCAAGCACATCATAGATCTCGTTGGCACTGTTTTCGTGGGAAACATGTTTGTCACGAAACGAATTAATATAGAGTTTGATCGCTTTAAGTTCTACTACATACTCATCCGGCGTATATTCAAGATAGATCGTTGCATAGTCAGGGTAGCCGCTGCGAGGACAGAGACAGGAGAACTCAGGCAGTGTCATCTTGATCAGATAATCTCTTTTATGGGCGTTCGGCCAGATCTCAAGATCTTTTTCAACATCAAACTCATTTACAATTTTTTCACCGTATTTCATCTATAAACCTTCTCAATCAGTTAATTGTTCTAACTCTTCCAATGATGCAATTTTACCCAGATAGTTCCCTTGAACGAAATCTATCCCTAAAGCGGTCACGATTTTCTCTTGCGTTTCATCTTCTACCATTCGTATCCAGCTTCGCAGACCAAGACTCTGGGCAACAACATTAAGCCCTTTGACCATACCCTGATATTCCTTCTCTTTGATATGTTTACCGAAAGAGTTGTCAAACCGCAGTACATCGATTTTAAGATCTTTCAAAAAGGCCATACTGCTCTTAAATGAACCGAAATTGTCAATAGCAATAAAGATACCCAAGCGTCTATAGGCCTGGAGCAGTTCGTTGTAACGTTTAGGGTGATCATAATAGTCATTTTCTCTCAAAATAAACATGATGCGTCCGCGTGCCAACTCATTGTTTCCCAACAGTGTCAATGTACGTTCCAAAAAGCTGCTATTACGCACGGATGATGGCGAAAGAGAAAATGCCAATATAAGGTTGTGCGGCACACTTTCAGAGACTTTGAGCACTTTTTCAAGGATCATCTCATCAAAGGTACGCGTCAGACCCAGACGGTTGATGACCGGCATAAATTTGTTTTGATGAATGATCTTGCCCTCATCATTGATCAGCTTGACACTCGCCTCAAGCATACTGGCGATCTCTTTCTCATTAACGACCTGGAACATCAGGGAAAATGAGTGTTTATGAATAGCGTGAATAACAGATGATTCAAGTGCCGTAGGATCGATCTCTTCCTCATCAACAACCTGTTGATGTACCAATTTCTCTTCTGACATCTCAAACAGACGCGTTGTCAACTGGTCGATATCACGTGAATATTTCGTATCCACGATCGCTGATGATAAGCTGATCTCGATCTCATCAATAGTTCTGTTTTGAAACTTCAGACACATCAAGTCAAGCAGGTTTTGATAAGCGTCTTTGGTCCCGGGCAGACCGATCAAAAAGTCTGAGCCTTTGTAGTGACCAATCGGAAACTTTTCAATCTCCTTATCTTTTAAAAACGTACCGATCCACTGTCCCACTTCATAGAGGACCCTGTCCCCTTTTTTAACCCCGTAGCGACTGTTGATATCAGTCAGGTTACGTACCGATATTAAAAGAATCGTATAAGCTCCTTTATCTATCTGCTTTTTAAAATAGGATATAAGATATTCTCTGGAAAAGGTGTGTGTTATAGGGTCTGTAATACGCTCTTCCTGACCTTGATAGATCAGATAGAAAATATAATAGATCATCACCGTAAAAACAGAGATAACCATCATAAGATAATACGTTGATATTTCATCCTGTTCTATCGTGACGAAACTGATAGAGACAATAAGAAAGAGAAGAAAAATAGGAAGCCCCATGCGCAGGGCCAGTTTAAATCGGAGGGCTCGTTCTTTCTCTTCAGGCAGAAGCATCTAAGGCCTAAACGTCGAGGTGTTTTACATCTTTTGCATGTGTTTCGATGTAATTACGGCGAGGTTCGACTTCATCACCCATAAAGAGAGTAAAGGCTTCGCTTGCCGCTTCCGCATCTTCGATGTTAATACGTAGAAGTACACGGTTTTCCGGTGTCATTGTGGTTTCCCAAAGTTGCTCAGGATTCATCTCACCAAGACCTTTGTAGCGCTGGATATATGAACCTTTCCGTGCATATTCCTTTACCTCTTCAAGGGTCTCTATAATGTCATTCTCCAAAACAATGTCCCACTCTTTGATCTTCTCATAAACATATATTGCTTCTGTGAAGTGCGGTGCAGCAAAAAGATCGTCATTGACCTTCAGCTCTTCCATACCGTCATCTGTTTGAACAAAAAGATGTATCTCTTCGTCAGTGACCAGTTTGGAAAGAATATTATTGCCGCGAGCTTTGAGGAACTTCTCGATCTCTACCATCATATTCTCAGAATTCATACCGATAATATCCGGGTTTTCTACAAAATGACGGATCAGAGATACAAGGGCATAACGGCGCTCAAGTGCGTTAAGTGAACCCTGATAGTGATCAACCATCTTAAAGAATGAGACCAGGTCATTATGGCCGACACCTTCAACTGCGAATGATTCGATACCATTTTCGATCAAGAAGGTGTTCATCTCAAGATCATCTTTGAAATAGATCTCTTTCTTACCTTTTTTATAACGGTAAAGCGGTGGCTGTGCAAGGTAAAGATAGCCATTTTCAACAATTTTTGGAAGGTAACGGAAAAAGAAGGTCAACAGCAGCGTCTGAATGTGCGAACCGTCGACGTCGGCATCGGTCATAATAATGACTTTATGATAACGGATCTTCTCTTCGTTGAACTCTTCACCGATCCCACAGCCAAGAGCCGTGATCATGTTGGTGATCTCTTCCGATTTTAATATCTTGTCAAGACGTGCCTTTTCTACATTCAGAATCTTACCTTTCAGCGGCAAGATCGCCTGGAAAACACGGTCACGGCCCTGCTTTGCCGAACCGCCTGCAGAGTCCCCTTCCACCAGATAGATCTCAGAGATCGTAGCATCTTTACTTTGACAATCGGCCAATTTACCAGGAAGTGTTCCGACACTCATTGAATCCTTGCGTCGTGTCAGGTCACGTGCTTTTTTCGCAGCTTCCCGACCTTTCGCTGCAAGAAGTGCCTTTTGGACAATAGCTCTTGCTTCGTTGGGATTCTCTTCAAAATATTTGGAGAGTTTTTCATAAGTCAGCTTTTGTACCAACGGACGGACATAGGTGTTACCGAGTTTTCCCTTCGTCTGTCCCTCAAATTGCGGTTCAGGTACGCGGGTAGAGACGATACAGATAAGACCTTCTTTAACATCATCCCCGGAGATAGCGATATCTTTCTCTTTGGCATTTCCGTTGTTTTTGTTATAGGTAGAGATAACACGTGTCAGACCGGCGCGGAAACCGGCTTCGTGTGTACCGCCGTTCGGTGTACGGATATTATTGACAAACGAATAGAGTTTTTCATCATAAGCTTCATTGTACATAAAGGCAATATCGACTTCGATATCTTCGATCTTGTCACTGTAGCTGTATGGTGCGGCAACCATTTCACGTTTGTTGATATCTTGCACATATTGAAGAATACCACCTTCAAAGTGATAGGTCTCTTCCGTATTTGTTCTTTCATCTTTGAAGATGATCTTAATTTGTGGATTCAGATAGGCAAGTTCTTTAAAACGCTTCGCAAGATACTCATATTCAAAAATGATCGTCTCTGTAAAAATTGAAGGATCAGCAGTAAATTCGATCGTTGTACCATGTTTGCGTGTTGAACCGATTATTTCAAGAGGTGCTTCAGGTATACCTGATTTAAAATTCTGTTCATGTATCTGTCCATCACGGTAGATGGTCATTTTAAGATGGCTGCTCAGTGCATTGACAACAGAGACACCAACACCGTGAAGTCCACCAGAGACTTTGTAGGTGTCTTTGTCAAATTTACCACCCGCATGCAAGACAGTTAGAACAACTGTTGCAGCAGAAACATTTTCAGTCGGGTGCATGTCAGTAGGGATACCGCGACCATTATCAGATACTCTACAGGTACCCTCTTTTGTCAGTGTAACATTGATCGTGTCACAATAACCTGCCATGGCTTCATCGATCGAGTTATCGATGACTTCGTAAACAAGGTGGTGTAACCCGCGGTGACCGGTGTCGCCAATGTACATACCGGGACGTTTTCGTACTGCTTCTAGTCCCTTGAGGACCTTAATATTGCTTGCACCGTAATTTTGTTCTGACATGCCTACTCCAATGCTTTTTTTCGATCTATTCTTGTGTATGAAAAATTTGCTCTTATAGTAGCGTATAGTTGCCTAATAATCGATTAATTGATTAATTTGATATATTTGTTGGAATTAAAGTAAAAGTGGTTAGAGAGAGTTTCTAGGAGTTTTACCACCTAGAATTAAAAAAGTCTGTTATTCAGATGACGATCGGCATAACAATTGTCTTGAAGTTATCATCTTCTAAAACAAAAGGCATGTTTGGTTCATTCAGACCGATAGTAAATTCGCTGTTTTTGGTTTGAGAGATGAAATCTAAAATATAACGGCTGTTTACGGCAAGCATGAATGGTGTTTCAAATCCTGTAGTAAACTCGATCTCTGTTTTTGCTTCGATATTATCATCGCTAAGTGATTCAAACGCAATTGCATTTTGGTTAAATGTTACTTTCAGATCATTTGAGATTGTGGTAATCTGTTTGATAGCATCTATCATCTGTGCTTTTGGTAGCATCAGTTTTTTAGCGATCTCTTTTGGAATGATACGTGTGTAGTCAGGGAACTTACCGTTAATCAGTTTTGTAAAAAAGAGGTACTGGTCTGATTTGATGATCAAGTAGGTATTGTCATAATAGATCTCTATGTTATTGAAAAAAAGTTTTTGTATTTCTATGATCGCTTTTTTTGGAACAATGATTGAGAGTTCGCTTTCACTGGTATTAGGAACATTGACGATTGCCAGACGGCGCGTGTCTGTTGAAACAAAGTTAATGCCTTCATTTTTAATATCTATCAATGCACCGTTTAATTCAAATTTCGGGTTGTTGGTATCGGTTGAGGGGGTGATCTTTTTAAGAGACTCTATCAATAGTTGAGAATCGATCTGTATTTTCGGTTTGTCACTATATTGAGGAAAAGATGGGAATTCATTAGAATTAAATGTAGGCAGTTTAAAGTTTGAACGGCCTTGTTGTATGTGCAGTGTATTTTGAACAGTCTCTAAAATCACTTCACTGTCTTTCAAAATACGGATAATGTCAAGCAGTTTTTTACCATTAGCTGTAATGGAACCGCTCATTTCAACAGAGACTTGATCACTCTCTATAACGAGGCCGACTTCATAGTCTGTTGCTTTTACAATCAGTTTTGTACCTTGAACTTCAAGAGAGATATGAGAGGTGATTTGTGAAGTGTCTTTTTTTTCAAGAAAGGGTTGCACATGTATAAGCATATTTTCAAGAACAGATTTGGCTATTGCGATTCTCATCGAAATTCCTTTTATAATAATAAAATTTTAGTAATAGTAATAAACCCCTGTGTAAAGGTGAAAACTATCGATTAGACCCGACACACGGTACTCGTTTGATGTGAAAAGGTGTTTAGACTTAATTCACATATATTCACTTCCAAGATTATATCTTTTTTTTTATACAGTTCCAACAATAAAAAACGTCTCTACAACTTCTTAATAGAAAAAATCTCTATATTAAGCGTTATTAATCTTGAATT
This sequence comes from Sulfurimonadaceae bacterium, assembly GCA_041596355.1. Classification (GTDB taxonomy): domain Bacteria; phylum Campylobacterota; class Campylobacteria; order Campylobacterales; family Sulfurimonadaceae; genus Sulfonitrofixus. The sequence goes on along the minus strand of JBFHIS010000003.1, from coordinate 93,064 downwards.
GAGGTGGTGATCTTGTTGGTCAACTCATCGATTTTGACTTTAAAGTCTTCATCGTTTTTAAGCAGTTCGTTGATCTTCTTCATCGTATGGCTGACAGCGGTGTGATCTTTCATTCCAAAATATTTTGCAAGTTCCGGCATAGACATCGGGGTCAGTTCACGGGCCAGATAGATGGCGATACGACGGGTATAGACAATATTACGGGTACGGTTCTTTGATTTTATTTCTGATGGTTTGACATTAAGTTCTTTAGCCACGGTCGTCATAATAAAATCGATCGATATATTGTCACGTTTTTCCTGCAGTGTCTCTTTGAGAACGTTTTGAGCGAATTCAATAGTAATAGGTTGGTGCATCAATTGTGCATAAGCATGAAGTTTGGAGAGTATACCCTCTATTTCACGGACATTGCTGTCGATAATGGTTGCAATATATTTGACAACATCACTGTCTATATTAATACGGTTTATTTCACATTTTTTCTGAATAATCGCGATTTTTGTCTCGAGTTCAGGCGGTTGAATATCTGCGACCAGACCCCATTCAAAACGGCTTTTCAGACGGTCTTCAAGACCGGCAATCTGTTTCGGTTTTTTATCGGCGGTCATAATGATCTGTTTATGCTCGTTTCTCAGGGCTTCGAAGGTGTGGAAAAATTCCTCCTGGGTCTGGACCTTGTTGCTCAAAAACTGGATATCGTCGATGAGAAGTACGTCGCATTTACGGTACTTATCTTTAAAACGGTCCATTGTCTTGTTACGCATATGGGAAGTAAAGTCATTCAAAAACTGTTCGACAGAGGTATAGATGACACTCTTTCCCTGATGCTGAAGCACGTTACCGACGGCCTGCATAAGGTGTGTCTTGCCTAAACCGACGCCACCGTAAATAAAAAGAGGGTTATAGAGTTCCCCCGGTTTTTCACTGACACTTTTAGCGGCAGAATAGGCAAACTGGTTTGATGAACCGGGGACATAGTTTTCAAAAGTATAAGAGGGATTCAGCAATGAGTGCTGGGGTTTTTCAGCCGTGGCTTGCGTTTTTGCCGCCGATTTCCCTTTTTTAGACTTGAGCTCTATGCTGACTACTGTTTTTGTTCCTGTCTTGACTTCAAAAAGATGGGCTATCTTGTCGGCAAATTTACGTTTGACATAATTTGCAAGCAAGGCGTTGGGAACATAAAAGACCGCAATATTACTTTTTGAATGCACAGTGGAAAAACTTAACTGCTTGATGTACCGATTATAATCGATCTCCGATATCTCATCTTTGAGCTTTAATAAGATCTCTTGACCAATGTTCATATACTCTTCTTTACTCTTTTTTTGGCAATATATATTGCATTATTCACATCTATATCCAGAGGAAACACCCCTGTGAATAATAAGTGAAATCGTATGTGAATAATACACTACTTTTCCTATATTGTGCTAAAATCAGCCTGTGAATAAAAGTTATTCACATTGTGAATAAAGGTAAATAAGTGAAAGTTTTAGAACGATATCCATGTTAAAGTTAAGTGATGATTAAAATTTTAGGAATCGACCCCGGTACACGTAATATGGGGTATGCCGTTATCTCATTGGACAAAGGTAAAATCGCTTTGGTCGAAGCGGGTTTGATCAAGATGAAACAAGATGATCTTCAGTTTCAAATACCGCAGATGGTAGAGGGTCTGGACCAGATCTTTGCAAAACATAAAATCGATGAAGTGGCGATGGAAGATATTTTTTATGCCCATAATCCACAGACTGTTTTGAAACTGGCCCAGTTCCGTGGTGCCATTATGTTGAAGCTTCTGCAGGAGTTTGGACAGTTCTCCGAATACACTCCGCTGCAGGTGAAGCGTGCGTTGACAGGCAAAGCAAAGGCAGCGAAAGAGCAGGTTGCCTTTATGGTACAGCGGCTTTTGGGTATCAAAAAAGAGATCAGGCCCCTGGATATTTCCGATGCGATGGCCGTTGCGATCACTCATTCACAACGGGTGAAGATGGAGAAGAAGTAAGACAATGCGGTTACTTCTCTAAAAGGAGCTTGGTCCCGGCAAGTAGAAACACTACCCGAGAGCGCATTGAGGTAATGATCTTGAACCGAATTTATAACATTTATACCGAACATAGTATAATTATCAATAATTGAGCCAAAAGAGATAATAAATGAAAATCTATATTGTTATTCCCCTGTTTTTGTTGCTTGCGGGTTGTTCCCAGTTTAGTATCAACGCAACAAACTGTGATGATATCATGCGAAATGATCCGAATATGCAGAACATTCCCCAAGAGTGTCGTGATTATAAAGAAGAAGAAGCCGATAAAGCAACCTATCCTCCTGGTCAAAAACCTATCGAGGTCAACAAAGATTTTGAAATCGGAAAGTAGTGCTACACCGTTATCCTATAACACTTCACTACCTTTTCAGTTCCCCGCAACACAACTACTTTACCCGCCCGAAACATGTGGTGGGAAGTGCTCCGACATCTACCCATCAAACACTTTCATTACAACCGGGCAGAGGCATAAAAGATGATCGTTTTGAGCAGGGACTCTACCCGATTACCTTTTTCTCTTTAGAGGTGGCCAGGGAGATGGAACGTGTTATGGCACAGAGCATAGATATAGAAGATTTTCGAAGAAACATCATCATCTCCGGCGTCAATCTTTGCGAGTTGATCGGCAGACGTTTTAAAGTCGGTGATGTAACTTTTGAAGGTCTCGCTCACTGTAACCCCTGTACCTGGATGAACGCGGTAATAGGCAAAGGTGCCTACGGTTTGATGAAAGGCCGCGGCGGGCTTCGCGCAAAGGTGATTGAAGGCGGTGAGATCGTAGTTGGAGAGACAACACTTCAAAGTGATACAATACTTCTTAAAGAGGCGACAACGCCAATGACGATCAGCAGACTGCCCAAAGGATGAAGATGCAACCCCATGACAGATTTTACGGTATCAATGATGATTTCCGTACACCTTATGCACGTGACCGCGACAGGGTCATTCATTCAGGTTCTTTTCGAAAACTGGAGTATAAGACGCAGGTTTTTTTAAACCAGGAGGGAGACTTTTTCCGTACCCGTCTGACCCACTCGCTGGAGGTCTCGCAGATCGCCCGTTCCATCTCGTCACAGCTTGGACTGGAAGAGTCGTTGGCAGAAGCCATCGCCCTCTCTCATGATATGGGTCACACTCCTTTCGGCCATGTGGGCGGCGATACCCTTGATGAGTGTCTCAAAAGTGACGGTTTTGCAAACGGTTTCGAACACAACTACCAGAGTTTTCGGGTGGTGACAAAACTTGAGAAGCGCTATAAGCCTTTTTTGGGGCTAAACCTCACTTTTGCAACACTGGAGGGTATTCTCAAACACTCCTACCCCTATAAAAAGAGCTTTTTGCCTGAGAGCATCCACGAACAGTTCAACCTGGAGACGCACCCGTCAATAGAGGCGATGGTGGTCGACAGAGCCGATGAGATCGCTTATATGACGCATGATATCGATGACGGTGTCAATTCAGGGCTCATCAGCTTTGAGACCTTGAAAGAGAGCAGGATCATTCAAGATGTTTTGGCTTTAGTCGCTGAAGAGGGTATTACGCCGGAGGATGGTGACGAGATGTTTCGGTACCGTTTCAGTTCGCATCTCATCAACTACCTTGTTTACGCGCTGCTTGAAAACTCCAAAGAGAGAGTCGATAACACACGTGTGTTAGCCGGTGTTATCGATTCTAAATCGGAACTGCCTATCGGCTTTGACCAAACCTTGGAGAGAGAGGTCAAAAAGCTTAAAAAGATCCTTTATCAGAAACTTTATCAACATAAACAGATCGTAAGTAAGATGTATGCCGGGAAACAGGCTATAAAAGGACTTTACAGTGCGATGATGGAAGAGGAGAAGATCCTTCCTCCCTACTACCTTGAACAGATCGAAAAACGAAACAAACACCGTGTAATATCGGATTACATCGCTTCATTGAGCGACAGGTTTGCGCTTAACTTATATAACGAACTCTATGGTAGAATTTGAACCATTAAAGGTGAACAACGCATGAAACAGTATTTGGATCTTTGTAAGAGAATAATCGATGAGGGCACATGGATTGAGAACGAGCGTACAGGCAAAAACTGTCTGACGCTGATCAATGCCGACCTGGAGTATGATGTCGGCGGGAATCAGTTTCCCCTTATTACCACGCGGAAAAGTTATTTCAAATCGGCGATCGCCGAGTTTATCGGCTATATCCGCGGGTATGATTCAGCAGCCGATTTTCGGGCGCTCGGTACCAAGACCTGGGATGCCAACGCCAACCTGAATGAGGCGTGGCTCAACAACCCGTACCGCAAGGGCGAGGATGATATGGGCCGTGTCTACGGGGTTCAGGGCCGTGGGTGGAAAACGCCTGAAGGCAAGAAAGTCGATCAGCTCAGAAAGATTGTCGATGACCTTAAAAACGGCATCGACGACCGTGGCGAGATACTGAGCTTCTATAATCCCGGCGAGTTTCACATGGGGTGTCTGCGTCCCTGCATGCACACCCACACCTTTTCGCTTGTCGGCGACACTTTGCACCTGACCTCGTATCAACGCTCATGCGATGTGCCGTTGGGGCTTAACTTCAACCAGGTACAGGTTTTCGTCTTTCTGGCACTGATGGCACAGATAACGGGTCATAAAGCGGGCAAGGCCTACCACAAGATCGTCAATGCACATATCTATGAAGACCAGCTGGAGCTGATGCGTGACGTGCAGCTCAAACGTGAGCCTTTTCCGTCGCCGCAGTTGCACATCAATCCTGAGATCAAGTCGCTTGAGGATCTTGAGACCTGGGTGACGATGGATGACTTCAGCGTCAGCGGTTATCAGTACCATGATCCTATCGCTTACCCTTTTTCGGTCTGATGATGAATAAGCCTACTGTTTCGATCATCGTCGCCATGGCCAAACACCGTGTTATCGGCAAAGATAACGACATGCCGTGGCATCTGCCGGCCGACCTGCAGCACTTTAGACAAAAGACATTGGACAAGCCCATCATCATGGGCCGTAAGACCTATGAGTCTATCGGCCGTCCGCTGCCTAAGAGACATAACATTATTGTCAGTAGAAACAGTGATTACAGGGCCGAGGGTTGTGACGTGGTAGCTTCACTGGAAGAGGCCGTGGCCGTAGCCGGTAACGTTGAGGAACTCTTTATTATCGGTGGGGGTTTTCTTTATGAGCAGACTATTAATCAGGCGGATAAGCTCTATTTGACCTTTATTGATCTGGAGGTTGACGGCGACACCCTCTTTCCGGCGTATGAACATCTAGCGCTTAAAAAGGTCGCCAGCGAACATCACCAAAAAGATGAAAAAAACCCTTATGATTACGAGTTCGCAGAGTTTATTGTAGAGAGATAAGAGAAGCAGAAGAGAGATTGACTTCAAGGGTAATCAGAAACTTTCAACGCTATTATGCAGACTACTTTGAACATAATACCTCCATCCTAGTCTGTTGGTAAGATGACACTTTTTATAATGTTTTGCTATAGTTCAATAATATTACAGCAGTAGAGTCCTTTATGAAACTAAGTAAAAACAATCTTCTTTTTCTGTTAACTTTTTCTATCCTTATCGCTATTTTACTCTTTGTCATCTCTCAGCTTAATAGAGAAGTGTCTTGGCAAGTTGTGGAGAATGTGAGTGATCAGTTCAGTCTTTCTCTACGTAAAGAGCTCGACGATGAAAAAGAGAACGCACTGCGTTTTGCACTTGTATTGGCAGAGAACGGCGCGATCAAAAAGGCATTGGAAGAGGATGACGAAGACAAGGGATTTGCGCGACTAAAAGAGATCATGGAGAATGTCAAAAAACATATTCACACACTGGTCCGTGCTCAAATCATTACCGCCGACTATTGTGTCTTTGCCCGCAGCTGGGACAAGGACAACCTCTACTCCGGTATGCCTCTGGATGTCTATCGTTCCGACCTTGATTATTTTAAAACACACAGAGACCCGCGTGTCTCTATCGAAGTCGGCCGGCGTCTCGGAATCAAAGCGACCGTACCTATCTATGAAGATGACAAGCTGCTGGGATTTATTGAGGTGCTGCAGTTTTTTGATGCCAGTACGGATTTTTTTCATAAATTCGGTATCGATCTCTATGTGCTTCTTGATGACAGTTACTACAATACGGCTGTTTTGATGCAAAACAACCCGACTGCCGCCTGGTATATTGTCGCTAACCGCGGTTATAACATGGTCAACCTCAAGACACTTCAGCGTACTGATTTTAAAGCACTGCGCAAACAGCGTGTCCTGCTGCAGGATAACAAATATATCTTCTACGAACCTATGAAGAACGGACAGGCTGAGACGATCGGGGCCTTTGTCTTTGTCATGCCGAAAAAAGGGTTGGAGCAGTTTGCCGACAAAGATGAAGATATCTCGTTCCTGTTGACATTCTCACGGAGTAACCTTTACGAGATTGTCAAGAAGGAGCAGTATGAGAACAAGGTCTATCACAGCGGATATGACAAGGCCCTGCTCTCACTTAAAGATACGGTGCCGGAAGAAGATCGTGAACTCTTTATGGAAGAAGCCAGAGATATTCTCTCTTCCTACAGCAAAGAGGAACTTATTGCTCTGATGCTGCGTTATAAATTGTCACGACGTATAGAGGGGGAGATCCGATGAAAATATTGTTATTGGAAGATGAGTATTCACTGCGTATCAGTATAAAAGAGTTCCTGGAAGAGCTCGATTTTGAGGTGGACTGTTTCAGCAGCGGCGATGAAGCTTATGACGCTATCTACTCCATGCGCTACGATGTATTGCTCCTGGATGTGAATGTACCGGGGATGAATGGTTTCGAGCTGCTCAAAAGCATTCGTGACGATGGGGTAAAGATCCCGGCGATCTTTATGACGTCGTTGACGCAGATGCGCGATTTTGAAGAGGGGTATAAGGCCGGGTGCTGCGACTATATCCGTAAGCCTTTCGACCTTATGGAACTTCAACTGCGCATTACGCAGGTCTGCAAAAGCTTCTACTTTAAAAACAGGGATCTGCTGGAGCTGGGCGAAGGGCTGGCCTACGACACGGCTAAAAGCCAGCTCAGCTACAACGGTGAGGAGATCGTTTTGAGTAAGACGGAACATGACATTCTGGAAGTGCTGCTGCGTTATAAAGAGCAAGCTGTCTCCATAACGATCTTTCAGGATGAGATCTGGGGTGAATATGTGGATCCGTCAAACATCCGTGTACAGATCAATAATCTCAGAAAGAAGCTGCCGGTCGATATTATCAAGAACCGCCGCGGTATAGGATATATTATTGAAAGATAATCGATCCGCCTATAAAGATGCAGCCATCTATACCGGTCTAATCACGCTGATACTGCTCGCACCGCTCTACGTTTATGTCATCTATACGAAGAACATTCATGAGATCCAGAACGAGCTGTTCTTAAAACAGCGCTCAGCGCTGATCATCAGTGCCATGGAGGAGTACGATGAGACCCGTGAATCCTATTTTGAGTTTCCTCGCTTTAAACGGGTGCAGGCCGGACTCTATGATTTGAACTTTCAGCCTATTTTCACTTTGATAAAGAGTTCAATGGAGCACTTCTCGACCGGTTATCATATTGATGACACGCAAAATGCGTATCTTATCGTTGCCCTGCCTCCGAACCGTTATTTTGATGCGGATTATCTGATTGTCAGCAACCAACTCAGTTATGCTTCCGTCTATCAGAAGATAGCGACGATTTTGCTCTCTATTGTCATTTTGGTCTTTTTTCTCTCTATCTTTTTTCTGAACCGTTTTGCATTGCCGTTTAAGCGGGTCAATCAAAAACTGGACAATTTTATCAAAGACTCCATGCATGAGATCAACACCCCGTTAAGCATTATCAACGTCAATATCGATCTCTTTAACCTTAAAAACCCGAAAAACAAATACCTGCAGCGCATCAAGGCCGCGACAAAAACTCTCTCAAACATCTATAACGACATGGACTACCTTATCAAGAACCAGCAGATCGTCTTTGAGTATGAAAATATCGATGCCAGTGCGTTTGTACGAGAGCGGATTCTCTATTTTGACGAGGTCGCTGCGATGAAAGATATTGTCATCTCGGCTGATGTCGACGAGGGTATAACACTTCACTTTAACGCAACCCAGCTGCAGCGCATTATCGATAATAACATCTCAAATGCCATCAAGTACTCCTATGAAGAGAGCAGGATCGAAGTGACGCTCAGACGCGTTGACGGGCAATGTGAACTGATCTTTAAGGATTTCGGCTTCGGAATAGAAGACACCAGCAAGATATTTGAGCGTTACTATAGAGAAGAGACCGGCAAAGGCGGTTTCGGTATCGGCCTCAACATCGTCAAGACCATAATGGAGGAGACCGGTATCGAGCTCTCCGTACAGTCGACACCCAAAGAGGGAAGTACCTTCACCTACATCTTTCCGTCTACCCTCGTTACCTCCTAACCCTCTATTTTCAATACTTATAAAACAGGTTATAAGTATTATCACTAAATTTAATAAGAATTTTTACATTGTTTTTACATTGGACTGTTACACTTTTCCAAATTAATTAAGGAGAAGCTATATGAACAGATTGTTACTTTTAAGTACAACATTCGGTTTAGGTTTGGCATTTGCAGCAGACCTTAGCAGTGTCATAGAGAGTCCGAACGCGAGTAAGATCATTGCCAAAGACCTTTTGGGGCCGGCAAAAGTCTATACGATGCCGGCAGGCTGTGTCACAGATGACAAAGATGCTATTGCAAGAGGAGAGTTTATTTTTAATAATCTCAACGGTGCAAAAGTCAAAGGCGAATTGCCTGCAGGACTTGCAAAAACACAGATGGTACCGGGGAAGACATACAGACCACAAGACGAAATCCCGCCGAAACAGTACGGAAACTGTGTTGCATGTCACAACATCGAAGGTGCTAAAGGTGCCGGGAACATTGGACCTGACCTGACGTCATACCATGACCTTTTCATCAAGACCGGCGCACGTGACAACCAGTTTGTCTACCAGAAGATCGCAGATGCACGTGTTGACAATCCGAATACACACATGACGATCAATCTGACGACAGGCCTGTTTACAGAGCGTGAGATCTGTGACATCACATCATTCATCGTATCAACCAAGAAATAGAGGAGAGAAAGTATGCAAAGAAGATCATTTTTAAGAGGGCTTGGACTGGCAGCAGCTGCTTCAACAGTTATTGCACCGAGCATGGTATTGGCAGCTGAGGCGCCAAAGGGGCCTAACGCATTTACAATTGAAGCAGCTATTGCGGCAATTACAGGTGGTAAAGCGGTCGTCGTTTCACCAAAGGTTCATTTAAAAGCACCGGAGATCGCTGAGAATGGCGCCGTTGTACCGGTTACGATCACTGTCGATTCACCGATGACGGACGATGATTATGTCAAAGCGATCCATGTTTTTGCGACCAAAAACAGCAATGTACGTTGTGCAGACGTGATGTTGACGCCGGCAAATGGAAAAGCGATGCTTGCAACACGTGTCAAGCTGGGGACATCGCAAGATGTTATGGCCCTTGTCGAGACAAGTAAAGGCGAGTTTTTAAGTGCGTCGCAAAATGTAAAAGTAACTATCGGCGGTTGTGGTTGATCTTCTAGTGATAGAGACACCCCCAATATTGAAGAATTAAAAGGAAAACATAATGGAAAAAAGAAAATCACTAATCAAGATCAAGCCGAAAAAATATAAAACAGGCGACGTCGTACAGGTAAGTTTTATGGTTATGCACCCGATGGATACCGGAATGCGTAAAGATAAAAAAACAGGGAAGCTTATTCCGGCACACTACATCAATGAAGTGAATTTCACTTTTAACGGTACGCCGATCACAACGATGAGAACATGGGAATCTCTTTCGACAAACCCTGTCTTCACGATTAACTTTAAAGTACCCGGCAAGGGCGAACTGAAAGTTGACTATAAAGACAACCAGGGTGAAGTAAATGAGAAAAGCAAGAAAATCAAACCGAAAGGGTAAGTGATGATCAGTAAAAAAATTATACTTGCATCGGCTCTGATCGGTGTATTGGCTTTCGGCGGTGAACAGTTTGCTATGAGTGATTCTGACCGCGCTATGTACGCTGAGATGTTGGAAAACAATCCGGCGGACATTCTGGTCGAATCAGGCAATGAAGCGTTAGAAGAGTTCTGCGGCGGCGATGCCGGACTTGCAAAATTTTTAGGTGTGAGTGAAGATGACCTTCCTGCCTACATCGCAGGTTTTCCACGCTATGTTGATAAGCTTGGAATGGTTGCCGGTCTTGACCAGGTACTACAGGCTTTGATGGCGGAAAACGGTCACAAACCGTTTGCCTTGAAGAGTGGTGAGATGTTTGAGATGAGCGCCTATGCCAAATCGATCGCGAACGGTGAAAACATCAATATCGATGTCAACGCCAATGCACAGATGAAAGCGGCTTATGCCTTGGGCGATGAAGTCTTCAACACGAAACGCGGCGGACGCGGTCTTTCATGTATGAGTTGCCACGCACCGGCTGTTGTCGGCGGCGTGTTACGTACGCAACCGCTTCCGGATCTTGGTTCTGCAGCAAACAAGGCCGGTGCTACATGGCCGGCATACCGTATGACAAAATCATCATTGAGAACGCTGCAAAGACGTTTTCAAGGGTGTATGAACAATGCACTTTTAGCGGTCATTCCTTTGGGCTCACCTGAGATGGTTGCACTGGAAGTCTACGTAACAGAGAAAGCGAAAGGCCGTGAAATTGCTATTCCCGGTCTGAAGCGTTAAGGGAAAGCGTTATGGATATTTCAAGAAGAGATTTTATGCAGATCGCGGCGGCTCTGGGATTGGTGACGATCGCAGGCGGTTGTGCCAGAACGGTACCGGGTAAAAATCCGGCAGCGTTCGGTCTTAAAGATCTGTATGAGTTCAATGCAAAAGGTAATGTGACCTTGCTGCACATGTGCGATCTGCATGCGCATATCAAGCCGCTTTACTGGCGTGAACCCTCTACCCTGATCTCGGCACCGAACTTAGTCGGTACACCGGGTTTCCTGTGTGGTGAAGCTTTCTCTAAACATTACGGTTTGGAGCCAAGCTCACTGGATGCCTATTTTGACACCTACATGGACTTTGACGCACTGGCCAAGAAGTTCGGGAAAATGGGCGGTATCGCACACATGAAGACCTTGACCAATGAGATCAAGCGTCAGCGTGGTGCGGAAAATGTTCTTTTCCTTGACTCCGGTGATACGTGGCAAGGTACGGGTGTTGCGCTTAAAACAGGCGGTGAAGCGATCGTTAAGGCGCAGAACTATCTGGGTGTCGACGTTATGGTCGGTCACTGGGAATTTACCTATGGTAAAGAGCGCGTTCAAGAGCTGATCGGAAAACTCGATGCAAAATTCATCTCACAAAATATTGTCGGTGATGATCCTTTTGCGGATGAGTATGAAGAGCTGATCTTTGAACCGTATACCATCGAAGAGCGCGGCGGCGCGAAGATCGGTATTATCGGTCAATCGTTCCCGTTCACATCGACGGCAAACCCGAAAGAGTTTACGCAGGGGTGGAGCTTCGGGCTTCGTCTTGATACGCTTCAGGAGTATGTCGACGAGCTGCGAAATGAGCATAAAGTCGACTGTGTCGTTGTGCTTTCGCACGATGGCTTCAGTGTCGACCAGGAAGTAGCGCGCAAGGTCAACGGCATCGATTTCATCCTGAGCGGTCACACACATGACCCTTCACCGAAACCGATCGTCATCAACGACACGGTGATCGTCATTGCCGGTAGCCACGGTAAGTATATCGGCCGCCTGGATCTTGACATCAAAGATGGAAAAGTCAGAGACTATGAGTATAAACTCATTCCGATCGCCTCAAACATCATTCCGGCTGATCCGGAGGGTGTAAAGCTTGTGAACGAGCTTTATGCACCGTTTGATGCGGAGTTTAACGAAGTGCTGGGTCAGACCAAAGGAACCCTGTACAAGCGTGATACTTTCCATTCGACCTTCGATCAGCTCATCAATGACGCGATCATGGATGAGATGAAATGTGACATCTCCTTTACGCCGGGCTACCGTTGGGGTACCACGGTACTTGCCGGAGATGACATTTTGATGGACAACGTCTATGAGATGTGCGGTATTACCTATCCGAACGTCTATACCTTCGAGCTCAAAGGCAGCAAAATCGCCCAGCTGCTCGAGGATATTGCGGACAACGTCTTCAACGCCAACCCGCTCTATCAACAGGGTGGGGACATGAGCCGTCTCGGCGGTGTGACCTATTCGATCACGGTCGGTGCCAAAGCGGGTCAGCGTATCAGTAATCTTATGATCGGCGGTAAACCGCTTGATCCGAACAGAACCTACATCGTATCCTCTTGGGGCGGTAACCTGCAAAATGCAGGCGAGAACCTTCAGGAAGATAAGATCCGTGCCGTTTATGATGTGACACGTGACTACATCCGCCGTAAAAAAGTGGTTGATGTCAGTAACACAGGCAACGTTACCTTGTTGGATTACGACTGCGGTTGTCCATCAAAAGGAGGCGGTTGTTAACTTGGTAGAGAAAAAGGGGCAGAACGTTTGTGTTAAATGTTGTGTCGGGAAAGAGTAGCTCCGGTCTATCCGGAATGGAAGCGGCAGTTCGTACCTGCCGCTAAGAGTGAGAATGTCCAAAGACATGGTTCGTCACAAACGACATTATCTCGCTTTAATGGTTAAAAAAGGGTGATAAAAATGAAAAAAAATAAATCTTTAGGTCTGGCTGCTACTGCAGCGGCAGTATTAATGATGAGTGCTGATGCGTCAGCGGCGTATACATTGTCAAAGAAGATCGGTGATGTGGATACTAAACTTGACATCTATGGTTTCGCACAGCTGGAAGCTCGCGGTGGGGACGCTTTTATTGATCCTGATACCCAAAACGGCAAGGTCAAGTTCGGCGCGCAACGTATCCGTCTCGGCTGGAACTATACGGCAGGCAAGGTACGCGGTAAGGTCTTCCTTGACTTTAACCAGGACCACACGGACAAAAGCGGTGTGGGTATGCCGAACATGGTCAAAGACGCCTTTGTCTCTTATGTTCAGGATGATGCTCTTGTTCTGAAAGTCGGTCTGATCAAAATGCCTCACGGTATGAGCTTCACTATCCCGGGATGGAACCTTGACATCGTTGAGCGTGGCTTCGACAAGCAGCTGGCTATGGAGAGAAATATGGGTATCATGCTTTCGGGCCGTGATATGTTCCTTGGCAACAACGGCAAGGTTAACGGTTTCGAGATGGGTCATGAACGTCCATGGAAAGGTTTCGGTTATGACATCATGATCGGTAACCAGGCGGGACGAAGCGGCGCGGTCGTTAATGCTAAGCCGGGTAATGCCAACTCTTATGTCGGTCGTGTCATGTTTGACTACACGGAGCTACTGCATACGGAGCTTTCATACGCTATCTCTGAAAATGCGGGCGGTATAGCGGGTCAGGCAGCTCTTACTGAAGATACGGAAAACTATGAGTCTTTGAACTTCGGTATCGATTCACATTTCCTCGACGGTGCTAACGTAAAATTCGAATATTTCGACAGTAAAAACCTGCAGGGTGTCAAGAACTGGAATGAATCCACAATGGCTTTGACGGGTACGTATGCGATCAATGAATATATTGAACCGGCATTCAAGCATATTCAGGGCTCAGCCGAAAAAGCAGGTGTTGATACTAAGCTTGGCAACACCTATATCGGTGTAAACCTTTTTATCAGTCCATTTGACAACAAGATGGATCGTAGCTCAAAACGTAAGCGTAACGCGCACCGTATGCAGTTCGATTATGTTATTGCAACAGGTGATACGGATGGTGCGGTACAGTGGAATGGTCTTAAAGGCTATAAATCTGACGGCTGGATGTTCCAGTACCAGTACAAATTTTAAGAACAATTTAGGATAGCAGGATGAAGTCACTTTTAGTTTTACTGACGGCAACAACACTTTTATCGGCCTTTGAATATGGCCTGAAACCTGAAAAGGTCAACGATAAAGTGTATTGCTTCTTTGGAAAGCCTGAAGTGATGAATACCAAGAACAACGGTAACATGGTCAACAGCTGTTTTGTCGATCTTGGAACAAAATGGCTGGTGATCGATCCGGGTCCGACTTTTGCATACGCTAAAGAGGCCTGGAGAGAGATCTCAGCTATAAAGAAGATGCCGGCGGCTCTGGTCATCAACACCCATGTACATGATGACCACTGGCTCGGAAACGGGTTTTATCTTTCTCAGGGTGTTGACGTACTCGGCAGCACTGCGTTTGATGAGGAAGTCAACCCAAAGGCAGTGACGCGGATGGAACAACGGATCTTGAAAGAGGCCTATGCCCATACGTCGCCGAAGCTGCCGACCACACTGTTGGATCACAACAGGACACTGCATTTAGATGGGATGGATGTTCAACTGATCCATGTCGATACGAAAGCCCATACTTCTGGAGATATAGTTGTATATCTGCCTAAGGTGCAGACGATTTTTTGCGGGGACGTGGTCTTTAATGACAGAATCCCTTCGCTTCGCGACGGTGACATTAACGGCTGGATAGCAACCCTGGAGATGATCCGGAAGTTGCCTTCTCTCTACGTTGTGGGAGGCCATGGAGACGATGTCCAGGCTGACGCTACAGAGATGACTTACCGTTATCTGATCGCGCTGCGTGAGCAGGTCGGAGAAGCCGTGGAAAACGGTGACGGTATTGACAGTGCCGTTGAGACGATCAAGATGGAAGAGTTTTCATCTGTGGCACTCTACAAAGAGATGCATGCCCGCAATGTCGAAACGGTCTACCGAATGCTGGAGTGGGGAGATGAGTAGGTTGTGGATCGTGTTTATGACCGCCATAATGACGTTTGCATCACTCCATGCAGAGGGTGTCGAATGGCGCAGTATGGAGGCAGGAATGCAGGAAGCCAACGTGACGGGCAAGATCATAATGATCGATGCCGTACGGACAGGTTGTCACTATTGCGACGATATGGAGAAGGAAGTGTTTAAAGACAAGGCGATGGCGGCATACCTGCAAAAGCATTTTATTCCGGTCAAGATCAATCTTGCCGAAGAGGCACTGCCTTGGGATCTGGAGGTGTCGATGACACCGACATTTTTCTTTGTGACGAAAGAAGGCACGGTGCTTAAAAAGGTTCCCGGTTCATGGAATCGGCAAGATTTCAGATCGTTTCTCGATGGGGTAAAACGGTGATGAAAGCAGTTGTAAGTGTAATGCTCTATACTAAGTATCTTAAAGAGAAGGAGAACAGATGAAACGAATTGCAGTGATCATTGTCATGTTGGCAGCTATTTTAGGTGCCGATACCGAGTTCGCGGAGCCGAAGCCTTCCTTCGACAACCCGCGTCAGATCGTCTTCTGTATTACCGAAGGCGATGACGAGTCGATCCACCATGTGCTGAGCTCGGCCAACAATGTGCTGAAGTTTTACGGGCCGGAGAATGTCGAGATGCGTATTGTGGCCTACTACCACGGCATCAGAACACTCTTAAAAGATGAAAAAGAGATCGCAGTGCGCGTCGATGCACTGATGCAGTACGGTGTGGTGTTTGTCGCCTGCGGCAATACTATGCGGACAAAAAAGATCAAAGAGAGTGAACTGATCGACGGTACAGAGGTCGTTACGGCCGGTATTGTCGAGATGATCGAACGCGTGAAGTCCGGATGGACTTATATTAAACCATAAAGGAAAAATCTATGATTAAAAACATACTATTGGCACTGTTGTTCGTTACGACCAACATTTTTGCGCAGGGCGATATCAAGATCTTCAGTGTTGAAAACGACCCTAAAAGTGACCTCCCTTCAGTGATCGAAAAGACACTGGAAGCGGACGGTTTTTACATCTCTGCCAACACGGAGATGACCGGACCGTTCAATATACAGTTCAAACAGAGCGACTATGACGTCTTCAATCTTCTGACGGTCTTCCATTTGAAACTGAGTGATGCACTTGTCAAAAAGCATCCTGATGCGGGAATCTTTGTCCCAATGGGTGTCGGTATCTATCAGGCTAAAGGCGATAAATCACTGCACGCTTCTATCTTGACGGCAGAAGCGCAGTCTAAGATCCTGGGTTTGAAATCGGTTGAACCGCTTTTAGCTTCTATCGAACAGAAGGTCACGGCCTCTTTGAAAAAAGCGATGCCGAAAGCAACGGTGTCGATCAGCAATGATAATGCGCTTCCTGCCGAAGGAGCGCTTGTGTCACGTTTTGAGATGGAAGTCGACGCAGATGATTGGGCTGATGCGAAAGAGGAGCTGCAGATGACGATCGAAGACGGCTTCAAGCCGATGGGCTTTGTGATGTCAAACTATACGGAGTATAACTATATTCTGACCGAAGAAGATACGATAGAGAGTCCGTTTGACTTCTATGACACCTACTCGATCTGTAAACTCAAAGTGATCTACAACGTTGCGAAAACACGTCCGGAAGCGGCGGCGTTCGCACCGTGTACGATGATGCTCTACAAGAAAAAAGGCGATGACAAGATCGTTATGGGTTTCCCGGGTGTCTACAACTGGATGAGCAGTGCTCATGTTCAAGACAAAAAAGCGAAAGAGGTCCTGATGAAAGCCCAGACCGACTTTGAGAGGATCTTACGAGAAGCGACTGAATAGTCGTCTTCCGGCTGACGGCTAGAACTGCCTGTAGTACACTCTGTGTTTCATATGATCTCCTTACTCTAAAGAATTGACTACTCTTTTAACTGCAGGTAGTTCTAGCCGTCAGCACCCTCTCTTTTTTCATCTTCTGCTCGATACGATTGTCCACAACATATCTCAAAGTTTATCGACATAAACTTCTCTCTCATATATAACCGTCCGGAACTTTCCCCACTATCATGCAGATATTATTATATAAATATGGTTGGATAAAATAGTAAATATACATGAAAAAAATTATATTTAGTACAGTTTTATCATAAAATATGGAGATTGTTTTTGAGGGTACTATCGCTGTTGTTACAGCGATAGGAGGCTGTTCAAGGCATTTTTAAAACGTCAATATTATCGGGTAGGACAACTTTAAATTGGCATCTGTGTCACTGTGCCCGCCTCTTCAAGACGTTTATTAACGCCATTGGCAACATTATCCTGTTCAGCCAGGTACGCCGTACGTAAAAAGTGCGATTAGGGGTGAAATCCATCTTGGTATCAAGCGACTCTGCAAGGCCTAAAATCGTAAGAAAATGGCGGATGAGATGTGGATAAAATATAAAAATTCTCTTATACACTATTGCAGAGGTGTAATTCAAACAGGTTTTTACTACTTTTCAGGTATAATCGCGAAAATTAAAAATCTGCTTAAACTCGGATCATATCTAGGCTTTTTGTAGAGGCTCTTCGATGAGCGACTATGAAAAGTCTAATAGAGAGAATTAAAGCTAAGGACATTTACATGCAAAAGATCAGAAATATTGCCGTTATCGCACACGTTGACCACGGTAAAACAACACTTGTTGACGGACTCCTTCAACAATCAGGTACATTCGGAGAGCACGAAGCACATGACGAACGTGCAATGGATTCAAACGACATCGAAAAAGAGCGTGGTATTACGATTCTTTCGAAAAACACTGCGATTCGCTACGGCGACCACAAGATTAACATTATTGACACTCCGGGCCACGCCGACTTCGGTGGTGAGGTAGAGCGTGTTCTTAAGATGGTCGATGGTGCACTTATTCTTGTTGATGCATACGAAGGTGTTATGCCGCAAACAAAATTTGTTGTTAAGAAAATGCTTGCAATGGGAATCACTCCTATCGTTGTTATCAACAAGATCGACAAACCTTCTGCTGAGCCGGATCGTGTTGTTGACGAAGTGTTCGACCTGTTTGCCGACATGGGTGCAACAGATGAGCAGCAGGACTTTACCGTTGTTTACGCTGCTGCGCGTGACGGTATTGCAAAAATGGATATGGACGAAGAAGATGGTGACTTTACATGTCTTTTCAAAACTATCCTTGAAAAAGTGCCTGAGCCACAGGGTGACAGAGAAAACCCTGCACAGGCACAGGTCTTTACTCTTGACTATGACAACTATGTCGGTAAGATCGGTATTGCCCGTATCTTCAACGGTCAGATCTCTAAAGGCGACAACGTTCTTCTTGCAAAAGCGGACGGCGAGTTCGTTAAAGGGCGTATTACGAAACTGATCGGTTTCCTTGGTCTTAACCGTATGGAGATCGATACTGCAGAAGCGGGTGATATCGTTGCCTTTGCCGGTCTTGAGACGGTTGACGTAGGTGACACGGTTTGTGACCCTGCAAACCCACAGGCACTTGACCCGATGCACATCGAAGAGCCGACACTTTCAGTTGTCTTCTCGGTTAACAACTCACCGCTTGCAGGTCAAGAAGGTAAACACGTTACATCGAACAAGATCCAAGAGCGTCTTGAAGCTGAGATGAACACAAACGTTGCTATGAAATTTGAGCGTATCGGTGAAGGTAAGTTCCGTGTTTCAGGACGTGGTGAACTTCAGATCACGGTTCTTGCAGAGAACATGCGTCGTGAAGGTTTCGAATTCGGTATCTCTCGACCACAAGTTATTCAGCGCGAGATCGAAGGTGTTAAATGTGAGCCGTTCGAACACTTGGTGATCGACGTTCCTGAAGATCTTTCTGGTGGTGTTATCGAGCGTCTTGGCAAGCGTAAAGCTGAGATGAAATCAATGATCCCAATGGGTCAGGGTTTCCAGCGTATTGAGTTCGAGATCCCTGCCCGTTCATTGATCGGTTTCCGTGGTCAGTTCCTGACAGACACAAAAGGTGAAGGTGTTATGAACCACTCGTTCATCGAGTTCCGTCCATTCTCAGGTACAGTTGAGTCCCGTCCGTACGGTGCGCTTGTCTCTATGGAGAACGGTGTAACACTTTCGTTCAGCCTTTTCGGTCTACAGGACCGTGGTGTTCTTTTTGTCGGGCCGCAGACAAAAGTATACGAAGGTATGATCATTGGTGAGCATGCACGTGCTAACGACCTTGCCGTTAACCCGATTAAAGGTAAAGCGCAGTCAAACGTCCGTTCATCAGGTGCTGATGAAGCGATCAAACTTGTTCCGCCACGTGACCTTTCACTAGAGCGCGCACTTGAGTGGATCGAAGACGATGAGCTTCTTGAAGTTACACCTGAGAACATCCGTGTTCGTAAAGTGTACTTGACAGAGTCAGAGCGTCGTCGCCACGCAAGAAAATAACAGCTTCGGCACACCTTGCCCCTAACTCAGGCACGTTCGGCGTACCGATGTACGCCTTCAGCCTGAGTTAGGCACAATCTGCACCAAAACAAGGGTACCGCTCGCGTAGCGATGTTTCCTCGAAATCTGTCACTTTCTCTCTTCTTACTTTTTTATACATTTATTTTTCTCTTCCATTTTTCTTAATTTAATGATGCGTTTAAATATGCGGTGAACTCTTTCACTAACGCTCTGCTACAACTTCAATATGAAATTACATGAACTCAGCGTGAACATGCCCTACCTTGAACTTGAGGCGGAGTTTCACGATAAAACAGATATCACCCCTCTGAAGAACCCTTTTCTTGTCAGCTATAGTCCCGACGCCGCTGAACTGCTTGGTGTTGATGTAGAAGGCAATGAGGCGTTCCTGGTTGAGATAATGAACGGTCAGGCGCATCTCAACGGTTCAGAGCCTTTCTCCATGTGCTATGCCGGGCATCAGTTCGGCTACTTTGTGCCACGCTTGGGCGATGGCCGTGCGATCAACCTCGGAAAAACAGACAGTGGCTGGAATCTGCAGCTGAAAGGTTCCGGCCCAACCCTCTACTCCCGTGAGGGCGACGGACGTGCGGTACTGCGCTCGTCGATACGCGAGTACTTGATGTCTGAGGCGATGTGCGGGCTTCATATCGCCACATCTCGCGCATTGGCACTGATAGGTTCGGACCATGACGTTGCACGCGAACGGTGGGAGAAAGGGGCTATTGTGCTTCGTATGGCCACCTCCTGGGTCCGTTTCGGTACCTTTGAATACTTTTATGCCAAAAAGCAGTTTGACAAGCTGGAGGCGCTGGCAGACTATGTTATCGCAGAGAGTTATGCGCACCTGGAAGGCAAAGATGATGCCTATTTTCTTATGTTTGAAGAGCTGGTCGACAGAACGGCGCTGCTGTTTGCCAAGTGGCAGGGTGTCGGCTTTAACCACGGTGTGATGAACACGGACAACATGTCCATTGCCGGTCTCACCATAGATTACGGTCCCTACGCCTTTTTGGACGACTATGATTTCGATTACATCTGTAATCACACTGACACGCAGGGACGTTACGCCTTTGGTCAGC
Organism: Sulfurimonadaceae bacterium; assembly: GCA_041596355.1. Taxonomy (GTDB): domain Bacteria; phylum Campylobacterota; class Campylobacteria; order Campylobacterales; family Sulfurimonadaceae; genus Sulfonitrofixus. The sequence goes on along the minus strand of JBFHIS010000003.1, from coordinate 72,689 downwards.
AGCCCGGTGTTGCACAGTGGAACCTCAGTATGTTGATGCGCGCACTATCGCCGCTCGTCAATATGGAACGGATGCAGGAGGCCTTAGGCAAATTTGCCGAGCTATACAGCGGCTACTACCTCGGGTTTATGCGAAAAAAACTCGGTTTGACTGTCGAAGATGAAGATGACCTGCCTACCCTGCGTTGGCTTTTCGGGATAATGCAGCAGGAGCAGATCGACTATAACTACTTTTTTAGACTCTTAAGCCGTTATGATGGCGATAAAACGGCTTTGTTAGCGCTTTGCACGCTCGAACAGCCTCTCATGGACTGGCTGGAGCGCTATGAGGCACGTCTGGCTAAAGAGGGTTCGAATACCGAGGAGCGTCACAAACAGATGTTAGCGACGAATCCCAAGTATGTTTTGAAAAACTATATGCTGCAGTATGCGATCGATAAAGCTAACCGGGGAGATTATTCCGGCGTAGAAGAACTACTGGCACTGGCACGTGCGCCTTTTGATGAGCATCCTGAGATGGAGAGTTTTGCGGGGGCTTCGCCAAAAAGTGTTAAGAATTTGAAGCTTTCTTGTTCTTCGTGAGTGTTCAACTTTTGCTTTGTTTTTTCTGTAATTGAGTTTTTGAAATAGTTCAAGCGATTGAGTTTTATTGACTACACTCTTTCCTTTTTTACGATGTGACATACTAGTGCTATGAAGTAATTAAAAAAGTTTGAACGAAAGAATAAGCCAGCAGCCGTCAAGCAATATAACCTCTAAAATAGATGACTTAATGGACGAGAGCATACTCAGTAGATTTAGAGTCTGCTACCGCACAAAAGAGAGAAGATTATCGATTTAGAACCAATGTGTCTGCGATAAGATCATGCAACCCCTGCTTGTTTTTGGTAAAGGCTGCCATGATAAAACCGATCATCAAAAGACCCGAAAGATACTTTGAAAAGTAACGAATCGTTGCCAGTGCAAAACTGATGCGGCCTCCCTCTTTGTCGGTAACGTAGATGCCCAGAATACGCTTACCAACAGTAGCCTGTTCAGTACTGCTCTCTTGCAAAGCAAAATAGAGCCAGACAACCACAACATCGACCAGTATTCCGAAATTAGTGACTTTTGCGGCATTTTCAGGATCGGTGAGCATGCCCCCGACAAAAAAACCGGTTGCGAACATAATGCTAAACATGATCAAAGTAAGAACGACAGCGTCTATACAGATAGCGACAGCGCGTTTCCAAAAACCGGCATTACTCATTTTGTTTTCCTCTGTTATAGGTAATCTATTATACATAAGAATAATAAAAAGTTATGCTGTGTAACAGTGTCAAAAACTTCTTTGGATATTGAAGCTTTTTTCAACAAAGATGAATGATAGTTAAGCGATAATCATTAACATTTTTGCAGTACAAACTGCAATACGAATTTACTAATTCAGGCAAAAACATGACAACGATTAAAAGAAAAAAGATCTACAACCCCGACTCCAACGAGACTGTTAACGAGCGAAAAATTTTTGGCGGTAATCCGACAGGTATTTTTGAGCTTAACAACATTAAGTATCAGTGGGCGTATAATCTTTGGGAAGTGATGCTCAACAACACATGGTTCCCTAAAGAGGTCGATATGACCCGTGATGCCAGTGATTACAAACAGCTGACTGACGGCGAAAAAACCGCTTATGACAAGGCCCTTTCACAGCTTATCTTCATGGATTCGCTGCAGACGAACAACCTCATAGACAATGTCAACCCGTATGTAACATCTCCGGAGATCAACCTGATTTTGGTGCGTCAGTCGTTCGAAGAGGCCTTGCACTCACAGTCATACGCAGTTATGGTGGATTCGATCTCACAAAACTCGGCAGAGATCTATGACCTTTGGCGTAAAGATGTGATGCTGAAGTCTAAAAACGATGCGATTGCGATCAAGTATGAGATGCTCTCTGAGAATCCTACCGATGTCAATTTTATCAAAGCCTGTTTCGCCAACCAGATCCTCGAAGGGATCTATTTTTACAGCGGTTTTGCCTACATCTACACCTTGGCACGTGCCGGTAAGATGCTCGGTTCAGCGCAGATGATCCGTTTTATCCAGCGTGATGAAGTGACGCACCTTATTCTGTTCCAAAACCTTATTAACTCGCTTCGCCGTGAGCGCCCTGACCTCTTTACAGAAGAGTTGATTGAAGAGGTCTATCAGATGTTTAGAGATGCGGTGGCCCTTGAAGTCTCTTGGGGACGATACATCACACAGGGTCAGATCCTGGGTCTGACAGACAATATTATTGAACAGTACATCCAGTTCCTTGCCGATGAACGTCTGAAGGCGGTCAAACTTGAGCCGATGTACAATGTAACCAATCCTATTAAATGGGTCAATGATTTTGCTTCGTTTAATGATCAGAAGACCAACTTCTTTGAAGGCACCGTCGCCAACTACTCTAAAGGGTCTCTGGACTTTGACGATTTCTAGAAAATCTGGATTTGCAGAGCGCCCGCTCTGTTCACTCTCTTTTGTCAGCGAAGATCACAACTATGACGAAAACCTCACCTCCCTCCTTCGCATTATAAACAGCTGCCCTGCCGATGCCGTTATTGTTCTGCCTGAACTTGCTGTCACCAATTTCGATTATGACCATTTCGAAGAGGCAGCCGCCTATGCGAAGACCATTACGCAGAAGCTGACAGAGGCTGCCGGGGAGCGGATCATCGCTGCTACAATGATAGAAAAACGTGAAAACGCCAAGATCTATAATGTTGCGAAGGTCTTCCATGGGGGTGCTGTGGTTCACGAACAGGCCAAGGTCGAGCTTTTCAAATTCGGCGGTGAGCATGATTACTTCAGTGCCGCAAGCGAGAGTGAGATAACACTTTTTGAGGTCGATGGGCTCAAGTTCGGCCTGCTAATCTGTTTTGAACTTCGCTTTAAACAGTTTTGGAAAGCACTCGAAGGCGCCGACATAATGTTAATTCCAGCACAATGGGGTAAACTACGCTCGCAAAATTTTGTTTCTCTGACCAATGCTCTGGCTGTCATGAACCAATGCTATGTGGTGGCGTCTGACACCAACAACAATGACACGACCGGCATGAGCGGAATCATAACCCCCTTTGGCGAAGAGAGCCGAAATGGTGAGAAACTCTGTTTGACAGCAACATATAAAGAAAAAGAGGTGCGTAAAATGCGCCGATATTTGGATGTAGGTATATCTTGATCGACAAAATTACAGCAATTAAAACAAAACGAATGGCCGACGAGATCGACAGTGTCTTCGAACTTTCACCTAATGTTAAAGAGGCCATCATCAACACCAACCGCGAGAAGTTCGTACCTGTGGCGATGCGGCAGCATGCCTATAAGCTGGATGCTCTTCCGATCGGCGCAAAACAGTGGATCTCTTCACCGTTGACCGTCGCGAAGATGACAGAGTACCTTGAGCCCGAAGGTGCGGACAGGGTCTTGGAGATCGGTTGCGGCAGCGGCTATCAGGCGGCAGTACTTTCACATCTCTTTCGCGGGGTCTTCTCGATAGAGCGGATCGAATCGCTGATCGTAGATGCAAAGCAGCGTTTTCGTGAACTCGGCATACAAAATGTACATACGCGGACAGATGATGGTCAAAAGGGTTGGATCCAGTATGCGCCCTATGACCGAATTCTCTTCTCGGCAGCCCCGACGCATATTCCGCAGGCGCTGATCGATCAACTGGTACCCAGAGGTATTATCGTCGCACCCATGGAAAAAGGCGGAAAACAGGTGATTACCCGTTTTGTAAAAATTGGCGATGAACTGATCGAAGATGAGCTGGAAGTGTGCGAGTTTGTTCCTGTTTTAGACGGGGTACAACGCTAAAGCTTCCGCTTCACTTTTTAGATGTTATTAGATATTATAATATGACAAACACGGATTATCAAAAAAATCCGCACTAAGGTCTTATGATGCAGAAGCTTTTATGTGTTATTTTTTCTCTACTGTTCTTGCCGCCTCTACTTTTTGCAACAACGCCGCATACGCTCGAAGGGATCACGGCACTTAATGTTCTTGTGATCGATCAGAGCAATACTATTACTCCTGATACTAAAGAGAAGATCAGTGCCGCACTGAAAGTAAAACTGGACAAAAACGGCATAGAGAGTAAAAAAGATGGTGTCGGTGCACTTTTTGTCAAGATCAACTCGACCAAGATCGGCAAGGTGTGGGTTGCCCATATTCATCTCGGTATCGGAGAAGAAGCAGAGATCAACCGTTCGCATAAAGTAAAAAGCTTTGTGCTCTCCTATAGTAATGATGATATGATCGAGAGTGAGAATATCGATGCCGAAGTTTATGACTCGGTCATCAACTTTTTAATTGATGAGTTTTTGGAACAGTACCATGAAGATAATGAAGAGTAAGGAAGCGGTATGAGTATGCAAGAGATGTGGAATGAGAAGTTTTCAAGAGAAGGATTTCTCTATGGTAAAGAGCCTAATGCCTTTTTAGCCTCATACGAGCACCTTCTGAGCCCTAATAGCAATATCTTGATGTTGGGTGAAGGCGAAGGCCGAACGGCATGTTATATGGCCTTAAAAGGCCATATTGTTACCGCTTTGGATGCGTCGGACGTTGGGCTTGAAAAAACAGCTGCTCTGGCGGAGGAATCAGGGGTCGAGGTCGAGACAATACATGCTGATCTGAACGAGTGGCGAAGCGAACGTCAATACAATGGGGTCCTGACCTCGTTTCTGCACCTGCCTGAGCCGTTGAGAAGCGAGGCTTTTTCCCATGCACTTGACACGGTTGAGAGTGGCGGATATTTTATGGGTGAGTTCTTCTCGGTTAAACAGCTTCCCCGCGATTCAGGCGGTCCCAAAGCACCCGAGCTTCTGTATACGCTTGCGTCTGTCCGAGATATCTTCGAACGCGATGATTTCAAGGTCATCAAACTCGAGGAGTGTATCGATCATCTTTCAGAGGGAAGCGGACACCAGGGTGAAGCGGAACTTATTCGTGTTATCGTACAAAAATTATAAGGAGACAAGATGAGCAAACCATTTATCGAGCTGCCGCAATTGACACTGAAAGCTCTTTTTGACTATAGCACCGCACACTATGGAGAGAAGCTGGCAATGAGCATTGTCGATGCCGAGAGTCTGACATATGCAGAGTTTGCGCTGAAGGTCAAAGAGGTCCAATCCATGCTCTATAGCTACGGCATCCGCAAAGGCGACAAAGTGGCGCTCTTCAGTGCCAACATGCCGAACTGGCCTGTCGTCTATTTTGCGGTCACGACCATGGGGGCTGTGATCGTCCCGGTGCTGCCGGACTTTCATACCTCTGAAGCGCTGCACATCGCCAATCATGCGGAGTGTAAAGCCGCCTTTGTCTCACAAAAGCTCTTTGATACTATGCTCGACGAGACCCAGCCGCCTGCCATGCAGCTGCTTGTCGTTCTTGATGAACTGACTATTCTGGAACAGCTGTCAACACGCAGCAAGGTCGAAAAAGCGATGCAGAAGGGCGGTGACCAGCTTACTAAAGCGATGGGCAAATTTGCCAAAGAGAGTGACGAGGTCAGTGGGGATGATCTTGCGGCAATTATCTATACTTCCGGCACAACCGGTAGCTCCAAAGGGGTCATGCTAACGCATAAAAACCTCACCTCCAATGCTGCTGCGGCGCAGCACATTGTCGACATCTTCCCTGAAGACCGTTTTCTCTCTATTTTGCCGCTCGCTCACACCTACGAATGTACGGTAGGAATGTTGATTCCCATGTTGAATGGTGCATCGATCTTCTACATTACCAAACCGCCGACCCCAACGGTGCTCATTAAGGCGATGAACACCGTCAAACCAACCTTTATGCTAAGCGTGCCTCTGGTTATAGAGAAGATCTACAAAAACAAGATCGAGCCGAATTTTCATAAAAATTTTTTCATCCGAACACTTTATGCTGTTCCGTTTGTACGCAAGCAGCTTAACAAGATCGCGGGCCAGAAGCTCATGGAGACCTTTGGCGGGGAGCTGAAGTTTTTCGGTATCGGCGGCGGTGCGCTTTCGCCGCACGTTGAGTCCTTTTTGCGTGAGGCTGAATTCCCGTACTGTATCGGTTACGGACTGACAGAGACAGCACCGCTCTTGGCAGGAACAAATCCCAGTATAACCAAGTTTAAGGCGATCGGCCCGATGATCGTCGGTGTCGAAGCAGAGCTGCGAGACAAAAACAGTGACGGTAGCGGTACCTTGTGGGTCAAGGGTCCCAATGTGATGCGCGGGTATTACAAAGACCCGGAAAAGACAGCTGCTGTTATTGACAAAGAGGGGTGGTTCAACACGGAAGATATCGGTTATTTTGACAAAGAGGGTTACTTTTTTATGAGCGGCCGTGCCAAAAATATTATTGTCGGTGCTTCGGGTGAAAATATCTATCCTGAGCAGATAGAAGCGGCTATCAACGCGCATGAACTGGTCGGTGACTCTCTTGTCTATGACGATAACGGCACGCTAACAGCACGGATCTATCTTGACCATGAAAAACTTGACGACTATTTCGGGGTCACCTCTTCGTCTGAGACAAAGGTCCACGACCGTATCGAAAAGCTTCTGGAGGAGATCCGTGTAACGACCAACGAAACGCTCTCTTCTTTCTCACGTATTCGCAAAGTCATAGAGCAGCGCGAAGAGTTTATTAAAACACCGACAAAGAAGATCAAGCGTTACCTCTATGTCGAGGCAAAAAAATAGTGCCAAAATCGATTCTTTTTGTCTGTTTGGGTAATATCTGCCGCTCCCCGTTGGCGGAAGGGATTGCAAAACAGCTTGCTAACAAACAAGGTTTGGCGTTGGTTATTGATTCATGTGGAACCGGAAGCTGGCATATCGGTGAACCGCCCTGCTCCGATGCCATCCGTGTGGCGAAAGAACATGGTCTTGACATCTCGCACCAAAGAGCACGTCAGATCGTCAAAGAGGACCTTCTCAAGTTCGACCTTATTATTGCTTTGGATGACAAAAACCTCCACGATCTTAAGATGATGGGTGCACAGAACGTACACAAACTGGGTACGTACGGTCATAACAACGAGGATGTACCCGATCCTTACTTTTTCCCGGGATATGAAGGCTTTGACAAAGTCTATAACATGATCGACAGTTGTGTGATAAACCTTTTTACGAATAAGCTCTAACCTTTATTTCTGCCTTACTCTTCGCTTATACTCTTTCATTACAATAGTCAAAAAGAGAAGGATTACCGATGAAACATGCTTACCTGACAAAAGAAGAGATTGACCGTTCGTACCAAAAAGGTGCTATTACTGTACGTGAAGCGCGTGAGTTGAGGGGAAAGTTGAACGTTTGTACTAAAGTGGGTAGACGTAGAAACGTTGAACGTCACGGCGGTGTAACACTGCATAGCGTAATATAAAGGACCGGTTAACTGTTGAAGGGACGTTCTTCATATTTAAGTGTTGTGCCTATGAGATAAAGGGCAGCGCTTTTCATAGCCTCTATAGAGTTATATTGCCCTATGCCGACAGCACAACTGCCATCTTCAAAAACGATACTTATACCCTCGCTCATATCTACCATAGAAATTTTACTGTCGTCGAGAAGACGGGCATCGCTCACCCCGTCGATCTCAAACGCAATATTGATCCAGTCATGACCTCGGTTCGCATCCTGCACAGAGAGCTCTATCGTGAAGTTCTCTGCGGAGTTCATCGTAACGGCATAGAGCTCACCGTCAACAGCGTTATCAATGCGGTTTAAGAGGTTGGTTTTTTGTGTAGATATAAGAGGTTTCATGGGGTTCCTATAAGTAAGGCGTCAGCAAGAAGTAACAAGCCACCGTTATGGGGCTTTGTCTTAGAAGATTATTGACAGCCTACGCACTCTTGTGATCGGTCTTCGACATCGTTGCTTGATTCCGGTGACTGTGAACGCAGGTAGTAGGTTGACTTGATACCCAGCTTCCATGCCAGCATATAGATGTCATTGAGGTACTTACCGCTTGCTTTGTCCAGGGTGATAAAGATGTTAAGACTCTGCCCCTGGTCGATCCATTTCTGGCGGATCGCACCGGCCTTAATAAGGATACGCTGATCCAGGTCATAAGCCGGCGTATAAAATGCCCATGTGTCAGGGCTCAAATTAGGCACGACAACCGGGATGAGACCACTAAGGTTCTCCTCATACCATTTACGCTTATAAACAGGCTCTATGGCCTGCGTAGTACCTGTTAAGATCGAGATTGACGATGTCGGTGCAACAGCCATCAGGTAACCGTTGCGCATACCGTTCTTTTTGATCGTCTCACGAAGCTCATCCCAATCGTAGGTTGAGGCAAAAAGTCCGCCGCGGTCAACTAGGTTTCGGACTTCGGCATTGGCATGATCCATCGGTAAGACACCGCGGCTCCATTTTGAGCCTTCGAACTCAGGGTATGACCCTTTTTCTACAGCAATTTCGGAAGAGGCCTTGATAGCGTTATAACTAACCGCCTCCATCACCTCGTCGATCTTGTCAAAGTGTTCCTGGCTCCCCCAGCTTATAGCGGCTTCGGCTAACATCTGTGCCTCACCCATAACACCGAGACCGACAGAACGTGTACGCAGGTTAGTACGTTTTACTTTCTCAAGCGGATAGAAGTTAAGGTCGATAACGTTGTCCAGTGCACGCATCGCCGTCGGTACGATGCGCTCGATATCCTCTTTTGTGTTTATACGCGAGAGGTTGACGGATGCAAGGTTACAAACGGCAGTTGCACCATCTATTTTCTCTTTTTCGACGATGAAGACCTGTTGACCGCCGATACTGTCAAGTGCGGTGACTTTCTTCGCCGGTTTTTCGATACCGCTGTCCACTTTTACAAGTTCATCTTCTTCATAGGTCAGGAACTGACCATCTTCGAACTTCAGCTTGATCAGGTAGTGGTTAGGTGCCGTGTTCTGGAAGATCTCCGTACAAAGATTTGAACTGCGGATAATTCCTGCGTGATCATTCGGGTTAGCGCGGTTAGCGTTATCTTTAAAGCAGAGGAATGGGCTGCCTGACTCAAAGTATGAGGTCAGGATCTTGCGCCACAGGTCTTTTGCTTTGACCTTCTCTTTGAGAATGTTCTCGTCTTTTTCATAGGCAATATATTGCTTTTCAAACGCATCCCCAAAAAGGTTGGTCAGTTCACGTGTCTGGTATGGATCGAAAAGTGTCCAGATGCCGTCCTCTTCAACGCGTTTCATAAAGAGATCGCTTATCCACAGTGACGGGAAAAGGTCATGCGCACGGCGGCGCTCTTCACCCGAGTTCTTTTTAAGGTCAAGGAAGTCGTTGATGTCGATGTGCCAAGGTTCCAGGTAGACCGCGATGGCACCCTTACGTGTTCCAAGTTGATCGACGGCGATAGCAACGTCGTTGGTGATCTTTAGAAAGGGAACGGTTCCGCCGGCTGCATTTCGGTGACCGTCGATGAATGAACCGATCGAGCGAACCTGTGTCCAGTCCCAACCGATTCCGCCGCCGAATTTAGAAAGCAGCGCCATCTCTTTGTAGGCGTCAAAAATACCCTCGATATTGTCCGGTGTTGAACCGATATAACATGAGCTGAGCTGGTGACGAGGCGTACGGGCATTTGAAAGAGTTGGTGTCGCCAACATCACTTCAAACTGAGAGATCATGTCATAAAACTTGATCGCCCACTCCTCTTTTTTCTCTTCATTCTGGGCAAGGAACATGGCTATACCCATAAACATATGTTGAGGAAGCTCTATAGGGTTGCTCTTTCTGTCTTTGATCAGGTAACGGTCGTAAAGTGTTTTGACACCCAGATAGTTAAAGAGCATGTCTCGCTCAGGGACTATGTGTTTGTCCAATACCTCAAGATCGTACATGTCGCGTAGACCTAGAAGGATGCGCCCCTCTTTTTCACCGCGCTCAAAGTATTTTTCCAAAGAGCAGTAACCGGTAAAACCGTTAACCTGATGATAGAGGTCGAACAAGAAAAGACGTGAGGCGACAAATGTCCAGTTAGGGGCATCGATGTCGATCTTGTCAACCGCTGTTTTAATAAGCGTCTCTTGGATCGCTTCTGAGGTAATACCATCTTGAAAGTGAAGTTGCGCATCAACTTCAAGTTCACTTTGGCTGACACCGCTTAGACCTTTTACAGCTGCAGAAGTGTACTTTTGGATTTTGGAGATATCGAGTGTTTCACGTCGACCGTTACGTTTAAGAATCGTGATCATGTTTTCCCTTGGCACATTATATTTAGTAATACTATCTAGTAATCATAAAGAGTTACTTAAAAACCCGTTTAAATATTGCATCAACATTCTTGGTGTAGTAATCATAATTAAAACACTCGCGAATTGCATTTTCATCCAGGCTTGAACGCAGCTCTTCATCTGCTAACAGATGGTTAAGGTAAAGACTCTCACCCTTCTCATTTGTCGTCGGTTTTCCTTGCTGGATCTCTTCCCAGACTTTCATCGCATTGCGCTGAACAATACGGTAGGCATCTTCACGGCTTACACCCTTGAGCGGAAGCTCAAGCAGAACACGCTGCGAAAAGACAAGTCCGCCTGTAAGGTTCAGGTTCTTCATCATGTTCTCCGGATAGACCGTCAGGTTAGCGATAACGTTATTCATACGGTGAAGCATGAAGTCCGAAGTAATGAACGAGTCCGGTAACCAGAAACGTTCAGTAGATGAGTGTGAAATATCACGCTCATGCCAAAGACCGACATTTTCCATAGCCGGCAGTGCATAAGAACGGATCATACGTGCCAAACCTGTTATGTTTTCTGTTAGGATCGGATTACGTTTGTGTGGCATAGCCGAAGAGCCTTTCTGCCCTTTTGCAAAGTACTCTTCACACTCATAAACTTCTGTGCGCTGCCAGTGACGGACTTGAATAGCAAACTTCTCTATGCTCGATGCCATTAAGGCCAAGGCTGTTGCCAAACGTGCATAACGGTCGCGTTGAATGACCTGGTTGGAAGCCGGTGCCGGTTTAAGACCAAGCTCTTCGCATGTCAGCTCTTCAAGTTCTAACGGTGCGTGGGCAAAGTTACCCATGGCCCCTGAGACTTGACCGACAGCAATAACGTCCATAGTCTGTTCAAGGTTCTCCAGGTGGCGGGCCATCTCATCATACCAGACTGCAAGTACCAGACCGAATGTGATCGGCTCACCGTGGATACCGTGTGAACGACCGACCATCAAGGTCATCTTGTGTTCCATCGCTCTTGTCTTAATCGACTCCATGATCATCTTGACGTCATCGATAATAATCTGAAGGGATGCTTTCATCTGTAGCGCAACGGCTGTATCTACAGTGTCCGATGATGTCATGCCATAGTGAAACCATCGGCTCTCTTCGCCGAGTGTTTCAGAAACCGATGTTGTAAAGGCGATAAGGTCGTGGCGTGTTACTGCTTCGATCTCATCAATACGTTCTATATTGAAACCGGCGTTAGCAACAATCTTGTCAGCATCTTCCTGAGGAATCTTGCCAAGTTTTGCCCACGCTTTTACAACTGCTTTTTCTACGTCCAACCATGCCTGGTATTTTGCCTGCATGGTCCAATTTTTTGCCATCTCTTCACGTGAATAACGTTCTACCATTTCTGCCCTTTGTCGTTTCAATAATTTATGTTGATCTTGTTTATACGGTCTGTCAAACCACCCTGAATCTCTTTTACAGTTTCGAGGCAGCCTTTAGATATAATTCTGCAAAATCTTCAATTAAATGTCCTCATTTTTATAGCCATTTAATTGAAGGTTTTGTGCAAAATTTCTATAGTTATTGATATCTCAATAATACAAAAAACAGTCTAATAAAGGGTTTAAAAAATGCCATTTGTCCATAAGCAATTTTATGTCAAAACAAAAACGCCTGCTTTCCTTTTTTTAATCAAAGAGTTGGGCATGACACACAAGATTGCACAACGTATGATTTCGAAAGGACGACTGCTTTGTAATGGTGAATATGTTGTCAAAGATTCTTTTGAACTTGAGGGTAAAGTTGAACTAATAGATTTTGTTGCTGACTCAAGAGGACTAAAACCGATCTTTGTGACTAACGACTTTGCACTGTTTGACAAACCGTCCGGCGTTTTGATCCATCCCCAAAATCGTCATACGCCCTACTCTCTTATAGACGAGATAAAGCACCACTTCGGGTACGATGCTAACATCACTCACCGTATTGATCAGGAGACAAGCGGCTTGGTGTTAAGTGCAAACAACAAAAAGAGCGAACGAACGCTTAAGATGATGTTTGAAAACCGCCAGATGGAGAAGCGATATAGGGCATTAGTGCATGGCCATGTTTCACGTGAAACATATATTGACGTGCCGCTTCTGCGTGCTGAAGACGAAAGCGCGCTGGTTCGAATGGTTGTAAAAGCGCATGAGACCGGTAAGGCTTCCCAGACTAACATCGTTCCGCTTGAGTATTTTCCTGATCTGGATATGACGCTTGTAGAGGCACAACCCAGAACAGGTAGACAGCATCAGATACGCGTACACTTGTTTCACGTGAAACATCCTATAGTCGGCGACCCGATCTATGGTCAAAAAGAGGCGGATATAGTACGGTTTTTAGACAGAGATATCTCGCCAGAAGAGCGAAAAGAACTTTCAGGCGCAACAAGACTTTTGCTGCATGCTTCGCAGCTCGGTTTTGATTATGAAGGTGTGAATTACGACATACATTCTAAAGTCAATTTCAGAGAGTTGGCTCTGATGGAAGTCTCAAAATAGTTTAACGCTTACTCTCAAATGGGTACACCTCTTCCTCTTTCTGTATAAAGAGTTCCAAGTATCAGACACATCCTCTGCTCTTGAAAAATATCATCTAATTAATTTATTGGATTTCTCCAGTTTTAAACAAAAGACTTACCTCTGCAGCAGAAGAAAAATTGCAATGTTTTACATATAAAATGACACTCTTATTACTATAGTAATGGTAGGTTTTTCTGACAATTATGTATAAAGTAGAGATACTTTCATATAGTCAGACAGCTCCTTATCCCTCTTTGAACTCTTCTCTTTTAATCTGTATAAAAAATATTTAAAACTATTTTGTTCATACATTACAGACCAAAGCGATGATAACTATGGTGATAAAACTAACTATTAATTTCCTAAAAGGAGTCTCTTTCTAAACCAATCAATATCACATATAATTTCGTATACGTATATAAATATTTTTGACATGATAATCTTATAATAAGATCTATCACGGATATCCATAATATTGAGGTCAAGTTTATAGATAATGGTAATGTTGTTGCATAAGAAGGTGTTGAACTCTTCAGAATGTTTCATGTGAAACATTCTGAGGGAAGTGGTTAAAAAGCAAGAGTTACTTGAGATAGCGTTTCTGTTTTGTATCTTTTATCAGACGACGATCGAGCAGGATGTAGCCGTCGACACAATCATTAAAATCACTGTCTATACCAAAGTCAAAAAATGTGACCCCACCTTGGTCACAAAGATCTGCATATTGTTTAAACAGTGTCGGTACATTAACATTAAAAGCCGATAGGTAATTTTTGAGTTGTATAAAGGCCATTTTGTAATCGTTGTCGTCGAAGAACTCATCAAACTCCTTGAGGGTGTTATTGGAGAGTTTATAGGGGGAACGGGCAAAAAGCGATTTTTCTTTTGGCGCAAAATAGTGGCTGTAAAAATAGACGATAGCATCCCTGGCACCCGTTGGATATGAAGCGCTGATACTTACGGGACCCATAAGGTAGCGGACCTGCGGGTTATGTTTCAGATAGGCTCCAATACCCTGCCATAAGTAATCGAGTGCACGCGAACCCCAATAGCGTGGTTGGACAAAACTTCGCCCTAATTCCACCGCTTCCATAAGGTAAGAGTCATGTTGTTCGTTCATATGACACAGTTCATTGAGATAAAGTCCCTCTTTACCCATACAAGACAAGATCCAGTTACATTCACCAAGACGATATGCACCGACGACTTCCAGGTCCTGATCATCCCATAAGACAAGATGCTGATAGTATTCGTCGTATTTGTCCAGGTCGATATGCTTGCCGCTGCCCTCTCCCACTTTTCTGAAGCTGTACTCGCGCAGACGCCCTATCTCATTAAGAAGTGTTGGCGCCTTATTATAGTCGACCAGATAGATGATCTTATTGTCAGTCGTCACACCAAGCTGCTCCGCATTGAGCAGCTCCTGTTTAATGATCTGCCTGGATTCAGGATGGGCTATGCACTGTTCTGTTTTATAGATACCCTGTTTGCCTTTACTGATCTTGTAGAGATGTTTTCTGAAGAGTTTTGCGTGTACTTTCATCGGTAGATTCATATTTGAAATGGTCTGAGGAGAGACAAGTTGACCGATAGTAAACTCTATAACACTGTTTTTAGCTTTTATCATCTCATGGGCTAACAGCATAGAACCAAGTGGTTTGTAAAGCATAGAGATAGTATAAAAGCTTAGACTGTTACGTGCATCGATATAGATCGGAAGAATAGGTGCTTGTGTACGTTTGGCAAATTTTAAAAATCCTTTTTTCCATCGACTGTCCGTCACACCGTTTATGTTAGCCCGTGAGACCTCCCCGGCTGGAAAAAAGATAACAAGCTCTTCATTTTGAAGAGAGTCTTCTATCATCTTGAGACTGCTCTTTGTCAGTTTGCCACTCATGTTGTCAACAGGTATGATGAGATCCTGCAGAGGCCCTAATTTTGATAACAGTGCGTTAGCTACGATCTTGACCTTTTTCTCTTGACGTATGGCTGTTAGCATCTGTATGAGTACCAACGCATCCAAAGCACCAAGAGGATGGTTGGCAACAACGACACATTTTCCAATAGATGGTATGTTCAGTAATTCTCTATTGTCTGTCTTGTAAGAGATGTTCAAATGTTCTAACACACTGTTAATAAACTCTATTCCCTTTTTAGGGTTCTCCGACAAAAAGTTGTTAATCTGCTGTTCATGGAAAAGAAGTTGTAAAAACGAGATACCTGGCTTGGTGATCAGCTTTGGGTATCGAAACATTTTCGGGTGTTCCTTCTGCAATATTTGTTCTACACTCAACATATTTAATCTCCATAGTATTATTCAGGATCACAAGTGTAAATGTCTTTGGTTTCTGTAGGGTTACCTATTGGTCTTAGAACTATTACAGGAAATATATTAGTGTTTGATTTTGTTAGATTTTCTATACTTCCCTAGAACAGGGATTCATGAGAAAGTCAGATAATTAATATGATGTTTGTAAGCGTATAATTCCTGTTTATGATGTAAAAAAACTCCAAAAATAAATAAAATGTGAAAAACTTTTTTTTCTCATATGGTGGAAGTAATCAGACAGATTTTATCTGCTTATGATTCTCTGCAAACTCCTGTTTTAAGGGGTTTAGAAGGAGATTGAAAAAAAATAATAATTTGATTGATTTTTACATAAATCTAATCTGAAATTGAAAAGAAAATTTGATATTTGTATGAAATCAGCGTTTTTTATTCACATCTTATACACTATGTGAAAATAAGCGATTTTAAGCGATTTTTTTCCTCAGACGACTCCTAGTATGGAAAAATTGTTTAAATGCTTTCTCGTTGAGATATAGGCGGTCAAAATTTAAGGAAAAAATAATTTTTTACGTCGTAGCAAAGTGATAATATCCAAAATCGGTTTTACAATATACGCAATTACAATTTTCATTGTTATCTGTACTCGACAAAAAGTCAAGTTGTAAACTGACACTTGATAATGATGAAGAACAAAAATGTCAGTAGTGTATAAGATTAGTGTGTTAACATTGCAGACATAAACGGTCTTCCTGGTGTGTTGACCGTTTTTGCTTTCTCTCTCTTCAACTTCACTCTATTTTACAGATACGATGCATTCCATGAATCATTTGTATAGCTGCTTTTCAAACTTCAAAAACAGACTAATAATCACAACTTTTTTATTGCAAGCGTATACAGTTGAAAGTATTTATTACTGTATGTGTGATTTCCGTATCAAGAGGGTCTTTTGCGGATCAATTTTAGAAACAAATGAAAATTGGTGACAGTGTCGATTACACCGTAAAAAAAATGTTTGAAAACGCAATGAGGGCTAGGAGCTATATTGGCGCTATTGCCGAGTGGCAATATATGGATTTGATCATTGTGAAATTTATTTAGAGTGCTTTAAGATGACAATGATCGCCCTGCCCTTTAAACGTTGGTAAAGCTATGGTGAGAGACGCAGTTGTCTGTCATGATGAGTAAAGGAACAGGAAGGCGATTAACTTCTTGTATACAAGCGATTAAACGACGTTATAACGCTTGATGATCTTCTTAACACGGTTTTTTAACTTGCGCAATGCATCTGTAGCATCTTCACCATCAGTGGTCAAGTTTCCAAAGTCAACATTGTCTTCAAACTGTACTTTGGCGATCCAGCCGATCTTAGAGTGGAATTTAACGCCTACAAAACGTACGGCACCAAAGTGCTCTTCACAAAGTTGATGAATACGCAAAATTCTTTCTGAGTTTGTTTTTCTAGCCTCTGACATAATATATCCTCAATTTAGATAGTGAATATTGTAACTAAGAGTGTATAACCGTTTGGTTAAATGAATAGATTATATGCGGTAACCTATTCGTTTGGTTCCTCATTTTTAATGACATAGATAATACCGCCGACACCGGCCGCAACAACAATAATCAAAAAGCCTACTTGTACCAAGTCCAATATGGTCATAATAACTCCATCTTTTCGCTCTCTTTAGTCTCTTTGAGCTGCCCGCAGGCTGCACTGATATCGATCCCTTTTGAGTCACGTATGGTACAGAGCAGACCATGGTTCACAAGATATTCCTGAAACGCCACCATGTCCTCACGGCTTGGGCGTTTGTAATCTGTTCCGGGATAGGGGTTGAAGAAGATGAGGTTCACCTTTGCCTTGATGCCGCTGAGTAGTTTAACAAGCTTCTTGGCCGAGCCGAGGTCATCGTTTTTATCTTTAATGACAAGGTACTCGAACATAACGCGCTTGCGTGTATCGATTGGAAAACGTTTGACGGCGTCGATGATAGACTGAATGTTGTTGGCCTTGTTCATCGGTATGAGTTCCGTGCGGAGTTCATCGTCAACGGCGTGCAGGCTGATGGCGATGTGTACGCCGAGATCATGCTCGCCCAGTTTGTCGATCTTGGAGCTGAGCCCGCTGGTGGAGACGGTCTGGCGTTTGCCGGAGATGGCAAGTCCATCTTCTTCTTTAAAGATCTTGATGGCCTGGGTGAGGTTGTCGAGGTTGTCTAGCGGTTCGCCCATGCCCATATAGACGATGTTGACGCGGCGGTTGGAGGCGTGGTCATTGTCTTTTTTGACCGTCAATACCTGCGCGACGATCTCCCCAGCGGTGAGGTCACGGGTAAAGCCGCCCTTCGCCGTAAGACAGAAGCTGCACCCCACTTTACAACCGACCTGGGTCGAGACGCAGACGGTATGTTTGGACTCGTGTACCAGTTTGCCCTCTTCGTCATACTGGGCATCTTTCATCTTCAGCCATACGGTCTCCATCGTTTTACCGTCAGGCAGTTCAAAGAGGTATTTTATGGTGCCGTCGGTTGAGAGCTCTTTGTGAAGGATCTTGAGCGGGTTGAGGATGAATTTTTCTTTCAGCTCTTCACGCATGGCTTTGGGGATGTTTTGCATCTCATCGAAGTTGTCGACGTAGCTGTTATAGATCCAGCCGTAGATCTGTTTGGCCCTGAAGGAGGGCTTGACGAGGGCTTCAAGCTCTTTTTTGGTGTAGTCCAGAATGGTTGGTTTTGTTGTTGACACGGTTGCCTCGTCATTTTTAATATGTGCAATCATATCGTAGGGGGGCTTTGGGGGGAATGAAAAATTTAGAGTAAATTTTTGGGTGCTTTATCTCTTCGCAGAATAGAAGTCTATCACTTTTTTGTCCTTATGTTTTTCTATGCGATATAAAGCTTTCTTGACTTCTCTCTTTCCTTTTTTACGATGCGGAATTTAGTTCCGCCCTGCATTGTGCTTTAGCACTTTATACTCGCAAAAAACGAAACCACACAGCACTAAAGTGCGGTACAGGACGGAACTAAATTTCGTATCGTAAAAAGCGCTCGTGACGGCTTCGCGGTCGGTAGCTACCGACTACTTTCCTTCCAGTCGCGCTATCGCTAAAGACGACAAAACTCGCTACTACAAAAGGTCTACGGCGTTGATGCTACGCATATCAACTCTGTTTCCAACCCTATAAAAGCCAAGCAGTTGGCTTTTACTTAACGGGTCTCATTCTTAACGCTCTTTCTCTCCTTGCAGTCAACGCTGTAGATGCCACGAAAAAGAGCAAGCGGTAACGCATCATCTGCCGCGGTGATGCTGAAGCATAATACCATGTCGCGTCGACCTAGAGAAGACAAGAAATTGCCTTCTCCTTAACGGTCTTTGGCTGTTAAAGCTATCGCTTTAATCCCTGCTTGGGTTGTTTAAAAGCAGATAGTAATGGTGTCGAAAAAGCTCACTGATTGGAGTTCAAACAGATATTGGCGTCTAACCGCCAATTAGCCCGGAAGCCGAAATATTGGTTAGTAAGATGAGTTTATAGTGCCGAAGGGTATTGCACTCTCTTTTTTCCGCTAGGTTTTTCTCTGTGCAAGCAGAGAAAAACCTAGCATACTATTGCTATGAAGTTATAAAAGAAATCTAAACGCCTAAAAAGTCACAAAAGAGCCAAATCAAGCACTAAAAAGAGAATTCTCTTCTGCAACAGCAGGCAAAAAATATAAAAAAAGGCTACTTGGCGGTCAACTCTTTGATGCGCTTTTTCACATGCTCACTCAACAAAGCCTTCGCCTGCTCATGGTTCTTCAAAAAGTCCTCATGCGCAGTCTCATTGCAGTAGTTGGTGACACAGAAGACACCGCCGGCAGGGATGTCAAACTCCTGGGCGATGCGCAGGACACTGAAAAACTCCATATTTTCGATCTCCACACCGAAGTTCAAGAACTTTTTGACCAGTTCCGCATCGGTCGAGATGTAGTTGGAGGAGTTGACGATGATATCTTTGCTGCCGTCTGTTTGAGTGCTTACAACGTTGTCTAAGGGGGTATAGGCCCTCTTCTCTAAAAAAGCCAACTCAATATTGGAAGCCGTCTTGGACTCGACGATATCAAAAATGTCGTGTTTGCCATAAGAGCCGGCGGTACCGACAAAAAGCAGAAATTCCGGCTTGTCGAAGAGACAGAGCCGTGTCAGGTTCATGGCTGTTTCGATCAGCCCTACCCCCATAGGTACGGCAAAATCAAAGGTCTCATTGTTTCCTGCGCAGATGATCATTACAGGCGCACCGGGATCTTATGGTCATGCAGATAGTGTTTAAGATCCATGATGTCGATCTCTTTGTAGTGGAAGATGCTGGCAGCCAGAGCTGCATCCGCGCCATGCTCAAAGACCTCTTTGATATGTTCCATCGTCCCTGCTCCACCGCTGGCGATAATGGGTACATTGACCAGTTCACTGATCTGCTGGGTGATCGGGATGTCAAAGCCCGCTTTGGTACCGTCAGCGTCCATTGAGGTAAGCAGTATCTCGCCCGCTCCGCGGTCAACGGCCTCTTTGGCCCAGTCAAGGGCATTGATGCCGGTGTCGACGCGTCCGCCGTTGAGATAGACATTGTAATGGTCACCTGTTTTTTTGACGTCGATAGCGACGACAATACACTGTGCACCGAAACGCTGAGCCCCCTCGTTGATCAATTCGGGACGTTTGATAGCGGCAGAGTTGATACTGACTTTATCGCAGCCGACATTCAACAGCGCGTAGATGTCTTCGAGCTTACGAATACCGCCACCCACTGTCAAAGGGATAAAGACCTCCTGGGCTACTTTTTTGACGATATCGACGATGGTGTCACGCCCCTCATGAGAGGCACCGATGTCTAAAAAAGTGATCTCATCGGCACCCTCTTCGTTGTAGCGTTTTGCCACTTCAACAGGGTCGCCGGCATCTTTAAGGCCGACAAAGTTGACGCCTTTGACAACACGGCCGTCTTTGACGTCCAGACAAGGGATAATACGTTTTGCAAAATAGTCCATGATAGCTGCTTTATTGATTCTGATTAGGAAATTATAGGGAAAAGTTTCTTTAATGGCATGTAGATGCCTGAGACAGTTGTATTAAGTCAGGAATAAGAGTTTGTCGTTAAATCCGAATGTGGTTTTAAGCTATTCTTGCCCGATTCATGACAGTGGTGTATAATGAAGTATAAAGCAAATGAGAACAATAAGTGTTTGACAATAGATAGGGCAGCTGGATGATTGCTGCTGAATATCCTGAAGAGAGTAGGATTTATGAAGCTTTTTAGAGATCACTTAACGGTACTTTTAATGAAGGCTATAGTGCCTATTGCACTCTTTTCATTACTGCTTGGGGTGTTTTTTTTTCAATACACGTTTCATGAAAAGAAAGAGGTCTTAATGCATAAAAGCGAGGTCCTTGTTCATCTCATCAGTTCTGTCGCGCATTTTGACAAAATATATAGTCAGGAAGAAGAGTTTAATTCCTCATCGGAAGCGGCAACCTTGTCCCAGTTGCAAGAGGCTTTTTCCAGTCTGAAGAGCGGTCAGGTCCCCAATCAATATCTTATCGGCGTGCATGACAGATCGATGATCTCTTTTTTGGCCTATTCAGGAGAAAAACCGAATCCGGTAGAGTGGGAAGACAGTTCCAAGGCCATACCGATGCGCTTTGGACTTGAGGGCAAGACCGGTGTTATTGTCGATAATGACTATGCCGGGGAGAGGGTTCTTGCCGTTTACCGGCCTATCCCCGATACGAATTGGGCGTTAGTGATCAAGCAGCCGATAAGTTCGTACCTGGCACCGTTTTATCTCTTTGGTTTGATCTATATACTCTTTGTCGGTCTGTTTTTTATTATTCTATCATTTTTATTAAAACATAATGAACGCCGCCATGCCCAAGAAGTGGCCACCAAAGAGCATCGTTTTCAAGAGCTGGTAGAAAGTACCGACCACTGGGTGTGGGAAGTAGATGTGAAGGGAGTCTACACTTACAGCAGTTCACAGGTCTATAAGATGTTGGGTTATCGGCCCGATGAGATCGTCGGAACAACGCTCTTTGAACATATGGAGCCCGAAGAGGCGGAAAGAGTCGGTGCGATATTTGCAAAAATCGTCCGTGAACGCGAAAATATAATCGAGTTGGAAAATTATAATCTTCATAAAGACGGGCACAGGGTCTGTCATCTGACAAACGGTTCGCCATTTTTCGATGATGAGGGGAATTTACTGGGCTATCGCGGGATAGACAAAGATATTACCAAGATGAAAGAGGATCAGAAGATCATCGAAGAGATGGCCTATTCCGATCTTTTGACCCAACTTGCCAACCGCAGAATGTCTCTTCAGCGTATTGCAGAAGAGATCGCTTATGCCAAACGCCACCACACCAGGGGTGCACTGCTGTTTATTGATCTGGATGAGTTTAAGCAGGTCAATGATACCTCAGGGCATGATGATGGCGATGAGGTCCTGGTCATAGTCGCGGAGCGTATGCAAGAGGAGATCCGTGACAGTGATATTGTGGGCAGAATAGGCGGTGATGAATTTATCGTGCTGCTCCGTAGTTCACCGCTTACCTTGGAAGATCTGCAGGTGCAGACGGCATCACTGTGCAGACGTATCATAAAAGCCATCAATCAACCTATTGTGCTCCATAACAAGACACACCATGTGGGCGCGAGTATCGGTGTCGCTTTTATTCCTATGGACGGGCACTCCAGTGATGAAGTGATAAAGCATGCGGACAGAGCCATGTATATGGCCAAAGAGAAGGGTAAAAACCGATATTTATATTATCAGGATGTTGTAGAAGAAAAGGAGAAAAAGAGTTGAGATATAAAGTTATGCCCGGCCTTGAACTGGTTACTGCTTACGAGGTATAATAAAACTAAAGAGAGGAGTTAATGATGAGTGCAATTACACAAGAACTTGAAAGTCGTAAAAACGAGATCCAGAAAGCTGTGGAGCTGCTGTTTAAGGCCAATATGAAGATCACAGACTGGGATGTACCCGAGCCGGACGATAAAGAGGCTGCAAAGATTCTTCTCGATATTATACAAGAGAAGATCGATATGATACGCGAAGATGTCCTGAGGGGCAAATACAACAACTATTAAGGATAAACAATGAGTTCACATAAAGACCATACCCATTTAGAAAAGATCAAAGAGGCCGTTACCAATTCTGAGCTGCTCAGCGAAAGTGAAAAGTCGCAGACAATGCAGCGTCTTGACGAGTGGATACTTGAAGATAAGGCGGAAGGAACGCTGTATCAGGAGTTGATCGAACTGGCTAACGGTATTAAGCCTCTATTAGCGGAACTAGGGCTTATTAAGTAGCGATGACAACAGTACTGATACTACTTTTGGGCGGTTTGGCGGCGACACTGTTAGGTCTGTACTTTCTGTATGACATGCGTAAAAAAGGGCGGTAAGAACAGTGTCCGAAGGGTTGTCTGCAGATGGACCCATTAATGTGATGTGTTAAGCAGATGGAATACCTTACAGCGCTTCTTTTGGTGTTTGGAGGGCTGGGTGCGACAGCATTCGGTCTCTATCTGCTTAACGACATGCGTAACAAAAAATTACTGCACAAGATAGAGTCCATTGACTTTTTGGAATCGTATAAAAAGATCCTCTCTAAAACTCCCCATTATGTAAAACTATCAACATCAGATCAGAAAAAACTCCAACGTTCGATACTGCGCTTTATCTATACCAAAGAGTTTATCGGCGTCGGGCTGGCAGTGACGGATGAGATGAAAGTACTGATCGCTTTTTATGCCTGTCTGTTACTATTGCATAAAGAGGGTGACGTCTGCTATGACAATCTCCATACGATCATTATCTATCCCCATGCGGTTGTCACAAATGAGGTCAAGTCGTTCGGCGGTATCTATACAAAAGAGGCATTTGTCATTCAGGGGCAATCGGCTAACGACACGGTCGTTATCACCTGGCATGAGGCACAAAAAGAGGCTTACCATCTGCGCCACAACAATGTTATTATTCATGAGTTTACCCATGAGATAGACTTTATGGATGGTGAGATAGACGGGGTCCCACCCATTGAGAAGTCAAAATATGACGGATGGGTGAATGCTCTTCATAAAGAGTTTGGTACACTCAATAAGATTGCACTAAAAAACCGGGACTGGGGCAAATACAAATTGCTAGGTGCCTATGCCGCCAATAACGAAGCGGAATTCTTTGCCGTGATTACAGAGCGGTTTTTTGAGTCGCCTGCGTCATTAAAGCACCACTTTCCGGCACTCTATAATATGTTGGAAGATTTCTATCAGATCGACACAGCGAAGCTGCTCTCCTAAAAGTAGTAGCCCAGACGAATGGCAAGGTAATTATCGCTTGCCGAGTCACTTAACCCATAGGCATAAGTAACGGTCGTAAACCAGTGCTTGTTCATGGTGTAAAAGAGGTAGGCAGAGACATTTTCGATCGCTTCGTTATTGCGGTAGATGCTGTCACTGCTGTTATAGGAAAGACTCGTATAGAGCCTACCGGTCGGGTAGAAACCTACGCCTGCATTAAAAGCATTGGTATTTTGATAGCTGATGTTTACGGTCTCATTCGGCGTGACAGTGGTATCGATATAGCTAATGTCATCATCATTGACCAAGGTATAACTGTACCCTCCAAAGAGGGTGATATTGTTTAGGAGGTAGCTCACGTTTGCCGATGCCGTATAGTCAAGATTGTTGTTGCCGTAACCTGTGTCATAGGTCGGCAGGATAAGCCCTCCTCCCAGACGTACAAAGAGAGAGCCTGTCGGGTTCAGTTGGTACGTAGCCCCTAAAAACGAGTCATTCTGTCCACTGTTGCTGTAGGATTGACTTTGTGCATTAAAATAGGATGTTGAGGCTTGAATCGAGAGGTTTTTATAGTAGTAATCAACCTGTAGTGTCGTGTTGATCGTGGTGCTCTCTTCAGGGTTGAGTGCGTTTAGAGTGTTTTCATTGAATTGGGAGAAGCTTACACCACCGATAATGTCAAAATGGTGGTCGCCTTCCAGGTTTTTGATGGTACAGCCGTGCATATCCACGAGTTCTGTAAACGAAGTGTTTGGACAACGGTCGATACTGTCTTCGACTCCATCCATATCATAATCACTGTACGCAAAAAGGCTCAGTGTCAATAGCGATAAAGCCAAAAACAGTTTGTGCATCCACTCTCCGAACGGTACCCTGTGAAAGGGTACCTGTTATTTAAATATTATTGTCCAACGTTGCTTGTTGGTGCAGGAACCTGCATCGTGCCGCCCTGCTGTCCAAGCTGACTGCCGCGAAACTGGTTCATCTCTTGTGAACGCTGCATCTGCTCTGTCTGCTCAAGCTGGTTGACGCGAAGACGATCTTGCGTACGTGTCTGAAGTTTTTCACCCTCTTCTTCACCGGCATAGGTATGCGCCTGTGTCTGAGTCTGCGTACGAAGTTGGGTAATCGCCTCTTCACGATCAGCTTCGTTCATTGTAGCCAAACGTATTTTAAATTGATTCATCAGTCTGACACGTTCCTGCGCCGGAGCATTCTGAATCTCTGTGATCTGTTCATCGACAGTGACGTCTGTTGTAACATCTTCTGCCATACCTAAGGTTAGTGTGCCTAGAAGCAGCATCGCTGCAGCACTTAAAGTAACTGTTTTCATTTTTGGTCCTTCTAATGTTTTGGATAGTGTAATTATTGCCAAAGAGTGTTAGCTGACTGTAAGCGATGATAGCTTTAAGATAATGGTTGTCCCTCGGCCTACTTCACTCTCAACACCTATTTTGATACCAAGCTCATCAGAGAGTTTTTTGACGATATGCAGACCAATCCCGATCCCCCTCTCCTGCTCTTTGTAAAAACGCTCAAAGATACGTTTCGGATTTTTGATCCCTTTTCCGGTATCGACAATGTGCAAGGTTGAGCTGTTCTCCTCATAATGCACTCTGACAGAACCGTTCTTGCGATTATACTTGGCGGCATTGGTCAGGAGGTTGTCAAGTATCCGCGTAAAGGCCTCTCTGTTGGTGTTGATATCGGTTGATGCCATTGCGATATTAAAACGGATATCAGGATAGCTCTTTTCTAACATCAAAACCCTCTCTTTGAGAAGAGCTTTCAGATCAAAGACCTCTTTTTGGCTCGCATGTTCATGGAGGTAAGAGCGGAGGTTCTGCTGCAGATCAAGAACGTTCTGAACACTCTGTTCTATCCGTGTTATCTTGTCATTTTCGCCGATTTCACGTTTGAGCATGGCACTATTTAGCCGTAATGACGCGAGAGGTGTGTTGAAATCGTGAAGGATGTCCTTGATGAACTCCTGCGTCAACAACAGTGCGTTACGCAACGGATAGAGTGTATAGAGAGCAAAGAGTATAGAGAGAATAAAGATAACAGCGATAACCTTTACAAACTCCCACAGTGCCTGATGCTGTAAGACGAGACGCATCTTCTCGTAATCCTCGGCAGAGAGTTGCAGTTTCATAAGATAGTCGTTTGCACCGGGAATCGGAAAATAGCTGTTGAGTCCGCTATCGTCTTTAATAAGCGTATAGGGGTCCTGACTCTCCATCGGAACAAAGTCGATTGTAAAGCGGTCGCATTTCAGATCAAAACTGCATACCCGCATCTCAGAGAATAGCGCGTCATCAAGTACCTTAAGTTCTTTGATGTAATTGAGATAAAAGAGTGTAGTGACCAGGATGGTCAACGAAGCGAAAAAGAGCAAAAAACTCTTTAGATAGGACTCGATCTCAACGCGACTCAAGAATGTACCCTACACCGCGAAGATTCTGGATGTTCAGTCCGGTTGTCTGTTTGAGCTTTGTCAGCGCGACACGAAGTGCTGCGGGAGAGGGTTTTTCAAGGTTTTCCATTAAGACCTCTTTATCCAGGACCTTGTCGATGTTATGGATAAAAAGATCAAATAGTCTCTCCTGCACTTCACCAAGGGCAACTGCCCGCCCCTCTTTTCGAAGGACTTTCGCCTGCGGATCATACTCAAGGTCGCCGTAGACGATAGTTGCTGACTGCCGGGCCAATTTTGCATTGACGCGGATCAGAAGTTCTTCGGGGAAGAAAGGCTTTTTAATGTAGTCATCGGCACCGACTTGAAATCCCTTGGAAATAGAGTTCAAATCGACCAGCGCACTGATGAAGATTGCCGGGGTTTTGTCATCGGCTGAGCGCAGGCTCTCAAGCAGTTCCAAACCATTGATCTCCGGTACATTGATGTCAAAGATATAGAGGTCGAAACGGTGCTCGTAAGATGCGTCAGCCGCTGCATCGCCGTCGACTACCAGCGTTACCTCATAGCCTTCACTCTGCAATAGCTCCCGAAGCGTTTCTGCCAATAAGGTGTCATCTTCTAATAAAAGTATATTTTTAGTCATATCTTATTGTAGTACAGAAGTGTTAGCAGAGTATTAAATCGACGTAAAAAAGTCGATAAAATACGCTGCTTTTATAGTTTATGCTTGCTCTTGTCTACAGTTAGAACTGCAGACTGATGCGATCTATGCCGCTTGTTCCTGTTTGGATTCGATACGTCGGTAGAGGATCGGCAGAATCAACAGTGTGAGCAGTGTTGAACTGATCAATCCGAAGATAACGACGATGGCCAGCGGCTTCTGGATCTCTGAACCCGGTCCGGTGGCAAAGAGCATCGGGACCAGACCGAATGCGGCGATCATAGCCGTCATGACGACCGGACGAAGACGCCGTGTGGCCCCTTCAAGGACGGCTTCTTCAAGCGGCATCGTTTTGACCAGTTCATTAAAGTAACTGACCATCACGACACCGTTAAGCACGGCGATACCGAGCAGAGCGATGAAGCCGACAGAGGCCGGTACCGAGAGGTAGTTCCCGGTCACAAAGAGCCCAAGGACACCGCCGGTCAGTGCCAGCGGGATCGTCGCAAAGACGGCCGCAGCCTGACGCATGGAGCGGAAGGTAAAAAAGAGAATCATAAAGATGACGACCAGCGCAATAGGGACGACGATGGAGAGACGTGCCATGGTACGCTGCTGGTTTTTGAATTCACCGCCGTATTCGAGATGGTAACCCGCAGGAAGGCTTACGTTCGTACCGATATTTTCCTGGATCTGTGCGACAAAGGTGCTGAGGTCCGTTCCGGTGACGTTGGTCTGGATGGAGACAAAACGCTGTGCCTGTTCATGTTTGATCTCGACGCTGCCGTCAACCCGTTCGATACGGGCAATGTTGGCCAGGGTGATACGCACACCGTTAGGCGTTGTCAGATAGATGTGCTCCAGGGGCAGGTTGTTAAGGCTATAGTCGCCGCGGATCATGATGTCAAACTGCTTCATCCCTTCGTAGATCTTTCCACTTTGTGTCCCCATAACGGCGATGTTCATAATATGTGCCGCTTCGTCGAGACTCATGCCGTATTTGGCTAGCTGTTTTTTGTCGAAGATCACCTGGTTGTAGGTGACGCCTCCGTTTTGACGCATGTAGACATCTTCACTCCCCTCATTTTTACGGATAATATCGGCAATCGACTCTCCAAGCGTGTTGAGTGTTTCGGTATCGTCACCATAGAGTTTGACGACGACGTCACCGCGGGCACCGGTAAGCATCTCGGAAGTACGCATTTCGATAGGCTGGGTAAAGCCGAACTCTATGCCCGAGATCTCATCCAGCACTGCGCGCATCTGGGCTTTAAGCCACTCGGTATCCGCCTGTCGCCATTCGGATTTTGGCTTGAGGACCAAAAAGGTATCGGTATCGTTAAGTCCCATCGGGTCAAGCCCGATCTCATCCGAACCGCTGCGCGAGATAATGGATGCGATCTCCGGAACATTTGCCATCAACTGCTGTTGGATCTGCGTGTTGAGCGCGATACCCGCAGGGATATTGATGGAAGGGTTGGACTCTACGCCGATAACGATGTTACCTTCGTCCATGGTCGGCATAAAGGTCTTACCGATATTGTTGAACATCAGCACCGTGAACGGAATGGTGAGAAGTAGAAAGAGATAGATCCACTTCTCATAGGCAAAGGCTTTTTTCAGGCTCGGTACATAAGCTCCGGTGAGCTTTCGTACCAGCCAAGTCGGCTCTTCTGAAGGGTTTTTGATCAGCCACTCCGCGATCACCGGGATCAAAAAGAGGGCAAAGATGATGGATGCGCCGAGACTGAAGACGATGCTCAGTGCCACCGGGGCGAAAAGTTTACCCTCAAGCCCCTGCAGCATCAGCAACGGCGAAAAGATGGTGATGATGATGACGACGCCGGAGATGACCGGCAGGCTCACCTCTTTTGCGGCCATATAGACCAGACGGACACGGGTCTCATTTTTGTATTTCGGATGGGCGAGCCAGGCAACGATGTTTTCGACCATCACCACGGCGGAGTCGACGATCATACCGATGGCAATCGCAATTCCCCCAAGGCTCATCAGGTTGGCGCTGATACCGAACAGCTGCATCATAATAAAGGTGGTGAGGATCGCCATCGGCAGGATCAGCGCCACGGTGAGCGCGGAGATAAGATCACCCAGCATCAGCAGCAGGATGATAATAATAAGCACGACCGCTTCGATTAGCGCTTTTTGTACCGTAGAGACGGCCTTTCCGACAAGATCGCTTCGATCATAGAAGATAGAAAGTTTTGTTCCCTCCGGAAGACTTTTTTCAACCTCGGAGAGTTTGGTCTTCAGGGCCGTTACGGTCTGCGAGGAGTCGGCACCTTTTAGTCCCAGTACCAATCCCTCGACCGCTTCGCCTTTTCCGTCTTTGGTGACGTAGCCGTAGCGGGTAATCGCGCCGACGGATATGGAAGCGACATCTTTGGCATAGATGGTACTGCTGCCGCGCTGCGCGAGAACAAGTTCTTCGATGGCATGGATGCTCTCAAGTTTGCCGACGATCCTCACAATCAGAGCCTCGTCGCCGCGTTCGATCCGTCCGGCACCGTAGTTGGCATTGTTTTGCTCAAGGACTCTTTGCAACTCCTCAACGCTGATACCGAAGAGTGCGAGTTTGGCAAAATCAGGCTTGACGATAAAGCTTTTGACCTCGCCGCCGAGGGCATTTACATCGGCAACACCGCTCACACTTCGAAGTGCAGGTCGAACGACCCAGTCGAGAAGGGTACGTTTTTCCATCAGGCTGAGTGTATCGGACTCGATCGTAAACATCAGGATCTCGCCCAGTGGCGTTGTGATCGGTGCGATACCGCCGCCGATATTTTTAGGAAGATCCGCTTTGATGGAACTGAAGCGTTGATAGACACGGTCACGTGCCCAGTAGAGGTCGGTACTTTCGTCAAAATCGATAGTAATATCGGCCAGAGCATACTTGGAGATAGAACGTACCATCGTCTGATGCGGTATCCCTTTCATCTCCAGTTCGATCGGAATGGTAATCTGCTGTTCGACCTCTGAAGGGGTCATGCCGGGGGCTTTGATGATGATCTTGACCTGTGTCGATGAGACGTCAGGAAAGGCATCGATGACGAGTTTGCTGTAAGAAAGAACCCCGTAGACGGCGATAGCCACCGCCATCAAAAGGACAAGATAGCGTTGTGAAAGCGAAAAGCTGAGGAGTTTATCGATCATTCTGATGATCCTTCCGCAGCACTCTTAAGAGCGAGAACTGAAGAAGAGGCGATCTTCTCCCCCGCCTTGAGCGGTGCGCTGATATAGTTTTTACCTTCAAGCTGCGCCAGTAGGGTAACAGGAAGCAGGCGGTATCCGCCTTCAACAGCGACAAAGACAGCATAGCCGTTGTTCATACCGACAAGAGCAGACGACGGAACCATCCAGGCCTCTGTCATACGATAGAAAGTGACATTGACACTCGCTCCGCCGTGTGAATCACAGCTTTTTTCTTCATGCAGGTCGATGCTGCGTGTCTGTGAGACAGGATCGATCTCCGGTGACATTGCGAAGATGCTGAAGGTGCTCTCCTGAGAGTAGAGTTTATCGTTCGGCGTGAGTGATGCTGCCAACTGCCACGGCATATCGATCTCAAAATGGCACTCTGAAGTGTCGACCAGCTTAGCCAGTGTCGCACCCTGATGAATAAAGCTTCCCACCTGCACATCAAGGCTGCTGACGGTGGCATTTTCCGGAGCCGAAATCACGAGGCTTGGATAGGCCTTGTGCTCTGAGGTGACCTTGTTGATCTGGGCCCGCGTCAGGCCATAAGCCTTAAGCAGACTCTTTTTGAAGACAATAGAGGCTTTGAGCTGATCATACATGTTTCTGGCTTCGGTGTAGCGTTTTGACGGCACGACACCTTTTTCCGAGAGCGGTTTAAGACGCGCTACCTCTTTTTGATGAAACTCCAACTCGATCAGCGTTGCGATATAGTCGGATTGTAGATCAAGAAGTTTCGGACTCTGCAAGACAAAAAGTTTTTGCCCTTTTTTTACACGGGCGTAAGGTTTGACGGCGATCTCGGAGATAAAACCGTCGACATAGGCGCTGATGGTAAAACGGTGGGCGGCAGGATAGGTGTAGGTACCGAGGTAACTGCCCAGCGGCACTTTTTCCACTTTTTGAGGTGAGGTAAGTGTGACATTGAGTGAACCGGCTTTAATAAGCTCGGCACCGTTCAGGTTGATTAGAAGGAGAAAACTCACAGCGATAAAAATTGATTTCATTTAATGTCCTTTTGCGGGTCAATGCCCAAAGTTCGATAGATTCTGGCTTGTGCCAACAGGGCCTGGGCACGGGTGTCAATGCCTCGTAAGAGAAGATCGAAAAGTGCTTTCTGGCTTTCGATGTAATCGAGGTAGCTTCCTTCGGACCCCATAAAACGCTCCAAGAGCAAGACGCTGGTCTCATAGGCTTTTGGTATAAGAATGTCATCGAGACGCTTAAGCGACTTTTGACGGCTCTGCTGGGTTGTTGTATAGGTCCTGATCTGTGACTGCATCTGTGCTTTGGCAAAGATCAGCTGCTCTTGTGCCGCCAGTTTTGACTGGGTTGCAGCTTCGCGTTCGCTTTTGCGTCTGCTTCCCTGCGTAAGGGGAATCTGCATAAAGACGACAGCACGCGTAAGATCGATCTCATTGTCGTAGCCTACACCCACCGTAATGTCCTGTACCGTAGTATCGCGAAAACTTTTGAGTGCCGATGCCGCGCTGATCTCACCTTCCAAATAGCTATAGAGGGTAGATTCTGCTTCGAGGTTGTTGTCGATCAGGATCTCCAAAGGAAGATCCTGACATAAGGGTTCTTCTTCTGTACGGGTATAAAGCTGCAGCATCTGCAGCGCTTCGTTATATTGGGTCTCCAAGTCACGAATACGCAGTTGCAGATCATCGACGATCAGTTCGCTGCGCAGAAGGGAACTTCGGTCGAATTCGCCCCCTTTGACACCTTCGTTGATAAGGCGGGTCAGCTCAATATTGCGATCTTGGGCATCTTTGAGCAGACCGGCTTTCTCCTGGAAAGCACAGGCATTGATGTACTGTTCATAGACAATCGTTCTGAGCTGATTGAGCTGCAGTGTTTGCTGTTTTTGTGTTGAAAGAGTAAGCGCGTTAAGATAGGTGTCATTGTCACCGAAATAGAGACGTTTTTCGACAGATATGTGATATTCGAGGGCGTCGCGGTCGCTCTTTTTTTCTGCGGCATAACCCAACTCACCGTTGAGTAAAAAGCCTTCTGATTGAACTTGAGAGCGTTGTGATGCTGCCTGTGAAGCTGTTTGTGCCTTCATCGCACTGACAGCATTGGACTCGTCTACAGCGGTCAGATAGGACTCCAATGAGAGAGAACCTGCCTGAAGGCCGAGAATAGATAGTAAGAGTGATAATAATATTTTCATAGATAACCTTTTTGTATACGCACCTGTATGTGCATTAGTTTACAGTGTAAAACTGCGAAAACGGAAGAAAAAGGTTAGGCTAAAGGCGGACGTTGGAGAACAGAGAGGGTGTTGGAATCGAGAATTGGCTGAATATAAAACGGTATTGAAGAGGGCAATATCGCTGTGCTCAAGGAGAGCTCAATATTTGGTACATCCAGGAGTATATGGATTTGAGCATGGATCTGCGAAGGCAGATCTAAAACAATTTTGTCACACTGCGCATAATAGAGCTCATATTGGGTGTCCGCATCGACATCTTCCATAACATAGTCATGGAAGATGAAAAAGGTAAAGACGAACAGTAGAACCGATAGCATAGTTGTGCGTACTTTTTTCATATTGCCGAAATTCTAACCAAAAAACGATTTGCCAAACTGATATAAATAGTTAGATCAATAATTAAGAAATTTTTAATTTTTTGGAATGTTACGCATATCTGATCTTGCTAGATCGCCTTTTTATCAAATGGTCTGCCGGTGTTGCTGCAGAGCAGGCTTTCGCGTTCGTCTGACAAGATGGGGGAAGGCGTTGTCGTCGAGTGAGTTTAACAGCGGCTGAGATGCCGCTTCGGAGATCAATCTCCGTTTGGACCGTCGTGGCAGTCGTAACAGCCGATCTGCTGGCCGGCGGCAAAGTTTTTGGTTCCCCATTCTGTCGAGAAGCTGCGGGCGCTGAAGGCTTTGGAGAGGAAGCTGCCGCGGTAGTCGGTACCGTGGCATTTGGTACAGGACTGTTTATCACGTTCAGCGGCACTCTCATGCTCTTTTACCCAGCTCTGACCGACGGAGTGCATGCCGTGCGGTCCGCCGTTAGTTGTCGACGGGGTAGTGCTGTGGCAGGCAGTACACTCGGAAACGGTGCCGCTGTGGCCTTGAACGCCGATGCTTTGGAGGTTGTCTTCGGCATGGCTGCTCGGATAGATCGCATGGGTCGAACCGTGGCAGGCCGCACACTGCATATCGCCGTGACCGCTGCTGAAACGGTAGAGATTACTGCCCGGGATAGGCGTGTTGTCGTTGGTCGCAAAAGTGGTGTCCAGTGCCGCGCGGAGTGTCCCTGCAGTGTCGACGACGGCTTCGCTATAGCGTTGACCGTTTTGGTGGCAGGCCTGACAATCGGGCTCTTCCATCCAACCGTTGCGGCCGTTCTGGCCGACAGCGCTCATGCTTCCGTGACAGCTCTGACACTGCATCAACTGGCTGCCATCCGGATTTTTAGCTTTGCCCATCGCCCCGCGGAGACACTCTGTCGTTGCGCCCGGGTGGCAGGCGTAACAGCTTTCGCGGTTACTGCTGTCATTGAGTATTGAGGTGCTGCCCGGGAGGGTGACCTCGGCATGCAGTGAGTGCAGGGCTTCTGTCAGCGGCTTGATGCCGTTAAAGCCTGTCGTTTCCAGGGCATTTGACTTGTGGCAGGCGGCACAGAGGATTGGCGTGCCCTGCAGCGCTGTATCGTACAGAGAGCTGCCGTAATCATACCCGTTGGCCTGAAGAGCGCTCAAATAGCTGCTGACATCGTGTTTATCGTCATGGAGTTTGAGGATGTTAAGTTTAAAATCTTTCAGCGCATCGGGACTGTTCTCCCATCCGCCGTTGGGAGTGGCGTCGATGTGGCTGTCTGAAGCGTGGCATTTGCGGCAGTCCATCTCGTCACTGACGGGCAATACGACCTGAGTTGAGGCCAACAGGTTGCCCTGCAGATCTTTGGCAACGACGTTTACCATCGGATAATAGTTCGTATCGCCGTTGTCATCATAGTTCAGGATCGGTATACCGTCGGCCTCCCACCAGGCGTGCGCGCCGTTATAGGCAAGGAGTTCAGGTGTCATACTTGGTGTCATATTCCCGAGCAGCCCCCCGTCATCTTCGAGTGTCGTTCCGAAAAGGTAGACAACATAGTCCCAAAAATTCGTTTTAGTCACGGTGGTCGTATTGAATGCACCTGCAAGACTCGGCGCCGATTCGTAGCTCAGCGTCACGCC
Source organism: Sulfurimonadaceae bacterium (assembly GCA_041596355.1). GTDB lineage: Bacteria > Campylobacterota > Campylobacteria > Campylobacterales > Sulfurimonadaceae > Sulfonitrofixus. Next base: position 38,813 of record JBFHIS010000003.1, on the reverse strand, counting down.
CGATGTGACATGCTTGTTTTCTGTACCCTCTTTGAGGATCAGCTGGGCTTTGAGATTATTGTACGGCGGCAAAATAGAGAAGACAGAGTAATCTTTTCCGTCAACACAGTGCATGCCGAGATCGTTCCATGCCAAAAGGGTATAGGCGCCTGATTGGAATATCGTGGTGCCGTCGGTCGTACCACCCGTTGTTCCACCGGTGCCATCGGTAGAGCCATCTGTTGACCCGTCTGTAGAACCATCCGTCGTGCCGTCAGTGCTGCTCTCCGTCTCATGGTCACTATCTGTCGTCGTTGTTCCCGTGCCGCAACCGGATAGAACCAGCATAGCGAGTAACAGGGCTGTGAGTAACTTTTTCATCTTCATCTCCTTGTCGAACGTGTGAAGTTTTGTCGATTTAACAGTGTGGCAGACAAAGATGAAGATTTGATGAAGGACTATCAAATCATAGTATAATAGCCGTAACGAAAAAATTAAAGGTAAAACCGTGCACCTCCTTGTCGTCGAAGATGATCTTCCCATCGCCAACCAGCTTCAACAGCTGCTGCAAAAAGAGAAATATGTCTGCGATGTCGTCTATACCTACCGCGACGCCGTGAAGATCCTTGATGAAAAGAACTTTGATGCATTGCTGCTGGACTGGAACCTTGTGGACGGCGACGGCCTCTCGCTTCTACGTCAACTGCGTTCGGAAGGGAGCACTATGCCCGTCCTGATGTTGTCGGCAAAAAGCGAGGTTATTGACAGGGTCGAGGTACTCGACGCCGGAGCAGACGACTACCTCTGCAAGCCCTATTCAAATGTTGAGCTTCTGGCACGTATCCGTGCGCTTTTGCGTCGAGAAAGTACGCAGAAAGTAACTCTCTTGAATGGCGGTGACGTAACGCTCGATCTTATCCGCCATACGGTTGACGTTGCCGGAGAGACGGTGATGCTGAGTACCAGCGAGTTTGATCTGCTGGAAGTGCTGCTGCTTAACAAGAACATCGTTCTGACCCGTTATCAGCTCAGCGATCAGATCTGCAAAGAGCTTGACAATTACAAACACAGCAACCTTGTCGATGTGCACATCAAAAACCTGCGAAAAAAACTACAGCGACCCGATCTGATCACTACGGTCCGCGGTGTCGGCTACACGATCAAAGGCTAAGCGCGGCGCAGCGTTACGGTCGCTTCTGTTCCTTTGCCTATACCTTCACTGCTGAGCGTGATGTCGCCGCCGAGAAGTCGTGCAAGTTTCCGGCTGAGCGAAAGTCCCAGTCCGCTTCCTTGCTGGTTCTCCTCTCCCACCTGGGTAAAGTCATTGAAGACCTGTGCGATATCATCAGGTTTGATCCCGATCCCCGTATCGCAGACATGCAGTCTGAGCGTCTCGTTATCTGCATCGACCGACAGAGTTATCGTGCCGTTTTGCGTAAACTTGATAGCGTTTGAGATGAGGTTGATAAGGATCTGTTTGAGCAGTTTGATATCGACCTCTATCATCATCTCCTCATCATCACACTCCCTGCGATAGAGCAGTGCGGTCTCTTTCTCTTCGGCCAGCGGTTCCAGCATAGAGATCACTTCCGCAAACATCTCTTCAACGGTCTCAAGCCTTACTGCTTCGATCTCGACCGGCACTTTGCCGGCTTCGATCCTGGCCACATCGATAATATCGTTTATCATGCTCAGCAGGTGCTGTGCCGAGTTCTCGACATTGGCGACGACCGTCAGCTGCTCTTCTATGAGCGTACCGTAGGTGATGAGGTACTGTGAAGAGGTGATAATAGCATGCAGCGGCGTGCGCAGTTCATGGGACATGTGTGAGATAAAGACCGATTTCGCCTTGGAGATCTCTTTGGTCCGTTTGATAAGAGCTATCTGGTCGAGCTGGAGCATGATCATGGTGCCGATAGAGGCATAGAACTGCAACTCATATTCATCATTGGAGGGTTCGCCGCCAAGGGTAATGGCCCCATAGTAGTGACGCTCTCCCGTCTCATAATCCCTGATAAAGAGGGCAATAGCCATCATCTCAGGCGGCGCGGGCCGTCGTGTAAAGCAGAAAGAGCGCTCAGTGATGAGCTTCTCGAGTTCCGAGAGGGTGGTCTCAATACACTCATCTTCGCTCTCTGTCTTGATGATACGGTTAAATATCCCGATCAGTTGTACAAAACGCTGCAAGCGCAATCTGTTCTCCTCTTCGAGGGCACTTAATGCGGCGTCGGTTTGGCGTACAAGGGTGTTGAACGCCCGTGAGAGATGACCGATCTCATCACCCGAAGTAGCGGTGACTTCATTGGAATAGTCCTCGGTGTCCACGATCTTCTCTGCTGTTGTCGTAAGGGCCATAACGGGTTTAACGATCTGGTTGGAGATCCAGTTTGAGAAGAGTGCAATAAAGAGCAGACCGATGAAGGACATAACCCCCAAAAAGATAATAAAGTCATCCAAAAAGGCGAGGGCGGAAGACTTTTTGATCATATAGACCGCATACCACTCTTGTAAGACACCGTCAAGTGCCTTGTAGAGAACCATCTCTTTATCGGTAGTATAGTCGCCGTTATCACCATGGAGCCTGAGTACGGCAATCTGCTGCTGTTGCAAGGAGTCAGATGTGGCGGAGGCGTTGACCAGAATCGAGCGTACATTGTCCTGATGGAGGTTGAAGCGGTTGAGATCGTCAAGCCGGTAGGTCAGCAGCAGGTAGCCGAGAAAGCGTTGATCTTCAAAGGAAGCCTTAATGGGATGGAAAAAGGTAATGGTCCCATCCTCAAAATAGTAAGTCTGATGCTGTGACTCAGCCTCTTTCACCCTCTTTGCATCAACAAAAGGGTGTTGAAGGTTTTTCAACGAGGAAGAGGCGACAACCGTGTTGACCGGGTCGATGCAGTAGAGTTCAAGGTCAAGATTCATGTCCCGTTTTTTTTGGGTCAACAGCCTGGAGATGCGCTTGTCGATATCGCCGACGATCATGTCGTCCATGAGATCCAGTCGTGAGAGAAAGAGCACTTCGCTTTCCAGTCTGCTCATCTGCTGTTCGACATCGCGTTTGATCTTGTCAACCTGCGCGTACTGGGTCTGCGTGATACTTTGAATGATCTTCGCCTCTCCCAGATTAAGGGTATAGAGCAAGATGAAAAGATAGGGCACAAAACCGATGGCAACAAGGGCAATGAGCAGTTTGACCTTGAGACTGCTGTTGAAACTGCTACGCAGTGATGTCAGCCAGCCAGATGGGTGCATCATGGTGCACTCTTCACTTCATAGATGATATTGACGCTGTTATCGGCAGAGGTTTTGGGAATATAGCCTATGGCCCCCTCGACTTCACGTACAAAAGCGACGACACTTTCTGCCGACATCATACTCAGCGGCGGACGCTGTCCCTGATAATGCTGCTTTGCCCAGTAGGCGGCAAGCTGACGGTCAGACATCTTCAACACTGAATGTTCAAAATCTTTTCGCAGCGGATCGGAAGCCGAGAGGTTGAGTGCAACAAGCTTCAACGAGCCGTTATAGCGTTTTTTCTTCAGATAGATCCGGCTGATATCCTGTTTGCTGAGACGGTTTTTGAAGATGTTGGCCTTGTTGGCAATAACGACAAGCTCATCTGCGTTGAGACTCAGAAAGAACAGTGCCGATATGAGTAGGATCCGTATCATCATCACACCTAGAACAGCACTGAAAAAGAGCAGAGGAACTGATCTTCATGACCGCTGGAATGAGACTGATACTCCGCTTTCAATGCGACCGGGTAGATCGGACGGTAGGTGTAGCCGAAAACGCCAAAAGTCTCTTTCTGCTCAAGGGTATGATCTTTGTATGCCTCCAAACGGGCAATTAAAGCGTGCTGCGGTGTCAAGCGGTAGACCCCCTGAACATAGCCTGCATAAGGAACTGTGAAGCTGTTGTTATCATGTTGTGAACCGACCTCGGAGAGCAGTTTGAACGATTCACTTTCATAGGATACAGAGGCCATCAGATAGTAGAGGCTTTCAGGCTCCATGGTCTGGAAACGGCCGCCATTGAATTGAAATTTCCACTCCCCTTCGCTGTGGATCAGTCCAAGGCCGTAATGGCGGTCGATGTCAAAGTTGTTATAGACATCGTCACTGTTAAAGATGGCATCAAGATCACGTGTCTGCTGCAGCATCAGGTTAATCGTATCTTCAGAAACGGTGTAGACATGATGCGCCAGATTCACCCCGGTGGTATATTTTGGAAAGAGTATCTCTGTCGAGATCGGGCTGGAGGTGGTGTCGCGAAGGACATTGATAGGTGTGAGGTTCCAAAAACCGATCGGTGAGTTGAACTTACCGACGCGCAGGGCATTGTCGTCGTTGAAATCATAGTTGAGGTAGAGGCGTTCGGCATGGAAACGGGTGTCCGAGGTGTGGTTGTTCTCCGGCTGCCAGTTTTTCACATAGAGGTCACTCGCCTCAAGTTCGGCAAGGTAGGAAAACTTGCCGGAATCGCCATAGGCCAGCAGGGCAAGGTCGTCTATGTTGAATTGCTTCATGGTCTCATTCTGTTTATAGTTAAGCGAAAAATAGCCCCCTCCATAGAGCGGCAGTGAACCGACCTGAACCCCTTCACCCGGTTTGTAAGAAGAGTCGTCGCCCCAGGCAAAGAAGATAAGCAGTAGCACCAGTACTGTCAAACGCATGAGATCCCTTTTCCATTTTTGATGTACCATTATACACTTTCTCATTGACACACTCTGTACGGATTTGGATAGAGGATGTCGTGAGGGATTTACAGCCGATGACTGCTATACTAAAACGATAAATCAATCACAGGAGAACTAAATGACACCGCAATACACACGGCTCTACCGTATCTGGCACTGGACAATGGCCTTGTCGGTTATAGGACTACTTTTTACGGTTCTGCTCAGAAAGACATTTTTAAGTTGGCACACGAACTCGGCACTGATACAGAGTAAATTGGCAGAGAGCGGAACGGAGATCACGGCTGAGACGGCGAAGATGATCGCCAAAGCGATCCGTGCACCGATGTGGGAGTGGCACTATATTTTTGGCCTTTTTCTCGGGATCTCGATTCTGATCCGTATCTATATGATGTTGACAAAGCAGGCGAAATTTCCTCTTTTCGTTCTTCTTGAGGCTCCGAAAGAGGAGAAGATTCAACGCGCAGTCTATCTCTTTCTCTGTTTCGCGCTTATGGTGATGGCGATCAGTGGAGGAGCACTCTACTTCTATGAAGAGCTGGGCTTTACAAAAGAGGGAATGGGCTGGGTCAAAGAGCTGCATGAGCTGACGATGTATGGTGTGTTGGGACTGGTTGTGCTTCACCTTGGCGGCGTCTTTATGCATGAGCTCACGACCAAAGAGGGGATCGTCTCCAAGATGATCCACGGCGACGATTAGCGAGACGGTACCCCTCTTTTAGAGAGGGTTATTGTTCAAAAATTGTAAACCAACTCTGCAAAGAACCTGTCATTGTTCTCAATAGCATTGTAAAAGGGTATTGTGCCGTCACCGCCGATGTAGTCGACAATACCGCCGTTGAGAGTGAAGGCATCATTGAGCTTATAATCCATCCAGAGACGCTGGAAGCCGCCGTCGCTGAAGCGGAAATCACTGCTGCCGAACATGGTGAGAAGATAGTTGAGAGTAGCGTTGTCGTGATCGAAGGTGTAGTTGGCCCTTAGGGCAAACTGGAGAGTATCTTCACGTGCATAGTCAGGAACGATGGGTTTGCCGGCTTCAACCGCACTTTGCATCATGATCTCTTCATGTTGAAAGATGTGCCTGTCCGCCAGTTCCAGAGACAAGACAGTTTTGCTAAAACCGCTGTAATCAACACCCAAAAGGGCATCAAGACGGTTTTTGTTTGTCTCAACACTGCGGTAGTCGATGTCCATGATATAGGCTGCTTCGGCTTTATAAAGCCATGAACCGTTGACAATATTGGTTGCCAGCCCGACCATATAGATCTTGTCATAGGTCCTTAGTTCTGTTGTATAGTCATAACCAAAACGGCTGTCAAAGACATTGGCAGCGTACCATGAGAGGTCCCACCCCTCAAATCGTCCATCCAGAGAGAGGGCATATTGGCTGTTTTTCAGACTCCAGTCAGGCTGTTCCCGATCGGGAAAGGCTGCATCCGGAATGGTCGGACCAAAGATATCTCTCGGCCGATAATCACTGCCGAACGCGGGTTCGATCTCGAGACGCGGTTCATGGATGAGCATACCCGAGAGACCATAATCGCCGAAATAGTAGTCGAGTTTAGTCATCGCTTCAGTGAGGCGGAGGTCTTTGATGTCGACCATACCGGGTTCCCGGTTGTCGAGCGGATTGATGACGTCGGTAATACGGATAGAGTCCGATTTCCCCCAGATAACGATCTGGCGACCGATCTTGATGTCGAGTGAAGAGCTTAGTGTCCCTTGAATATAGGCATCCTTGAGGTCGTAGAAGCTTTCATAGGTATCGAGCACCGTATTGGTATAGTTGTCGCGTCCATGAATGGCCCAGGAAGCGTCATACCAGCCTATCACCTCAATGCGGGACTTCCAGTTGTCGGAGTGCCTCATGTCAAGGGCCAGGCCGAGTTTGGTCCTGGCACGGGAGAGGCCCTGAAAATCCATGACCAGGTCGCCGGGATAGGCGGCTAACGGTCCGGTTTGTGCATAGTTATAGGCCCCCAGAAAACTAAGATAACCACTAACGTCATACCAGTCGTTGTCGTTCTCTTTGTCGGCAGCAGTAAGGTCTATGCTCTCTTCATCATTAAAACCGGCAAGCGCTTCTTCATCAAGTCCGGACCCCGATGGTTCGTCGTCAAAACCGCTCAGCGCCTCTTCATCGAGTGTTGTCTCGGCAGCCGGTTCGTCAAAACCCTCCATTGCATCACTCAGATCATCCGCGAACGTGACACTGCTGATGAATAGCAGAGCTGCTAAAGCCAAAAAGCGTGAACGCATTTAGATCCCTTTTTCGATCTGTCTGACGGTAAAAAAGTTCTCATTCAGGTTCTGGTTAAACTTGACGTCCTTGAACTGCAAGATCGTCGTGTGCAGAGTCTGTTTGCCCTTTTTGGTCTTCATCTCGATCTCGGTCGCGACCCAGATACCGTCGATCAGTTCAAGTTTTTTGACATCCATATATTTCTTTTTCCCGCCGTCAACCATAAAGTGCAGGGCGCGGATAACGACGAAGTTGTCCTGACGGACAAAGATATAGGATTTGCTGTAGCCGGTTTCGTCGATGGTCTTTTGTGTTTTGGGAGTTGACTCGATGATCCACACTTTCTGCTCGCCTACCATGGACTCTTTAGCCAGTTTGTAATCGTACTCTTCGATGTTGCGGCTTGTCATGTCGGAGTAGGTAAAGTCAGAGCCCATAAACGAGGCACTTTTGTCGTTCGAAGCGATACGCTTGGACTTTTTAAGCGCCGGCAGGTAGAGCCACTGGTCATCGTCCTTAGCCGCATCATCGTAGTCGTAGGTCAAAAATGCGGTGTTCTTGACGTCGCTCGGACTGAGAAAAAAGATGGCACTGTAGATATCTTCGCCCCTGTCTTTTGAAAACTTTTTCATTGAACGGATACGTTCGCTGCCGTGTTTGTCGATCAGGATCATCTTCATCGTTCCGACACCGTTGTCGCCGTCGTCGCGCGTGTCGACTCTGTTAACGATCTCGTCAACGCTCAGATTTGCGAAGAGGGCAGCCTGCGCCAGTAAAAGCAGTAGTAGTTTTGTCATCATAATGTCTCCTTGTGACCTTTATAAAGTAGTTTCATCAGTGCCGGTGCCAAAATGACGTCCGCTACCAGGGCAACGATAATTGCCGTTCCGGCCAACAGACCGAAGTTAAAGAGGTTGGCCATGCTGGCAAAGAGGTAGACGTAAAAACCGATACTCAAGACAATCGTCGTGATAAGCATCGCACGTCCGCTTCCTGTCAGGGTGAGACGCACGGCCTCTTCTACGGTTTTCCCTTCATCGTAATAGCGTCTGAAGTTGTGCATAAAGTGGACGTTGTCATCGACGGCCAGACCGAGGACGATAGTACCGACCAGCATAGTGAAAAGATCAAACGGTATGTTGAAGATGACCATAAAGGCGATGACAAAGAAGACCGGGAAAAGGTTGGGGATCATGCTGACGAGCCCCAGTTTGATATTGCCGAGCAGCAGCATCATCATGAAGCCGATCAGAATAAGTGCGATCGCATAGCTCTCTCCGGCACTGGTGATCGCCGCTGTGATGGTGTTGGCCAGCAGCGGGATCATCCCTGTCAGCTGCACGTCGACACCGGCAGGCAGCGTCTTCTCAAGATGGGCTTGAAGATCTTCAAGCATACCGTGGTACTGCACGGAGTCGACCCAAGGCATCTTCATCGTAATGCGGGCCTGCGAGAACTGTGAATCGACAAAGTCCTCAAGGTCATCGCTGCCGCTGTTCTCAAAAAGAAGGATCTCCTGTGCGATCAGGTCAGGGTCCTGCGGCAGTTTGTAGTATGCCGGATCGTTGGCATGCAGGGCTTTATGGATCTCTTTCATCACATCAACAATACTGATCACTTTGCCGACAAAATAGGTGTCTGTGGTAATAGTCTCGGCATATTTTGCGCTCTCTTCGATGCTTATTAAAAGAGCGTAATCATAAAGACCGTTCTCTTTTTTAGTGTCAATGATAAGTTCCAGTGAGATCGTACCGCGCATCTCTTTGTCGATCTGCTCCGTTGCGACACGCGCTTCGTTGGTCTGAGGAAGCCAGGTGAGCGGGTTGTGTGAGTACTTCATCTGTGTTGCCAACGCGATGGTGATCGCCATGAGGGTCAACGAGGTGATAACGATCGATTTTGCATATCGCTGTGAAAAACCGGCGATCTTGACGAGCAGGCGCTCGAGGAAGTCCTGATGATCGACCGTGACATAGGCTTTACGCTTAATAGGGAAGATCGCGATAAGTACAGGGAGAAGCACCATGCTGACGATCAGTGCGATGATCACACCGGCAGCGCCGTAGATGCCAAGGTCGGAGACAGGTGCGACCTTCGAAAAAGCGAATGAGCCGATTCCGGCGGCTGTGGTCAATGAGGTCATGATGATGGCCAGTCCGGAGTGGTGGAGAGTGTAGGCGATAGACGCTTTTTTGTCACCATATTTGTCGAAATGGTGAAAGAAGATCGCCATGATGTGAATCGAGGTACCGACGCCGACAGCCAGCAGGAACGACGGCAGGATCTGTGTCGGGATCTTGATCGGTGTGCCGAAAAAGGCCATAAGACCTACGGTGCTTAATACAGAAAGGATAACAGCCAACAGGGGAAAAATAACGCCCGAGGCACGTCTGAAGAGAAGAGATAAAAGGATGATGATAGAGAGAATGATGAGGCCGTTGAACTTCTTGATGTCACTCTGCATCGAACTTTTCAGGGTCTCTGTCACACTTGGACTGCCGGCGATCTGGATCTGAAAATCGTCGCTGTTGTACTCTGCAACGATATCACGGACCTTATGGACCATGGCCGCCATCTCTTCATCGGAGATAAAAGCCTGGTCAAGCGCCAGTTCGTCACTGCTGCCCTGGATCTCGTCATCAAAGCCTTCGAATTCACCGACTGTTTTGACACCGATAGAGGTATAGGTGTTGGCCTCGAGAACGATGACGGTGAAGGTGCCGTCACTGTTAAGCAGGAGATCCCTGTAGATCGGGTTGGCAAAGGCTAACGCTTTTTTGGGTTCGATCTGCGCCTGTGTCCGGGGAAAGGTCTCAAAAAGGTCCTCAACAAGCAGGCTGTCGGCATCACCGGTAGTGTTGCGGGCATTAATAAGAGAGGTGATGTCATTGAGCGTCGGCACCTCATTTTTTAGAGCATTGTGGAGTGCCCGGAGTTTGGTGAGGTTTTCGAGTTTGAAGATACCGTCTGTCTTGATGGCAACAACGATCTTCTCATCATGACCGAACTGATTTTGGAACTTGTCATAGGCGACGCGTACAGGGTCGTCTTCGCGAAGGAAACCTTCTGTCGTCGTGTCAAGCGTGATCTTGGGCACATTGACAATCATCGCCATCAGCAGTGCGATCATGGTCACAAGCACCAGGTACTTATGGCTGCTGATCCTCTCACCGACGCGGTAGAGCCAATTGTCTACGGCTTTTGTAGCTCTTTTCATGCTACTCCTTATACATTTACATTATGGGAATAGTACATTGGGCGTATTAGCGTAACGTTAAGGGCGATTGCTAAACTGTGATGAGACAAAATTGTTAAGGTGTCGGGAGAGAGGGGCTTGATAGTGTAAAATATCCTTGTCATGAAAATGAAAAAATGACAAGGATTTAGGAGTGAATGTAAAATGAAATGAAAAGAAAGTCGAGTTAGAGTGGAGTGAGTCTCTGTTCCGCTTTCATAGTTGAAGTATAGAGGCAAATAGTGTGAAAGAAGTGTGAGATAGATCTTCTTTCCCAAAAACTGCCTTACTCTCCTTGTTTTAGGGCTTTTAACTCTTCAAACAAGGTGTATGGGGTAAGGCCGAGAGCATTGGCTGCTTCCCGCATCCGACTCTCAGGCGTTGCCTCAAACCCTTTCTGTCGTAAAAACTGCAGTGACTGCTCAAGGTCGATCAGTTCCATACCGGCCAGCTCTTCCAACGAGCGGCGTCCGAGAGAGGTCCCCTCTGCACCCGCTTTGTTCTGTTGCGGTTTGATGCTTTCATAGATCACTTTCGCCGAAATGTTATTTTGCTGGGCTATCTGCTGCAGCGTCTGCTTGTTGTTTTCGACCGTGATCCCTTTCTCTCTTAACAGTGCCGTTGCTTTCTCGATATCGATACCGATCTGTTGCGAAAAAGCTTTAAAAGAGGACTCTTCGGCGTGACCGAAAGGAGGTGAACCGTACTGCTTTTCCCAGTATGTTTTGATCCCTTCGTTAAAGTCCAGCACGGTTTTAAAGGGCTGAAATTCGAGTAAGGCACCTGCTACAAAAAGGGCGTTGAGAAGAACGGCTATCAGGAGCTCTTTTTTAAACAGAGTGATCTGTTTTGCGCTGTTCTTGAGGTAGCTTGTCAAGGGTTTCCAGTTGTAGTAGATATGCCAGACAGTAATCGTTATAAAAAGGATCATTGAGATGATGTGAATGTCAGCGTACTGTGTCTTTGTCAGACCGAACATCTTCCAGTTCGCCCAGTAAGCGACCTTTCCTTTCGGCACGATAAAGAGCATGATGCCGGTAAGGCTCATGACTAAAAAAGAGAAGGCGAGGGTTAACGAGACTATTTTTTTAGGTACTATTTTTTCGGACATAGTGTTTCCTTTGTAAAGGAGTATTGTATGTTAAGCGGGCTTAGTTAAAGTCAACGTCTTCATAACGGTCGTATATCCACTCGGCAACGGCTTGTCGCTCCTCTTCGCTGAGGTGTGACTGTGCAGGCATAACGCCAAAACGATCAACCGCGCCGGCATTACACATAAAGTAGTCAAGTGAGGGGTTCTTAGTGTACTCTTTAATAAAGGCGATGGTCACAAAACGGTGGACCTCTTCATCTTCACCGCGGATGATGATCGTGTTTTTCAGCTGCTTGGAGACCTCCACCATTGGGGGTGCTTTCAGGGTCTTGAACTTTTGAAGAGTCTCCGCTTTTGAGATCATCTCTATATGACATTTGGCGCAGTTGTCCTGATACACTTTATAGCCGTCAACCGCAAAGAGTGATAGGCTAACTAAGAGTAAAGTCGCAATTTTTTTCATAAATATCCTTACTTAATATAACAGCATCATAATATGACTCCGTTAAGAGAATGTTAATGATCTTAGATGCGATCGTTGATATGATAAGTGCATTGACATTGATTTCACATTTACCGTTTAAATTGACACTATATTAAACTAATATTTAAAATACAAATTAGTTGAATAGTTAAAATTAACATAAAAATAACACTTTTTTATTAGACTTCCTCATCTTTAAAATACTATAGATAAGGAGAGTATATGAAAATGAAGATCTGTATCTCAGCTGTTTGTGCACTGGCGATCAATCTTGCAGCAGCAGATTTGGGGACGATCCAAGTCGAATCGTCAACGATCGACGATAAACTGGACACAAAAACAGAGGTCTCAAGCGTTGCTGTCATCACCGAAAAGGAGGTTGAGGAGATCAATCCGAAGACCCTCAATGACCTCCTTGTAAGTGTTCCTGGTATTACAGTGTCTAATGTAGGAACTGACGCTGCAAAAGTACATATCAGGGGTATCGACAATCAGAATTACATGGGTGAAAAACCGGGTGTGGCTATTGTAATTGACGGGGTGGTAGTCCAGGAAACAACTGGGAAGATCAATGTCGATCTCGATAATATCGAATCGATCAAGGTGATCAAAGGCGGGGCCTCTTATCTTTATGGTAACGATGCGCTTGCCGGTGCGATCGTTATTACCACGAAAAAGCCTAAAGGAGGCGACAACGCTTCAAAAATAGAGGGTGAGATAGGAAGCTTCAATTCAAAGCGCTTTTTGGCGACGACTAACCAGAGCTTTGAGAATTCGGCACTTCAAATTCAGGGGAGTTACCGAGATACCGACGGTTATTGGGATGACGCCTTCGTGAACATTAAATCGGTTAATGGAAAATACATCTATTATATCGATGAGACCAGTGATGTCACCGTCGGCCTTGATTATACGAAGAGAGAAACAGGTGACGGCAACAGCGTCCACGGTACGATCCAAGCCGAGAACGATCCAAAAAGTGAAGACGAGTACTCTTATGGTGGTTATTATGACAGTGACCTAATCAAGGCATTTGTTACATACTCAAAAGACTTTGGCGAAGAGTCTAACTTGATACTGCGGGTGCACAAGTACCAGGATGACAAAACCTATAAACTGGCCCGCAAGAAATATGATGCGAACGAAGTGTGGAATCAAAATGGGGCCAAAGGTGAATACCGAACGGTCTTTGGACCATTGGCGATAATGGGCGGTATTGACATCCAGCGAAACACGACGGATGAGCTTGTGTATTTGGCTGCAGACGGAAGTCTGAACAACGATTATGAAACAGAAGAGGATGTCAATGCCGCTTATACCGAGCTTATTTTGCAAGCGACTGAACGGCTGACGACGACATTCAACTTTCGATATGACTATATAGCCCAAAAATATATAAATCATCTCGATAGTACCAATAACGTCAGTCCAACTTATAAAGTCCCTTCTTATCGAGCCGGGCTTAACTATACCCTCCCTGAGAATAACGCCTTGTACGCTAATTTCTCAACAGGTTTTCGAACACCGACTCCAGGCCAGATCAGTAATAATGCAGTCAATCTGATGAATGACCCGAATTTGGATATTCCTTTGGAGATCGATCCTGAGACGACCTACAACTATGAATTGGGGGCGAGAGGTCAGATCAAGACAAACGGCCGGATCGAAACGCTATTCTATAATGCGTCGATCTATCAGCTCGACAGAAAAAATTATATTGGTCGTATCGCAGGTAACTACGTCACTTCCGACGATGAGAATGAGAGCAATTATGACAATATCGGCGACATGCGAAGCCGCGGTTTCGAACTGGCAATGCATAGTGACCAAAGCAGGATGTTCTCGTTTAATCTGGCTTATACCTATCTTGATGCGGTTTATACCAGTTATACAATGTCTCAACAAATAACAGAAGATCCAGACGGATGGGGACCTGCAACGGCAACTTATGAGAGAAAGGACCTCTCCGGGAACCGTGTTCCAAGGACCTCCAAGCATATGATTGACTTTACGCTCCATTTCAAGCCGGTCGAAGCTGCCTTGATCTCAGCAGAGGTCTTTGCAAAAAGCAGTTACTACGCGGATGAAGCAAATAATTACGAAATGCCCGGGTATGCCGTTATGAACCTGAGAGGGGAGTACCGTTTTAACGAGATGTTTGAAATCTTCGGACGTATCGACAATCTGTTGAATAAAAACTATTATCAATTCGCCAACATCAACTCCTCTGCACTCGCAGACGATACAACTGATATGACGATCCGTGTCGCGCCGCCGAGAGCCTATTATGCGGGTCTGAGAGTCCGGTTTTAAGTAGGTCTGTATGGAGAGTATGACGCTTTTCTCACTGTTTGTCGTCGGCCTCTCCTACGGGAGTACGGCCTGCATGTTCGCCTGTATGCCTTTTCTGACACCCCTTCTTGTCAATAACGCAAACAGTGTCAGAACGTCGATGACCGTCATCCTTCCTTTTAGCCTTGGGCGGATATTCACCTACAGTGCGATTGCCCTCCTGGCTTTGAGCGGTGCCGGTTTTGTCAAAGCAGTACTGGACGATAACGTGCTCTTTCAACTCATTTTGGGTGTGTTCACATTGACGATGGGGCTCTTTATGCTCTACAGAGTCGTTTATAAAAAAGAGAATGCCTGCGCCTCCAATGGAGCCATCTCTAAGCGCCGAAAAGAGAGCCTGCTCGGCCTGTTCGGTATCGGGGCACTGGTCTCCATTAACCCCTGCGCCCCAGTTCTGACCCTTGTCGCACTCAGCGCCAACAGCGGCTCCTGGACGAATGCAGTGGGCATGGGGATCTCTTTCGGGGTGGGCGCCGTGCTTGTTCCGTTTCTCTTTTACGGTTTCTTCCTCTCTACTGTTGTCCGTGGCCTGCTGGTAGAGTTTAAAGCCTATGCAAAGAGTATCGAGATCGCAGCGGCGCTGCTTTTGATCACGGTAGGTATTTTGATAGTAAACGGTCAGATCAGACTGTAAAAAAGGTAATAAATGATAGATTTTATAAAAAGAGACAAAAACGATCTTTTTGACAAACCTCTTTTGGGCTTTTTGTTTAAAAACAGAACATTTTTAATGGCGCTTAGAGTCGTCGTAGCGGCACTTTTTTTCTATGCACTCTATTTTGGATTTGCCCATCCCGGTAAAGAGAACCTCTTTACGGGGGCACTTTTCTGGGGGATCTTCTGGGCACTCTTTATGGTCGCGACGCTTCCGAGTTTCGGGCGGATCTTCTGCGGCATCTGTCCGCACGGTTTTTTTGGAAAATATATCACGAAGTTCGGGCTTAAAAAAACCATGCCGAAGTGGATGCAGAACCGTTACATCGGTATTCTTCTACTGGTTGTCGGATGGTGGGGGATCTACTACACCTTTCCCGGGTTTTGGAAATCACCTCTCGCGACGGCGGGTATGTTCGGCGGAATGACGCTGCTTGCCTTTGTCCTCTACTACATCTACAAAGACATGAGCTATTGTAAATATGTCTGTCCTATCGGTACCCTTACCAGAGCGTATGACAAGCTCTCATTTACAAAGTTGGAGACCTATACCGACAGCTGCAGTGATTGCCGGACCTTTGAATGTGCGTCAGCATGCCCTTACAATCTCAAGCCTTTCAGCTTCGCCAAAAAAAATCAGGCTGATGACTGTACGCTCTGTATGGAGTGTGCCCACTCCTGCGAAGCGGTCAAGTTCACTATCACCAAACCTTCCGAGCAGCTTTTCAGCAAGTTTAAAACATTGAATGCCGAGGTGTGGACCTATATTCTTATCCTCGGTTCCATCCCTATCTCCATGAGTTTTGCCCATGGACTCAACAGAACCAACATCGCCGACACCATGATCTGGAACAGAACGGCCGAATATTTCGGAATGAGCGAATATGCAGGCGGGTTTGCCTTTGGATACGCGCTTTTATTGACCATCTTCTTCTCCATGCTTGGTCTTTTCCTGGCATCGAAGGCACTGAAAAAAGATTATTCATCTACCTTTTCAACACTCGGTTACGGCTATGCGCCACTCTTTATTCTCGGCTCTTTGGGGCATACGCTGGGCAGCTTCTTCACACACGAATACCAGGAGATCGTGAGCGGGTTTGCGCAGGCGTTCGGGGCTGTTGTTGAGGTGGCACCGCTGGCGCAGCGCGGTGACGGATGGCTCGCTATTTTCGGGCTGCTGAAATGGATCGGTGTTATCTGGGCCGCTATTCTTATCTATAAGCGGCTGAAACTGATCGAAGCGACACGCGTGCGAAAAATATTCGGCTACATCTTCGCTTCACTGCTGATCTTCTTTTTTATCGGCCTGAACATCTACTCAGGGTATGTCTTTAAGACCTACGGGGCCAAAAAAGGCGGTCATGGAAGTCATAGTGCCAAGAGTGCTTCGGTAGATAGAGCCAGTTCTATGCATGGCGGCATGGCGGCAGAAAGAGCAGCCGTGTCGATGGAGAGTGACGCACCCATCTATTTTTCACTGAGCAACCCAAATCAGGCGGCAAAACCATACGGCATGGGGATGATGTCTCACAGTATGGGTGATAAAAAAAAAGTCCCTTCACGAAAGGTATGGCTTGTATTCGGTCATGATCTAAACGATCAAAAACTTGTTCCACCGATGGAGTTAGAGAGCTTCTACTTCGATACAAAACAGAATCTGCAAGAGGTAAAGCTGGAGCAATCACGGGGCACAAGCAGCTATAGCTTCGAAGTGCCTGCAAACGGTTACTATAACGTTTATGCCAAAAACGAGACCCATAAAGATGGAAAATCGATCTATAAAGTGGCAAAGCTGGAGTACCTGAACGGTCGCCACGGCAGCGAAGAGCGTTACACGCAGGAGGTGAAAAAACCGCTCCAGACCGATAAGACGAAAATCGACTTGATCCGCATAAAAAACGACAAAGAAGATAGCTTTTTTTACAGACACGCTATGGGTGACGAGCTTGCCTTTCAAGCGCTGTTTGACAACAGACCGCTTGCCGGTGCCAAGCTGTCACTGAATATGGGAAGCGGCTGGCGTAAAACGATCACAACAGATGAAAAGGGTATCGCGAAGTTTCATATCATAAGAGACTATTTTCCTCCATGGCGCGAATTTGACAAACGGCATAAAGAGGAGATGCTGATAACGCTGGTTCACATGCCGGACGAGAGCGAGAAATATATTTTGAGTTATCCCCTCTCCTTCTATCCGAACAGTAGCGATTACAGCTCCAGCGGTTATGCCCTTTTACTGATTACGTTAACCCTTCTTTTCTCCGGATTTATGATCTACCAGTTCAGAAAGAACCGTACAAGAGTGTTTAAAGAGTTGCGATATGAAGAGTAAGATCAAACACTTTATTAACGGTATGAACCTTGCCCGGTTTCGGTTTTGGATACAGCTTGGTACGTTTGTACTCTTTGTTTACGGCGGGTATTTTGCCATCGAACTGGGCTCAAAACTTCCCATATTCGCCTGTCCTTATAACGAACAGAGTGCAGGGGCCTGTTATATGATCCCGCTGCAGCATCAGCTTGCTATGCCGACGCAGATACTGCTTGGCGGTGCCGGCATCGGTTTTGTCGTCGGGCTTTTGACATTTCTGTTCTGGTTTATCTTTTTAAACAAGGCGTGGTGCGGCTATGCCTGTCCGATCGGTACCTTTCAGGATTGGCTGACCGGGCTCAGAAAAAGCATGGGTATACGTTACTCGACTTACACCCAAAACCAATTTGAAAAACTCTCCAAGGTCAAGTATATATTTTTAGCGATAGTGCTGTTGGTCCCTCTGTTCATGGGAATGGGCGCATTGGGTTCAGAGTGGTCTGCAGCATTTTGCAAGATGTGTCCTGCCCGTATTATCAGCCCGATGTTCAGCGGTGATTTCTCACAGTGGGCGATAGACTTTTCGAGTATAACTGCGATGGTCCTGACCGCCATAGGGATGATTTTCGCCGGGCTGTTTCTGGTCGGCAGTTTTGTAAAAAAACGCTTTTTCTGTTTTTTCTGTCCGATGAGCGCAATGCACTATATATTTTCCAAAGTCTCATTTGTACAGTTGAAAAAAGATGGCAGCAAATGTACACGGTGCGGGGACTGCTACAGTGTCTGCGACATGCAGATCAAAGATATCGCCGACGATGTGACCAGTACAAACATACTCAGAGATGACTGTATTTTGTGTCTGAAATGTGTAGCGGCTTGTCCCGAGGATGATGCTCTCCATTTTGACATCTTGAACCTCAAGGCTTTCTCTTCAACCAAAGAGGGATTTGAAAAGAGAATGGGAATTGAAAAACCGAAAGGAGACCACCATGAGTAACCTGATCAAACGTGAGATAGAGAGTCCGAATGAGAGACAGAACAGACATAAGGCGATGGAGGCGATAACGGTTTTAAATGCTCTGCGAGAGGGATTTAAAACACCTCCCCAAAGTATGGAATATTTTTACAATCTCTTTGAAGAGGTCTACTGCCATCAAAAAGCTTTGCACAAAGACAGAGTCAAAGTGGGGACGATGTGTATACAGATCCCTTCAGAGATCATTTACGCGCTTGACGGGGTGCCGATACGGCTCTGCAACGGTTTTTATACGGACGATGAGATCGGCAGTGACCTGCTGCCGCAGAAATCATGCCCGCTGGTCAAGGCGAGTGTGGGCCATCTGGCGTCAAAAAACATCACCGACAAACCCGACATGATCTACTCACCGACCACCTGCGACCAGAAGACAAAAGCGGGCAGCACGATAGAGGGGTTCGGTTACGATGTGGTGGATGTCAATTTTCCGCGGACAAAAGAGAGTGAGGTGAGCCGGGAGTTCTTTAGAAGAAGTATCCGCGAGTTCAGTGCAGACCTCTCCTTTAAAATGGGAAAAAAACTGAGCAAGAAGAAGCTGAAAGCCGCCATCTCAAAAATAGGCTATGCCCAGTCGCTCTACCACAGGCTCAGCGACCTGAGAAAACTGAAGAGTGTACCGATCCTGGGTAACGACATGTTCCTGGTCACAAATGCTTTTTTCTTCGACAAAATCGACAGTTGGATCGAGGCGACCGAACACCTTGTCGAAGAGCTTGAACAGAGAGCGAAAGAGAAGGTGCATGTGGCCGGAAAAGTGAGCCCGAGGGTCGTCTATACCGGTTCGCCGCCGGTCTTTCCAAACTATAAGATCCCGCTTATCATCGAGGAGTCGGATGCGATCATTGTCGCCGATGAGACCTGCAGTTCCAACAGGATGTTTAACGACCGGGTCGCTGTCGATGAATGGTTTGTGAACGACATGATCGATTCGCTTGCAGACAAATATCTTAAAGCCTGTACCTGCCCGGTCTTCACCAAAAACGATGACCGCATACGGCGTATTATCGAGCTGGTGCGGTCGCACAGTGCCGACGGTGTCATCTATCAGGCTTTTGCGGGCTGTACGGTCTATGAACTTGAACAGAGAAGTGTGTTGGAGGCGATGGAGAAGGCGGGGATTCCCATCTTGTACATAGAGAGTGACTACAGCCCTTCGCAGCACGGGCAGCTCAGCACCCGCGTGGAAGCCTTTGTGGAGTCACTGAAAATAAAGAACAGGAAGAGATCATGAACTATTTTGCAGGTATCGATATCGGCTCTACGGCTATTAAAATAACCATCATAGATGAGAACAGAGAGCTGGTCGGACAGCGCATCAGCGGCAGCGGCAGTATGTTCTACCAATACGCGCACCAGACCCTTGATGATCTGCTCAACGATCTCAATATCACTAAAGAGGAGATCGTCTA
This sequence comes from Sulfurimonadaceae bacterium, assembly GCA_041596355.1. Lineage (GTDB taxonomy): Bacteria > Campylobacterota > Campylobacteria > Campylobacterales > Sulfurimonadaceae > Sulfonitrofixus. Next base: position 19,319 of record JBFHIS010000003.1, on the reverse strand, counting down.
CACCGTTGCAACGGGTTATGGGCGAAAACTCTTTAAAGAGGCCGATGAGAACATCAGCGAGATAACGGCGAACGCTATCGGGGCTGTTGCAGCGGCGAAAGAGTACGGCGAGATTAAGACGATCATCAATATCGGCGGACAGGACAGTAAAGCGATCTCGTTGGATGATCAGGGCAATGTCGTCAACTTTGCCATGAACGACCGGTGTGCCGCCGGAACCGGAAAATTCTTGGATGCATGTGCCATGAATCTTGAAATAGGCGTTGAGGAGCTGGGCGAGAGACATTTCAATTCTACAGGCACGCCTCTTTCGATCAACAGTACCTGTGCCGTCTTTGCAGAGTCCGAGATCATAGGACTTCTGGGAAACAGCCACAGCGTAGAGGATATTGTCAGCGGGGTTCACTACTCTATCGCCAAAAGAGTTATCAAACTTGTCAAAAGAGTCGGCGTGAAAGAGGGGATCTATTTTGACGGAGGGCCTGCCTTGAACGAGGGACTTGTCAATGCGATAGAGAATGAGTTGGGTAAAAAAATATTTATTCCGGAGCATCCGCAGGTCACGACTTCCTACGGTGCCGCCATTTTGGGCGCGGACTCTTATGCCTATCAGAAGCAGGTGAATGGATAGAAAAAATGAAACCGGCTCATAAGAGCAGCCGGATCTGAAATAGCGCAGCTTTATTAAACCGGATAAGAGTAGAAAACTCTGTACGGTAAAAGCCTAAAATGCGCTCTTCTTCCCTCCATAGCAGATAAAAACCACTAAATTAACACAAAACTAACACTCTGATTATAAAATATAATTGAGTTTTTTGAACTAAATAAAAATTATAGGATTACCATAATGAATATAGAATTATTACAAGATGCGCTCGATTACGGGGTTATCGGGATACTGGGTTTTATGAGCTTTATGACGGTATGGTTCTGGATAGAGCGGCTTATGTATTACCGTAAGATCGATCTGACCGCCTACAGACTCAAAGAGGCCCTTGAGCTTGACCTGAGCAATAACACAAGCATTATCTCTTCATTCGGTTCGAATGCACCTTATATCGGGTTGCTCGGAACGGTATTCGGGATCATAATCACCTTTTATGTCATGGGTCAGAGCGGTGATCTGGATGCAAAATCGATAATGACTTCCCTTGCACTTGCGCTTAAAGCAACGGCCATGGGACTGGCAGTCGCCATTCCGGCCATATTCTTTCACACGCATATAGTGAGAAAGATGGATGTCCTGATCGCGAAGTGGGAGATCATTCAAAAGGAAAACGGTGACTATTAAACGATTTGAATCGATCAATGTCGTTCCGTTCATCGACATCATGCTCGTACTGCTTGTTATTGTTCTTACAACGGCCACATTCGTGGCCAAAGGGATTATCCCGGTAGAACTGCCGAGTGCCAAAAGTGCTGTCAAACAGGATCTCCCGAGTGTTACGATTACGATCAAAGAGAGTGGGGAGATGTTTTTCGACGAGACTCCGATAGGGCTGAAAGAGATAGGCCCGCGCATCGCAAAATATGACATTAAAACACCGATAAATATCAATTGCGACAAAGAGGCAAGGTTTGATCTCTTCGTCGTCCTGGTCGATACCTTGAAGCAGAAAAACTACAACAATATCGGTATTATCACACAGCGAGAGGGTAACGGTGCCCATATCTGATGTTTGACAGAATACTAAAGTTTTTTATTGAAAACTATAAGATCAACTATACGCTTTTCTTTTTACTTCTGGCCCTCGGCGGTTATGCCTATACGCAGATACCTAAAGAGATATCACCTACGATAGAACCGGATTCTATCACTGTGAGAGGCTCTTACACAGGGGCTTCTGCCGACCTTCTCAATAAGATTGCGGTACAGGAGATAGAGGACAAATGTCATAACATTGACGGCATCGATGCCATCAGTTCGGTCATATCGCCCGGTAAGTTTTCAATAACATTGGAACTGGACAAAAGAGAAGACAAAAACAAGATAACCGATGATGTCAAAGATGCGATCGCTCTTATCAGCGTGAACCTGCCAAGCGACATGGATGAACCGGTTATCAGAGGGGTCGGTCATGCCAGATCGATCATGCAGGTCTCCATACTCTCATCAAAGGTTCCAAGAGGTTTTTTGATCGCACATGCCCAAGAACTTAAACGCAAACTGCTCTCGATCAAAGATGTCTCTGATGTGACGATATTCGGTGATTCAGAGCAGTTCTATGAGATACTGATAGACGAGAACAAGGTCCATGCCTACAACCTGTCGCTGAGCGAAGTTTTAAAGACCCTGTCGGGACTCTCTAACATCTTTCCTCTCGGTCAAATAGATAATGAAAAAGAGAAATATTACATATCGACCTACAACGGTAAAAAAGTATCGAATGAGCTTGAAGAGACGATACTCAATATCAACGATCAGCAGGTGCGTTTAACCAATATAGCCAAGGTCAACAAGCGGTATGAAGATTCATCGACGCTTGCAAGCATGAACGCCAACAACTCCATAACGCTTGCAATATCCCAAAATCCAAATGGCGATGCGATCACGATAGCCGATGAGATTAAAGAACTTATCTCCAGCCTCAACAGCGATGATATCCAATATAATATCCGTGTCGATCAGTCGCCCATCATCAAAGACAGTCTCAACATTATCATCTCGAATATTCTGCTGGGGATCATCGTGATCTCACTATTGACGGTGATACTTATCAATGTCCGTATCGCTTTTATCATCGCCCTCGGGATACCGACATCCTTTGTCATGGGTGCGATCTATTTCTATTTTACCGGTTACAGCATCAACGTGAACTCCCTTATCGGGGTGCTGATCGCGCTGGGTCTTATTGTTGATGATGCCATCGTCGTGAGCGAGAACATACAGCAATATATAGAAAAAGGGTATTCACCGAAAGAGGCGGCATTCCTGGGGACGAAAGAGATGGCTAAACCGGTGACGATAGCCTCGCTTACAACGCTCTTCTCCTTCATTCCCCTGTTGATGATCAGCGGGACGCTGGGTGAGATCATACGGCTTATTCCTATTGCGTTCAGTGCCCTGATCCTTGCCTCGCTTTTCGAGTCGTTTATCTTTTTACCGATTCATGCGTCGCACACATTGAACAAAAACTCCAGAACCTTGTCATGGCAGAAGATAAACAGTCTCTATTCGAAAATTTTGAGAATTCTGATCAAACATCAAAAAAGTTTTCTTCTGCTCTTTTTTATCATTGTCCCGGTATTGATCTATGCGAGTATTAAAGAGTCGAAGTTTCACATGTTTGAAAAATTTGATTCCCCTAACCTCAATATTACCTTCAAAGCAATCCCCACGACAACACTTGAAGAGTCATTGGCAGTCGTTCAGACAATTGAGAGAGGCATACTCAATGAAAAAGAGCGGTTCTTTGTCAAGAATGTCAGTTCGACAGCAGGTTATCGAAGAAGTGCTACCGGCGGTCCTGAGCTCTCCCCGGCTGTGGGTTACATCTCGATTGAACTGGAGGATAAGAAAGCTTCCAATATTTTCGAGGCATATATTTCGCCTTTTTTGAGTCCGTATGAGGATGGTGGAGAGAAGACCAGAACGGTTTCATCGCAAAAGATCTCGGCAGATTTACGGCAATGGCTGAAAGAGAAAGGGTATAAAGAGCAGTTTAATTTACTTAATTTAATGGTTCTTGAGACGGGAATGAAAAACACAAAAGCCGATATTATGGTCGGTGTCGTCAGTGATGACTATAAAAAAGCGATGTGCGCTATCCGAGAGATCGAAAACGTCTTTGCCGGACTCGACGGTATTAAATATTATGGAAACACCATCAAGCTGGGGCCAAAAGAGATCAAGCTGAAGATCAACAGTTACGGCGAATCGCTTGGTATTACCGAGGAGTATGTCGGCGCTTACATCTCAAAGCTCTTTCTCTCAATGAAAATAGGGACGATATTTGACGACAGAGAGCTTATCGATGTCAAGGTCAAATCAGTCAATTACCAGGATGATCTCAACAGTTTTAAAAACCTTGAAATTCCGCTAAAAAACAATATCATGGTCGTACTCAAAGAGGTGTGTGAGTTCCAGACGATAGAATCATTGGAGAGACTGGTCAAAGACGACGGTGAAACGACCTTCTATTTCTATGCCAATATCGACCCGTCAAAGACAACAGCAGGCGAAGTTTTGGAACAGGCAGAACCGACATTCAGCAAGTTGAAAACGGAAGGGATAAAACTGAAGTTCAAAGGGGAACGAGAGCAGAAGAATACGCTTGAAATCGAGATGGTCCTTGCGGCTCTTCTCGCGTTGGTCCTGATCTTTATCGCCATACTTTACCTCTTCAACTCTATCAGAGAGACCTTGATCGTGATGTCGGTCATACCCTTTTCGCTGCTCGGTGTCTATGCGGGTCACTTTGTGATGGGACTCCACATATCGCTCCCCTCACTGATCGGTGCATTGGGCCTTGCCGGTGTTATTGTGAATGACGGGATCATTATGATGGCCACACTTAAAATGACAAAAACAAAAGAAGATATCTATGCCCTGGCGGCTAAGCGGCTGAGACCGATCATGCTGACATCGATCACAACGATCCTCGGTCTCTCCTCTCTCATCTTTTTCGCAACGCAGCAGGCGGTGACCTTTCAACCCCTTGCGGTAGCGATCGGCTTTGGTCTCTTTTGGGGAACGCTGCTTAATCTCTTCTACCTGCCGGTGCTTTATCAATTTCTAAGAGGACGTTATGAATAGACACACCCACTCATTCTTGATCACATTGACGCTCTATCTCTGTGCAGCAGGTTTTATAATCTATGCCTCCAGCGATGATAACTATAGTGATAAAAAAAGTTTGGATACCCGTGCTGCCAGAGTCTGTTTTTCAGTGATAAGCCAGGAAGCGCCGGTTCAAACACCGGCCCCGAAAGCGCAGAAAAAAATTGAGAAGAAGGTCGAAAAAAAGGTCGAAAAGAAAAAAACGGTGAAGCGGGTCGAAAAAAAGGTTAAAAAAGTGGTGCAGCCAAAAGAGCTCACAAAGGAACCTGCAGAGAAGGTCATTGAAGAGGTTGCTCAAGAGGAGGTGTCTGAGGTCGTAGAAGAGCCGGTTGAAATGGAAGAGCTTGCCGAGAGTGAAGAAGATCAGACCGAGACCCTGGAAACGCCAACGCCTCCTTCAGACAAAGCTGCAGTAGCAAACGTTCAAAAAGCGTTCGACAGCGAATTGATGCAGGCTAAACGAGATATGTTTATGGCAACTTTGACCAAAGAAATAAACAAAAACAAAACCTATCCCAACAGTGCCAGAAGAAGAGGTATAGAAGGTGATGTTGAGATCAGCTTCGAAATATGTTCAAACGGCAATGTCGATAATATTACGGTGATCTCGGGAAAAAAAGCGTTTAAGAAGTCCGCTATCAAGGCCATTGTCAAAAGTTTTCCTATAGAGGTAGACAGTACACTATATGACTTCCCTCATAAATTTACGGTCACGCTGGCCTATAATCTTATTTAGGCGTGTAGAAAAGAGGTCTATTGTTAATTGAAGGTAAGCGAGACGGTTGTTCCGTCGGCAGATGAGGTCACAACTATTTTGATGTGCATCGCATCGCAAAGCCGTTTGACAATGTCCAGACCGATACCGCTGCTGCTCTGTTCAGAGTAGTTACGCTCAAAGATACGCTCAGGCCTTTCAATGCCGATACCGCTGTCTTTAATGCAGAGCGTTTTCCCCTTGTTATAGACATTGACGGTGCCGTGCGTCGAGTTGTATTTGCAGGCATTTAAAAGCAGGTTGTGCAGTATCTGTTTAAAAGCATTTTCATTAAGACGGCTTTGAAACGGACTACAGCTTATGGTGAAACGGAGGTTTGTATAGATCGCCTCGTAGTTGTGCACCATCTCATCTACGATCAGGCAGAGGTTGACATCTTCCAGCTGGAAAGTATCCTCTTCAAGAAGGACCTTGAGGTTTTCATGAAGTTCTGAGATCTCATAACTGCTCTTTTCAATCCGTTTCAGTGCTTTGTTGTCAGTCAACAGCGGTTCTTTGTTTAATAATTTGAGGTTAAGTTTGATTGTCGTAAGCGGCGTGTTGAGGTCGTGAATAAGGTCTTTGGTGAACTTGTCGAGTTTATCAATAGCTTCTCGCATCGGACGCAGTGCATTGTTGGTCAAGAAGAGACTGATCAGGCCGAACAGGATGAGCAGGAAGGCCTGTATAGAGATGATCTGAATCCGCAGCTCCTCGATATGCCGGTCGAAAGGGGCACGATCTTTCTTGATCAGGATGTAGTGGGTATGTTCTTTATTGGCAGGTATGAACTTTTCAAAATAGTTGTCGGTGACTGAGAGCGTGTTCATGGAAAAATTTTTGATCTGTTTTCGGACAATAGTATGGGTGATATCGTCAGCAGAGAGAGGTTCCTGCATCTTCAGTTGCCGTGCATAACTGATAATGGCAAAATGTTCATCTTTGATACGTTGTTCATACTGCTGCTCATAATAGAAATGACCGGCGACCAAAATGAGCAGGGCGACACTGCTGAAGTAGGCCAGAAAAAATTTCCAGAATGATCGTCGTTCATGATGAAGCAAGACGGTACCCTGTCCCTTTCACGGTCTGAATCGGCAGACCGTGTTTTCGTAATTTGTTGATATGGACGCGTAGAGCACCTTCACTCGCCTCATCACCTTCGGAGAGCTCCATCAGGATATTCTCTTTTGTGATAGTCGTGTTCATCTGTTTGAACAGAAGTGTAACGAGCTTGCGTTCGATGGGCGAGAGCGCTATAAAACTTTTGTCGCGGTAGAGTTCATTGGTGTCGATGTGAAACGTAAATGACTCAATGGTGATGACATTCTCTTTTATCTTGAGACGTTTGCGTATGAGTGAATGGATACGTACAACAAGTTCGTCAAAATCAAAAGGTTTTTTGATGTAATCATCAGCGCCGGAGGCAAAGCCTTGCGAGAGTGAAGCGATATCACTCATGGCCGTGATAAAGATAGCGGGTGTATCATCGCCGCTTTCACGCAGTTCGCTTAGAAGCTCAAAGCCATTGACAAAGGGGACGTTCACGTCGAGAAGAAGAAGGTCATATGCGTGCATAAAGGTCGCATCCAGTGCCTGTTCGCCATCGCTGACCCAGCGCACGTCAAAGCCCTCCAGCTGTAGGAGCTCGATGAGGGTTTCAGCAAGATTGACATCATCTTCGAGCAGTAATAGACGTGACATCTTCCCTCTTTCGTTCATTAAGGTCGTTACCCTGTATTCAATGCGCAGTGATATGATGGCATAAAGGTATTAATGCAATGTTAAGAGCCATCTCACTGCAGAAGAGCTTCTCGTTGTGCTGGTTACTTGTTTAATGGGTACTCTTAACCGTTGTTTTAACCCCTTGAGAGCGCGAGCAGAACTATCGTGTAATTTTAATCAGTTTACTATAAGCACAACTTTAGTATAATGACCCGATGAGTAATGAACATGTTGCCAAAAAGAAATTTGGCCAGAACTTTTTAAAAGACAGAAGTGTTCTCTATAAAATCGTCGAAGCGATGCCCAAAAGCGATAGCATTATCGCAGAAATTGGGCCTGGCTTAGGTGATTTAACTAAGTTTTTAGTGGATGTCAGAAGTGTTGTCGCTTTTGAGGTCGATACCGATTTGTGTCAGTACTTAAACCGTGAGTTTAAAGAAGAGATCAAAACCAGCCAGCTCACCCTTAGATGTGGTGATGTGTTAGAGGCGTGGCAGAGTGAGCTTTTGGATGAACCCTATGTTTTAGTGGCGAATTTGCCCTATTACATAGCCACAAACATCATCCTCAAGGCCCTTGCAGATCCAAATTGCGGTTATCTACTGGTCATGATTCAGCGTGAGGTGGCAGAGAAGTTCTCTGCTGCTCCCGGAGATAAAAACTTTGGTGCATTAAGCGTTATAGCGCAGACAGTGGGTGAAGCCTCTATTGTGGTTCATGTCCCGCCGGAAGCGTTTGACCCTGCACCAAAGGTCGATTCGGCTGTTCTGCTCATTAATAAAAGAGCAAGCCGAAATGATGAAGGGTTTGAGCTGATGCTCAGAGCGGCTTTCACACAGCCTCGAAAGACACTTCAAAAAAATCTCTCTTCACGTTATGAAAAGGAGACGGTAAAAGCTGCTTTTGAGCAGCTGGAGCTTACTCCATCGATTCGACCCCATCAAGTCGCGACAACAGACTATCACCAATTATATAGATTACTAGAAAATATTTAGCGTCTGTTTTTCAAGCTATACTGCTTCCATATTAGAGCTTTTAACAGACGTACACAAAGGAAAGATGTATGTCAGATACACAAGATAACAACACAAATACAGAAAATAGACCGGCTCCTGCACCGAAAAAAGAGGGCGAGGGTCAACAAAACCGTCCTCGTCGTCCCCGCAACCAAAACCGTACCGGTAACCGTAAACCTCGCGAAAATCGTGAAGTCGACGGTAATCGTCAACCGCAGGAAAACAGTGACGTAAACGGTAACCGTCAGCCGCAAGAGCGCAATGTAGACGGTAACCGTCAACCGAATAACAATCAAAACCGCAACAGAAACAACCAAAACCGGAACAAAGATAACCGCGGCGGTGGACAAAACCGTCAGGGTGATAACCGCAATAATCAAAACAGACAAGGCGGCGGTGCCAATAAAAACCGTCGTCGCCGTAACGGGCCTGCACCGGTTGAACAGTCACTTCTTGACTGTGCTCTACGTAACCAGGAAGTTCAGGTTGAACGTCTTAACCCGCACAACAAGCTGGATCTTCAGTCAAAAGGCAAGGTCCGTGTAACACCACTGGGCGGTCTCGGTGAGATCGGCGGAAACATGATGGTGATCGAGACAGATAATGAAGCGATCCTTATCGATGTAGGTATGAGCTTCCCGGATGAGACCATGCACGGTGTAGATATCCTCGTACCGGATTTCACGTATATTAGAGAGATCAAGAACAAGATCGTCGGTATTATAATCACCCACGCTCACGAAGATCATATCGGCGCAATGCCATACCTTTTCAAAGAGAACCTGCAGTTCCCTGTTTACGGAACGGCACTTCCATTGGCCATGATCGGTAACAAATTTGACGAGCACAAATTGACCGATGCGCGCCGTTACTTCAATCCGATCGAGAAGCGAAAGGTCTACAAAATCGGTAACGACTTTGAGATCGAGTGGATGCATATTACACACTCTATCATCGATTCATCTTCCGTTGCGATTACGACTGAGGCCGGTACGGTTATCCATACGGGTGACTTTAAGATCGATCATACACCGATTGACGGTTACACGACTGACCTGCACCGTTATGCACACTATGGTGAAAAAGGTGTCCTGTTGTTGATGTCAGATTCGACAAATTCGTACAACAAAGAGATCACGCCGAGTGAGCTCTCTGTCGCACCGGCGCTGGACCGTGTGTTTGCCAAAGCGGAGGGACGAATCATCCTGTCAACGTTCAGCTCAAACATCCACCGTCTTCAGCAGGCTATCGCCTACGGGATCAAGTATGGCCGTAAGGTATGTGTTATCGGTCGTTCAATGGAGCGTAACCTCGAAGTCGCTATGCAGTATAAATATGTGGACTTCCCGAAAAACATCTTTGTTGACGCGGATGATGTCGGCCGTATGAACGACAAAGAGGTTCTGATCATTACGACGGGCTCACAAGGTGAGCAGAACTCGGCACTTTTCAGAACAGCTATCGGTGAGCACCGTCACATCAAGATCAAGCCGACAGACCTTGTTATCCTTTCATCTCGTGCAATTCCGGGTAATGAAGGCGGTATCTCTCAAATGATGAACCACCTGGAAAAAGCGGGTGCACGTATTGCACGTGACCGTGACCTGCACGTGTCGGGTCACGCCAGTATCGAAGAGCAGAAACTTCTGTTGCGTCTGGTCCAGCCAAAGTTCTTTATGCCGATCCACGGTGAGTACAACCACGTTATGCGCCATAAAGAGACAGCGATGCAGTGTGGTATTCCTGAACGCAATATCCTGTTGATGGGTGACGGTGATACGATCGAAGTGACACCTAAATACATGCGTAAAGCCAAGTCGGTTAAATCCGGCAAGACCTATATTGACAATCAAAACAACCATATGATCGCCGATGATGTCGTTGTAGACCGTCAAAAGATGGCGACGGACGGAATGGTCATGATCATTGCGCAAGTCTCTCTAAGTGACCAGAAGTTGATTGCAAAACCACGTGTCACAAGTTTCGGTATCGTTCCGGACAAACAAGACAAAGCGTTTGCAGCAGAGATGGAAGATATTCTTGAGCACTTTTTGGTCAACCTGAAACCGGGTCTGATCGAAAATGCCAAAGCGATGGAGAACGATCTGCGTGCTGTTGTGCGTAAACACATCTATCGTAAGATGAAAAAATATCCATTGATCGTACCTAACGTTTTTGTAGGTTAACTTTTTTCCGGGCCGATGGGCCCGGTCCTTTCTTCTCCAGGTATCTTAATTTTTAGATCCACGCCTCCTTTTTACCTTTTTAGCCAATACTTTTTCGTTATAATCGATTATCAGGCATCGCTTAATTGTCTATAGAAAATATCAAAAGGTTTCAGATGCAGATTAATGGTGACAATGCAGCAGAGATATTAAATACTTTTTTAAAAAAATTGGTTGACAAAGAGGGGACGGATCTGCACATAAAAAGTGACAGTGTCATTCGTGCACGCATAAAAGGGACGATGATGCCTCTCTCTATCCAACCGCTCGAGCACAGACATGTCGAGACGATCGTCAGGCAGATTATGGGCAAGAATATCGAAACGTTTAAAATACAGTACTCGTACGATACTATCTATCTCCTGGATAAAAAACACCGTTTTCGCGTCAACCTCTATTACCAGTTAAAAGGGATCTCTATCGTTTTTAGAGCAATTCCGCATCAGATACGCTCATTCGAGCAGTTGAACCTTCCTTCGTCATTATCCAAGATATCACAACTGCAGCGCGGATTGGTTCTGGTGACAGGTACGACGGGAAGCGGTAAGTCGACAACCCTCGCCTCAATTATAGAGGACATTAACAAGACAAGCCACCGCCATATCATCACCATTGAAGATCCGATCGAGTATGTCTATGACGATAACAAATGTGTTATAGAGCAGCGTGGTATAGGGCAGCATGCCGTTGATTTCAGTACGGCACTTCGCTCGTCGATGCGAGAAGACCCGGACATTATCATTGTCGGTGAGATGCGTGATCTGGAGACGGCAAGAAATGTCTTGCAGGCGGTAAATACCGGTCATCTGGTCTTTACGACCCTGCATACGCTTGATGCCAGAGAGACCATTGACAGACTGTTGGCGATCTTTCCAAAAGAGGAGCAGGAGCGTGTCCGCATGGATCTGGCGTCGAATCTTGAAGTGGTCATCTCACAGCGGATGCTGCGCGACCTTGATGAGGAGATGATACCGGCTGTTGAATTGATGTTTAAAAGTCCAAGGACAACCTATCTTATCTCCAACTCCCGTGATACGGAGCTTCTGGATGCGATGTTACACGATCAAAACAGTTTTGGGTCAATGCCATTTGACATATCACTCTTTAATCTGGTTCTACAAGGCAAGATCAACGAAGAGACAGCCTCTATGTATGCATCCAACCCGGCCAACCTGCGTCTGATGCTCACAACGAGTGCAGAGTACCAAAAAATGGTCAATAATGGTGCCCTTGATGATGCGGTAACGATAAAAGAGACGGAAGAAGATGATCAGGAAAAGTGAACGTTTTACAATAAATATTTGATTTCATAGATCGAATGGAAATATCTTATAATGTCATAATCAAAATAGCATTGCAGATATGCCTGTGATGCAAAAAGGGTAGATGTGGCATTTTCAAAAGAGAAACGCGGCGGGACGATCAACGGGATCATCTTCGTAGCACTTGTTGCAGCGGCAGCAACGTATATAGCTGAATTGGCACCGGTTGCAAAGCTTGGTATTTCACCACTTGTCGTCGGTATCGTTATCGGTATTTTCTACGCCAACACACTGCACAACCATTTTCCGCCGGCCTGGGAGACGGGTATTGTCTTTTCGGGGAAAAAGATACTCCGTTTTGCGATCGTCTTTTACGGATTTCGTATTACTTTCCAGCAGATCGGCGAAGTCGGAATGCAGGGCTTTATGGTCTCTCTGCTCGTCCTTTCGTCAACGATGCTGATCGGTATCTGGTTGGGTACGAAGATGTTTAAGATGGACAGAGATACGTCGATCTTGACAGCATCCGGTGCTTCTGTCTGTGGCGCAGCAGCGGTATTGGCGACAGAACCGGTACTTAAGGCCGAAGAGCACAAAACAGCGGTCGCGGTATCGATGGTGGTCCTTTTTGGAACGATCTCGATGTTCTTGTATCCGGTACTCTACTCGACGATCATCGAACCGGCAACGGGCTTTTTACATATGGATCCTAAGACGTTCGGTATTTATGTCGGCGGTACTATTCATGAAGTTGCTCAGGTCGTAGCGGTTCCTGCCTCTGTGCCGGGTGCGCCTGAAGATATGGCTAACACGGCGGTTATTGTCAAGATGACACGTGTTATTATGATCGCACCGATGTTGATCGTACTGGGACTGATTTTGAGTTATATGGCGAAGAAATCAGGTGGTGAAGGCAGTAAGCCCAAGCTGGTCATCCCTTGGTTCGCGGTCTATTTTGTCGGTATGGCAGGTGTCAATTCATTGATCCACAACTATACATTGAGCGCACCGGCAGAGACTGCGGAGATGATCAAGATGCTTATCAGCAACTTGAACATTGCCGATACATTTTTATTGACGATGGCGATGACGGCACTCGGTATGGGAACACGTTTTGCGAAGTTCAAAGGGCTTGGCCTGGCACCGATCTATACGGCAGGGAGCATGTTCTTATGGCTTGTTGTCGGCGGTTTCGTCATTACACAGATGGTTGTTTCAATCTTCTAGATAGTGCTCAAATTTTTTTCTTGACTTAATTAAGTATCTTAAACATGTTGTGCTTTTGAAGCACAATATTAATCAGAACTCTCTCCTTCAATAGCAAGTTTTAATGGTGTTACATAGTAATTATACAAACCTGCTTATAACCATCATCAGTACAATGTTAAATTATATTTTTTTTTGATATAATCCCGTAAATTTATGCTAGGAAGTTATATGAAGTTATTTAATATTATTGTATTGATGTTTGTTCTGAGTCTTTCTTTGTTGTCAACAGGGTGTAGTTCAGACACGGAGAAGAACACAGGTGGCGCGTTAGAGGAGATTGCTATAGATGAAAATATAACTGCCATGCAAATTCCTTTTTTGCCAAATTCACAAGTCTATATACAGGTTAACCCCTTTGGTGAAGGTTCATATGTTGCGAGTCGAGGTAATATCGATTATGACTCTGACCGGAATGTCTCAGATAACTATATGTATGACTTCTATGCTCAAAGTGATGAAAACATAACGATCACGGCAACGCCAAAGGTAAACAGTAAAATCAGGACTTGGTTAGGCTGTGACGAAATTTCGGCAGATATGAGTGAGTGTACAGTTGGTCTTAATCAGTCTCATGAAGTAACTCCTATCTTTGAATACCTTGAGTTAAAAATGGTTGATAATTTATATGATATTACAAATGCAATTTCAATCTCTCACACTTGGGATGATTTAAATAAAACAGCTGCTTCTGCTGAAATGACTATTACTATTGATGATACAAACGCCTCGATTGTTGATTATTATCAATCTCTATCTGAGGGTGACTATATAAATTACTCTCATCCTGATTTTAGTTTTTTACGTAAAATTGAAAGTATAGAATTTTTGAACTCAAGTAAGCTTAAAATTGTCTCATATGAAGTTCCTTTAACTGAAGTCATTGAAGAAGGTACGTTGTTTTTTCAGTCTTCAAAAGAGCAATATACTTTGGAAACATCAGCTTTAAAAGTGGTAAGTAGAGCCTCAGTTAGTGGAACAGTTGATCTAAGTGGAGGGGGCTTCTCTGCAAGTGCAAGCGCATCGGCCACCTTATCTGCTACCTTTGCTGCAAGTATTTCAAACTTTACTTTAGAGAGTTTAGCCGTAGGTTCTTCAGGGGCTCTTAGTGGACATGTTCAAGCAAGTTTTTTAGAAAGTGGAAGTAACTCAAAGAGACTGTTTTATAGATCAATTCCTTTGCCTCGTATACCTGTCGGTACAACGGGAATTGTTGTTTTTCCTCGATTAAAAGCGGAAGCTAGAGGACAGGTAAGTGCAAGCTTTACAGGTGCAAATGATGCAGCTGCTACTGCATCTGCAGGTGTTTCAGCTGGTTTGAGTATGGGCTATAACTATAATGAGGCTACGGGGTCATCAACGCATTCAACTTCTTCTGGTGGTTTTTCAAAGAGCGGTTCAATAGCTAATGAAGGGTCAGTAAAAGTCTCTGTTCCAACAACAGTAACCTTTTCACTAGGAGGGTATTGGATACCAATAGGAAGGTCTGCACGGGTGGGTGCAAATGTTGGTGTAGCAGCAACACCTTATGTCGAATTGAGTGCAAAATGTGGAGAATGTATTGGACGGGCTATCGGGAATGTTGGTATCTCTGTCGATGCCTTTGCTGGGGTAAGTGCCAGCATCAATACGCCTATCTATTCAGTATCAGTGTCCGGGAGTGTCAGTGAGCAGTTAGCAAATGAGTATGAACAGTTCTTCAACACAACTCTTTCCTCATGTCAAACTTCACCTAACAATCGCTCAGGAACTGGTGCAAACGGCTTGTTTACAGCAACACTTTCATGGGGGAATCCTGCCGCCGATCTTTCACTCTCAGGCGGACTGATGGGCTATCAAGGAAAGTCATGTACTTCCTATTCTATAGGTTCCGGCGATCTGACATTGTTTGGTGTTTATCCTGGACACTATCCCGTTAGTGTTTCAGCAGGCGATACCAAGTTTGTGGCTGACGATGAGCTCCCAGACAACATTAATATCTCTATCAGTACCCCTGGCACCGGGGCTAATCTACAGGCCACTGTCTCCTCTCGTGATGGATATAACCTTGGGCATGTTGCCGATATTTACATTTGGAGACCTGACCCACTTGAACCACCGGTCGCAATCCCAATCTCTTCTGGCGGCGGTGGTGGCGGCGGTGGTGGTGGCGGTGGCTATACCTATTCTTATTACTATCACCCATATTATTATGAACCGCCTATCATAACTGAAGTTGAAGAAAAACTTTGTATTCCTGCAAAGAGCTGTGGCTGTAAACCTTGTCAATATAAAGTTATATCTTTTCTGACTCAGGCAAACCTTGGCCCGATAAGCGGCGGTAACTATCGTATTTATAAAGCATCCGAATACGGAAAACAAGATGCGGAAGTACTATACGAAGGTATAACCAGTATCGGTGATGATCTTGACACGGCGGGAATCATGAAGATACCTGTTGTTGTCTTGGGTCATGTTGCTGAAACGGCAGATCAGACTGCCTTTATGCAGAAGATTCAAAGCTATTCGGGTGACTTTGTCATTGAACTCTCCGGCGGTGTTGATATTGATGTTGATGACAACTGGGAAGTTGATGACAGTTATACACCGTTAAACGGTACGATCCATGCGATTATCTCAAAAGAGCAACTTTTGAGCAATGAGTATAAGATCAATATATTGACGGAGCTTTCATACCAGGTTTCAATAGATCTTTTAGGTGAGAGCTATGACCGTTCTCTTTTGAACAGTCGTTTAGACGACATTGCGAACAAAGTGCTTATCGAAAAACTATATCCTAACTCAACAGATCCCCTAGGACGGAATGATATTGTCTATTGGCTGCCAAGTGCGAATAAAAACTGGTTGATAAAAGATTATAAAACGGTATTACAACCGATTGTGATGAAGGTGCATGAAGGTGAAAATATAGCCGAAGATGCATACCGTTTTATTTATGGTAAGGTGAAAAATGCCCAAAATCCAATCCTTTCATCAACATGGTTCTATGTTGATGAAAACAGCACAGGAAAATCTCTTTTGGGAGAAATGTCGATTGTAACAGAGGGAAACAGTTCAATTGTCTCTTATGCGCTTGAGGGCGAAGGAAATGAGAAGTTTTCTGTAGAGAGTGATGGGAAAGTTTATCTTAATGACGGTGCGCTGTTGGATTATGAAACGAAAAACTACTATGATCTTTTTGTAACGGCAACTAATTCACAAGGGGACAGCCGTCCAGTCCTCTTACGTATTCTACTCAATGACATAACAGATGCGCCATCATTTGTGGAACTTCAAGGCGGTACGATATCTGAAGATGCCATTGCAGGGGCCTATGTGGCTAAAGTAATTTTTGCTGAGAATTTGTCACCGATTACAAGTTATAACTTAAGCGGTGTGGCGGCAAATGAGTTTAACATTGATAGCAACGGTACCATTACGTTAGCATCGGGTGCTGACATAGATTATGAGACCTATTTAGCAAAAGAGCTCAGCGTGACAGCGACCAACAGTTATGGAACAAGCCGACAAGAATCTATTGTAATCAGGATCAGTGATGTGTTGGATGTAGCAACTATTCGGGCCGCACAGATGAGTGTTTCGGAGAATGCGCCTGCCGGTACTAAGGTAGGGCAGCTGGTCATCACTTCTCCGACACCGATTGAACACATTACATTATTGGGAGATGACAACCGCTCCTTTGAGACCTCATTAGATGGAACGATTACAGTCGCTTCGAATACTGATATAGACTATGAAAATAAGTCGGAATATCTTTTAAATGTCGTTGCTATTAACAACTTTGGACTGAGTAGACCGACAACAGTCCGTATTAAAGTAGACAATGTTCAAGATGCGCCTGAACTTGAGAACACAACTCTTTATGTTGCTTATAATGCTGTAGCAGACACGGAAGTAGGGCAAATCAATATTAAAAGTACGGGTGCCAGTCCTATCACTTCGTTTACTTTAACCGGTAGCGGTAGCGAAAACTTCGTTGTAGACAATACCGGTCTCGTAAAAGTAGGGACAAACCAGTCGTTGGCACAGTACCAGTTTGGTACCTTAACCCTTGTCATTACAGCGACTAATGAGGAAGGTGAAAGTTTAAGGAAAGTTCTTAGTATCCATGTCAACAGCGAAGTACCATTGTTAGGGAATCTTATTACTTATGTTGACGAAAATTCGTTGGCAGGAGTACTCCTGCCGGGTACCATACCTGTTATAAGCAGTGCGACACCAATTACTTCAATGCGTATTGAGGGTGATGGTAGTGAAAACTTTACTATTTCAAATGCAGGGACTATCAGTGTAAAAGAGGGTGCATTAATTGATTATGAGCAGCGTAATGCCTTTGACATAAGAGCGTTCGCCTCTAATGCTACAGGTGAAAGTTCTGCTTCTTTGATTCATGTTCGTGTTTATGACATGCCGGATACGATCATAATAAAAGGTTTTAGAAGTACGGTATTTGAAGATTCTGAAGTCAACTCATTAGTAGGTCTTGTTAAACTGGAATCTCTCGGTGGGCACACTTTGGATCGTTATGAAATTGATGGCTTTGGTGCTGAAAACTTTATATTATCCAACAGTGGTGAAGTACGTATTTCTGCCAATGCTGTGTTCAATGCACAACAAAATGGACTGTACCATTTAGGTATTAGAGCGTATGGAACAGATGGTGAAGGCAGTAACAAAGTGTACCTGGATATCACTGTTGCAAAAAGTATTAATACTGTACCACTGATAGAGAATGCCTTGTTCTCTATTACTGAAGACCAAGTTATAGGTTCTTTGGTCGGTAAAGTTCAGATCATCAGTAAGGTTGAGACAGTTGACAGGGCTTGGCTCGAAGGTGACGGCAATGATATGTTTGCTATTGATACTGCAGGAAATATTACGGTTGCAAAAGTGTTAGATTATGAACAGCAAACAAGCTACCAATTGAGTGTACAAGCACATAATGCGGTGGGTGACTCCGATACGGCACAACTTACTATCGATATTGTTAATGTCGTTGATGATGAACCTGTCCTGGAGGGTACGGACATTACAATTGTCGAGAATCAAGAAATAGGTGCGGTGATAGGAAAGGTAAGGATACTCTCTTCGGGAAGCTCGGCTATTAATAGGATTCGTCTTGAAGGCCTGAATGCAGATACCTTTATGATCGAAAATGACGGAACCATTAAAGTCGCAAAAGAGGTCGATTATGAGAGCCGTCAGAATTACCAATTACGCGCAATAGCAACAAATGCGATTGCCGAGAGCGCTTCTGTTCTTATAAATATCACAGTGACGAACAATGCTGAGACTATTCCGGTAGTCTTTAACTTTAAAGGGTATATTCCAGACAGTTCTCCTGCCGGTACTTTGGTTGGACAGGTCAAGTTGGCGACTACCGGCGACAGTCCTGTAAGTAAATATACGTTGAGTGGAGAAGGTGTTGCTAATTTCGATATTAATAGCAGTGGTGCCATCTTTGTCTCGGCTTCGGCCATTCTCGATGAGAGCGTTAAAAAGGCTTACACTTTACAGCTTATAGCGGAAAATAGTGCCGGACAGAGTCAAGCGAGCAGCGTAGAAATCGTTCTGACGGATGACTTGACGATTCCGGCAAGACCGACCAACATGAAAGTTATCGATATTGGGCATAACAGTATAACGCTGAGATGGAGCGACAATGCAGATAATGAGAGAGGGTATAACCTCTACATCGATGGTGTCAAGTTAGCAGTATTGGATGTCAATACGACAACCTATAGAGCAGAAGGTCTAGCCGAAGAGAAGAGTTTTATCTTTAGCGTTAAAGCCTTTAACGACAGAGGCGAAAGTCAAGGTGCGAGTATCGAAGGCATTACTGATATAGATCGCAGTGAATATCTGAAAAATGTGCTTACACAGAAATGTGGTGTAGCAACAAGCACTTATGATAGTCAGTTCAATACCGATACGGGGGTTTACAGCGGGGATATATATTGTGCAAGCAAAGGGTTGACGGATTCAGACTTGCAGAACTTTAAAGCACTGAAAGAGGTTACGGGGTATTTATATCTCAATAATAACCAGTTTACCAATGTGGATGGGTTGAGTAATCTCAAACGCGTGGGACAGCAATTTTATCTCTCAAGCAACCAACTGACGAACCTGAATGGTTTAAGCAGTCTCCAAAGTGTCGGAGCATATTTTAATCTTGACAGCAACCAGTTGACCAATGTTGACGGGCTGAGTGCATTGACAGCGGTTGGGCAGGATTTCGTACTTAGTAATAACAAGCTGACGAATGTTAATGGGTTAAGCGCATTGAAGACG
>JBFHIS010000002.1:0-235135 GCA_041596355.1 Sulfurimonadaceae bacterium | reverse complement strand
TTCATCATTGCCATGGCTGTCACATCCATTACCAATTCCCAAATAATATTCACCTTCTGGAAAGTTCATTGAAGAATATTTTCTTTCTGCCAGAGAATCATCGATAATACAGAGTCTGACATCTTCTTTGAATTCAAATGTCAATTCAGGTGACACACAGCTCGCATAATCGGTAATCACCCGATAAGCACAGCCTTGTAGAACAAAAAGGAGAATGATTGCTGCAGCGAACTTTGTGATGTTCAATCTAATTCCTTAGCATAACGTTAAAAATGAGCAATAGTTTTCCTGCAGGGGAAACTATTGGTCTCCTTGTGCTTGTTAGACACTCTACACTACAGTGTTTATTCATTTAGTTCAAATTCAGGTGCATTGTACACTTCTAGATCTATCAAGTTGTCTTTTAGAGAAGCTAAAATGTATGCTTGCGTGTCTTCATCACTTTTTAGCATCCAAGATTTTTCCTTATCAATAACTATCTTAGAAAATCCAAGTGGTTCATAAAAAGTTTTTAAATCATTCTTCAAGCTTTTCCAATCTATATCTTTTATATCAAAAGTGTAGAAAAACTTGTTGAGATTTACTTTTTCATGTAATTCTCTTGACTTGTCTGATGATTTTTTGAATACAAGAAAGAGAGTTAAAAATGTAAATAGTCCATTCATAAAAATCATAGGTATATGATTTGCATTAATTGCATCAAGAAGTTCTGTCAACATTAACAAAAATAAGATTACACCTACTATACTCAATACTTTCCTTTTTGTGTCTAACGTTTAAAATGAGCAATCAAAAAGCCGCCCACGGGTTTTTGATTGGTCTCCTTTGGGTTGTTAGGCATTATCGTACCTCTATTGTTTTAAAAACTTGCTTCTCATCTTCATGAACAAAGTAACCAATAGTCTTACTGTCTATCCAGAATGGCGCATATGTGAATTTGATTTCTACTCCAGAAACACGGGATATGGAAACATTGCCGTCAGCAAGATGAATAACATTTAAGCCTTCCGAATTGTTAAACACACCTTTGCCTGTAATTATTGAGAAGTCAAATGATGTTTCGCCTGCGCCACCTAATTCTTTTGTAAATATTATTTTTCCTGTTTTGGCATTGATTACATTCATTATGGCTATAGCCGCAGCCTGCTTTGGGTCTTGATATGCAAAGAGTACGATGTCATTAGAAAGTAAACCGTAGCCATATATCAAGCTTTCATTCGGGACTCTAAATATCTCTTTATAGTCGTCACCTGAAAAGTACATAAAGTATGTATTTTGAACATTAATTATTTTGCTCTTTATATTGTCGGCTAAAGATACATTGCAGAATAGCACTACAAGACATATCAATAAAAATCTCATTTCACCACCTTTGCCTAACTATTTATTAGTGCACATTCTATAGTTCTATTACTTAAGTGGCACAATAGTTGAACACATTTTTTGTATTGCTATTTAACAAAAAACATCGAAACAACTAGAAAATGCATCATTTTTTGCAATTCAGTTAAAAAAGAGTCTATTAAAGATGTGTGTTTTAAAAGAAAATCGCCAATAGTTGAACACTTAGTATGACTATTTGGAAGATTCGGGCAATAGCACACAATGTGTTCTGTTAGCCGAATAAATATTGGGTTTGCTTACAGTGAAGCCTTAAAAGTAACGCCCTCTTCTCTTTATTCTGCGGGAGATACTGCTCTACAAGCGCATGGAATGCGGCAGAGTGGTTCCATGGTTATGAAATGGACTCAAGTAGAGCGTCACGCGCTTCCGTGATCTGCACAAAATGTTCGTGGTTGCCGCCGACGTCGGGGTGCGCCTTTTTGGCGAGCTGTCTAAATGCGGCTTTGATCTGGGACGACTCCAGCGTTCCGTCTAGCGGCAGGTTCAGTGACTCACGGTGCTGCTTTTCGTCGAATTGTCGAAAACTGTTCGGTCGGCTTCTTCGGCGTTCGTTGAACCACGAAAAGTCCTCGAACATCTGCTCCTGCGCTTTACGGCGTTTTTCGAGGGCCTCCCGGCGCAACGCCACCTGCGCTTCCTGCCATCTTTCGCGGGACATCACAATACAGGCAGCATAGCTTATCTGACCGCTTGTCTCGAGCTCGTCGAAGTCAAACGGCCCCACCATGTCGTAAGGCTCATTCAGCCAGGCACTCCGGTTCTCCGAAGCGACTTCGACCCGCTTAATCGTCACGGTGTCGACAATGCCGTAAGAGCCATTCCAAATGACCCACTCCTCTTCTTCCTCAGGCCACGGACTGTTATGCATCTTCTACTCCTGTCGGAAGGGTTAACTGTGTTTTAAAGAATATGCAAAAAACGTACTAACATTATGGCTATATGGAAACAACAATTCAAAAAATAGGTTAATTTATAATAAACAACTCTCTTGTCTATACATTCAGAGAACGAGGAACTTCTATCTTTACTTCATTTATTTGAATAGTCGGTTGTATATTTGTGTAATTTACTATGTCGCGTTGCAGTTGCTCGGCATGTGGAAAAAATGCTGACATGAAATCTTCAAGCGTTTCAAAGTAGTAGTGACACATTGCCACATAAGACGACTCTATATTTTGCTCTTTCAAATCAACTCCTTTTTCAACAGACACTTTTACAAAACCTTTTGCTTTTGACAACAGCTCAATAGACTTTGGCATGTGGACATTTAAGTAATAATCAAAGTCAAAATGACCATCTTCCTGTTTGGGATAAATACTCGAAATGTTAAACATCTCCATCTCCTTTAATACTCTCTTGTTCATTGATTTTTGTACCAAATACACTTGCATATTTTTGAGACCAGACCAATATTTCATCGATGACAGGCTTTAAATCTTCGCCATGTTCACTCAAAGAGTATTCCACTCGTGGCGGCACTTCGGCAAAGGCTTCTCTATTTATAAGTTTTAATTTTTCCAACTCTTTTAGTTTAATGGTAAGCGTCTTTTTTGTGATAGGCTGTAGGACTTCAAAAAGCTCTTTAAAACGAAGTGTGTTGTTCTTTAGATACCAAATAATCAAAAGCTTCAACCGGTCATTAAAAATATCGAAAAAGATATCTGCCGATGAGTTATAGTGTTTGTTATTTAATTCAATCATTCAAAAATA
The DNA here is from genome assembly GCA_041596355.1 of Sulfurimonadaceae bacterium. Classification (GTDB taxonomy): domain Bacteria; phylum Campylobacterota; class Campylobacteria; order Campylobacterales; family Sulfurimonadaceae; genus Sulfonitrofixus. Next base: position 232,021 of record JBFHIS010000002.1, on the reverse strand, counting down.
GTATCAAATAGTTTCTTATAATATTATTAGTATACTTTAGTAAACTATTAAAGATTTGAGCTAGATATAGAGACTTATAAACCCATCTTACTTAGTGATGGGTACCCATCAGGCCGTAGCCATTCCAGCCGTTTTCTGCCATTTTTACTTTGAGTATCGCACTCTAAAGCAATGCTTTTCTAATGTTAATAATCTTCAATCATCCTTTTTATCTTCACTGCTTTTTCAAAATGGTCTAGTCTATTTTCCATAATCCACCACGAAGCGACTTCCATTAGAAGTCCCGGGTTGTCATTTTTATTGGCAAAAAAAGCATAAAATGACACTCCGACACCATCACCTTTTTTCTCTATTTTTCATTACATACTTTAATGATTTTATCTTTTATACTCTCTCTCATTCTATTCACCTATCTATCTATTTTTATCGTCTCTTGTCTCAACTTCATCAATTCATTATGTTCAAACAAAAACATCAAAGTTTCATTGACATAGTATCTTATTGCATCGCGTGTCGGCTTGTCGAGTTTATAGACTTTCTGCCCTCTTATGCTCTTGCCGTTTCCAAAGAGTAGATCGTATCTATCTTCTATATGACGACCTCTGAACCAGCCCAAATGAACATAATCGTCCCTGACGCGTATGTAACAAAACCCGCCCTCTTTGGAGTATAAGGTCGTAATGTTTTCACTGTACTTCTCTTTGGCATCGTTTCCTATACATACTTTTATAAAATCTCTTACTTGCAAAAAAAGTTCGGCATGCTCGCCTGTAGAATCTGTTTCAAAAGAGGTTCTTTTTGTCTTCATGGCTACACCTTTTTACACCCTTACGACAGAGATCAGACTATCCGCATTAAACTCAATATTGTCATCTTCAGACAAGGACTTTAAATGTTCCAAATACTCGCGCTCAAACGATGCGTAGTCATCCTCAAGCTGGCTTAACAGTCCGCTGTAACCCGTAGAGTTTAGAAGTTTCCACCACTCGTTTATGCTCATAGGAAACCGTATGTCTGCATTGTGAACATGTAGCGTTTTGTACTTGACTTGGCACGACAACTCTTCTATCTCATCTTTAGTCGTGAGTTGTCTTTTTTCTAACCTACTAGGCGATTTGACACTGTAGTTACTCTCCAACATATCCAAAAATATTTTCGAGTATGGCTGAAATGCATTTTCATTAAAGGTTGAAAACACAAACTTGCCACCCTCTTTCAACCTTGCGCAGACATCGCAAAAGACCTTGTCCATGTCGGGATAGAAAAAGAGTCCGTATCCGCAGGTAATAAGGTCAAACTTCATACCGTCAAACTCAAGATTTTCTGCATCTTGCTGATAATACGTTATGTTGTTCAGATTTTGCGCTCGCGTTTTTTGTCTTGCAATCTTTAACATCTCGTCAGAAATGTCAACACCGAAGATCTTAGCATGCGGAAATTTTTTGCCAAGTTCTATGGCAATGTTTCCAGTACCGCTTGATAGGTCCAGGATGTGCAGTTCTTCTCCGTCTAACTCTATTAACTCCACCATCTTTTGAGCCGAGACAATAAACTGTTTGTTCTCATCGTAACTGTCAGCTACATCATCAAACGTAGTTTTTATACCCTCTTTTATTTTTTGATTTTCATTAGTATTCATTTTTTCTACTTTTAGATTATCTCTTAATTGATAACTCTATTCTGCCAGATATGCCCTTACCTCTGGGTCGTTAAGCAGATAGATAACTGCTTCAGCGATACAACCGTTTAAATCTTGCTGTAGTTCGCCACTTGCATGTGTTACGGTCTTACTTATCTCTTTCCCATTGCCCAACTTAGCAGTAAAGCGAATTTCACTGGTCCAATACATAATTTGATAAGTGCTTAACAAATAATGAACGCTAATGTCCATATTTTTTTTGGCGTCTGATTCTGAAACATTGAAATTCTTACTTAACTCTTTTTTTGCCTGTTCAACCATGACAGAAGTAATTGTGTTGTAATCACTTAACAGGGTGCTCCCCATATAAGAGTAGACGACAGCTTCATCTTTAGATGACTGCGCATTATTTACACTAATGCTGCCTCGAATATCAGACTCAGGAATGAGGCCACTCCTAAGAGGCCACTCCTGCGGTTTGTAATGGGCACTACACCCTGCCAAACTTATTAATAGTACTAGCATCGCTATAGATCGAATCATTTCTTTCCTTTGATTTTAATGTGCAATATTATAGATTTACACCTGAATTACACCCAATATCTAACAATAAAAATGTTTTGCTATTTTTAAATGGATGTCAGTCCATAAGCAGAGGGTTAGAGCGACGCGCTAAAGCGTTTCAGTAACGCCCTCTTCTCTCTACTCTGCGGCAGATACTGCTCCACAAGGGCGTGAAAAGCGGCGGAGTGGTTCATGTGGACCATGTGGGCGAGTTCATGGACGACGACGTAATCGATGCACTCTTTGGGCGTCTGAATGAGGTGGATGTTGAAGGTGATGACGCCGCTGCTTCGGCAGTTGCCCCATTGGCGTTTCATGCGGCGCAGTTTCATCTCTTTGGGTTTGAGTCCCATGACGACTGAGAAGTGGTTCAGACGCTCCTGCAGGTAGCTCTGCGCCTCTCTCTTGTAGAAGTTCTGGTAGTGAGATGCGACCTGCTCTTCGGCGCAGTTCTCACACTTTGCTTTGAGTGCTGCAAAGTTTGGGTGGTACTCCAGCGGGTAGGTCTCGCCGAAGTAGAGGATCTCTTCACCCAGCGCCAATTTCGGTTTTTCGGTCACTTTCTGCAGGGCCTTGAGTATCCAAGCCTCTTTTTCGTCGATAAGTTCAAAGACCCTTTTCTTACTGATCTTCGAAGAGCTGACCGTTACCTGACCGGCATCAGTGATACGGAAGTAGATGTTTTTCATGCGCGGCCGGATGATGTGCTCTATTTCAAAGCCCTTGTAGCTATACCTGGTTTTCAAGCATCTCCTTGATAACGCGGTAATGGCGCTCTTTCTCCTCACGCTTCATGGCAGCGTGGGCCGGTGACGTCGAAGGGAGCAGCGTGGTCGGGATGTTAATGTCGCTGAAGTGCTTTTTATACCCCTCTATCGCTTTTCTACCCGTAAAGAAAACATGTTTAATGTTTGGGTACTGCTTGAAAAAGGCGTAAAAGTCGTTGGGGACAAGGTCTTTGAGGTTGGAGTCACTCGAGTTGCCCTCTTCTCTGCGCAGCGAACCGTAGGTGTCCCACAGGGCGATCCCCTTTTCGAGCGCGAAGGCGCGCTTCTCTTCGTTGGTCGTCAGGGTTACGCCGAAAATGCTCTCCATGATAGGCCAGAAAAGGTTGCGCGGATGGGCATAGTAGAAGTTCTCTTCGAATGACTTAATACTTGGGAATGAACCGAGGATGAGTACTTTGGAGTGCTCATCGACAATGGCGTCAAAGGGGTGGTCAAGGTGCTCGTTAGACATCAAAACTCAATAATTTACTATATAGTGATTAGTCGACTTCATAGTCGATAGGGTCGGTGACACCGGCGATCTTGAAACCGTTGAGACGCAAGCGGCAGCTGTCGCAGACGCCGCAGGCCTTCTCTTCGTTCTTGTAACAGCTCCAGGTCAAGGCGAGTGGCACATGGTGCGCAAGCGCCTCCTGCACGATCTCCGACTTTTTCAGATGGACAAGGGGCATCTCTATCGTGATGTTGGTTGTCTCTTTGGTTCCGAGGTTGATACTCTCCTGCATACTCTTTATGTAGGACTCACGGCAGTCAGGATAGCCGCTGCTGTCCTCTTCGACCACACCGATACAGATCACCTCGGCTCCCTCTTTCTCGGCTATGGCCGCAGCCATGCTCAGAAAGATGCCGTTACGAAACGGTACGTAGGTCACAGGAACGCCCTTTTCGACCCCTCCGGTCGGTACGTCGATGTTTTTGTCTGTCAGTGCAGAGGCGCCGAGCTCTTTAAAAAAGCCGATGTCAAGGTCATACCTGTTTGTTGCACCGATGGTGTGGGCGATGGCATGAAAAGCTTCGCGCTCTTTTTTTTCGGTACGCTGATCGTAGTTGAAGTGCACGGCGATGATCTCATAGCCTCTGTCCTTCATAAGGTAGGCTCCCAGTGTGGAGTCCATCCCCCCGCTCATTATACAGACTGCTTTTTTACTCATAATTTCTCTTTTAAATATTTTTTCTTTTTGCGTTGATTAACGTAATAGCCAAATAGAGTAATGGCTATAGCATAGATGACAAATTGCATAGGTCCCATTGCCACAAAAAAGGCAACTACATCATCAATAACATTGTATTGTTCTGCCATGTGGATTGATGAGTATGCCATTGGCTATCTGTTTTTATAGTGTGATTTTAACACATCATAGGCCTCTTTGAGACGTATAAACTGTTCAGGGTCGCTATTTGGCTTGGTGTCGGGGTGGTAGAGCTTGCTGAGCTGTTTAAACTGCTGTTTTACCTCGTCGAGTGTCGCTTTTTGAGTGAGACCGAACAGCTTGTAGGCATTAACGATCTCCTGGTCGGTCGGCTCTTCATTGAGACCCTCATAAAAGGCCTCTTTGGTCTCGTCTGCCATTTTCTTCATTTTATTTTTGATGCTGTTAAACATTGTTTTGTAACCTTTCGACTATCTTGTCCGCTACACGAAAAGCGTTGGCATAGATGGTCCATGTGTATGGGACACTGCCGCCGGTCGGCATAAAGCTGGCATCGGTGACATAGAGGTTTGTGACCTCATGTGCCTTACAGTCGGGATCGAGAACAGAGCTGTTGGGGTCCTCTCCAAAACGGCATCCTCCGGCAACAAGGTTGGGCGGAGGTGCGTCGGAGATGCTGGTGGTGATCTCTTCGCAACCGAGCCCTTCGAGTACTTTTACGGCCTTTTCTGCCAGGTGACGTCCGACTTTAAGATCGTGTGGGTGTCCGTAAAGACGGATCTTGCCGACGGGCATGCCCCACTTGTCTGTGACATTGTCATCGATGCCCACAAAACAGTTGTCCGTCGGCAGCCAGTCGTTGAAGACCTCAAAGGTGATGACACGGGACTGCTCAAAGGCGTGGTGCAGACTTTTGGAGAGCGTCTTGCCCCAGCGAAGATCGCCGTTGGTGTCGTAGACCTGATCAAGCGCCCGTGGGACGGCGTTGGCATGTTCGAAGAGAAAATCGATGGTGCCCCCTTTAACAGGCTGCCCGTCGTTGTCATATTCGTACCAGTCCTGCAGCGAGCGGTTCACAAAGGCGCCGCGCAGCAGAAGCGACTCCCGGCGCTCCCGTGGGAGGTTCGCAAAGTCAAGACGGCCGGTGCCGATGCCGCCTGCGGAGAAGATAAGGTTCTTACCAACCAGCCCGTGGTTGTTGGCCAGACCGTTAGGAAAGTCAACACTTGGTGAGTTGAGCAGCAGTCGGGAACTCTCTATGGCCTGAGCCGCCAAGACGTAGATCCTGGCTTCAACCGAATGCTCCTCTCCGGATTTGTCATAGTAGTAGACACCGTTTACACTGTCACCGATGCTCTCTATTTTGTAGACAAATGCTTCGGGTACGATCTCACAGTTGCCGCTTTTAACAGCCTTGTCCAAAAGAGCTGACTTGGCGTGGCTCTTAGCTCCGGTCGCACAGCCGTAACTGCCGCAGAGATTGGAATAGGAGCACCCTCTTCTGCCCAATGCGTCAAAAGGTATGATGGCACGCGGTGTCGGCATGGCGTAGTAACCAAGGTCTGCACATGACGCATCGATCCATTCGGCTATAGGGTGTTCCCATGTCTGCGGATAGGGGTAGTCCGCTGTTGAACGCGGCTCGCGGTACGGGTGTTCGACCATCTTGCCCGAGACACCGACGATTTCTTCGACTTTTGTATAGTAAGGTTCCATCGTTTCGTAGTCTATAGGCCAGTCTACGACATTGGCCCCTTCAATTTCGCCGAAGACTGTTTTGAGTTTAAAGTCGTTGGGCTTCATACGGTGAAAGTAGCCGCTCATCAGGTTGGAAGAGCCGCCGACCATCGAACCGTTCCAGAAGTTCCAGCCGCTTTCAACGCCTGTCTCCCTGACGATATTGCCGTCTTCGTTAAAGGTCTCGATGACATGCTGTTCATCTTTGAGGTCCGGTGTGTAGAGGTGTCGTCTTGAAACGGCGATCTCATCTTTTTTAAAGTCGTTTTCGTTGTAAAGCGGCCCTTTTTCGAGCACAATGACCTTGAACCCGGCCTCTGCCAATGTGTAGGCGACAGGTGCACCGCCCGCCCCGCTGCCGATAATGCAGATGTCAGCCGTTCTTATCATATCGCTACCTCGTTGGGACGCGGAAAACCAGGTTCGAATGCAAGCCATTTCCAGCCTGCCCCGTCGACATTGCCGCCGTAGATCGGGTTTGAGAGTGCCGCCTCAAAATAGTAGCTCATCATCTTGTAGAGCCAGTTGTCACCCCAGCGCAGCATGGAGACCTTTTTCAAAAGCAGTTCCTTATTTTTCTCGCTCAGTTTGACAAAGTCCTTATTGAACTCTTCATTGGCGCTCTCGTTCAGCCAGCGCGCACCGTTAATGAGGTACTCACGTTTTTCAATATCAATACGCTTGTCGCTAAGGACCCCTTTAAAGTAACCCATAACGTTGAGTTTGGAGGTGACATAGCCGTCAGTATCTTTAAACATATGGTTGATGACGGCGTCAAAAAGTTTGTAGGTTTCGGTGCTGACATTACTGGTCAGGGCGTACTTTTTGGCAGCTATACCGACAAGGAGGGCCGCGCCTGCAGCGCCGCTGTACTGAAAGAAATCGCGTCTGGTTATCATGGGTTGATTGTAACATAAGAACATGAACTTTACTTGGCTGTAGGCTTTTTTTTATTTGACGGTTGATGAAATTTATCTGTTTTGTTTTCTATTCTTTTTACTCCGTTTGACTTCATTGATAGATTGAATATCTTTGACTACACTCTTTCCTTTTTACGACTCGGCATTTAGTGCCTCCCTGCATTGCGCTGTTGGCGCTGATTCTCCGCAAAAAACGAAACCACACAGCACTAAAGTGCCGTACATGACGGAACTAAATTCCGTATCGTGAAAAGCTCTCGAAACGGCTGCGAGGTGAGAACCGTTAAAGTAAAAGCCAACTGCTTGGCTTTTATAGGTTCGGAACCAAAGGTGATGTCGCTGTGCGACCACCGGAGGCCTGCTGTCGACTACCATCATTCTATCGCTAAAAACTGCCGCGCTGATGCTAACGCATAACTGCTATTAAAAACTTTATCCAAAAAAACGTGCCTTATAGCACCTTTCTTTTGGCATATTGTCGGCTAAAAAACGCAAAGAAATTTGCCTTTTTTTTAACGCCTTTGGCACTCGCTACGCTCAGACAAAGTGATTTTCTTAACACTTTTTCTCTCTTTACGCTCAACTCTGTAGATGTTTCGAAAAAAGCCAAGCGGTAACGCATCAACTGCCGCGGTGATGCTTACGCATAACACCTTGTCGCGTCGACCTAGAGAAGGCAAGCAGTTGCCTTCTCCTTGACGGTCTTTGGCTGTAAAAGCTGACGCTTTTGACTTAGTTTGAATATTGTCTACGTATTAGTGTGTCTTGGTACAGCTAGAACCTACGGAGGCGTTTCGTAAGTCAAAGTATCTGATAGTTCAAGCGGTGACTGTGACCGCCCTCGTACTCTCTTTTTTTCGTTAGGTTTTTTCTCTGTACGAGCAGAGAATAAAACACTAAAGTGTAATACAGGGTGGCACTAAATGCCACATCGTAAAAAAGTGACACACTAGTGATAAGAAGTAATAAAAAAAATCAAACGTCGAAAATACCAAATAAAGAAAAGAAAATAAGAAAGGATATATTTTTTTAACGAATATAAAACCATAACATCTTCCTACAATATCTCCAACATCTTAAGTAAATTTAAGTACCCTATCATTACTAAAACAGACAGGAAACCCATGAGACTTTCAGTTTTTACCAACACAAAACTATTTACCCTTGAAGGCCCTGCCAAAGACATCTTCATGAACCTGGTATTGACACCCGACGAGAACAACCAGGTCTTGCCGGTGCAGGAACTCGACGACATGATGATGCTACGGGCGAAAAACCTTACTCTTGGCAACGGCATCGACCAAATGATCAAGAACGAGATCATCGAAGCCTTCGAAGACCTTAAAGAAGGCGACCGCTTTTTGATGAACCAGGCGTTCATTACCGACATCGAAAGTGCTGAAGCGGCATATTACTGGCGTATCGTCGCACTGTTGAATGACGGATCCAAGCGTACGCCGACCGAAGCACAGGGCATTGCCCGCATGGGCGAACGCGAGTTCGATGTCCGTTACAAAGAACCTGAAAAAGAGAAATAGTTTTAAGCAGCGCTTTTAGCTGCTCTGAGGTAAAATACGCGCATGATTGATTTAGATAACAGAACAGATGCAATTGTAAATGTCGAATTGCTGCAACGTATAGCCGATAGCCTGACGGATAAAGAACTTGAACTTATCTTGACGAACGATGAAGAGATGGCAAGAATCAACGAAGAGACGCGTGATATCGCAAAGTCAACCGATGTTTTGAGCTTTCCGTTCTTCGACATGCCGGGTGCTCCTCTAGGAAGTATCGTTATCTCTGAAGATTATGTCACAGCGGGTGCCGAGAAATACGGCCACACCAAAGATGACGAACGCGCGCTGCTCTTTATTCACGGCATACTGCATATTCTGGGGTATGACCACGAGGTCGATCAGGGTGAGATGCGTGTTAAAGAAGCCGTGATCATCAAAAAGTTTGGCCTGCCGTCAAGTCTTATAGTCAGAACAGAAGGATAAGCGTGGATTTTGTTATATTTATTGCAGCGATGAGCGCATTGGTCTTTGGGGCTGACTTCATTATTAAAGAGTCCGAACGCATTGCCCTGCACTTCAACATCTCCCACTTCGTCATCGGTGCGACGTTGATCGCACTGGGTACTTCTCTGCCGGAGATGGCCGCTTCGATGATGGCGAGTTATGCCGGTAAAAGCGACATGGCCGTGGCCAATGTTATCGGTAGCGTCACTTTTAATATCACTATGGTCCTGGGCGTGGTGTTTCTTATCGCTAAAAAGATCATGCCTTCGCGTGACCTCTTTTCACTCGACAGTGCCTGGATCCTTATGCCTCCGATGGTCTTTATGTTAATGATATATGATGGTGTGATCAGCCGTATAGACGGTACTCTTTTCATATTGATGATGGGTGCTTACCTTGTCTTCCTCTTTACGAGTGCGAAAGATGAGTTTGATGTTGAGATAGACGAGGATCTCGAGAAACAGAAATTCAACTGGGGTAAGACGATAGTTCTCTTGGGTCTCGGTTTTGCACTGACTGTCGGCGGCGCAAACTTTGTTGTTGAAAGCGGTAGCAACATCGCCAGAATGTTTGACGTAAGCGAATGGATTATCGGTCTGTTCCTGATCGCTTTCGGTACCTCTTTACCGGAACTTGTCGTCTCGGTTGTAGCGATCAAAAAAGGCAATGCTGACATGAGTATCGGTAACATCATCGGCTCTAACGTGGCGAACTTTTCAATGGTCGTCGGCGGAGCGTCGCTGATCAATCCACTAAACGTGACATCATCGGCAAATTTTGACGTCTTTATTATGTTGGCGGCGTCTGTGACCCTGTTTCTTATTCTCTCCAACAAGCTTTACAATAAAGCCGGAGCCATCTTTTTACTGACTATTCTCGCCCTGTTTATCCAAAACGCTTTAGTCGCACTTTAAGCTTTTTCACAAATCCCCCACACTACGATGGGGCTGTTTATGCCATCTTTATATAGGTTTATTTGTGTACATTTTTGTAATATAAAGTGTAAAATTACATGGTATACTACCCTCATCTAAAACGTAGTACTGTTGAAATAAGACTCTACAGTATAAAAGAAGGAGATATTCATGATCAAAATTACAAAAGTTACGATGACGGCTGCCGCTCTATTGTTTGCAACATCGGCATTTGCCGGTGCAGCAGAAGGCAAAGAGATGTTTGATGAGGCGAAATGTATGGAGTGTCACAACACAAGCGACTTTGCCAACTCAAAGAAACTGCACAGTTTTAAGCAGCTTGAAGATCGTGTACAGGCGTGCCAGCTTAACAGCGATGCGGGCTGGTTCGATGAAGATGTAACGGATGTTGCAGAATATCTCAATAAAGATTTCTACAAGTTCAAACGCGACTAGTTCCAATAACGGTTTGTCATATTCGGTACTGCCGGCTATGACACCACAACTCCCCTACTTCTTAATATACTTCAGTTCGATCAGCTTATTGTAAATATCAGAGACCATACCACCGGCTGCAGCACCACCGTGTCCGCCATGTTCGACAAGTACCGTCACGATGTATTGCGGGTCGTTGGCAGGTGCATAAGTCGTAAACCAGGCGTGTGAACGGGTATAGTACTCCATGTCTCTTTCATTGATACGTTTTTTGACCTCTTGGGAGATACCGATGACCTGCGCCGTTCCTGTCTTTCCGGCAACCGGGATCTTGGCATGCACGAAGTTAACAGCGGTCCCCTTGGGATGTTGACAGACTTGACGCATGGCTTGCTGGATGATAGGCAGTTTGTTGTGCTGCTCCGGGGTTAACACATCTCTGTATTCAGGGACATACTCTTCCTCTCCGATCTTTTTAGCCAAATGCGGCGTGACCAGCTGACCGGTCGCCATCAAGGCCGTAAACTGTGCGATCTGTAGCGGTGTTGTCAGGAAATCACCCTGACCGATAGAGGTGTTGAGCGTCTCACCGATATACCAGGGTTGGTTAAAACGCTTGCGTTTCCATTCGCGGTCGGGTACGGTTCCGATAAACTCATTAGGCAGGTCCACGCCTGTCTTACTGCCAAGACCAAACTGCTTAAGGCCGAAACTCATGTCGGCAATACCGACTTTAAGACTTGCTTTGTAGAAGTAGTCGTCACAACTCTCTCTGATCGCCTTACGGATGTCGGTTGTACCGTGACCGTCATGTTTCCAGCAGCGGAAGTTACGCTTACCCAGCTTCATTGTACCGGTACAGTTGATATTCCACCACTGATTAATGCCCGAACTGAGGTAGACAAGACCCAGCCCGGTCTTAATGGTAGAACCCGGCGGGTAGAGACCGTTAATGAGCTTGTTGGTAAAAGGGGTGTCGATGTTTTCGATAAGTCCTTTCCAACGCTCAGTGGAGATCCCGGAGACAAAGGAATTGAGGTCATATTCCGGATAACTTCCGGCAGCGAGGATCTCACCATTGATACCCATGACAACGACGGCACCAGCTCTCGCTTTAAAGTTCTCACTGACAAACTCCTGTAAGCGCATGTCCAGTGTGAGCGTCAGGTCACGGCTTTCGATCGCTTTGGAGTGGCTAAGTTCCTCGATAACTTCGTTCTGGGCACTGACTTTGATCTTGCGTTCTCCGGCCAGTCCTTCCAGATAGGTGTTGTAATATTTCTCGACACCGCTCTTGCCTGTTGAGCCTATGAGTTTGGCAAGTTCATCGTGTTCAACATCTTTTTTGTTGGCTTTGGCAACGTAGCCGATGACATGGGCTGCCATACCGTTATAGGGATAGTGGCGTTTTGGTGCCGGGATGACCAGTATATTGTCGTTAAGGTGTAGCGGTGAATAGATAGGCATGACCTTTTCGTATGAGATAAAGTCGACAATACGGATGTGATTATGATTATAGTAGGAGTCGTTGTCGTTGTATAGCTTACGGATCTTGGTCGCGTTGAGTTCAGGAAGATAACTGGTAAGCAGTTCGATGCTCTTGTCCAATTCGTTGTGCTTCCCCGTTTTTTTGAGATGTGGTCGCAGTTTGATCGAGAAACCCAGCTTGTTAATCGCTATCGGTCTGCCGTCACGGTCATGGATCTCTCCGCGTACAGGGGCAATCATCTCTGTTTTGATGGTGTTGTGCGAAGAGAGCGTCTCATAATAGGTATTGGACTGTACCGAGAGGTAAAAGACACGTATGAGCAGAGAGAGCCACACGATGGCGAAAAAAGAGATCATTAATCGTGTTCTCATAGCAGACCAACCAGTAGAAATTCAATAAAAATATACCAGAGCACATACCAGTCCAGTGTAGCCATCTCCAGCCATAACATCTGTTGTAAAAGCATGCTGAATAGCCAAAAACCGATGTATGCCAATATGATATATATAAAATGTTTGCAGCGTCTGCACTCGATCAGCTGTTCGATCTTGGGCAGAATAAACTTGTATACAAATGAGAAATAGACCAGTGAACTTAAAAGGAGATAGCCCTTGTCTGTCTCATAGACCAAAAGCAGCGCCACTATAAGGAGTAACAGTGAGATGTCCTGCTTGTCCAATGAACGGATAAAATAGAAAAAGAGCACACCGAAAAGAGGCGGCAGGAAGAGGTAGATATTACTCAGGCTCTCATAAATGAGATAGATGGTAAAAAGCATTAATGCTTTTATATAGAATGGATAAGTGATACTTCGTTGCATATTGGAAAATGTTTACAGTTTATACAATCCGCCCAGATCTTGTGCTCGGGCAGAGACTCTTTAGGGATCTCTTTAAAATCGAGAAGTTCAAAGAAAGTTTGTCGGTAGGTCAAAGAGAGCACCTCTTTGAGGCCAAGCATTTTTGCTTCATCCAGACAACGTCGTATAAGGGTCGAGCCCACACCGTTGCCTCGCACAGCACTGTCAACGATGAGTGAGCGTACTTCTGCCAGGGTGGTTGTGTGGACATGTAACGCACAAAAACCGACCAGTTTGCCGTTATTAAAAGCAAGCTGGTATGAGCGGATATTGGTTGCTACTTCATCATCGTTGCGTTTTAAGATAACGCCGCTTTCGACTTCAGGTTCAACCAGAACCTGCATCGCCGGAATATCCAACAGCGTTGCTTTGCGGTACTCAATTGTCATCTAGACCCTCGTTCAACGTGTTGTAGATAATAGAGATCAGTTTGTGCATGCCGCGTTTTTTAGAGCTGGAAACCAAGATCGCGCCAGGGTAGTCGCGCAAGAGTTTACCCTGCTCTTTTTGGTTGAGTTTGTCGATCTTTGTAAAGACGCGAACGATGACCTGGTCTTCACGGCAGACTTGATCAAGGTAATCGGCAACCGATTGGTCTATCTCAAGGTTCGGATGACGACAATCGATAAGATGTAAAAAGATCTTGATCTGTTTGCGCTGCGCAACAAAGTCTGTAAGGTTCTTTTCCCAATCCGACTTGATCGACTTGGAGACCTTCGCATAACCGAACCCGGGAAGGTCGACAAATTTGGCCTCCATTCTTTCGTCACTGTCACGATCGAGCAGCGTGACATCAAAGAAGTTGATCAGACGTGTCTTACCTGGGGTTGAAGAGACTTTGGCGAGACTTTTACGGTTGCTCAAAGCGTTGAGCAGTGAACTTTTGCCGACGTTAGAGCGGGCCATGAAGACCACTTCGTTCAGGTACTCGTTTTCAGGTGCGGCTTGAACATTCGGCGCTGATGTCACAAATGTTGAATTGATTATCTCGATCATTTTTTTTCTTCCTCTTCAATCTCGAAGGTCATGATGACAGGTTTGGTTTCACCGCCTTTGGCACGAGCTTTACCCTCGTCTGTACTGATAACGACCTCTTCGCCGTTGATCTCTTTTTTCTCGTCAAGCTGTTTGATATGCACGTTCTCATAAAAGTGATACTCTCTTTTTGCCGGTACAAAAACAGCCTTGCCGGCTTTGCCGGTATAGATCGACTTCTTATCTGTTTTGATGTAAAACGAGACATTACCTTTTGCTTCATATCGGATAGGTTTACGATTTGCATCGGTGTAGATGCTCACGGCTGAAGCGTTTAACTCATCTGAGCCTTTGATGATCTTGACATTGCCTTTAAAAACGGTAATACCGGTTTTTTCGTCACCGTTGAAGCTGTTGGCAACTACCTTCAGCTGCTCCGCCTGTAACGAAACAAGCAATAAAAATGGTAATAAGTATAGATGTTTCAAAAATTATTCCTTAATCTGTTAAAGTAAAAATGCCTGTGACGTTTTTGGCTTTGGTCCTGCCGTTTTTACTGTCATAGAACAGTTTTATGCCAACCACATTATCGGTGGCTTTGTCCATGGTAAAAGGACCCGGCGCCGTAATGGTCTCTTCGGCCTGGTTAATGACGGCCTGGTCGGTTTTAAACCGCATACCGTCCTCGCGATAATAACGGACATTGCCTTCAAGGGTGATAAGGTCTTTGTTGTCATATATCCCGAAATCCGCCTGAAGATTATTACGGTTGTTTCCCGCACTGTCGGTATAGTCGATCTCTTCGACTTCAATACGGTTTCCGTAACGGTAGCCGTATCGACCGATCAGAATATCTTTAAGGCCCTCCGGTCCCAGTTCGTAAAGGGTGAAATTGCGCAGTTCCAGCTCGGCGACTTCAACATTGTCTTCCATCGTGTTTGTTACAGGAACAGGTTGAAAAAAGAGTAGTATAGACGCCAATATCAAGCCTATAGCGATAAAAAAATAGTTCGCACTTATTGCCATAGCGTTAAAAATTCACCGACTTCATCATTGATCTCAAAAAGTTCTTCGATCATCTCTCTGACAGCACCTTCACCGCCGTCGGCCTCACACACTTTCTTGACCATGTTCTTCAGATGTTTGGAACCATTGTTAGGCGTAAAGGAGACACCGACGATAGAGAGCATCTTGTAGTCGTTCAGATCATCGCCGATCGCCGCTATGTTCCGCAAGGGTATGTCCAATTCACTGCTCAGTTGCTGTAAAAGAGCGGCCTTGTCTTTGACACCCTGGTGAAGATGCGTAATACCCAGCTCTTTGGCACGTCTCTCAACCAATTCGGAACGGCGTCCCGTAATAATGGCTGCTTTATGACCGAGCTTAATCCATGAGGTGATCGCCAGGCCGTCTTTGACATTGAAGTTCTTGGTCTCGTCACCGGAGTTGGTGTAGATGATCTTGCCGTCCGTGAGACAACCATCTACATCCAGAACGATCAGATCGATCACAGTACACCCTTGGTGCTCGGGACACCGGCACGTTCATTGCGAGCAGTTGCCCGTCTAAGCGCAACGGCAAAAGCTTTAAATGATGCTTCAAGGATGTGGTGCTTGTTGCGTCCGCGTTTCATGACGATGTGCGTTGTGATACGGGCATTGAGTGCCATAGCGTGGAAAAACTCTTCAGCGAGTTCCGTATCGAAGTTACCTACTTTGCCATTGACGTCCACTTCGTAGTGTAGATAGGGACGCCCGCTCAGGTCCATGTCGCATTCAACGGCTGTTTCATCCATGACGACAGTGGCATTACCGTAACGCTCGACATTTTCAATAGGATAGATCGCTTCAGCAAGTGCCTGGCCAATCACAATGCCGACATCTTCAACACTGTGGTGATCATCGATATGTGTGTCGCCTTTACAGCTGACAGTGAGGTCGATCAAGGCATGTTTGCTAAAGGCTACAAGCATATGGTCAAAAAAGCCTACGCCGGTATCAATAGTGCTTTTTCCTGTGCCGTGAAGCTCAAGTTCGACAGAGATCTCTGTCTCTTTGGTCATTCTCTGTTTTAATATCATGAATTATTCTCCAACTATAAATGCATTTTCAAAAGGTGAATCGATTTTAAAGTCACGCGCTTCAGCCTCAGATTTGAAACCGCTGAGCCAGACACGGAAAACTCTTTTGTCATTATACTCACTATCTTTGATGATTGTATGATAACCTTTGTAGCCGTCATACTCTTCCTGGGTCTTCTGCGCACCGTCGAACCTTGAGAAAGAACCTATCTGCAAGGCGTAAGTGTCATTGGTGAAAACCTCTTGAGGCGCTTGATTGCTAGCCAACCTGGTGGTTCTCTTTTGCGCACTTTTATCTTTAAATCCGATGACCTCAAGACGTACATTGGCCGTCCCTTTTTTTACCATGTCGATCTGGTGCGCTGCCTTGTTCGAAAGATCGATAATACGTGTACCGACGAAAGGACCACGGTCATTAATACGTACGATGACGCTCTTGCCGTTGTCACGGTTGGTCACTTTGACGAGCGTATTCATCGGCAGTGTCTTGTGTGCAGCGGTCAAAGCGTGCATATCGTAGATCTCACCGCTGGATGTCGCTTTGCCGTCAAAATCCGGACCATACCAGCTTGAGATGCCGTTAAAGGTCTCGCCTACCCTCACTTTAGTCGGATAGTAGCGCTTGCCGAAAACAGTGTAGGGCCGCATGGTCGGGTGCACATAACTGTTGCTGCGCTGCGAACTTGATGCAGCGGGCGCAGTGCTGCTGCTTGTAGACTTATGCGTATTGTGCGTGTTGACACCGCGAGTACTGCAGGCGGTAAATAGTAGAGCAACACTGATAAAGAGGGCGATCTTAATTGACACGAAGTTTTTCTCCAATTCTGATCACGTCAGTGAGTTTGTTGTTATTGGCTTTGAGTGTCTGCACACTGACCTTGTAGCGCTTGGCAATACTGCTCAGGTTGTCACCGGATTTGACGACATAGGCCTTCTTAGGCAGTGGAAGCGGTGGAACGATCAGCTTTTCGCTAACGTGAATGACATCGCTTTTTTTGTTATTTAACGCTTTGATTTTTCTGACACTGCTCTTGTAACGTTTAGCGATCGCCAGGAGTGTGTCACCGGGGCGAACGACATAACTGTTTTTTGCGAATTTGAACTTGAATTTGTTCAGGAGTGCCGGTGTTGTCGGAATAATAAGCTTCTGTTTGACACGAAGGTAGTTGCTTTTAAGGTGGTTAAACTCTTTGATGACCTTGTAAGGGACACGGTACTTTGAGCCGATACGTGAGAGATTTTCGCCTGACTTGACAATATGTACCAGATAGATCTTTTTCAGATCGCAGGGTTTGTAATCCTGGTTGAAGCGGTTGAGTTTGTTATAGGGAATGTAGACATCACATTTGTCAGAGAACGGAGGTACAAAATCATAGGTGAGATGGCTGTTAAGTCGGCGCATCTCTTTCTTGTCGATATTGAGTATGTCGGCTACACGGCTGAGCTTTTCGCCTTTTGGCAGGGAGACCGTTGCAATTGAGTTGAGATTTGCACGGTTCATCAGATAGCTTGAATCCGTACTGATCATCGCATTTTCATCGATTCCCATGAGACCGAAGGAGAGTATCTTGCGAACATACTGGCGCGTCTCTTTCGGAAGATACTTTTTCTTTTCATCCAGCAAGGTGAAAATATCGTCACGGCCGCCAGCCTTCTCTATAGCGTTTAGTACGCAACCGCCGCCACAGTTATAGGCCATTGCAGCCAGGTACCATTTGCCAAAACGATCATGAAGTGTATTTAAATATTTGGCGGCGGCTTCGGTGGACTTGACGGGGTCGCGTCTTTCGTCCAGGTAGTCATCGATATGGAGACCATATTGTTTGCCTGTTTCAGGCATGAACTGCCAGATCCCGGCTGCACTCTTTTTTGAGAGCGCTTTTGTCGCAAAGCTTGATTCCGCCATGGCGAGGTAGATAAATTCTGAGGGAACATTCGCATCATAGAGTATCTTTTTAATGGTCGGGATGTAGAGACGGGCGCTCTGCATGGAGTTGTAGTAGTGCTGGTACGGCTGAGGCTCTTTTTTAGCTTGAAGCATTTTGTTAAGATTCTCGTCGTGGATGTAGTTGGGATCAACGTCGAATGCACTAAGCAGCATGATCTGTTTGTTGTGGTTGCTTTCAAACTCCAGACCGCCGAAAAGAAGGTGCGGAAAAAGCAAAATAAAAAATAAAAAACTGTATCTCAAATAAAAACCCCTGTATTTAGCCATATATTATAGCTAAAAGAGCCCTTGAAACTACTGTTTTGGCTCTAGTGGAGCGGTCTTTGCTCTGAAATGCTTCCAAAGCAATGTGATATTATGAAATATTAAACAGTTTTTTGGCGTTTTTCGTCGTCAGATCTTCGACTTCAGAGCTTTCCAGCTCCAAGAGCTCTCCCATTTTGTCACGTACCAAAGTGGTGTAAACCGGTTCGTTGCGCTCGCCGCGGTGAGGGTGCGGTGTAAGGTAGGGACCGTCTGTCTCTATCAGAAGTTTATCTTGCGGTATCTTCCCCAAAACATTAACGAGTTTTTTGGCATTTTTAAAGGTCAAAACACCGCCGATACCGAAATAGAAATTCTCATCAGCCAAGGAGAGCAGTTCATCATCGGCGTTGTAGCAGTGAAGGACACCCCCTACTTCACCGGCATTATGTTCAAGCAAAAGCATCTTGGAATCATGACTTGCATTGCGGATGTGGACGATGAGCGGTTTCTTATAACGTTTAGCCAGTGCGATCTGAGCGGCAAATACCTCTTTTTGAACGGCTTTTTCGTGCTCTTTCTCTTCCTCGCTGCCTTCGAGACGGAAGTAGTCCAGCCCGCATTCGCCCACAGCGACGCATTTTGGATGATCAATGTACTGTTCCAACGCGGCTTCGTCGTACTGTTCTTTGTCGTAAGGGTGAATGCCGACGGAGAAATAAATGTCGTCGTATTGTTCTGACAGCTCAACGGCACGTTCGAGTGTTGTAATATCGGCACCGGGGATGATGTATTGCTCTACACCGCCCTGCTTTGCCCGCTCAAGAACTTCATCCAGGTCATCCCTGTAACGTTCGTCGTCTAAGTGTATATGTGTGTCTACGATCACGGTTTTTCCTTCATTTTAGTAGAGCTGTTCTCTTTTCGCATTTTTTTTACGTCCATGATGTTTTTAAACAGCAGCGCCGTAAAAAAGAGAGCAATGACGATAGCCACGGAACCCGAGGCAATATTGCCGGCATTGAAAGCCGCTATAGCGTAGATAGTGGCTACGAAAGCGATGATGAGGCACATTACCCTGCGCTCTCCAACAGCTCTTTTGCAAAGTTTTTAGCTTCGGGGGTAACGGTTTCACCGCTGATCATGCGTGCGATCTCTTCGACACGTTCGTCAAGGCTGAGTTCGCGCACGGTGCTCTCCTGCATTTTCTCGACGATAAAGTGCTGCTCTCCCATAGAAGTGAGCTGAGGCTGATGCGAAATGACAAAGATCTGAAAATGCTTGGAGAGCTGTCTCAGTACTCTTGCGACACTCATCGACTCTTCACCGCTTAGGTTGGCATCGATCTCATCGAGCATTAAAACACCGCCTTGGCCTTGCATTGATTCGGACTGAACGGCCAAGAGGGCAAGACGAAGACGGTTGAATTCACCCGCACTGACCTTATCCAGCGGTGCGCCTTTGAGGTTGAACTCAAGATAATCCTGGCCGGTAACACCGTAATCACCATGGCTAAGTGACAACTCTGCACCGCTCAGATAGAGCTGTTTCAGGTAACTGTTAATGGCTTCGTTAAAGTCGTAAAGTGCAGCACTGCGTTTCAGTGAGATATCGCGGGCCAGTTCCATAAGGTCGATTAAAAGTCTGTCCACCTCTTTTTTCAGCCGCTCTTTTTCATAATCAAAGTTCTCATACTTGTGAACCTCTTTGGCTTTCTCATCGCGGTATTTCAAAGCTTCATCGATCGATCCGTAACGCCGTTTCAGTTCCGAAAGTTCTTCCAAACGGTTCAGTACCGTTTCGATATCTTCATTTTCAAGTTCTTGAAAGGCGGTTCTTGCATCATCAAAACGGGTACGCAGTTCATTCATCGTGTCGTCAAAAAATGCACTGTCAACATCGAGTGAAGCGAGTGCCGCAGAGACAAGGTGCTCTGTTTCAAATATGGACTCCGCAAGCGTGAGTTTCTCTTCCGCTTTCTCTTTTTGAGAGAGGGTGTGCTTGATCTCCAGAAGTTCTTCATACTCCCCCGCCTGCGGGTTGATACCGTCTATCTTAGCCAACTCGAACTCGGCAAACTCTTTATATTCCTGCATTCTTTTCTCTTGTGTTAAAAGCAGTTCGAGCTCATGTTTGGCTTTTTGATACGCGTAAAATTCTTTTGTATAGATCTCGAGGGTCTCAAAATGGTTAGGTTCACTCTTGCTGACCTGCTGATCAAGGACATGCAGCATGTTGGCCTGCTCAAAGTCACTGTAATCCTTAAGGCTCAACAGACGCATATGGTGTTTTGAGACACTTTGAAGCACTTTTTTAGAGATGCTTTGGGCATTTAAAAAGTAGCGTACTTTCTCTTTTTTGACCTGCTTGAAGACATTTGTCTCTTCGTTTATAAAACCGGTGCCCTCTTCATCGATCTGCCAACTGACAGCTGACTCGCTCACCTCGGCCAGGGCGTCATCGAAGCCGACTGAACCGAGGATGGAACGCATTAAGACGGATTTTCCGCTTCCGCTGGGTCCGGAGAAGACAATAAGGCCACTTTTGAGTTCAAGCTCGACTTCGTTAAAGGTGAGACAGTTTTTGAGATAGAAGCGTTCAATCATAATGTTTGTTTACCTGTTCCATTTTTGGTTTTACCGGAGTTGTACGGAGTGCAATAGCATTAATTTCCCCAACTCAATTTCTCTTTGAGGACCTCAAAATAGTTGAACTCTTTACGGTGGATAAGACGGGCAGACTCTTTCGCCAGATGGATTTTGATGATGTCATCTTCGCCGAACTCATACATATCCTGTCCGTCTATGACCGCCAAGGCGCTTTTGTCCGGTGTCTTTATCTCGATCTCGTAAAGTCCTGGAAGGACTACGGGACGCTGCGTCAGAGAGTGGGGTGAGATAGGCGTGATGGCAAAAACCTGTGTCAGCGGGAAGAGTACCGGACCGCCGCATGAGAGGTTATAGGCCGTCGAACCGGTCGGTGTGGAGATAATAACACCGTCACCGTAGTAGGTGTTGAAAGATCTGCCGTCAACAAAGGTCTCAAGGTGGATCATTTTTGAGATCGAGGGGCGCGTCATGACAATGTCGTTAAAGGCGACGACCTCTTTGACTTCGTTTTTAGAACTGATGCTCGCTTGCAGCATTGCCCGTTTGTCGATCCGGAAATCGCCGCTTTTGAGCTTAGGAATAAAGGCGTCCAGCTCACTGATGTCGAAGTCCGCTAGAAATCCCAGTGTTCCGGCGTGAATACCGAGCACCGGCATCTTGAATTTATACGAACGTCTTACGGCAGAGATAAGAGTGCCGTCACCTCCGAGGGTCACCAGCATGTCGGCACCTTGACACATAATGTCAAAATCCTGCCCCATCACATCGATCATACCGCCGCTGATGTTGTCTATCGCTACGCTAATGCCGTGTGACTCAAAGATCTCTTTGATCTGATAGAACTTGTCTTTAAGTTCAGGTGTTGAGGGTCTTAGAACAACACCGATGCTCTTTATTGTTAACGGTTCCAATATGCCTTGCCTTTTAACCGCAATACCAAGAGTCATCTGCTCGAGAAGCGGTTAGATTTAACTTTTATGCAATGATTATAGCTAATTCTTGTAAAAGCGCTAAAAAATATGTCTTGAGTAACATGAACCTTAGTAACAGTTTCACACTATATATGTCATTGAGAACGGTGCAGAAGTGTAGAATATCAAAGAAGCGCCCTCGCCCTTATATCTTTTGTATAGTGGTTAAAAGAGAGCTGTAACGTGCGTCCCTGATCATAACTTTATTCTAATAGATGAGGCTTCCTAAGCTTCTTAGAGGTGCCCTTAGGCTATAATCGCGAAAAATATTACGGGCACATTTGTGCTTCAAAAGGATTTTCTCGGTGAGAAGTCATTACTGTACAGATTTAAGTGAAAAAAATATTGGGGATAAAGTCGAGCTTGCCGGTTGGGCGAATAACCATCGCGACCACGGTGGTATTATCTTTATCGATCTACGTGATAAAAGCGGACTGATCCAACTGGTTTGTGATCCGGCAGACAATGTAGAAGCGCACAAGACGGCCAATGAAATACGTGATGAGTTTGTACTTCTTATCAAAGGGACAGTCCGCGCACGTGGTGAAGGGCTGACCAATCCGCGTCTTAAAACAGGTGCTATCGAAGTGGTTGTTGATGAGCTGATCATCGAGAACCGCTCTGCCCCGATGCCGTTTGTCATCGGTGACGAAAAGGTCGGTGAAGAGACGAAACTCAAATACCGTTATCTTGACCTTCGTTCAACAAGTTCATATGAGACATTCCGTCTTCGTTCAAAAGCGGCTATCGCTGCACGTAACTCTCTGGACAAACTGGGCTTCCTTGAAGTAGAGACGCCGATTTTGACAAAATCGACACCGGAAGGTGCCCGTGACTATCTTGTACCTTCACGTGTACACGAGGGTGAGTTCTATGCCCTTCCTCAGTCACCGCAGCTTTTCAAACAGCTTCTTATGGTCGGTGGTTTTGACCGTTACTTCCAGATCGCCAAATGTTTCCGTGACGAAGACCTTCGTGCCGACCGTCAACCTGAATTTACGCAGATAGATGTCGAGATGAGCTTCTGTGACCAGGAAGATGTTATCGGTGTCGCCGAAACGCTGCTTGTCGACATGTTCGAAGCGTGTGGACACACGGTCAAAGCACCGTTCAACCGTATGACACACGCTGATGCGATGGAGTTCTACGGTTCCGACAAGCCTGACATGCGTTACGGTCTGAAGATGGTCGATGTTATCGACATTTTTGAGCGTTGTGACAATGCGATCTTCACCGACATCGCTAAAAATCCAAAGATGAACCGTATTAAAGCGCTTCGTGTTCCGGGTGCCGACCTTATCTTCTCGAAACGTGAGATGAAATCGTTTGAAGACTATGTCCGTAAATTCGGTGCCCATGGTCTCGGTTATTTCCAGATGAAAGAGGATGGTCTTAAAGGTCCATTGATCAAGTTCTTCTCTGAAGAAGATATCCAGCTGATTATCGAGCGTACTGAACTTGAAGTAGGCGATGTCGTCTTCTTCGGTGCCGGGGAAAAGAAAACCGTTTGGGACTACATGGGTCGTTTCCGTATCTTTATTGCTGAACATGAAAAGATGAACCTGATCCCTGAAGATCAGTTTGAGTTCCTATGGGTCGTTGATTTCCCGATGTTCGAGATCGAAGATGGACGCGTCAAAGCGCTTCACCACCCGTTCACACAGCCTAAAGATCTAAAACACGAGCACATCGAAGATATCGAGTCTATCGCATACGACATCGTACTTAACGGCGTTGAGCTTGGCGGCGGATCGATTCGTATCCATAAAGAGCAGGTACAGTCTGAGATCTTCAAACTGCTGGGTATAGATGAGGAAGAAGCACAGGAAAAATTCGGCTTCTTACTGGATGCGCTTAAGTTTGGTGCACCTCCGCATGGCGGTTTTGCACTTGGTTTTGACCGTTTCATGATGCTTCTTGCCAAGAAAGACAGTATCCGTGACGTCATTGCCTTCCCTAAAACACAAAAAGCTTCTTGTATCTTGACACAGGCGCCTAGTGCCGTTGACAATGCACAGCTGCGTGACCTTCACATCCGTCTTCGTGAATCGTCAAAGTAGAACCGTGAAGAAGCTTTTTCTTATCATCGGTGCTCCTGGGTCTGGAAAGACAACGGACGCCGAGTTGATCGCTGAAAAAAATGGTGCTATCACCCACTACTCTGCCGGCGATATGTTCCGTGCAGAAGTCTCCAGCGGTTCAGAACAGGGCAAGATCATTGACAGCTACATCTCCAAAGGCAATATCGTACCGATAGAGATCGCTATCGAAACCATTGTCTCTGCGATTAAAAAAGCACCGACTGATGTCGTCATCATCGACGGTTACCCGCGCTCACAAGAGCAGCTTGAGGCGCTTGACAACTACTTGACACCGGATCATAACGTTGCGTTGGTCAATGTCATCGAAGTCGTGGTCAGTGAAGAGGTGGCGAGAGACCGTGTCCTTGGACGTGCCCGCGGTGCCGATGACAATGATGAAGTCTTTAACAACCGTATGAAGGTCTACACAGACCCGTTACAGCTTATTCAGGAGTTCTACGAAGCCAAAGAGATGCTTGTCAAGATCAACGGCGAGCGCAGCATCGAAGAGATCGTTGCCGAGATGGAAGCGTTTATTACCTCTAAGATCTAAATCACTTCAGAGTGGCTTTTTTGCCGCTTTTTCTTTTCCGCATAAATTTCACCACCCTTTCAAACACCTCGTCACTCCCCTCGCCTTTAATAATAACATGATGGTCCCGTACCGGCATATAAAGTTCTTTATGTGTCGAGACAGCGTCACGCATAATGGTCTCCGCACTTTTTGGGATGACAACAGGATCGTTGCTTCCCTGTATGATCAGAAGCGGTACTTTGATCTGGTGAAGTGCTCTTTCAGTCTCTTTCATCAATGCTTTTAACTGCGCAAGCGTACTGACATAGAGGCGGCTGTAGTTTGTCTCCGGGTAATCGGCGCTATGGTCGATGTAGTCGATATTTGCTCTGAAGAGAGCCAAAAAGTTATTGACCGCATGCACCGGCTGTGCATATTTGATCCGTATGTCATGCAGCTCCAATGCGGAGTTGATGCAGATAACACCGGCGATGGGGTGTTCTTTTCTAGATGCACACATAAGGGCCACAAGCCCGCCTGTCGAAAACCCGCCGAGGTATATCTTTTTACAGACCTGCTGCATTGCCGCATACCCGCGGTTCATGCTGTCGATCCACGCCTCATACGTAACATCACGCAGATCCTGCGGCAGTGTTCCGTGACCTTTCAGCCGCACACCATAGACGTTGAAGCCCTGTTGATGGATATATTCGCAAAGCTCGCGTATTTCGCTGGGTGAAGATTTCAGACCATGTGCAAAGATGACACCTTCGCTATAGGATTCGTTATAAAGGAGAAATGGTTCACCCGCATCTCTGTTTTTTGAATACATGACCGAGTAATGCTCTTTATAGTCCTTATGGTACAGGGCCAGGTCTTTTCTAAAGAGATCATAAAAGATATCTGTCGAGAGCTGTTTTGGATCTATCAGCAGAATCTCTTCTGTCGATTGATGCAGTTCATTGAGAAGCGCGACTTCGTTGTAGATGACACGCAGCGTATTGACAAGTCGCACACGATGGAAATCACTGTCGTCTTGATAGCGTTTGTGGTTGATGTGGTAACTTTTTGAACTGACCTCTTCCAAGATCTTCTGTTTTTGCGCCAGTGCAAGGATCTCCTCATAAGGGACATATCTTTCATCAATGAAAATGGTTAACAGTGCATCGCCGATCGTCTCATGGGTGTTGTAGATACCGGCATCGACCGTTCTTTGGGCAAGCATATAGAGCATCTGTTTAAGATACTTTTTCGTAATCCTTTTTGTTTTGTGCTTCTGGAGAACAACACTGAACAGATGGTCTATCGTGATCATGACGTTTTGATAGATGACATCCATAAACTGTGTTGTCAAACGGTGACGCATCAGTTTTCGGCTCTCTCTGTCATCACTATCGCTATTGAGAAGAAGATGCGAGATATCGATAGGTTCACAAAAACGGACATGCATTTCAGCCCGGCTTAAGAGGTTGCCCTCTATCTCTATCTCTTCCAAGGTCTGTTGCGATGTATCGTCACCGGCCAGAAGGCTCACCATGTCCATCAAAGGGTTGTGCCCCGGACGAAGCGGATAGTAGGTGATGTTGACAGGGATGATCTGTGTGCTTTGGTACTCTGCTGTCTGCCCCTCCTCTAAAGAGCATTGGTTTAGCAGTGACTCCAGACGCTCTTTGTCACCCTTTTGCTGTGCAATATTCAAGGCACTCTTTGCTTTTTCAGCCTGCAAAGCCATTAGGGCGGCACCTGTAAACACGGCCCCGTGATGGTTGGGAATGTCGATTATAAATTCATCTTCCATCATAACTTTTTTGTTTTTGACCATAAACCCCTCCGGGTAGATGATCCAATTGTTGCGCCCGCTCATCAAGTCGCCTACGATGGTCTCATTGCGGTGTTTGTCTGCAGTGGAGAGTGCACCTGAGTAGTTAAGGTAGGTGCCCAGAAGTCCTTTGAAAAGCGATTTGTCCGCCAATGATCGGATCTTCTTGCCGCTTCTCGTATCGATGACATAGGGCATCATCAATGTCTCAAAACGGGTGAAGTGGTTGGCGACGAAAAGTGTCGGTAGACTCTCTTTGAGATGTTCTTCGCCATGCACACGGATATTTGTCTGCAGAATTCTGTTAATGATGTTTAGCATAAACCCCGATGAGCTGTAGACAAAATCGATCATCTTATCGCCTTGCCAGATAGTCATCTACTTTATAGGTGTCGACCTGAACCACTTGTTCGCTCATCTCTTGGACTTCAAGAAGTTGTGCATGCTCCTCGGATGTTATGACATTCGCATCCAGGGCATCCTTATAGAGCGAAGGTCCTTTGTGCAATGTTTTTGCCTTCACGGCTTTTTTGATCTTTGTTTTGATTGTCTTGGCCTTTAATACCTGCTCAAAACAGCTCTCTATGGCCTTCATGGCTTCATTCTCGTCATTGGGGAGATAAATACCATCCGTTAATGCATTGCGGCTCTCTATATCGGTTGTCAGTTTTTGTGCCAGTGTGATATAGAGTCTGTCGGAGGGTTTGGATGAAAAGCTGTTTATTTTATGGATGGAGCCTACGAGGTATGTAAAGAGAATATGGACGAAACCTGAACCGATATTGGCATAGATGCCTTCATAGGCTTTCTGGATCTCTGTGAGTGCATAGGCGCCGATGAATTCGACATAAGCACGGTCTTGCGCTTTCTCTCCCTCTGCTTCGAACCGTTTCAATGTTGCCGTCAGAAGGTACATCCACGAGAGGAGGTCGCCAAAACGGGCACTCAACATCTCTTTTTGTTTAAACCCGCCGCCGTAGAGTCCCATCACGGTCTCCGTCATAAAGGCGAAAGTGGCCGAACTCCAGGCCAGTTTACGCTCATACCTGGCGATCAGGGGGCTTTTGTCCGAGCGGTGCAGGTAGCCTCGTGTCAAGGCATGCAGTTGCATACGGACAAGATTACGCAGTGCAAAACCGATATGCGAAAAGAAGAGTCTGTCAAAGGTCGCTAGATCGCCTGTACTCAAGGCTTGGATCTCGTTATAAGCGTAAGGATGGCAGCGAATAACCCCTTGACCGAACTGTATGAGTGTGCGTGTCATGATGTTGGCACCCTCGACAGTAATACCGATAGGCGCACCCATATAAGCACGTCCGATAAGGTTTCGTTCGCCCAGGATGATGCCGGCACCGCCCAAAACGTCCATACCCGAATTGACAACATCTCTGAAGCGCTCTGTCGAGTGGTATTTCATGACAGCATTGATAACCGCGGGCTTTTCACCCTCGTCAATCGCCCCGATCGTAAAGATACGGGCAGCGTCCATCATGTAGGTTGTCGCCGCGATCTTTCCAAGCTCGTACTGTATCCCTTCAAATTGCGCGACAGCAACGCCGAACTGCTCTCTAATGGCGCTATAGGCACCGGCCACATGCGCTGTCAGCTTCATCCCCCCGCTGCTGGTAGAAGGCAGTGAGATACCCCGGCCGACAGAGAGGGACTCCATCAGCATCTGCCACCCTTTTCCAATACCCTCTTCGGCACCGACGATCATATCGATATCCAGAACGACACTCTTACCGTAAAGTGAGGAGTTGATGAAAGGAACGCCCAACGGGTCGTGTCTATACCCTTGATCGATGCCATCGAGCGTGTTCGGAATCAAGGCAAAGGTAATGCCAAGATCCTCACCTCTCTCAAGCAGGTTCTCCGGATCTTTTAAAACAAAGGCGAGACCGAGCAGCGTGGCTACGGCACCCAAAGTGATGTAGCGCTTTTCAAAATCGAGTCGTATCTTCAGCTTTTCATTTTCATCTTTGAACAAGAGACCTGTCGATTTGATCGACGTTGCATCGCTGCCGACAAGGGGCTCGGTCAGGGCAAAACAGGGCAGCTCCCGTCCGTCGGCAAGGCGCGGAAGATAGTACTCTTTCTGATGCTCAGTACCGTGTTCGAGGATCAGTTCCGCCGGACCTATGGAGTTGGGTACCATAGCCGTAATAGCTAGGACCTGGGAGCGTGAAGCAAGCTTTTGAACGACTGCCGAATGTCCCAAGGCGGAAAACCCGAGGCCGCCGTACTCCTTGGGAATGATCATGCCGAAGAAGCGGTTCTCTTTCAGGTATTGCCACACTTCAGGCGGCAGGTCGCGCTTTTGGAAGACCTGATGGTCATTGGTCATCGCACAGACGGTGTTGACTTCGTTGTCTAAAAAGGCCTGCTCTTCATCTGTGAGTTTTGGGTACGGTTTTGTAAAGATACTCCTGAAGTCAGGTTTACCGGAAAAAAACTCGCCGTCTATCCAGAGTGTTCCGGCTCTCAACGCAATCTTCTCAGTTTCGGAGATCTTTGGCATAAGCCCTTTTCTCTCTATCAATCTGACCAGATGTGCGGTGATAAACTTTCTTCTAAGCGGCGGATAGAGCAGCAGCGCGTTTAGCGGCAGATAGATAAGCCAGAACAGTGTCGACGGCTCAAACCATGCATAAAGTACCGCAGCCAAAACAATTGACCAGATCACAAATCCGGCGCCGTTAAACCATAACCCTAAAAGTATCAAAGTCAGTAGAGATGCCCATAGATATTCCATCATTTACTCCTTGTAAAATGTGCTGTCGCTTTTAGCCATCTCTAAAAGCAGGTTCGAGGGTAGAAAACGTTCGCCGTATCTATTTGCAAGATAGTCGAGTTTGGTGACGATATGTTTGATGCCACGTTTGTCAGCATAGGCGAGAAGACCACCCCTGAAGGGCGGAAAGCCTGTTCCCATGACCATAGCCATGTCGAGGTAGCGCGCATTCTTGACAACACCCTCTTCCAGCGCGCGCGAAGCCTCGTTGACCATGATGAGCAGTGTCCTGTCTATGATCTCCTGCTCAGAAAAGCTTCGATTGACGCTTACCAGTGAGGTGACATTCTCATTGGCAACGGCAACGTTTTTGACATAGGTGTAAAAACCCGCACCTTTTTTCTTGCCCAACAGTCCAAGGTCGTTGTAGATACGATCAAAGATTGGTGCACTCTTCATACGACTGCCGTACCCATCTTCGAGTATCTTGGCGACTTTGTAGCCGACATCCAGCCCCACTTCATCCATCAGTCTGAAGGGTCCCATAGGCATACCGAAGTTCAGAAGCAGTCTATCGATCTTTTCAAACGACTCACCCTCCTCAAAAAGATGCACCGCTTCTATGATGTAGGGGATCAGCAGGCGGTTGACCAAAAAGCCCGGACAGTCACCGACGACGATCGGTGTTTTACCGGCTTTTTTGGCCAGAGCAATAACCGTTGCGACCGTTTTGTCCGAGGTCTGCTCACCCCGTATCACTTCGACAAGGGGCATTCTATTGACCGGATTGAAAAAATGCATTCCGACAAAACGCTCTGCATGTTCCATTGACTCGGCCAGCTTGGTAATAGAGAGTGAAGAGGTGTTGGTTGCGATGATAGTCTCTTTGGAGAGCTTCTCTTCCAAGGTCTTGTACAAGGTCTGCTTAGCCTCCTTGTCTTCTATGATAGCTTCTACTGCTATGTCGATATGTTCAAAACCGCGCATATGCGTGTCAGCCGATATTCTGTCGACCTTAAGATCGATCTCACGCTGTGTAAGACGTCTGCGTTTTTTTATGGCCATGTAGACCCGGTTAACGCTGCCCAATGCTTCGGCGATCTGTTCACTGCGTCTCACCTTGAGCCGTACCGGTATGTCGATCTTGCTAAAAAGCCACACTATACCTGCACCCATGGTACCACCGCCGAAGACGCCGGCACGCTCTATACGTTTGAACTCAGTCTTATCAGGGACACCTTTGTCATGTTTAAGCGTCTCCGATATAAAGAAGAGTTCGATAAGATGCTTTGACTCTTTGGTAACTGCAAGGTCGGCAAAGCGCTGTGTCTCGGCTTCCAGGGCTTCATACAGAGGAAGATTCTGTATCTTTTTAAAGTGTTGTATCACAGCTATAGGGGCCGGATAATGGCCTCCGGTTTTTTTTGAGACCTCTTTTTCGGCAAAGGCAAAGATAAGTGAGGGTAAAAAACGTTCCATAAACGTTGGCGTATGGCGTTTGGAGAGTATCTTCTCACGTTTTGTCCCGTCGAGTATATCAGCGATCATCTGCGCCTCTTTAAAGGGAAGATAACCGCTTGGTACGCAGCTGTCGACAAGACCGAGGTACTCTGCTTTTTTACCGTTTAGCTGTTTTGAGCCAAGTATCAGCTCCAGCGCTTTTTGCAGACCGATAAGGTTTTTCAGACGCACAGTGCCGCCGAATCCCGGCATGACGCCCAGACTCACTTCCGGCAGTCCTATTTTGGTAGAAGGGTTCTCGGTGGCCAGCCTAAAGTCGCATGCCAAAGCGAGTTCAAGTCCGCCGCCCAAAGCGGCACCGTCGATGACCGCCAATGTCGGTACCTTCAGGGTCGCGATCAGACTCAATATACGTCGACCTTGGCGTACTTTGTCAAGCGCTTCATCTCTGTTGTGCAGTTCTTTGATCTCTTTAATATCTGCGCCGGCGATAAAGATATTTTTTTTGGCACTTTTGAAAACAACGATTTTCATGCCACTCTCTGTTTTGATCTCTTCAAGCAGCTCTTCAAGTTCCAGCAATACATCTTCGCAAAGCAGGTTGACTTCCAGGGTATTGTGATCAAATACGACCGTACCTACCCCATTATCATTCAGTGTAAAACTTAGATGTTTCATCATACCACCTCCAGCAGCAGTGAGGCGCCCTGCCCGCCGCCGATACACAAGGTCGCCAGTCCGCGCTCTTTATTCCGGCGACGAAGCTCTTTAAGGAGATGGATCACAAGACGCGTTCCCGTCATACCGACAGGATGTCCCAGAGCGACAGCACCGCCGTTAACGTTGAGAATGGTCTCATCGATCTCGCCCAAGGCTGCCCCAAATCCGTGTGCCGCAGCATACTGTTCAGAGGGAAAGGCTTTAAGGTTAGCCAAAACCTGCACGCTGAAGGCCTCGTTCATCTCGATAAGGTCAATGTCATTGAGCTTCATTCCCATTGCTTTAAAGAGCTTGGCCGTTGCGTAATAGGGTCCCATCCCCATACGTTTAGGATCAAGACCGGCATAAGCAAAACCGCTCAGATAGCCTAAAGGTTCCAGACCGCGTTCTTTCGCTTCACTCTCACTCATCAATGTTAGTGCAGCCGCGGCATCCGAGATCTGGGAAGAGTTACCAGCGGTAACCGTACCGTTTAGAGGATCGAAAAAAGGGTGGAGTCTGCTAAGTGCTTCCAAGGATTGTTGTGCACGTATACCATCATCATCTTCCATCACTTTGTTGCGTGAAAGATCATAGACGATGGGCATGATCTCTTGGGCAAAGAGTCCTTGTGCCTGCGCAGCTGAAGCTTTTTGATGGCTTTGTAGTGCAAACCTGTCCTGCTCCTCACGGCCTATTCCGAACTCCTGTGCGAGTACTTCCGCGGTAGAACCCATCATAAGGCCGCTGACAGGATCGCGCAGACCTTGCATAAGACCGATGACCGGTTTTAGGTAGGCAGGTCGAAAATGTCTGATGGTCTGGAGCTTTTGCTGCAATGTCTTGGCTCTGCTCAAGGTCTCCAGAAAATTTTTCATCTGGGTGCCGAAGAGCAGCGGCACATTGCTCATCGACTCGACGCCGCCGCAGAGATAGATCTTACCGCTTCCGGCGAGTATTTTTTCAGCGGCAGAGGTGATGGACTCCATGCCCGACGCGCAGTTACGGTGGACGGTGTAGGCGGTAGTACTTTCACTGAATCCCGCTTTCAGTGAAATGACGCGGGCAACGTTAGCCGCATGCGCCGGCTGGGCGACATTTCCGATGATCACTTCATCGTAGTCGCTAAACGCAAGCCCCGAACGCAGTACGGCTTCTTGCACAACGCGTGCACCAAGTGTTTCGGCTTGTAGATCTCTGAATTTTCCGCCGGCTTTGGCGATAGGTGTTCTCACCCCCTCTATAACTGCCATTCTCTCTCTCATAATCTACCTCCGTGAAGTTTCTTATTACAGGTTTCACTACCATCATACTCTTTTGTTCCGATTTCTTCTGTGACACATATTACAAGCTGTCTCATCTTGTCGCATCCTTATGATAGATGGCTTCTATCTCTTTTTCATATTTTTCCATCACTTTATGGCGGATGAGTTTCATTGAAGGTGTGATCAGTCCGCCCTCTATCGTCGGCGTTTCAAAGATCAGTACGAATTCGCGTATCTTCTCCCACTCGTTAAAATGTCTATTGACAGCTGCTATCTTTTTATTAATGATCTGTTTGAGTCGGGTCTGGTCCTCCATATCGGCCTCCGTTGCCATCAATGGTTCCAAAAAAAGCAATACGCTGACAAAAGGTCTGCCTTCTGCAATTACCATTGCATATTCGATCCATTTGGAGTGCATCAGTGCGGACTCTATCGTAATGACAGATACAAATTTACCGGTGGATGTTTTATAGAGCTCTTTTAAACGGCTGACAATTGTGATGTAGCCTTCGTTATCAATGATCGCCAGGTCACCTGTGCGGAGCCAGCCGTCTGCATTGATGGCTGCGGCTGTCTCTGCCGGTTTGTTGTGGTAACCGCGCATCACACTTTTACCGCGCACCAGCAGTTCACTCTGCGGTCCGAGTTTAACTTCAACATGTTCAAAGGTCTGGCCAGAGCTTCCCCAGCGATTGTGACCCACTCTGTTGACCGATATGACCGGAGAGCACTCACTCAAGCCATAACCTTGATAGAGCGGCAGTCCGATATTTAAAAAGAACTTTGAGATCGGTTTGGAGAGCGGTGCACCGCCGCAGATCATAACACGGAAGTTGCCCCCAAGAGCCTCTAGAAGTTTTGCGTAGACGATCCGATCAAAGATGCCGTCAATAAAGCTGCGCTCGATGATGTCGGGATCTCGCAGTCGTGCCCACCAAAAAGCGATACCGGCGATGAGGCGCTTGACCAACGGTGCTTTCTGCACATTGAGATGCATTTTGGCATAGATCTTTTCGAGAAGTCTCGGTACGACTACCATGACAGAAGGTTTCACCTCTTTTATATAGTCGCCTACCTTTTTTACATCGTCTACGAAATAGATCGACGTACCGCTAGCAAGATAATAGAGCATTACCATACGTTCGAAGATGTGGGCAAGGGGGAGCAGGCTCAAAACAACGTCATCTTCATATAAAGGAATTGCTTTGTGTGCGTCTTTGACCTGGATAGTCAGGTTCTCGTGCGTGAGCTCAATACCTTTCGGGCATCCGGTTGAGCCGCTTGTATATATGATCGTCGCAAGGTCATGCGGCACTACAGCTACGGTATGCGCTTCTGTACTGTCACCCAGTTCCAAAAACTCATCCCAGGCGGTTATATGTTCTGCGCTAAGATCGATAAGCGTCTCTTTTACTATGACGTGCTTCATCCTGGCGATGACCAGCTCCAACTGAACGCTGTCATCGACGTTGGCAGCAAACAGATATTCTACACCCGAATCTTCTATCTCGAAAAGCAAGTTTTCTGTGGCGATATTTATAAAAATAGGGACAGATATAGCCCCGATTCGCTGCAGCGCAAAGTCTACCATGAGCCAAAAAGGAGACGATGGCGATATGATTGCGACAGAAGTTCCTTTTGTGACACCGACCCTGTGAAATGCGTTGGATAGTTGAATAACAGTGTTGACAAACTCATTGCTCGAGATACTTTCAAATGTATTATTGTTTATGTAATTAAGATAAGATTGCGTTTCTATGTTGTCTTGGATGTGATTAAAAAGTTCTGGAAGCGTGTTAAAGTGAAACATGCTTTTCCTTTCTATGCATTCATTATTGATTTAATCACTAGTTGACTTTTTAGAACGTTAACAGCATAACTAACTTTAAACTATAAGAATTATTTATTAAATAAGGAACATTCAATGGATGAACCCCACATTTATGGCATTATAATCGGTTCAGAAATCTTAAATGGCAGACGGGCTGATAAACACTTTGAATTCCTCAAAAAGTCCCTTGCCAGACGGGGTCACACACTCTATAGTCTTCAGATCATCAAAGATGACAAGACTTTGATAAAAAGTAGTTTCGAGTCTGTTTTAAAAGACAGTAAAAGCATGTTGTTCTGTTTTGGGGGTATCGGCTCAACACCCGATGATCTGACACGAGAAGTGGCGGCAGAAGTCTTTACTGCAAAGCCGTTGATCCGTCATAAAGTGTTCGAAAAAGATATCATAGACCGTTTTGGCGATGGTGCTTTCCCGCATCGTGTCCATATGTCCGATCTGCCTGAAGGTTCATCTCTTTTAAAAAATCCGGTTAACAACATGTCGGGCTTTTACCTTGAAGATCGATTTTTTTTCACGCCGGGCTTCCCTGAGATGGCCCATCCTATGGTTGAAGAGGCCGTGACACGCTTTTTGGCGCACAATCAAAAGATCTACCGTCACACCTTGCTGGCCCGTTGCAGTGAAGAGCGCTTTATTGATTTGATGAAGACGATTCCTGAAGAGGTGGAATGTTCCGCACTGCCGATGTTTGTCAATGAAAAAGCCAATGTCGAGATGTCGGTCGCCGCATACGACGAAACATTGAGCCTCAAATATTTCACACTCTTTACCGATTTTTTAAAAGAGAACGCGATCACGTTTGAAGTCAAAGCATCATGAATAACATACTTTTCCCACTTGCTTTTGTCGGTGTGATGTACCTTATGAACATGTACGTCTATAGACGTCTCTTCAAACGCCTTCATTTCAATTTTCAGAATGAAAGTTTTGTTCTTTTGACAATATTGTTTGTTCTGGAAATTCTTTTTGTCCTCCAGACGCTTTTTCATCCTTTCATCGAATCGCCTGCACTCTACTATACGTTAAGTCTTGCCGTCGCGTTGACAGTATCGCTCTTTTTTATCACCCTGCTCTACGATCTTGTCCACACGACCGCACAGCAGATCCCGTTCGATCAGAACCGCAGACGCTTTATGAAGATCGCCTTTGACGTCACCATGTTGATCCTGGCCTTCTCTTATATACTAAAAGGGGTCTTAGGTGCCATTAAAAGACCGGAGCTTAACAAGGTGGACGTCTATATCAACAAGCTCGGATTTGACAACCTGACCATCGTACAGCTTAGTGATGTTCATATCGGCAATACCATCGGTCAAGCGTTTGTCAGAGATTGTGTGGAGCGTATCAATGCGCTTAAACCGGACATCGTTGTCATTACGGGAGACCTCGTTGACAGAAAGATCGAAGACGCCAAAGAGGAACTCTCCCCTCTTAAAGACCTTAAGACAAAGTACGGTACCTATTTTGTATTGGGCAACCACGAATATTACCACGGTGCAGAAGATATCGCGGCCTATATGCCTGAGTTGAACATCACGCCACTGCTCAACGACAGTGTTACGATCAGAGATGGCGACAATGGTCTGAACATTGTAGGGATAAACGATATTCAATCCATACGACTCGACATACTTCCTATCGATACGTACAGGGCGTTTGAGAAGGCCGACAAAGCGCTGCCTACCATCCTGCTCTCGCACCAGCCAAAAAGTATTGAAGTTGTTGAAGAGAAACAGTACGACTTGATGCTAAGCGGCCACACACACGGTGGTCAGATCTTTCCATTTGGCTTTCTTGTGATGCTGCAACAGCCTTTTTTGGCCGGACTGCATGCCATAAGTGACTCAAAACAGATCTTTGTCAGTCGGGGCACCGGTTATTGGGGACCGCCGGTACGTGTTTTTGCACCCAGCGAGATCTCAGTCCTTACACTAAAATCTAAAACCTTATTAAATCCGATAGAAAAATAGATTCTGCCGGCATCTAAACGCAATATACGGATGGCATTACAAAAGTTTCTCGAACTCGTCAGCCGGTAATGCTTTTGAGAAGAGATACCCCTGTCCGTAGTCACAACCCATTGCAGATAATAGATCGCATTGCTCCTCTGTCTCAATACCTTCAGCAATGACTTGAATATCCAAAGTGTGCGCCATATCGATCATCGCTTTACATAAGATTATGTCAGAGGAGTCTGCTGTCAAACCGCTTATAAAAGAGCGGTCGATCTTGATATAATCGATGTCAAATTTTTTCAGATATGACAGGGATGAATAACCGGTCCCGAAATCATCGAGAGCGATCTCTAATCCGGCATTACTGAATTGCTGCAGTTTATTGTCAATACTGCTGTCGCACTCCATCAACAGACTTTCCGTGATCTCGATAACGCTGTTTTTTCCGGAGAGGCCGAGTGCCTCCAGATGGTTTATCCAGTTTTTCAGATCGATCGGGGATCTAAACTGTACCGGAGAGTTATTGACACTGATTTTAAAATTCGGATCATAGGACTCTTTCCACTTTTTTGTCTGCAGCGACGCTTCTTTGAAAACCCAGTCGCCTATGTCGATGATAAGACCTGACTGCTCAGCCAGGGCAATAAAATCGTTCGGATAGATCAGGCCGCGTATCGGATGGTTCCAGCGAATCAACGCCTCGGCTTTTTTGATCTTCTTCGTCTTTAGGTCGACAATCGGTTGATAAAAGACTTGAAACTGCCCAAGTTTCAGTGCAGTGTGCAGATCATCCAGAATGTGCTGTCGGGTTTGAGCTGAACGCTGCATCGACTGCGTAAAGTAATTAAAGCGGTTTCGACCCGATTTCTTCGCCTGATACATCGCTTGATCAGCATTTTTGAGCAATTCATTGACATCATCGGCATCGTTTGGATAAATGGCTATACCAATGCTCGCTGAGATATAGATCTGATGGGAATCAATCTCAAGAGGAAGGCTTAATGCACGAATAATACTTTGAGCCGTGTGTTCGATGCCTATAGTGCTCCTAATGTCAGGCAGGATCACCGTAAACTCATCGCCGCCAAATCGTGACACCATATCAGACTCGCGTATATGTGATTTAATGCGCTGTGATGCTTCGATCAACACAAGGTCACCCATCTCGTGCCCCATACTGTCATTGACCTCTTTAAAGTGGTCCAGGTCGATAAACAGCAGTGCGAAAGGAACCTTTGAACGACGAGATCTTGCTATCTCCTGTTCTAAACGAATAAGGAACATTCGACGATTTTGCAGCTGTGTCAAAACATCAAAATTCGCTTGTTTTGCAATGGCCTCTTCCTCTTTTTTCTTTTCACTAATATCTGAGAAAAGTGCTACATACTGATCAATCAATCCCTTTGTGTTTCTAATAGCATTGATGCTCAGTGTTTGCGGATAGATCTCACCGTTTTTTCGTTTGTTCCATATCTCTCCACTCCAATGGCCTATTTGGTTAACGGCTTCCCACATCTGCCTGTAGAACTCGCTGTCGTGCACGCCGGAGCAGATAACTTTTGGGTTCTTGCCGCTTACCTCTAGTTCGGTATATCCGGTAATGTGTGTAAAGGCTGGATTGGTACTGATAATGTTGTTCTTTGAATCGGAGATGAACATTGCCTGGGAACTGTTATGAAATATCTGTGCGGCAAGTTCTCTGTCAGTGATATCGGAATGTGTTCCGACCATACGCAAGGCTTTCCCCTGCTCGTCCCGTTTGACAACTTTTCCGCGGCTCAGTATCCAGGAATATGTTCCGTCCTGATGCATGACACGATGTTTGTTGCTATAGTATTCCGTTTTACCATCGAGATGGTCCAAAAAATCAGCTTTAACGCGCGCAAGGTCATCCGGATGCACTTTTGACTGTAAGTCATCGTCACTAATGGTGTCACGCAGCATATCGACTATGAACGTATTCTCTTTAGAGTGTATGATCTCATCGTTTTCTATATTCCAATCCCAAACATTTTCCGTATCATCGTCGAGTATGAAACTCCAGCGTTCTTCACTATAGAGCAGCGCTTTTTCGGCTTGAGTACGCAGCGCCTTCTCACGCATTAGGCTCAATGTTCGTGACGATAGACTGTCATACATCGTAAGTACTGTGTTGACAAGGAGTTTCATCGACCCGCTCATCTCATTATCAGCACGTTTTTTTGCCTCGTTGAGTGTAGCACCGCTCTGCAACGCAAGGACGACTTTGGCCATGCGCTTATCGGCCTCAAGTATGTGATAAGCGAGCCAATGCGAAAGAAAAAAGACGATATCTTGTATCACGTTGTCTACATTGTCCGTTTTAACACTGTTTTTTAAGACAATGATATTTTCGGTAAAGTCGCCGTGTGCTTTTTTATGCTCTTCGTACCATTTGTCATTTTTGAAATGAGTGGCCCAGATAGATTCTTCTGTGTTGAGATGATAATCAGTATAATCAATCAGTTCATTAAAGACTTCATTTAAAGTAAGATCGCTAGAGACGTTTGCAAGGTGTACCCCGAGACTATTTACAATATCGACCAGTTTTTTATGCTGCTCATCGATCAGTGCAATTCCCGTTTCAAAGTTTGTATTCCATGGAAAAATGTCAAAAAATTCTGTGTTGTCAGTTGTCATAATCCAGGCCCTTTTCTTTTTGCAACCTATAAGGGTATCTGAAATATATTAAAAAATAATCACTTCTGTTCGTATTGATACAGTATTAACTTTTTTTATGCAAAAGGTAACATTTTAGAGGTAATAATGAAGAGATATCTTCATATCGCGTTTCTTCTCTGCCCGAATTACAACAGTAGGTCATCAGCTATATCGATTTTCAATAGTGCATAAAATTGCTCTAAACCCCTGAAACAAGGCAAATTTCTATATGAATTATTTGAAAATTACTATATAATATACTATATATATTAATTAGGATAAACATTGAAACCAAAAGATGAA
Source organism: Sulfurimonadaceae bacterium (assembly GCA_041596355.1). Classification (GTDB taxonomy): domain Bacteria; phylum Campylobacterota; class Campylobacteria; order Campylobacterales; family Sulfurimonadaceae; genus Sulfonitrofixus. The sequence continues at coordinate 193,319 of JBFHIS010000002.1, read as the reverse complement.
GTGACCCGTTCATTAGTCATTGACAGAAAAACATGGGACGAAGCGATGAAATATTCGCGAAAACGTTATAAAATGAGTTTAAGCAAGGTAACGGAAAAACTGCTTCAAGAGTGGTTGGCTAAAGAGCGACGAAAGCCGCTGGAAAATGAAAATCAGAAACAGTTCTTTTAGTATTCCATCTTCGCTAAGATGGAAAAGAGTTAGAATCCTTAAAGTGATTGGACATAAAAGATGAAATATGCAGATTCATATAAACAGTTGGCAAAGTTTGGACGGGAGTTGCTTGATGGTGCGTCGTTGGAACAAGGCCTAATCGTTATTAACAACTACTTGAAAGATGTCATTAAAGCAGAGAGATGTACTATCTTTATCTACAACAAAAAATTAAATCTTTTATGGTCTGTTATTGCCGATGGATCAAGAAAGATCATCATAAACTCTGATGAAGGCGTTGTCGGAGACTGTATTAACAGTGCCCGGTCAGTTATCAGTAACGATCCTTACAATGACGAGAGGTTTTTCGCTGATCTTGATATTAAAAATGATTTTACTACAAAAAACCTTGCCGTTGTGCCTATTTTCTCATCGTCAAAAGATACTTTAGGCGCTTTAGAGCTTCTCAATAAACCTGAAGGGTTTGATGAAGAGGATCTAAAGTTTATGAAGTTCTTCTGTGGTTACATAAGCAGTTACATAGAGCATGCTCTTTTGTATGATGACGATACAAAGTATCTGTTTGAGAACCGTTTCAAGGTCACCTGATTCAAATCGCACATATGAAACAAACAACTACCGTTAATCTACTTTTCGAGTAGAGAATGTATCTGTTTTGTTTCCTCTCGACAGTCGATCCAAAAAATATAGATAATGTCATTACAAGCTTGTGATAATTTATGTATAAAACGATTTTTGTGCTATGATTTTCTTAAGAGCTAGGGGTTCATTTGTTGCGCACCTTTCTTGATTTAAAGGAAAACGATATGAGTGATAGAGATGATAATAATGAGAACGAGCATAATAGAGAGGGTGCCTTTTGGGAAAATGGACGTTCCATAGGTGCACTTCCCTCTTCTGCACATGACATGCAGCAGGAACGAAAAGATGTCATTAAGTTCGCATTGGGTTTAGAGATAAAAGATATTCGTACTTATGGTGGGTATAAAGGGGATGAATTGGTTGAGATAACATCAACAGATATGGAGGTCCTCAAAAAGATCAAGGCCTGGGCGACCAACCTGGGTATGGAGACAGCCTTAAAAGAGAACCCTATGACATCGGTACACGAGCTTTTTTGCATTACACCGGACGAAGAGGTGTATGGTTTAAGTGATAAGAAAGATAAAAAGTTCTATTGAACGCTAAATGTTGTTGACACTTCGTCACCATCGAGCGCTGCGCTCACTTCCCATCTCCCTTTTACACGTCCATCTTTGTGTCGCATGTCAAAGATACTGGCATGATTGGCCGGCAGGACTATTTTACGTTCACGATCATCTTTACCATTGGGTGATTTCCATTCAAACGCCACTTCGCGATCTTTATTAATACGTTTTGTCATCAGTTTACACGTGATCTTACCCTCTTCTTCTATGCAGACCAGGGCTTCACTTTTTTTAGCGTCCACTTTGACCTTTTCGACTTGTATGATTTTCTTACTCTCTTTGTCGTCATTATCTTGAGAACAGCCCAAGAACAGCACTGCAGATAAAATAATCAATATCCCTTTTATCATTGTATCTCCTCTAAAAGTTTCATCATACCGGTCTTCTGCATCTTTTTTGCAAACCCATAGGCCGTCAACCCCTTGTTGTCTGCCAGAGTGACATCTGCACCAGCTTCGAGCAGCACTTTTATAATATCGTATCTGCCGTAGCAGACTGCCGCCATCAAAGGTGTAAAACCGCTTCTTCGTGTGACTTCGTTGATATCTTTACCCTTTTCAAGCAGTAGTTTAATGATATACATATTGTTATAGGTTATCGCAAAATCCAAAATGCTGACACCTTCGTCATCTGCATAGAAAAGGTCAGCGCCACTCTCTATTAACAGTTCTAACATATCCTGGTCAACTCTGCTTTTTAGGGCGTAGGCAAGCACTGACTCCCCTGCTTCGGTCCTTTCATTAAGGTCGGCACCTTCTTTAATGTACTTTTTGGCAGCTAGATAATCGTTGTTTTGTAGGATTGGAAGCCATTTTGTCATTATTAATCCACTTTTCGTTTATTTATTTGGAAAGTATATCAAAGATGGATAAGAGTAGATAAATGAAGTCGCCGGGTCTCATATGTTTGGGTTTACTTTAAGAGAGAGCGTGAATCCAAACAATATTGCCTACTCTAAACTTAGTAATGGTAGTATTTCAGCACTAATTCACCTGAAAAGAGAGAGAAATATATGGAAACTATTCAAACTGCTGACGCATTTAAAGCACTGATCGAGAAGATCAAATCTAAAGACGGGTATAAAGATCCTTTGGCATTCGGGATTTGCCGTGTTGACCTCGGTCAAAAAAACAGTGACAACGTCCTCCAGGCTACTTATCCGGTAGTCAATTGGAATGAGAACTTTGGTTCTGCAGCTGTCTTTATCGAAGCATTGAGCGAGCAAGGTATTGCTGTTGACTTTAATGAGAGTGAAGTGGTCTGTAATGTAAACCTGGCTTTTTTGGAGTCATGTCTAAACGCATTTACACCTTACTCGGATGAAGCTTTCGGCGATGCGCATAAAAATATTCAGGTTATCTCTGCGTTGTATGGCCAGCTTAAAGCTGAAGGTGCCCGTGAAGGCGAATTCCGTGTTGTCTTTATCTTCGACGACGCTGCGTGTGTCAGTGTTGAAGCAACCTACCTTAAACTCTATGCGCTCTCTCTCGCAAAAGTCGAACTTCGTTCTATTAATCTAAACGGTGCTTTCGGTGCCCTTCCCAATGTTGCCTGGTCTGACGGACAGCCGATCGAATTGGCTTGGTTACGTGAAAACGAGATCGAACTGAAATTTGCCAATGCCTACCCGCATGTCGATTTTGTAGACAAATTTCCACGTTTCCTACAACACATTATCCCTGCCGACAACACTCGTATCTTAGAGACTTCAAAGGTTCGTTTCGGTGCGCAACTGCATGCAGGCACAACGGTTATGCCGGGTGCGTCTTACATTAACTTCAATGCAGGTACAACAGGTGTAAGTATGGTTGAAGGGCGTATATCAAGTTCTGCTATTGTCGGCGACGGTTCAGATGTAGGTGGCGGTGCTTCTATTCTTGGTGTTCTCAGCGGTACGGACGGCAACCCTATCTCTATCGGTAAAAACTCACTGTTGGGCGCCAATTCAGTCTGTGGTATCCCTCTGGGTGACGCGTGTATTATCGATGCCGGTATTGCTGTTTTGGAAGGTACAAAAATCGGGATCTCCCCTGCGCAACTGGCTAAGATACAAGCGGCCAATCCTAATGTTAAAATGGAAGGTGACGTCTTTAAAGGTAAAGAGCTTGCAGGGCTCAACGGTCTGCATTTCCGTCAAAACTCAATGACAGGTGAATTGACAGCCTCACGTTCAACACGCGAGATCAAACTAAACGCCGATTTACACTAACCTATGGTGAGCTTTGGCTCACTTATCCAACGTCCTCTTTTTTCATATTACCACTTACCACGCAAATTTATTATTGATTTAAATCGTCAGGTTGCTTCCTGCTCTTTAGCGCTCTGTTTTTGTATCTCTTTTCATATTAAACAAGATAACGGCTACAAAAGCCAGTAGACATCCTATGAGCGTTGAAAGCTCCAAGGTCTCACCGTAGACGACCCAGCTCGATATAATCGCGCCTACGGGGACAATGAACATATAGACGCCCGTGCGGTGTGCACCGACTTTACCGGCCGAAACAAAATAAAGTGCCGTACTGAACGTTCCCGGTAGCAGCCCTATCAAGCTGATAGTGATCCAGAATGTCTCGTCATAGGCGGCGAAATCGAACGGGTGATACGGCAAGGCAAATAGCATATTGATGAATGCTGTAATGCCGAATACGACGAAAGTGTAAAACATAAGATGGGCTCTTTTAGCCGCTTTTTGCGAGATGACCGTAACCAGTGCCCATACGAGTGCACATCCAAGAAAATAAGAGCTGTCGATATTTAAAAACGCAAACCCGTCAAACGGTACACGTAGAAGAATCAACGCACCGAAGAGACCGATGGAGAGTGCCGTAACTTGTCTAGTTGAGATCTTTGTCGCAAAAATAATAATCGAGAGCAGATAGGTAATGATCGGGGCAAGGGAGGTCACCATTGTGCCGCCGTAGCCAGCCTGACCATGTGAAAGACCGGCAAAGAAGAGGTAATTGAACAGAGCGGTCAACACTCCAGCTGCCAGCATATAAAGGTAACCTACAGGGTCGCTTTTCAGCGGTGTTTTAAGATACCAGATAACCGGAATGATGGTAATAAAAGAGATCGCATAGCGCCAAAAAGCGGCCACCTGGGCATTGGAGTGTTCTGCTGCCATCTTGCCGGCCGTCCAGGCGAAACCCCAAAAGAGCATCGCGACGATCATCCATATTATATATTTCGTTGTATTTTTAGCATTGTCCATAAGCTATAAAGTCTCTCTTTCGAGGTCATGCGAGAAGACTCTCATATGAGCCGCTCGTTAGTAGTTTCAGATCATTCGGTGAGAGTTCTATTTCCAGACCTCTCCGTCCCGCACTGACATAGATAGTCGTAAAATTCTCGGCTGAAATGTCTATGAACGTTTTAAGCCTCTTCTTTTGGCCCAGAGGGCTGACCCCGCCGAGAATATATCCGCTCGAACGTTCTACATCCGAACCATTCGCCATCTCTGCCTTTTTGGCGCCTGCGGCTTTGGCAATCTGTTTCATAGAGAGCATCGAAGAGACTGGGATGATCGCTACCGCCATACGTCTGGAATCAAGAACGACGACCAGCGTTTTAAACACCTGCTCGGCAGGAACACCCAGTTTTTCTGATGCTTCCTCACCATAGGAATTGCAGATCGGATCATGTGTATATGAGTGGATATTATAAGCAATCCCCGCTTTTTTGACACTGTTAATGGCAGGTGTCATGAGATGTACTCATCTATTTCTATCAACTGTTTCAGCCGTTACTTTTCTTTTTAGTACGCTTTTTCTTTTGTTTCTTTTCACTCTTGTAGGTAAAGATATTCATACGGTCCAAACTCGGCATCAGAGAACTATTGTAGTCATAACCGTTTTGTTCACTCCCTATATCGAGCGTACTGATAACGACTTTACCGACAATAATACGTCCCTCTTCCGCATTATCGTCGACTGTTTTGATACCCCACATGTTATGTAAGATCATGATGTTGTCATCATAGGTGCCTAAATAGAGCATAATGTGTCCTTTGCGGTGCAAAAAGGTCTCAAAAGGTATGGCTTGCTCTTTAATAAGCTCTTCTTTGGCCGTGATGTTCAGATCAGTAAATTTAACCACCTTGCCGATACGGGACTGTTGCCTGGAGTTTCTAGGCATCCAGATACCAAACGGTGTATAGATATCACGCAAGGTCGACGAGCAGTCCCTCTCTTCATATAAGCCTCCCCAGCCATAATTGCTCTGCATCACTCCGGCAATGATACTGGTCAGATTCTTTTGATTGAGGTAGAGCGGTTTGGTCGTCACATCCGTGTTTTTAAACCGGATAGTGACAAACGTCGGTTTATTAAAGGCCCCTGGCGCCACTGCGCGCGCATAGGTGTATAAGCCTCTTGTTTTAATGAGGCTCAGACGCATCCCGATTCGGGAATAGAAGAGAAAATGGCCATCAGTATCGGTCAGGGCAACCTTCTCTTTAAGCAGATAGACCGGCTTTGCCTTTTTCCATTTTTTACGCTCTTTTTTATTCATAAAGGCGATTGTATAACTTGGCAGCCATCCCGAAGCGTACGAAGTGTAGACATAGACCCATGCTCTGTCTTTTGAGTAGTGCGAGATAAAGACAGGCTCATTCGCATGGATAGCACTGTTCTGCAGATAATCAAAAGGGAAACCTTCGCCTGCAAGAGTCGGGTCTCTGAAGAGCGGTTTGTGTGTCGGGAAATTGCGAAGGGAGGAGAAATGCAGTGTAATGCCGTAGCGGCTTACGTTGCCGAAGTGTTTAAAGTTGGCTTGATCCAGCATTTCATCAAACCATGACGCATCGAGCAGCTGCAGGTTCTCACCGTAGGCACACCCCCGGGAGTAGACCCGAAACGGCCAGCTTGCAGTCGAAGAACGTTCAGGAGGACGTTTGTAACTCCAAACCGAAAAGTAGCTTTTGTCAAAGGCTTTTTGAATGTCGTAATGGCGTTTGTGATTCAAGGCACTTTGTTTGGTATAGACGTCAATATCTTGCGGAAAACGATAAAGGTCCTCAATAAAATGCGGATAGACAGGTGTTAGACAGAATCTGTTCTCTGTGGTATTGGATTCTTCGGTCATTGAAAGATTAAGGTCTTTCAGAACTGTGCTGAGCGAAGGGTTTAGAGTCGAGATGTTCTTACTATATTGCTGCGTCTCTGCACCATGCACGTTTAATGCAAGCAGAGTCGCCAGACTAACGACCAGAAAAGCTAAGGCGAACCCTTTTTTTTGATGCAACTGCATCTCCTTTTAAACTCTGTTTGAATCCCGACACTGCATGCAAAGGTCGAAAAAAGAGGTTAAGCCCTATTCTACACCGCCATAACGTCCTACAACGCGACCAAGGATGCTGATCTGTTCAGGTTCGGCGACTTGCGGCAGATAGAACTCTTTATTATCTGAAATAATATCGATTCTACCATCTATACGCTTTTGTAATCGTTTAACAAGCAGCATATCTTCGGTTTGAATCGCAAATATACCGCCGCGGGAGATATCGACTTTGGATCGGTTTAAAAAGATGATATCGCCATTTAAGAAAGTGGGCTCCATCGAATCACCGGTCACATTGATCGCTTCGATGTTTTTCAGCTCGCTTTCACCCCCTAAAGTGGCCAAAAATTGAGGTTCGATAACGAGATTTGCAGCCTCTTCGCCTTCGTCATTAAAACCGCCGCCGCCGGCTGAGGCATTTACTGCATTAAAGTAGCGAACCATATAGAACTGGTTGGTCGCTTCAACAAGCGATTCAGGGCTCTGGTCGTAAAGCAGCCAGTTGATAGCGATAGAGCGTTTTGCGCAAAAGTTAAGAAGCTCCTCATAGGGGATCTTCTCTCTCTTTTTCATTGTTGCAAAGTTCATTTGCGAAATATCGAGGGCGTTAGCCACATCTTTGTCAAACACTTTTTTACCGGGGATGTCTGAAGAGATGATATCTTTTATCTCTTCTACAATTTCACTGAAACTTTTCATGTCCCATCCTTTAATAGACACTTGATCTCGCTTTCGAGGTGTCTAATATTTTATCTCAACATACTAAAACATTGACATACTTTATCTAAAATATATGACAAATTGCAATATTATTTTACTCTTATGACAATTGTACATAGAATATGGGCATAAACGTGATTCAAAGGATAACAGATGGCAAAGATTATTAAGAGTGCAGATTCGTTTTTCGATAAGTTTGAAGTATCACTGAGCCGATGGGCCGATAAGATCTTGTAGGAGAGAGAAGATGAATATTAACAGCAAAGAGTACCTGTTTATAAAAAATGTGATCAAAGAAAACCCGCAGATCTCCGTAGGCGATATGGGCCGATTGTTAAAACTGATCTACAACAGCTAGATAAAGCAACTGCTGCAGATAAACCACATATCTACTCTTTGATATCTTTTTTAAGATCTGCATCTTCCTGATCTTTAAGGGCTTTACCTTCACGTTCTTCAAGTTTACTTTGGTGGTAACCTTTGAAGATAAAAAGCATAAAGAGTATAAACAACCCTAACATTATATAGTCTATTATATTGTTCACATTAAAGCCTTATAGTCGGTAAAGTTCTGTTTTATCGCTTCATAGAGGATGATCCCCGTACTTACGGCGAGGTTCAAGCTGCGTCCCTCTTTTGTCATGGGTATGGTCATGCACTGTTTGGCATTTGCTGCAAGAAGCTCAGCAGGCAGACCTTTTGTCTCAGAGCCGAAAAAAAGAAAGTCGTTTGCTTGGAACTTCTGTTCGAAATACGGCGTATCCGTTTTGGTAGTACCGTAAAAATAGCGTGCATTCTCGTTTTGAGCGGCAAAAAAGCTTTCCAGATCTTCCCAGACATGAAGGTCGAGTTTATGCCAGTAATCAAGTCCGGCCCGACGCACCGCTTTTTCACCAATATCAAAACCGAGCGGTTTAATAAGATGGAGGGATGAACCGGTGTTGACGCAGAGTCGCCCGATACTGCCGGTATTATTCGGGATCTGTGGGTTGACAAGGACAATATTGAACAAACGGACTCCTGTAAAGTTTTTTAGCGTAGCGGCCTAAAGGGCCGGTTAAAAGATGACCGTTTTATTGGCATAGACAAAGATGCGGTCTTCGAGTGCCAGTTTCAGCGCACGGGAAAGGACGATCTTCTCAACGTCACGGCCTGAACGCTGCATGTCGCGCCAGCTGTATGCATGGTCAATATGTTTGATCTCCTGAGCGATGATCGGGCCTTCATCCAGATTGTTGTTGACAAAGTGTGCTGTTGCGCCAATGATCTTTACACCGCGTTCATATGCTTGTTTATATGGGTTTGCACCAATAAAGGCCGGCAGGAAAGAGTGGTGAATGTTGATTATCCTGTCTTCATACGCTTCTACAAAACGTGGTGTCAGGATGCGCATGTATTTTGCCAGAACAATATAATCGACATCATTGTACTGCCCAAGAACCTCTAGTATCGCCTTTTCATGAGCATCTCTATCGAGCCCTTCATGTGAAACGGCGATAAAAGGGATGTTGAACTTGCTTACCAACGGCTCCAAAAGATCGTAGTTGGAGACAACCGCCAAAATGTTGGCATCCAACTCGCCTGCTTCATAGCGGATCAGAATATCACCGAGAGCATGCGACTCTTTAGTGACCATCAGGATAATGTTCTTTTTACCCGGTTTAACGATCTCTACCGTTGAATTTTCCGGAAGGACGGCTTCCAACTCCTGCTCAAGCTGTCCGGCATCGACTTTACCTTCAACGACAGAACGCATAAAGAACTTGTCGTTCTCTTTATCAACAAACTCGTTGTTGGACATGATGTTTAGTTCATGATTGTAAAAGATACTGGCAATCTTGTAGACAAGACCTTTTTCATCTTTTGCATCAATTAGGACACGATATTGCTTCATTATGTTGGCTCACTTGAAAACTGTTTTATAAAAACTCTACTTTTGGGTACAGGTTCTAAAAAGAGTTTACTATAAAGATACCCGGCACGGTTGAAAACGCAAGGCTCTGACGCCTGTGAAAAACCGGAGTTTACACAGGCATATGACGCATAGTCTGATAAACAGACCAGAGGCTATTTAACGGCGTAGTTAGCGATAATAGAACCCATTTCGCTGGTTGAACAGATCTCTTTGGCATCAAACTGTGCAAGGTCCTGAGTACGGTAGCCTTCAGAAAGTGCCTGTTTGATAGCAGCGTCGATACGGTCGGCTGCTTCATTCTCGTTAAGTGCATAACGCAGCATCATCGAAGCACTTGCAATTGTTGCGATCGGGTTTGCGATGCCTTGACCGGCGATGTCCGGTGCAGAACCGTGGATCGGCTCATAAACACCTATCTTGTTACCAACGGATGCAGATGGAAGCAATCCGATAGAACCTGAAAGCATACTGGCTTCATCGCTCAAAATATCGCCAAAGATATTACCGGTCAACATAACATCGAACTGATTCGGATCGCGGATCAGCTGCATAGCGGCGTTGTCGACATACATATGACTCAATTTAATTTCAGGATACTCGGCAGAGACTTCGGTAACTACGTCACGCCAAAGTTGTGAAACGTCAAGTACGTTGGCTTTATCGATAGAACAGACACGCTTACTGCGTGTCATCGCAATTTTAAATGCCTGGTGTGCAATACGTACGATCTCGTCGCGTGTATAGACCATTGTGTTAAAACCGCGGTTTTCGTCACGGCCTTTCGGCTCGCCAAAGTAGATCCCGCCGATCAGCTCACGAACCACCATAAGGTCTACACCCTTAACGATCTCAGGCTTAAGAGAACTGGCGTTAACCAGTTCATCATAAACAACTGCCGGGCGCAAGTTGGCATAAACACCCAACTCTTTACGGAAACGGAGAAGTCCGGATTCCGGGCGCTTTTCACGTGGCAGGTTGTCCCATTTTTCGCCGCCGATAGCACCAAAAAGGACAGCGTCGGAGTTCATTGCGCCGTTGATCGTCTCTTGCGGAAGCGGGTCACCGGTTTCATCGTAGGCGCAACCGCCCATTAACAGCTCTACGTATTGAAAGTCAAAGTCAGCTGTTGAAGCGACCGCGTCAAGGACTTTTACGGCCTCATCAATGATCTCAGGACCGATACCGTCACCTTTGATTAGCGCAATTTTGTAGTTTTTCATTATTTTTCTCCTTGGGCAACTTCATTGGCTGCGAAGTTCATTAAACCGCCTGCATTGATCAACTCCTGCATAAATGGAGGGATCGGTGTAAATTTATAGACTTTACCGCTTGTTTTGTTGGTGATAGTACCTTCATCCATATTGATCTTTACAATGTCACCTTTTTTGATCTCTGTACTCTCCGGAAGTTCAAAAATAGGCAGACCCATATTGAAAGCATTGCGGTAAAAAATACGTGCAAATGTTGGTGCGATAACGGCTGCTACACCTGCGGCTTTAAGTGCGATCGGTGCATGTTCCCGGGACGACCCGCAACCGAAGTTGTCATCAGCAACAATAATGTCACCCGGTGACATGTTTTGAACAAAAGTCGGATCAGCATCTTCCATGACATGCTTGGCCAACTCCTCCGGTACAGATGTATTTAAATATCGTGCGGCAATAATAAGGTCTGTATCGATATCTTTACCGAAATTCCAGACTTTTCCTTCAATTGTTTGCATTCAAAATCCTAACTTGGTGCACCCGAATATACGACGGTGCCCTTTAATTTTGTCGGATTATATCGAAAAAAGCGTCATAACTTGATAAACACCCTTTTTCCTTCGAGCGATAGTATTAACGCCTGCCCTTATTTCGGCAATCGGTTAACTGGAAAACAGATAACGCATTATTGGTGTATGTGGAGCTTTTAAGCTTGCGATTTACCGTTTTTTTTGAAGAGTACACAGCATAGTTTTAGTAAATCTCGGTATAATCCGATTCTATAATTAAAAATTATCTCTCCAGGAGCGCATCCTCATATGACCGCAAAAGAATTAAACAAATACTTAGATGATACTTTCTCAGCACATAAATCTTCAGACTGTATGACGTATGAGTCACTTGTAGACGTTTTTGAAAAGCAGCCGACAGCTGCTCAGGCAAAAAACATTCTCAAGCTTGCTCAAAAATACAAAGTCTGTCTGTTTACTGCCTCTGAACATGCAAAAATGCTCAATGATAAAGAGGCGGCAGCCCGTTTGGCTGCACAACGTAAACTTATTGAAGATTCAAAAAGTGAAGAGTTCGACATCTTAAAGCAGCATGAACTTATGGAGTGGTCACGTTCTGACTCTCCGGTTCGTATGTACTTGCGTGAGATGGGACAGATCCCTCTTCTGACGAAAGACGAAGAGATCGAGATATCTAAAAAGATCGAATACGGTGAAAGCATCATTATCGATGCAATCTGTTCAGTACCCTATCTGATCGATTTTATCCTTGACTATAAAGACCCGTTGATCAACCGTGAACGTCGTGTTAAAGAGCTGTTTAAAAGTTTCGAGGACGAAAAAGAGCAAGATGCCGACGGCAATGATATTGAAGAAGACAAATCTGAAGTTGCACTGACGGCTAAAGATAAAAAACGCGTTGAAGCGGTTGTCGCGAGCTTTAAAGCGCTTGAAAAAGCAAAAAAAGATTGGATGAAATCTGTTGAAAAAGAGATCGTTCTTGAAGACCCGACCCAGGTAACTGAAGAGTATGTACAGTTCTTTTTGACAGCCAGTTTTAAAAAGAAGACTTTGAAAGAGCGTCTTTTGGACCTTGGACCGACATCAAAGCTTATCAATGAGCTTGTGAAGTCGATGGAGACGGCACTAAAAAGCGATGACGGTTTTGACAAAGAGCTAAAACGTCTTGAGTACAAACTTCCACTGTTCAACGACACCTTACGTGATAATCACGTTGAGCTTATCTCAGAGATCTGTGAACTCACCAAAGAAGATATCGCGGCACGTGTTCCTGAAGCGACAATGGTCAGTACCTATATGGAGATTAAAAAACTGATCCAGACCAAAGAGGCGTCAAAAGGCGGTTTTGATATGGAACCGGAAAAACTTTTGGAGATCCTTGAGCAGATCAAACGCGGTAAAGAGATCTCTGAGATCTCGAAAACACGTATGGCCAAGTCAAACCTCCGTCTTGTTGTCTCGATCGCAAAACGTTATACGAACCGCGGTCTTCCGTTCCTTGACCTTATTCAAGAGGGAAATATCGGTCTGATGAAAGCCGTCGACAAGTTTGAGTATAAAAAAGGTTATAAGTTCTCGACCTATGCAACGTGGTGGATTCGTCAGGCGATTAGCCGTGCTATTGCCGATCAGGCGAGAACGATCCGTATTCCGATCCACATGATCGAAACGATCAACCGTATCAATAAGATCATGCGTAAATATCTCCAGGAGAACGGTAAAGAGCCGGATGTCGATACGATCTCTGAAGAGGTCGGTCTCTCTGTAGAAAAAGTTAAAAATGTCATTAAGATCACAAAAGAGCCTATCTCTCTTGAAGCACCGATCGGAAATGAAGAAGATGGTCGTTTCGGTGACTTCATCGAAGATAAAACTTCTTTGGCACCGTCAGATGCAATTTTAAAAGATGACCTGCGTCTACAGATCGAAGGTGTTTTGGAACAGCTTAACGAACGTGAAAAAGCAGTTATCAAAATGCGTTTTGGAATTATGGATGACGAAAGTGACCGAACACTTGAAGAGATCGGAAAAGAGCTTAACGTCACACGCGAACGTGTTCGCCAGATAGAATCATCTGCGATCAAAAAACTGAAACACCCTAAAGTGGGTCGTCGTCTTAAAAATTATATCGAAGAGTAGACCCCTTGACATTCGAACAGCAGTGGATAGAGTATGATTACAACCCGTTTGTGCTTTTCAGCTCAAGCGGGAAGATCATCTCTCTGAATAATGAAGCGCAATACCTATTGGGCAGCGTTGATAAAAACATCTTGTTTGAGATCGCGACAACGCATGCCAGCACCAGTTTTGGTTTTAAAACGACATTTTTGGAACTGGAGTTCGGACGTTATCGTCTTTTCGGTATTACTGTCGGTTATGAGAATGAATCAGAGATAGGGATTCGTTTCTATCAGCAACCAACCATAAACTTTTCTGCTCCGAAACCGACCGGTGAACTGATCAATGTCTACACGCTTATTGACCTTTGTGTCAGTACAAATTCGATCAGTTCAGAGACGACCTTTAAAAAAGATCTTGACCCGACTATCCCGGAGATACGTCTTCACCCTGAAAATTTTATCAAGCTTTTGAACAAGATATACAGAGGCTTTCTTGAGAGCGAAACGATTACGACAAAGCTCTTTTACCGTGTCGGAGAACATATTAAGTTTGATGGAAAGAAATACTCGCTCTTCACAATCGAAATTATGGGTGGCGAGTTCACTAAAAAGCTGGTCTCAGAGATCGAAATGATCGCTGAAGAGAACAATCTCTATACTTCGTTTAATGAGAGCACAGTCAGTATCAACATACCGATGATAACGGATTAAAAACGCTGTTATAGCGTTTGTATATCAGATCTCTAACGGTTACGCTTCCTTTATAAAAAGCGCCCTCCCCATAAAAAGTCCGACAACAATTCCGAAGCCTAGACCGATCAAAAACGGCGTGAGACTTAACAGCTCATTGTTTTTCAACCCAATAAAGCCGAGAACTAAAAACAGATACGGTACTACCCTGAACAGTGAGACGAGAGCCGGTGCGCTCTTGGCGGTATTTTTAATGTTCTGAGGTTTCAGACGCTTCTTCTCTTCTTTGACGATCGCTTTGAGGTCAAGATCTTCATCTGCAACCGTTTCAGACTTGATCTCCTCGCTGTAGAGATCAAAAGGATCATCAATACGGTCAACCAGATCGGTGTCGTCCGGGCGGTCTTGTGAAGCAACGCGCTTCTCGACCAGACGTTTATAACTGTAGGTAGAACCCAGCAGGATCAAAACGGAGGCGATGAAAGCGATCTGGAAATTCAGAAAAAATGTATAAGAATATAACCATAAGACGAAGATAGCAGCTTCGCTGAAAAAAAAGAGTTTAATAGTTTTTTTCACTCTCGTCCTCATCTTCATCGTCTTCCAGATGCTTTTGGATCTTGTATCGATCCTGTTTAGCCAGTTCTTCAAACTCTTTGTACTGTTTTGAATAGGCTTTGTAGACATTCATGACAGCTGCAGCAATACCGATGGCAACTCCGATCCATAGTGTCCAGGTGTACCCTGTCAGATGTTTAAGGCCTAGCCCTATAGCGACACCGATCAAAACGGCTACGACCATTGAAATACCGAGTGAAAGCGACTCAGCACCTTCTATAATCGGTTTAATACGGGGTTTTTCACCCTCTTCTTCCGGAGTTTTAGGCGAATCAACCATTACTTGATCTCCGCAAAGATCTTCTCTGCCGCTTTAATCGTATTTTCTACCATCTCATCCGTCGTTGCCGTACAGACAAATCCTGTCTCATAACCGGAGCAGGCAAAGTAGAACCCTTCTTTGAGCATTGCCGCATGGAATTTGGCAAAGAGCGCATGGTCGGCTTTTGCTGCATCATCAAAGTTCTTGACGGCATTGGTGCTAAAGAAGAAACCGAACATCGAACCGCGAACGTCCGTCACCATGTCGATGCCGTTGTTTGCAGCCGCCGCTTTCATCCCCTCGACCAGACGCGTTGCACGCTCTTGAAGGATCGGGTAGAGTTTTGCATTCTGTTTCAGCTTTTTAACGGCTGCAAGACCTGCTGCCATGGCAATAGGATTGCCGCTAAGCGTTCCTGCCTGATAGACCGGACCATCAGGCGAAAGCATCGCCATCACCTCTTTGCGGCCGCCAAAGGCACCTACCGGCATTCCACCGCCGATAACTTTACCGAGTGTTATGATGTCGGGAGTCACACCTGTGATGCTCTCTGCACCATGAAGTGTCGCACGAAAACCGCTCATCACTTCGTCAAAGATCAGCAGTGCACCATTCTCATCACAAAGCTTGCGAAGTGCGTGTAAGAACTCTTTGTCGGCAGGAACCAGACCCATGTTCCCGGCGATAGGCTCAATAATGATACACGCGATGTTGTCAGAGTCATTAAAGCACTTCTCGACACTTGCCAGATCGTTGTATGTAGCCAGTAGTGTGTGTTTTGTAAAGTCTGCAGGCACGCCAGGCGATGACGGATTACCGAATGTCGCAAGACCCGAACCTGCCTGAACCAGCAGTGAGTCACTGTGTCCGTGATAACACCCTTCAAACTTGACAATGTCGTCCCGACCGGTAAAACCGCGTGCCAGACGGATGGCACTCATGACGGCTTCTGTTCCCGAAGAGACAAATCTGATCTTATCAATGGAATCAAAGATCGATACCACCTCATGGGCAAGTTCTGTCTCCGCCTCTGTCGGTGCACCGAAACTCAAACCATGTTTAACCGCTTCGATCACCGCGTTTTCAATACTCTCATCACGGTGTCCGAATATAAGCGGTCCCCACGACTGTACATAGTCGACATAACTGTTATCATCGATGTCCGTCATCATACCGCCCTTGCCCTCTTTTATAAAAAGCGGCGTTCCGCCGACACTTTTAAAGGCACGTACCGGCGAGTTTACACCGCCCGGTATGTACTCTTGTGCTTCGTCAAAGGCTTTATGTGATGCTTCTGTACTCATGAATATTCCTGTTATTTTAGTGATGGCGCAATTATAGCAAATAGGTTGTTATTTCTTTGGATGCTCTTTAACGAATTGAAGCAAGAGCGCATTGATATACTCAGCCGCCTCTTTTGAGTTAACAACCGACATATGGTCTTCATCGAAGCCGCGCAATGATTCAGCTTCATTATACGCCTCACTGCGTAGTTGTTTCTTCAGCGGGATGTGACCGTCACCGCTTGGACCATCACCGTGGTTGTTATAGGTAAATATAAGTTCGTATTGTTCATATGGCGAAAGCACATTACGATAAAGGTTATTAATAAAATCACCATCATCGGCGATGCTGCGCCATGCCGGAAGAACATAGGGAGCGTTTTTAACACCTTTAGAGGCCTTTTCATCGCCACCGAACGGCGAGGCCAATGAAATAAACAGACTGTCATTTTGCGAACGGGTGAGATTAAACGCTTCACGCACGATAACGCCGCCGTAACTGTGTGCGACAATAACCCTCGGCGCATTTTCAAATATCCTATCTGACAATATCCATTCATTGAAGAGCGCTGCGAGTTTAGAGAAATCTTCACCGCTAGGATAGTAGACAGCATAAGGCGTAAAATGTTCCATATCGATATGCTCTAACATAAATTTCCAGTCCCGCGGTGTCCCGCCCATCCCATGCACTAAAATGAGAGGTATGGTTCCATCTTTATATTCCGGTACCAATCGGTAAAAGGGTTTTGTTTTTCGTTTGAAACTTTCCGGGTAGTAAAGTCCCTCCATGGCCATATGGTGTGAAAAAACCGAATCATCAAGGCTGACATTCTTATCGAAGGAACCTTTAGGGCTTTTTATTGCGACAGCCAGACGTTCGTTGATCTCTTTGAGACTGTACGGAAATTTAGCCACCTCCCTACGCGAACTAACATGGGCATCGTCAAGAATAATCGCATTCTGATATGCCTGCAGATCCTTAGTCGTAACACTTCCCATCTCTTTTTCAAGGACGATCAGCTCTCTGTTTTGGAAGTCGTTAGAACCATTGTCAGTTTTAAGAATATACAGCGTGTAAGTACCGACGGGCAGGTCAAAAAAGAAGTAAGAGACTTTTTCATCGTTTTGTGGTGAGAAATCGATCACTTCAGCATCAATGGCCCTTGTCTCATTTCCATCTTCCAACACTACGACAACCGCTAAAGTGTTGCTTTTGTCATCAATCGGCAGTCGTACTTTTCCAGAGATGCCGGCACACTCTTCAGCAACCAGACATTTGTTGTCATAATAGGCTTTAGTCCCCATGATCTCTTTGCTCTCTTTTTCACGTAAAACAGCATCCAAATAACTGCAGCCTTGAAATATCAGCATGAGCGGCATTAAAAAGATAATGGACTTTAGCGAGCGTTGCAAACCGATTCCTACAAAATTATATTTTTTATTGTAACTATATCTTCTTGATGAATGTATATGTTGACAGCTGATTAATACCCCTGTGCTATAATCACGAAAATTTTATGTATAGGGTACTATGAGCCGTTCAACCGCTGCCTTTCTCATTGCTTTGATGTTTCATCTTTTGATCATTATGATCTTTCTGCTTTTGGGGTATTACACGCCTAAAGTCGAAAAAAAAGAGCCTCCGAAAGAGCATCGGATCAAAGTCTCGCTTAAAGAACGTCCTGAAGTCTCTAAAAATGCCCCTGTCAAAAACAAGACGATGCCAAAAAAAACGGAGTTGATGCCAAAGGGCAAGCAGCTGAAACAGATCATCGACAAACCGATGATAGAACATGTGTCAAAGCCTCCTGTGCAGCCGCAAAAACCGGTCACAAAGATCGAGCAGAAAAAAGCAGAACCGAAAAAGCCTAAAACAGCACCGGTTCCGCCCGTAAAACCTTATATACCACTCAAGAATAAAACGGTGGTCACAGTTGACCATAATAATACCAAACCGGTCAAAAAAGAGAATGACAAACTCTATTCACTGCTCTCTAAAGCTGTAGATACACCACCGGAGCAAGAGAGGGTCGAACGTACCAGTAAACGCGAAAGTAAACTGCTTAACAATATCAAAGATGCCTACGGTGAGACTTTCGGTGAGCTCAGTCCGGGTGAGCAGAAATATATCCTCGACAATCAGGAGATAATGCGTCGCATCACCCAACAGGTCCTTAACCGCGTCGGACGCGTCAACATCCCTAATGACATGCGCGTCAACAGTTCTAACATAGTCGAGTTTTACCTCTATCCTAACGGCGACATCTCGGATATAACGTTCATCGAAAAGAGTAATTTTTACATATTGGACGATACCACTAAAGAGACGATACAGTACGCCTACAGCAAATACCCCCGTCCTGAACAGAAAACACGTATCAGGTATAAAGTCGGCTACTATCTAAGAGGCTATTAGAGAGCTGATACGGCTATGGGAACATTAAAATTCACAAAAATTGTACGATCCTGTAAAGACTAACTAACACATATTTTGATAAGATAAATGTATCTATACACCTTATCAAGGATCAAAATGTCTCTTTCAAAAAATGGTGCGGTCATTGTTGCACTTTCTGTCGCTCTGCTTTTCAGTGGTTGCAGTGAAGAAAAGAAAGCACCCGTTGCACAGACGATACCTGCACTGAATGTTGAAACTGTAACGGTACATAAACAGTACATGCCGTTATGGGTTCAGTTTACCGGGATGACAAAAGCGACCAGTGATCAGGAGATCAGGGCCCGCGTTTCGGGCCGTCTTCAGAAGATCTATTTTCAAGATGGTCAGCAGGTCAAAAAAGGGGATAAACTTTTTTTGATCGAACAGTCTCAATACAAAAGCAACCTGCAATCCGTTAAAGCAAAAAAACGTCAAGACCAGGCCGCACTCGCTTTGGCAAAAGCCAATGTAGAGCGCTATAGACCTCTTGTCAAAGACGGGCTGGCCCCACGTGCGACGCTCGAAGAGTATGAGGCCAGATACGGTGAACTCATAGCGTCGATTGGAGCCGATGATGCTGCGATACAAAATGCAGAACTCGAGCTGAGCTATACCGTTATCACCGCACCGGTGTCAGGACAGGTGAGTGCACGACGTGTTGATGTCGGCAACCTGGTCGGTTACGGTGAGTCAACCGTTTTGACGACTATCGTACAGACAGACAACATCTATACCTATTTCAGTCCGACTGAAAGCGAGGTTCAGCGAATCTACAAATTCCGTTCGCAAAAAGAGCTGCCGGCGTTTATTGAAGTGCATGGTCAAGGCGAAGCGGTCTTGCAGCGAAAACGTCTAGACGGGTATGTCGATTTTTCCAACAATACCGTCGACCCTCTAACCTCGACGATCACAATGCGTGCCACGATAGAGAACAAAGGTAATGCTGTTTACCCCGGAACATTTGTCTATATCAACATCTTTATTACTGACAAATTCAACTTTATCATGGTGCCGCCGCAGGCAATATTTGAAGACCAGCTCGGCAAATTCGTCTACACAGTCGATGCCAATAACAGCGCCAAACGTACAGGGGTTACAACAAATCTCACGTCGCGATATTACACCAGTATAGCCGATGGTCTCAAAGATGGAGACAAGGTTGTTATATCCGGACTGATGAAGATCAAAAACGGAAGCTTGCTTAATACAAAAGATATGACAGAGACTAAAGGGATTATGGCTGTGATGAAAGAGCACAACCTTATTCCTGAACAGGCGAAAAAGTAGATGTTCTCCGTAACCTTTATTAAACGCCCTATTCTTGCGATGGTCATCTCGCTGCTCATAATCGTGGGCGGGCTTGTCTCAATGATCGTTCTTCCGGTGCAGGAGTTCCCCGACGTCGTTCCACCTACGGTTCAGGTAACAGCTACCTATACAGGTGCCAATGCCTATGCTGTAGAGGACTCAGTAACCCGTCCGCTCGAGGACAAACTTAACGGCGTGCAAGGCTCTATCTACATCGACTCTTCAAGTACGTCAACCGGACAGGCTAAGATCACCGTCTATTTTGAACCCGGTTATGATCTTGACATCGCAGCCGTTGATGTACAGAACAAGGTATCGATGGCAACAGCCTCACTGCCGGCCGAGGTTAAACAACAGGGGGTTATCGTTGACAAGCAGAGTCCGAACATTGTCTGTATGGTGACACTTAACGGCGACAAACGCTATGATGATGCCTTTTTGTCTAACTTTATCAACATCAATATCCTCGATGAACTGAAACGTATTCCCGGTGTCGGTAAAGCCGAAATTATGGGTGAAAAAAAGTACTCCATGCGTATCTGGCTTAATCCGGACAGGGTCTACGCTTTAGATCTGACGCCTCAAGATATTATCAATGCGATCAAGTCGCAGAACAAACAGGCCGCGGTTGGAAAGATCGGATCGGCACCGACCTATAAAGATCAGCAGATCGAATATGTTCTGACGGCAGAGGGGCGCTTGTCACAGGTAGAAGAATTTGAGCAGATCGTTATCAAATACAAAAAAGACGGCTCATTGGTCTATCTGCGTGATGTCGCGCGCGTTGAGCTCGGTGCTGAAAAGTATGACTGGAACGCTATCTTAAACAAAAACCCGACCGGTCTTGTCGGTATATACCAGCTGCCCGGCAGTAATGCACTTGAGATTCGCGAAGCCGTCGGCAAAGTGATGAAGCGGGTTGAGAGCCGTTTTCCCGAGGGCATCAGCTACTCAATCCCTTACGACACGACCAAGTATGTCAATGTCGCCATCGACAATGTCGTCGTCAACCTTTTCGTCGCGATCATGCTGGTCATTATGATCATCTACATCTTTTTGCAGTCGTGGCGCCCGACTGTCATCGCATCGGTCGCCATTCCGGTTTCGCTCATCGGTGCTTTTGCGGCGATGTATATTGCACCCGGATTTTCGATCAATTTCCTGACCCTTTTCGGTCTTATTCTGGCGATAGGCATCGTTGTAGATGACGTCATCCTGGTCGTTGAAAATGTCGAAGTCATCATGTATAAAGAACCTGAACTTACCATGCCCCAGGTCGTTAAAAAATCGATGATCGAACTTATCGGGCCGATTATTTCGACAACACTTGTCCTGGTTGCCGTCTTTATTCCGGTATCGATGATGCCAGGTATTACCGGTTCGCTTTATCAGCAGTTTGCATTGACCATCTCTTTTGCCGTTGTGGTCTCATCTTTGAATGCCCTGACGCTTTCACCGGCTATCGCGGCTATTATTATAAAACGTCGCGGTAAAGATGAGAAAGTTTTTATAGGCTTTTCACTGTTTGAGAAAGCGTTTACCTGGTTGACAGAGAGATACACAGAGTTGATCACCCTGCTTATAAAAGCCCGATATGCCGTCCTTGTTGCTTTTTTCGGACTGCTTGGCGTTATCTATTTTATGTTTGCGACTGCCTCTACGGGTTTTGTGCCATCGGAAGACAAAGGGCTCTTTATGGTCGCCCTGAACCTGAAACCCGGCAGTTCAATAGAGCGGACAATGGATGTGCGTAAAGTTGTTGAAGATATTGTCGCAAAGGTTCCGGGTGTCTCTGATGTCATTTCTATCGACGGTTTTAACCTTATCACTTCGACACTCGACGGCAGTGCCGGTGCGATGTTCGTCACCCTGGACCCTTGGGATGAAAGGACAGCACCGGGCATGGACGTGGACAGTATTATCCGTAAGGTCTTTGTCAAAACGGCGCATATCTCCGATGCGTCCGTCGCCGCGTTCAATATGCCGGGTATATCCGGATTGGGATCTGTCGGCGGTTTCGACTTCAGAGTACAAGATTATCTTTCCGGCGATATGGATACCTTTATGGCCTATACGCAGGAGATTATCAGGCAGGCCAACCAGGACCCGAGAATCGCCCGTGCCTTTACAACGTACAACCCCAAGTATCCGATGTATTCTATCGATATCGATCGTAAAAAAGCCAATGCTCTCGGTGTAGATGTCGCCACCCTTTTTGCAACGATGCAGACCTATTTAGGCTCGGTCTATGTGAATGACTTTACCAAGTTCGGTAAGGTTTTCAAGGTCTTTGTTCAGGCAGACAAAGAGTACCGGAGTGACAAAAGCGACATCGACAAAATCTTTGTCAAAAATGCTCAGGGCAAGATGGTGCCTATGTCGGCGATCGTCACGGTCAAAGAAGAGCTTGGACCGCAAAATGTCGCTCACTATAACCTCTACCGATCCATACAGATCAACGGTTCAGCAGCACCTGGTTACAGTTCCGGAGATGCAATGAATGCTATGGAAGAGATCGCGAAACGCGTTCTTCCTTCGAGCTATGGGTATGACTGGTCGGGAATGTCCTTTCAGGAGAAAATTGCAGGCAACGGTCAGATCGCCGTCTTCGTCTTTGTCGCGTTGGTGGTCTTTTTGGTTCTTGCAGCACAATATGAGTCGTGGATACTGCCGTTGATGATTTTGCTCTCCGTACCTGTCGTTATGATCGGCGCTATGGGCGCGCTTAAACTGGCCGGACTGCCGCTGAACGTCTATGCTCAGGTCGGGCTGGTGCTCCTCATCGCCCTCGCCTCCAAAAATGCGATCCTGATCGTAGAATTTGCCAAAGAACTGCGTGAGTCCGGCAAGAGTATCATAGAGTCGGGTGTGCAGGCCGGTAAGCTTCGTTTCCGCGCTATTATGATGACTATTCTCTCTTTTGTTTTTGGTACGGCACCGCTTGCTTTCGCAACAGGTGCCGGTTCCGTAACCCAGCAATCGATCGGTGTCGGGTTGCTGGGCGGAATGTTGGCCGCAACCATAGTCAGTACCCTGCTTGTGCCGGTGCTGTATGTGCTCTTGGAGACGATGAGAGAACAATTTGTAAGTGTTGACGAAGAGATCGCGAAACGGGAGTCTATCTGATGAAGAAACTTTTATTATTACCTATCGTCTGTATGTCACTGTTGGCCAATGCAGCTGATTACACTATTGACACACTGATCGAAAAGGCACTGGTCTCCAGTCCTGATCTGAATATATCTCGCGACAGCTTTGCGATCTCAAAACAGCGTTCCCGACAGGCTGATGCTGATTATCTTCCGCAGGTGGATCTGCTTGCAAGTGCCGGAAAAGCCGGTATCAGCAACAGTACTGGCAGTGAAAGCGGCGGGTTGATAACAGGTAAGATCACCGCTTCTCAGCTCATTTATGACTTTGGTAAAACCGGGGGTAAGATGAGCTACTACTCTCAGGAGACCAACGCCTCTTTTGAAAGTTACAACCAGGAGGTTTCGAACAAGATCAACAGCGTCAAGCGTGACTATTACGACCTGTTACGTAAAGATAATCTTATCAAGGTCTATGAAGAGAACCTCTTGCTGACCAAACAGCAGCTGACGCGTGCAGAACGCTATTTTGCCGCGGGTATCAAGACGAAGATCGATGTCGTTGATGCCAGGGTCCGCCTTATCGAAGCACAGATCAAACTTGAGAACTCTAAGTATGATCTCAACCTTGCCTATGTGACCCTTGACAAAACCATCGGAAACCTCAGAGAGCACGTCAAAGGGCATCTCTATATACCGGATCTTAATCTGAGCAGAGGGCTGTATGACTCACTGCCTCACGAGACAATGACAGCGGAATCCTCAATAGAATTTGCTTTTGCCCACCGTCATGAGCTGAAACGTTATCAACATAAAGTAAAAAGCGCTGAAGGAAAGGTCCGTCAAGAGAGCGGTGATTACTATCCCGGGCTCTATGTCGGCGGTGACTACCAGTATAGCAGTGTCGAGGAGAGCATGCAGTTTTATCTTCCTGAGCAGCAGTGGAATGCCAACATCAACCTCAAATGGAATCTCTTCAACGGTATGCGCACTACAGCAATGACTGAGCAGGCGAAACTGACCCTCTTGCAGGAACGGGCAACTCTGGATGATGCAAAACTCCGGATTCTAGAAGAGACAAGCAATGCCTATATCAATCTACGCAAGAGTGATTCAAATGTCAAGCTCTCAGAAGGGCTGGTCATAGCGGCAAAAGAGAAGTTTGAACAGGCTCAAAAACGTTATGAAAATGGTCTTTCCGACTATATCGAACTGCAAGAGGCCCGACAGGGCTATATCTCGGCTAACGCGGATATGGTCTCCTATTATTATGAGTATTTCATCTCACTGGCAGCACTCGACCGTGCAATCGGACGTTAACGGGGGTATAGATGTATCGTAGCAGATCCTTTGATTGCGCTACTTTACTAGAGCCAGGGCACCTTTATAGATCGGTTCGTCTATAAAACCGTACTGCGCATCACTGAAGCCGGTAACGCCGGAGGCCCTCTCCTCTTCAAAGCGGCGAATAATATATTCAGCACGAATACGATCTTCCTCGCTCAAACCGAACGTCTCTTGTACCTGCTTCGACTGTTGCGGCGAAATACATCCCTTGGATGCATAACCCATCTTTTTTTCCAGTTCAAGCCACTCCTGGAAACCCTCACTGTTTTTATACTCCTGATAGACAAAGGAGACAGGTTTGACACCGATCGCTTTCGAAGTTAATAAGAAATGGGACAAAATGTGGTGCATCAAAGGGTTGTCGATCTTAATAAGCTCTTGAGAAAGGCCCATATCTGCAAACAGATCCAAAATACCAAGATAGAAGGTCGTAACACGCTTGTCTATCTTTAACTCCGGCAGGTTCAACCACGCCTCTTTCGTCTCGATAGAGAGGTGAAGTTCGATCTCCTTGTCGCAGAGTTCCAGTGCCCGCCGGACATCGGCAGCCGTTTTGATCTTTGGTACGCGTATGGCGTCAGGTTTAAAACTGTTAAGCAGTTCGATCTCATCGGTACCGCCCTCATCCAGAGGATTTACACGTACGATGATCTTTTTATCGCTTTTGTTCAAGGCGCTGAGTGTGAGCATGACCAAACGGAGTGCGTAGGGTTTCATCTCAGCCGAAACGCCGTCTTCAAGGTTTAAAACAACGGCATCGGTAGCTAGGTCGGGAATCTTGTTGAGGTGTTTAAGGTTATGTGCCGAGAGCATCATCGGTGACTTGAAATCCATCCGTTTATTGATTCTGCGCTGTTTGGCAAAGATGAACTCGTCGATCACATCGAGGTTTTTGCTCTCAATCGCTTCCTGGATGATGTTGGAATCTTTAATCAGCATGATACTTCTCCTCGGGATGAAGGTAGTTATAGAGAGTAATGATCTCCTGCTGTGTCAGGAAGTAGCGTGGCATACCTTTTTGACGCTCTTTCATCGCTGCATTAAAACTTTCAAAATCGAGATGATTGATCGCCGGAGGATGAAAGCTCTTCTTCTCACCCTTATGTTTATAGGTAGCGATCAGCTTCCCTTCACCCTTTTCACCATGGCATTTAAAACAGCCTATGCCTCTCGGACTGTGGTAGAGTTGTGATGCATACTCGGATTCGGTTATGAACGAGACCTCTGCAGGAAGCGTATCAGAGAGTAAAAAAAGCAGCGCAAAAGCCGATAACTTCTTCATCAAAAGCACCTTGTTAGACATTAGCCGATATAATATCGAAATTTTAATGTAGGACTCCTCTAAATGCAGATTCTTGATGGTAAAGCACTCTCAAAAAAAATCGAAGACCAAGTCGCTAACGATGTTAAAACACTCAAAGAAAAGACAGGCCGGACTCCGGGTCTTGCCGTTGTCTTAGTCGGCAATGACCCAGCCAGCCAAGCCTATGTCGGTATGAAGAAAAAAGCATGCGACCGCGTAGGCTTTTACTCAGTGACACACGAGATGCCTGCAGACATCTCACAAGATGCCATTGAGAACACGATCAAGATGATGAATCAGAACCCGAGTATTGACGGTATCCTGATCCAGCTTCCGTTGCCTGAACAGATCGATACGACAAAGCTTTTGGAACTGGTTGCACCGAACAAAGATGTGGATGGTTTTCATCCATATAATGTAGGACGCCTCACCACTGGGCTCGACGGTTTTGTCCCTTGTACACCGCTTGGTGTGATGGAACTGCTTGCGGAGTACAACATTGATCCTAAAGGTATGAATGCTGTTGTTGTTGGCGCCTCGAACATCGTCGGTAAGCCTATGGCTGCCTTGCTCTTGAATGCCGATGCCACCGTGCAGATCACACACATCTATACTAAAGATCTGAAAGCCTGTACATTGAATGCCGACATCATCCTTGTCGGTGCCGGTGTTATCAATCTTATCACGGAAGATATGGTCAAAGAGGGGGCGATCATTATCGATATCGGTATCAACCGCGCACCCAACGGTAAACTTGTCGGTGACGTCGATTATGAGAATGTTGCACCGAAGAGTTCATACATCACACCGGTACCGGGCGGTGTCGGACCGATGACCATCGCGATGCTGTTACAAAATACCTTACGTGCCGCGCAGGCACATGCCAAAGAGAGTTAATGAAACAAAAATTCTATAACGCTGCCGGAAAAGCCTACCGCTTCTCAAACTCATGGACCGGCACGATCATCATCGTTCTTTTTATCATCTTTTTTGTTGCACAGGCTTTCCGCATACCCAGCGGCTCGATGAAAGATTCACTGCTGGTCGGGGATCACCTTTTTGCCAAGAAGTTTGCATACGGGATCCCTACCCCGCACATCCCTTTTTTAGAGATCCCTGTGATTCCGGGTACGGACGGTCATATCTATAACGGTGATACACCCAAGCGCGGAGACATCGTTATCTTCCGCTATCCGCACAACCAGGATCTTCACTACGTCAAACGTTGTGTTGCTCTCCCGGGTGACAAGATCGCTGTTCGCGACAAAGAGCTCTTCATTCACCCGAATGAGGGAGATCAGTTTGTCAAAGATAATTATAAAGATCATGAGATCATGGTCTTTGGCGGCGAGCTGTGGGTAAAAAACCCTTACCAAAAGATGCATCCCGGTATTCATCACGACGAAAAGATCGTCAATAACGGCAGATACCCGCAGCCTATCTTTAACTTCGGACCTGTACAGGTCGAAGAGGGCCACTACTTTATGATGGGTGACAACAGAGACCACTCGAACGACAGCCGTTTCTGGGGTGCCGTACCGTACGGTCTGGTTGAAGGCACGCCATGGTTTGTCTACTTCAGTATGGATGACAATTACATTGTCCGTTGGGACCGTATGGGTAAGACCCCAAGCGATCTTGAAGAGCCTGAGCACCTTGATAAAGCCGTTGCAGAACGTATAGAACAAGATAAAAACGATCATGGACTTTATTGATATACTCAAGATAGCTTCGGCTGTCCTTGCCCTTCTTGTCGCGATCATCGGTCATGAGATCATGCATGGCTGGGTGGCATACAAATACGGTGACTTCACTGCCAAAAACGCCGGCAGGCTTACAATCAACCCTATCTCACACATCGATCCTATAGGTTCTCTGCTGGTACCGGCTATGATGTATTTCATACCTATGCTGTTTGGATCAGACGGCGGTTTCCTCTTTGGGTGGGCAAAACCGGTCCCTATCAACACCCGTATCGTTGTCAACAACGGCGGTTACAATGCTGCCATGCAGGTCAGTCTTGCGGGTATAACCTATAACTTTACCGTTGCTGCATTTGCGGCGGCCTTCCTGCTCTCTATGTCGCAGCCTTTGGCCACAGATTCGATGGTCTATGTTTTCGCCTATCTCTTGGTGATGCAGCTTGTGCTTATCAATGTGGTACTGGGGGTCTTTAACCTGCTCCCTATTCCGCAATTTGACGGTGCCCATTTTTTGATGTATCTCGCTTTGAAGTTTAACTACAGTGCCGTTGCCGAGTGGTTTTACAAGATGGAACGTTACGGCATGATCATTGTCCTCGTCGTGTTAATAACACCTATACACCAGTATGTACTGCTCATGCCTGTACAGTTCATATTGCAATTTTTACTCGCTTAAACAATAACAAAGGAATAGAGATGAAATTTTATATAGCTACCGATCACGCCGGGATCGACCTGAAAGATATTACTGTTGAGATGTTGCGTGCCAAAGGGCACGAAGTCGAAGATCTTGGCCCTTACGCAAAAGACCGTGTTGACTATCCGGATTATGCCGTCAAGGTTTGCGAAAATGTTTTAAATGATCCTGCGGCGCAAGGTATTCTGATCTGCGGTTCAGGCATCGGTATGAGCATGGCTGCCAACCGCTTCCACGGTATTCGTGCTGCACTTTGTCATGATGCCTATACTGCAACTGTCGCGCGTGGACACAATGATGCCAATGTCCTCTGTTTCGGTGAGCGCATCGTCGGTGTCGGTGTTGCCGAGTCGATCCTTGATGCATGGATCGCCGGTACATTTGAAGGCGGACGGCACTGCGGCCGTGTTGACAAGATCGAAGCGATCAAAGGCTAGAGCATGACTTTAAACCAAGAGCAGCGTGCAATTATTGAAGGTGCCGTCCGTGACATTCCGGACTTTCCAAAACCGGGTATTGTTTTTAAAGACATTACGACTATTTTAAACAATGCCGAAGCGTTTCAAACGCTTCAGCAGCATCTGTATGAACGGTACCGTTCTTATGATCTTGATTATGTAGCCGGTATCGATGCCCGCGGTTTTATTTTCGGTGCTGCGCTTGCACGTGACCTTGGTGTCGGTTTTGTTCCTATCCGCAAAAAGGGTAAGCTCCCTTACACAACTGTCTCAGAAAAATATGTACTTGAGTACGGTGTGGATGAAGTTGAAATCCATATTGACGCTTTTGGTACGAAAAAGAATCCGAGAGTACTGCTTATTGACGACCTTATTGCGACCGGAGGAACTGCCGTTGCTGCCGCGACTCTTATCTCAAAGGTCGGTGCCGAATGTGTCGAGTCCTGCTTTATAATGGGACTTACCTTCCTGGACGGCATTCAAAAACTAGAAGAAAAATCAGCTGTTTACAGCGTTATCGAGGTTAATTAATGTATATTCCTTCACCATCAAAATTCGACCCCGATGAAAACGGCCATTTTGGACTTTTCGGCGGACGCTATGTCCCTGAGACACTTATGCCGGCCCTGCTGGAGCTTGACGAAGAGTACAAAAAGATCCGTTTTGACAAAGAGTTCTGGTCAGAAGTAGACTACTATCTTAAAGACTACGTCGGACGTCCTTCACCGCTTTACTATGCCGCCAACATATCAGAAGAGCTGGGTGCCAAGATCTATCTCAAACGCGAAGATCTCAACCATACCGGTGCGCATAAAGTCAACAACGTTATAGCCCAGGGTTTAATGGCCAAGCGTCTAGGAAAAAAGAAGGTCATCGCCGAAACCGGTGCCGGTCAGCACGGTGTTGCGACGGCGACTATCTCTGCCCTGCTCGGTCTTGAGTGTGAGATCTTTATGGGTGCCAAGGATGTCGCGCGTCAGGAGTTGAATGTCTTTAGAATGAAGCTGCTCGGTGCAAAGGTCCATTCTGTTGAGAGCGGTTCCAAAACGCTTAAAGACGCTATGAACGATGCTATCCGCCACTGGGTGACCAATGCGCGTGACACCTTCTATATTATCGGTACCGTCGCCGGTCCGCACCCTTACCCGATGATGGTACGTGACTTTCAGGCGATCATCGGTCAAGAGGCCCGCGCACAGTTCCTGGAGAAAGAGGGTCGTCTTCCTGACCAGGTTATTGCCTGTATAGGCGGGGGTTCAAATGCTATCGGTATGTTCCAGCACTTTCTGGAAGATGAAGAAGTAGAGTGTATCGGTATTGAAGCCGGCGGTCACGGTGTCGGAACCGACAAACACGGCTGTTCGCTGCTTATGGGGCGTCCGGGTGTTCTTCACGGCCAGATGTCTTACCTGCTTCAAGATCCTGACGGGCAGATCCTTGAGGCCCACTCCATCTCTGCAGGATTGGATTATCCGGGTATCGGCCCTGAACATGCATTTCACAAAGACAGTGCCAACGTCACCTACGACAACATTACGGACGATGAGGCCCTGGACGCTTTTGTGTGGCTTTCCCGCGCTGAAGGGATTATTCCGGCGTTTGAAAGTGCCCATGCCATCGCCTATTTGAAAAAACTCAAAGATATCGAAGGTAAACTCATCATCGTCAACGTCTCCGGACGAGGCGACAAAGATATGATTCAGGCCAAAGAGCTGCTTCATTTCGACTAAGTAGTGGTGAGTTCTACTCACCTACCGCTTTTTTATACACCCCTCTTTAAATCATGCTCGAAAAATTCGCTAGAATACTATTTAATTAACTATATAATACCTCGGAGAATTTATGAAAATCCATCTTAAAAACGAACCCCTATCTTCCATTGATGCTGAACTGACAGTCCTCTTTCTCACAGAAGATTCTCTTGAAACAAGTGAATACAAAGAGCTGCTCTCCAAAACAGGATTCAAGGCGGCACAGGACACCTTTTGCATTTTGCACGAAAGCGCTCTCGTCGTCTGCGGTGTTGAGAACTACAGCTCTTCTGCTCTGCGTTCTGCAGCAGCAACAGCCGTCAAAAATGTAAAGTCTTATGCATACGCTTCATTGAAAGTTTCTCAATACAATCTTGACAATGTCGCCGCTTTGGTCGAAGGTTTTATAATGGGTGCCTACAGCTTTGAGATGTACAAGTCTGAAAAAACAGAGGTCGCGCTCAAAAATATCTTTTTATCCACCCATAATTTCAATGATGACACTTTGGACGTGGCTGCACTGCAAAAGAGATTTGATGCAGCACTGATCGTAGCCAAAGCAACCAACTACACGCGCGAACTCGTCAATATGACACCGCAGGACATGACACCGAACACCATGGCCGTTGCCGCTAATGACCTGGCTAAAGCAAACGGTTTGAAGTGTGATATTTTGGAAGGAACAGCGCTCGAAGATGAAAATATGCTGGCAATGCTGGCCGTCGGCCGTGCTTCGATCCATGAACCCCACCTTATCCACCTTACTTATAAGCCAAAGAGTGCACAAAAATGTGTCACACTTGTCGGTAAAGGTCTAACATACGACAGCGGCGGCTTAAGCCTTAAGCCGTCAACATCGATGGTCACGATGAAGATGGACAAAGCCGGAGCATGTGCAGTCCTTGGCATGATGAAAGCAGTCAGCGAATTAAAACTCCCTATTGAAGTACACGGCTTTATCGGTGCGGCAGAAAACATGATCGATGGCTCTGCATACAAGCCTGATGACGTTTTAAAGGCCCGTAACGGCAAAACTATCGAGGTACGCAACACAGATGCCGAAGGACGCCTTGTTCTTGCTGACGTGCTCTCCTACGCGCAAGACAAAGTAAAATCTGACTATATCTTTGACTATGCGACGCTTACAGGGGCCTGTATGGTTGCACTCGGACCGTATACAACAGGCATGATGGGTCACTCCAACCACCTTAAACACAAGATCTTAAAAGCGACTGCAGACTCCGGCGAACTTATCGGTACACTGCCCTTTAACGATCACCTTAAAAAGCTGATCAAAAGCGACATTGCCGATATCTGTAATATCGCCTCCAAACCTTATGGCGGCGCCATTACAGCCGCTCTCTTTTTGGACCACTTTATCACGGACGAGATGAAAGAGAAGTGGATGCACTTCGATATCGCAGGTACAGCTTATACCGAGAGTGCCTGGGATGTCTATAACCATGGCGGTACGGGTGCTGGCGTCAGAATGACGATCAAGTTCCTGGAGTCTTTGCTGGAAGAGCAGTAATCCAGGACTCTTTACAGCGATATTGATATATATCAATGTCAGCTCTACCTGCATGACGTATAATGCTCCTTTTATAAACAAGGAGATCCCTATCACCTACACTTTTATACATCTTATCCATATTTTTTCACTCTTTATCTATGGCGGTTTTCTGTTTACGGACAATCTCTTTATCTCCAAAATGAATCAGACACTGAGCGGTGATGAAAGCGCCAAAGCGCGTGAGGCGATTATGGTGCATGTACGAAAAGTCGTGCCCTACTCTCTCCTGGTCGCCGTAGCAACGGGCATTTATATGTTTACGCAGGTGTTCGGTGAGATCACGGCTGAAGGGATGAGCCGTTTTCAGGTTATGCTCGGCATCAAAGGTTTTTTAGGGCTGTGGTTGGGATTAAGAGGGCTTAACCAGCTCTTTTTCAACATCAACCCATGGCTCTTTAAGAGTCACCTTTTTCCATTTATTCTTGTTGTGATAATCATCGCGTTGTCTCAGTTAATGTATCTCTAATGCGCTATTTGGCTTGACTTTTTTGCCAAAATTTCCAGCTTGATATGCCCAAAAACAATCGCGCCGAAAAAAGCCAATATTCCCTGAAAAAAGCAATTGAACCATCCACTGTCCACGATTGCATGGTAAAGAGCGTGCCGACAATAAAAAAGAGAATCATTGCACTCCCCCTGCTTTGCCCTTGGAACGATATGAGGTAGTGCACATTTAACAGCTAGATCGCCTCAAGCTGCTCCGGGTTATGATGTCGTGTGCGTGGTCTCTGTTTCTTCAAAAAAGAATATACCTTTTTCATTGAGTTTATGCACACCATCTTCGCTGTCAACATTTTTAGCAACAATAACACTCCCTATACTCTCGGCAAGAAGTTTTAGTGTCGACAATGATTGGCTGTTTTGACCCAAGAAGTAATCCATATCACCTTTAATATAGACCGGGTGCAACATTGTGAGGTAGTGGTTATCCTCATTTTCACCGATAAAGTCATAAAGAGCGATACTGATACCGAAACGTTCAAAGAGTTTTGTATACGTCAATATCTTGTCAAGGTTCTTGGCCGCGACCCGGTCCGGGATCTCGATGATCATCTTAAACGGCAGTTCACCCATATAGGTCTCGAAGAAGCGCGTCAGGTTCTCGAACATCTCCGGTTGCTGCAGACCATGCATAGAAAGTTTGAAACTGCAAGTCTTGCCGTAGAGGACTTTAGGCGGATTGTCAAAAAGCATCTGCATTGTTTTTTTATGTATGCGTGAGCATAGACCTATCTGCGCGGCAGGCGAGATGAAGTGGTCGTAATTGTAGATACGTCCGTCTTCTGCATGCAGTACGATGTCGAGTGTATTGAAAAGCTCCAGCGACGTTCTGCTATCGATAACTTTATGCATTTTAAACTCAAAGGTACTCTCATCGACAGCTTGATTGATCACATGACGCCAGGCATCTTTTCCCAAGATCTTGCTGCTGCTGTCAACTTGGTTGAAATAGACTTTTTGATAGTGAAACTTGGCCAATGCAAGTACCGTATCTGCACGCATCAAAAGCTCAGAGAGCGTACACTTCTGATTGTTTTCATAAACCCCCATGACACTGTAGGTCTGTTCCTGGTCTATACCCAGGGCTTGGATCGCATTTTCAATAATTGCAGAGATCTTGTGCACTGTTTCCAAAGCTTCTTCACCCGAGATACCAGGCAAAAAGAGAAAGAACTCCGTATCATTCAGACGCACCAGGAGTCTGTTTTCATAATCCTCTGTCTCTTCACTTAAAATAGTTGCTGTCTGAACATAGAGCTCTTCGAGCGACTTGTATCCTATTTGAACCACGTCGGCACCATACAGTTCAAGCAGTATGACTGTTCCAGCATAAGAGTTGGTCTCTTTACTGAAGTAATCTGCATAATTTTCCGTTAAGAACTTTCTATTTTTGATGTGGGTAAGCGGATCAATATAGGCAAGCTCTTTTTGTCTCTGCATCTCTTTGTTCGCTTCATCAAAGACATTTTTAAGACGGTTGACCATCTGGTTCATCGCCAACACAACGCCTTTGAACTCGGAAGTGCGCGGTATTGTCTTTTGAATAATAAACTCGTTTTTGATGATGGAAACAGCCTGTTGCTGGATTTTGGCGATGGGACGAAGGACGATCAGGAAAAGAACATAGAGGGTCATAAACCCGAACAGCATGATAAATCCGAATGAGAGCAGAAGATTTTTGAAGATCTCATAGAGACGCATCTCTATTCGGCTGCTGTCACTTTGAACATGAAGAATGCCTATCTGTTTCCAACCGGTAAATACGTTGGAGGATGCGATCGGTGCATGAATGTTGACCAGGGAAAGAAACCACTCCGGAACACCTACTGCTGATGGCGGGAGCGCACGGTGGCATATATCTTTATCGTCAACATCGACAAGACGTATCTGCTGATACCGACCGCTGTCGAAATTGGCTTCGATGATCGTTTTCATCATAGTGACATCTCCATCCGCCGTCGCCAGCGACAGGCTTAAAGATGTTGCCGTATTTTTGGCATCCTGATAGAGTTCATCTTCAGCCGATTGGCTGGCACTTGCAAAGTTCAAGATCAATACAGTTACAACAATGGCAACCATAAGCAGCATAAGTACGATCGCTGTCTGCCTGAATAGTGTCATATTTTCTTCCTTGTCATATTCTTTTGCAGCATCTGCCACTGCTTGTGTGATCGATAATTGACTTCGTTACCGATACTATCATGCGTCGCCTTATAAAGCGTATCGCCGTTAAAATAGTAGATCGGTGTCAGGTCGGTGCGTTTTGAAGCCTTGATCACCCTGCGGCTGTTATTGTCAAGGACATATGGTTCGCTTCGGGGTGTCTCAAAGTAGGTCAAGACCATATGCGGCGTGTCGAACTGACTTGAGCGTACATAGGTAAAAAAGAGCTTGCTGCTGTCAATACCAAGGTATAGCAGTGCATAATATTTGGCGATGACATAATCTTCGCAGTCACCTCTGTTCTTACCTAAAAACTCCCAAGGTGTCGCCCAGTAGTTGCTGATGCCGTACACTTCTATGTCCGAACCGTAATCGACACTATTATAGAACCGGTTGACCACAGAGAGTTTTTTGAGGTCACTGGCATTTTTAACGCTGTCAAGAATTTTCTGCAGATTATTGAATCGTTTTTGGGCATGCTCTTTGTATTTTAAAGTAATGCGCTTTAACAACTTCTCTTCAACATAGGCTCTATCGACTTCAGCGTTATCTGCTTGTAACAGTGAAACCAATATAATAAAAGCTATTAGGAAAAGTAATCGATTCATTGAAATCCATATTAGCATAAAAACATTGGTTTGAAGATTATATATAGAGAGATTTTTCGTGTCAGAGCGGCGTCAAGAGCATACGTCACGGCTCGGCACTATTTTGAAGCATTCTTCAGTATAATTGCACATCATAAACAACTACTACTATCTAAGGATTCACTATGGGTTTAGCAATCGGTCTCGTTGGACTGCCTAACGTCGGAAAATCAACAACTTTTAATGCACTTACTAAAGCACAAAATGCCGAGGCGGCCAACTACCCTTTTTGTACCATTGAACCTAACAAAGCTATTGTCCCCGTGCCGGACAAACGTCTTGAAGAGCTGGCAAAGATCGTCATCCCGGAACGCATCCAATACTCTACACTCGACTTTGTCGATATTGCAGGTCTTGTCAAAGGCGCCAGCAAGGGTGAAGGTCTTGGAAACAAATTCTTGTCCAACATTCGTGAGACTGAGGTGATCTTGCAGATCGTCCGCTGTTTCGAAGATGAGAACATCGTCCATACCGAAGGTTCTATCGATCCTATCCGTGACATCGAGATCATCGAAACAGAGCTTATTCTTGCCGATGTCGAAGCATTGAGCAACCGTATGGAGCGTCTAAAGAAACAGGCAAGAGTCGACAAGAGTGCTCAAGGTCTGATGGATGCTGCCCAGCAGCTTGCAGAATTTTTGGCAGATGGCAACCTCGCCCGCAACTTTCCTGATTTTGCGAGTGATGAATTCGTACAGCTCAACCAGGAACTTCGCCTGTTGACTGCAAAAGAGATCATGTACGGTGCCAATGTCGATGAAGACGGTCTCTTGGAAGACAATACGTTTGTTACGCTTGTTAAAGAACATGCAGCTGCAAACAACTGTGAAGTGATCAAGCTGTGTGCCAAGTTTGAAGAAGAGCTTGTCGGTATGGATGATGACGAGGCCAAAGCATTCTTGGACGAGATGGGTGTCGAGGAGTCGGGTCTTGCGCAGATCATTCACAAAGGCTTTGACAAACTGGGTCTGATGAGCTATTTCACGGCAGGTGTCAAAGAGGTCCGTGCCTGGACGATCCATAAAAATACGACTGCCCCGAAAGCAGCCGCCGTTATTCACAACGACTTTGAAAAAGGGTTTATCCGTGCCGAAGTCATCGCCTACGAAGATTTCATTGCCTACGGCGGTGAAGCCAAAGCAAAAGAAGCCGGTAAGATGCGTTTGGAAGGAAAAGATTATATCGTCAATGACGGCGATGTTATGCACTTCCGATTTAACGTATAACGCTTCAACCTTATCACCAGCCCGATGCCTTGACAAGGCGTCGTTTGCCTCAAAGCAAAAGTACGATATTGTGTTTAACTAACTACCTGTTTAGTTTAAATCCTTTTAGGAAAAAGCATGACAACAAAGATCAGAACCTCAAAACTCTATGTGTTCACGATTTTTTATTTCATGCTTTTTGGTCTGTTTATTGCTGTTTTTATCTCCCTGATCAACTATAATATTCATTTTAGCAAAAATTCAAAAGAGCTCAACAACAGCGCCCATTCAATCACAGAGTCTAAGCAAAGGCAGGTCACCGCATTTATCGCAAGTGTAGAACAGACACTACATTCAATTGAATACAGTAATCTTTTTGATAATTTTGTTGCAGATCCCCATTCCCCAACTAAAAAAAGAGTTCTCCAGGAACTTATGCGGACCATTACGATGTCAAATGAGGACTATTTTCAGGTGCGTCTGCTTGATAAAAATGGAATGGAGATTATACGTATTGAACAAGATAGCGACTCTTCAACATTAAGACTCGTACCCGATCATGCACTGCAAAATAAACACAACCGTTATTATTTCAAAGAGGCGAGTGCTTTTCAGCCACACACATTCTGGCATTCACACCTTGACCTTAACATTGAGCACGGGACGATCGAAAGACCGCTCAGACCGAGCTTTCGTGTTGCATTGCCAATCTACAGAGAGACGCTGTTTTATGGTCTGTTGATTATCAATGTTGATATGCGCTCTTTTCTCAATTCAATTGTCTCCGATACCGTCTTTAACACCTATCTCATCGATAACGAGGGGTATTTTATCTCCCACTATCAAGACAACCTTTCATGGAGCCGCTACCTGGGTTCTACAACAACGATTTTTGATGAGATGCCGGAGTATGCTTCGCAGATAATGGATAATAAGAGTTTCAACAACGGACAGATCTTCACATTTTCACTGGAAGATCAGTTCACCAACGGTGAAAATATAAAGATGATTCTGGTACCTAAACTTGACTTTATTGAGCAGCAACATGAGAATGCATACAAACTCGCACTTTATATAGCACTTCTTACCCTTGCCTTCGCACTGCCTATGGGCGGTCTTTTTGCCATAGGTCCGGCGAGACTGCAGGCACGTCTAAACAATCTTCTTAAAGAGAATCTCAAATATACAGACATCATCGACCACTATGTTGTGACTTCCGAAACAGATCTACGCGGCAGAATTACAAAAGTAAGTAGTGCTTTTTGTAATCTTAGTGGCTACTCCAAAGAGGAGCTTATCGGTAAAAGCCACAGTACTGTAAGTAAAGGCGACACATCGTCTAAGGAGTATCGAAAGCTCTGGAAGACGATCAGGAAGGGTTCGGTCTGGAGCGGTGAACTGCATGAAAAAGCCAAAGACGGTACTGACTATTGGGTCCATACGACTATCTTACCTGAATATGATGAGAAGCATAAACTCGTTTACTATACGGCAATCTCTTATGATATTACCGACAAAAAAAGAGTTGAGACCCTTTCCAAAATCGACACTCTTACACAACTCGGCAACCGTGCCATGCTTGACAATGAACTTACAAGCGAGATTGAACGCGTACGGCGATACACTTCGAGTCTGTCAGTCATCATGCTTGACATAGACCATTTTAAGCAGATAAATGACAACTACGGTCATCTTAAAGGTGACGAGGTACTTCAAAAAATCTCAGCAATTATAAAAAGCAGCATTCGAAAGACCGATAAGGCGGGACGATGGGGCGGTGAAGAGTTTTTGATACTCTGTCCAGAGACAACTCTCGATAATGCAGCAGTGTTGGCTGAAAACCTTCGAAAACAGATTGAATTACTGGATTTTGGTGAGGTGTGCCGTCAGACAGCAAGTTTTGGGGTGACAGCCTACCAAGAGACAGATACAGTCAGTACCCTTGTCAATAGAACTGACCGTGCCCTATATCAAGCAAAAGAGACGGGGCGCAACCGAGTCGTGACACTCTAGTGTGAGCCTCCAACCACTTCCATAAAAGAGACTATAAACGGTTAAGTAAAAAGCTTGAGGTTACTTCTGTGTCACTATATAGCCGTTTCGGCGCAACTGCGATACGATTCCCTCTTCACCGACAACATGTCCTGCCCCGACAACAACAAAGTAGATTCTACCGGTTGTCAAATACTCTTCTATTTTTGCTCTCATCTTATCGTTGCGTTTAGTAATAAGTGCGTCATAGATCTGCGTCAGCCTCGGGTCAACGACGAGCGACGAGTCTACGACAGTTGCCAGTGTAGCAGCATCGCCCTCTTTCC
Source organism: Sulfurimonadaceae bacterium (assembly GCA_041596355.1). Classification (GTDB taxonomy): domain Bacteria; phylum Campylobacterota; class Campylobacteria; order Campylobacterales; family Sulfurimonadaceae; genus Sulfonitrofixus. The sequence continues at coordinate 154,817 of JBFHIS010000002.1, read as the reverse complement.
AACTTGTAAACATCTTCTCTAGCAGCGGTTCCATCTCATGCATGGACTCGAGTGTATATCGCAGCATGAGGTCCTGAAAGGTTTTATCGTTTTTACTGAGCAGGGCCATCTGCTCTTCAGCGGACTCGATCTCTAAAACTTTTTTCTTATTACGTTTGGCCAGTTGTAAAAAATGGTTGTCTATACCCAGCTCGGGTGAGTATCCAAGACGCAGCATTTCCATAACACTAAGTTGCAGCATCACCGTCCAGGGACGCATGGGCTGCATGATCTCTAATGAGAGACCGGTCTGTTGCATATAGGCTTCGAGCATTTTATAGGTCTTGGGGGTGAGTTCGCTTTTGAGGCTTTTGCCTGGCGGATACATCCCCTGTGTCATCATCACATCTTGAATAACCTGCAACGAATGGGGGCTTCCCGGGTCAAGTTCAACGACCAGTGCATCGCTTGAAGCGTAGGCCTTCTTGATAGCCTTGTCCAATGGATAGAGTTCCGGTTTGGCAAGGTGAATAGAACCGAGTACATAGACGGTACTGCTATTCGATGTGACTTTATAGAGTATGCTTTTAGCATTGAGAAGGCTGCTGAAAAGCAGTAAAAAGAGAAGTGAAAGTGAGAGTTTGGAGAGCATCCATTACCTTTACGCATAAGTTGACGTATAGTGTAACTTAAGTCGTATTAACTGGCAAAGTCCCGTTTAAAACTCTGTTTTTTGACCACGATCTCTTTTTGCTTCTCTTTACGGCGTGTATCTTTCTCGACAAAGATCTTTTTGCGTGTTACCGGGTCCATCTCAGTGTAGTACATAACGGCTGAGTAGGTGCCCGGTGTCGGCGTAAACACCTGCGCCTGTTCCGGGGTCATCTTGAGCTCGTCACGGGTAAATCGCTGCAGTTCGTGCATATCTTTCTCTTCACATCCGGGATGGGCGGCAATAAGGTAATAGGTCAGGAACTGGTTTTTTCCCTCTTCTCTGTTGAGTTTGTCGTAGAGCTTTTTAAAATCGATCAAGGTCTGTTTACCGGGTTTACCCATCAGATCAAGTACATGCTGCTCGGTATGCTCAGGTGCCACCTTCATCTGTCCGGAGATATGGTGTTTGACCATCTCTTTAAGGTAATCGTAACCGTGTTTTTTGTCTTCATTGATAAGGTCATAACGTACACCGGAGGCGACAAAAGCCTTTTTGATCCCAGGCAGTTCACGTACCTGTTTCATCATATTGATGACACGACTGTGATCGACGCGCATACTCGAGCAGAGATGGCGCGAATCGACACAGCGCTGGTGGTCGCAGGTACCAAGCTTCAGCTTCTTCTTGCACTCATAGCCGTACATGTTGGCTGTCGGGCCGCCAAGGTCAGAGATTATGCCTTTAAAGTCCTTATAGGTCGTAAACTCTTTGGCCTCTTTGACGATCGACTCTTCGGAACGGGTACGGATAGTACGTCCCTGATGCACACCGATAGCACAGAAGTTACATTCGCCCCAGCACCCCTGATGGGTCATGATGGAGAACTTGATCGTCTCAAGACACTTCACCTTGCCATCAGGCTGATGGTAGGGGTGAAGCTCTCTGGTAAACGGCAATGCGGAGACGCCGTCCATCTCACTCTCATCCAGATAGTCACACGGCGGGTTTTGAATACTGTAGCGTGTGTCGACCTTTTGGCACAACCCTGTTGCCGCAATAGGGTCATTGTTGTCATAGAACATGTCAAAAAGATCGATAAACTTGTTCTTATCTTCCAGGCACTCTGCGTGTGACGGAATCTGGTGAAAAGTCTCTTTAGGCTCCTTGGCAATGTAGCAGATGCCGCGGATATCCCGGTAGTCTTCGCCCGCATCAAGCGCATGGACGAGTTCTCTGAGGGCGACCTCTCCCATTCCATAGACCAGGATATCGGCTTTTGCATCAAAAAGTATCGGTTTACGCAGTTTGTTCGTCCAGTAGTCATAATGCGTCACGCGTCTGAGACTCGCTTCGATCCCGCCCAGAACAACCGGTACGGTGTTTTTATAAAACCGGCGTATAAGATTGGTGTAGACCAATACCGCACGGTCAGGACGTTTGTTGTTTATTCCGCCCGGCGTGTAGTCGTCCGAGTTACGGAACTTCTTAGTCGCCGTATAGTTGGAGACCATAGAGTCGATACTACCGCCGCTGACGCCCCAGAAAAGACGCGGTTCGCCCAAACGCCCGATGTCGTCGCCGCTCTCGATGTCAGGTTGACCGATAATACCAACTTTATAGCCCATCTTTTCGAGCATACGACCGACAACTGCCGTTCCGATAAAAGGTGAATCAATGTAGGCGTCACCGGAGATCAATACAACGTCACACTGTTTCCAGCCCCGACGTTCCATCTCTTCACGGGTCGTGACTAAAAAATCTTTCTCACTAAAAGCAGGCAAGTTTTTTTGATTGTTTTGAGTTTTTTTTCTGCTCATAGTTTCTCTCTGAAATATAGTTGTACAATTATAGCCAAACCTGTCGAATAGCGTAATAATATTAATTAATATGTTACCTGTTTACCGCAACTTAATACGATTCGTAATGAGATTTTGATAATTTGGTAGTACAATAACAATTATTATTAAACACTATAAAAAGGTGGAGAATGGAACCGATAGATCTACCCGAAGGTATGAATCCGGAGGTATTGCAACACATTATGAATCCTCAGAACTATGGTAAGCTTGAGAATCCTGACGGCACCGGTGTCGCTATGGATGAGAAGACCGGGGAATTCGTCATCTTTACCCTTGCCCTCTCTCAAGAGGGCATCAGTGACATCAATTTTGCGACGAACGGATGTCAGGATACAGTCGTCGTCGGTTCTATGTTTACCGAGATGATCAAAGGCCAAAGTGTCGAATATGCCAAAGGCGCGATAGCCAAAATAGAAGAGAAACTCGGTACGTTATCAGCGCAACAGAAGATCTGCGCCGATATGGTCTTTAACGCTTTTGTGGCTTCATTGATCAACGTTGCCAACCTTGCTCAGGGCAAAGAGGAGCAGATGCACGTTATCAAGAGTGAAGAGAGCTGCGACATTCCCCAAGGAGAGAGCAATGAATAAGTTATATCAGATCAAACACGAACTGTGGCTGGACATACTGTTCGCCTCGTTCACGATCAATGATGTGGAGATCAAAGAGCGGTTATACGAATTCTCTATGATAGCGTTTCGCCACATGAAGTGGCTTGGCAGCTCGATACTCGCGTCTGGTGACGACTACAATTATGACCGGACAAAAGTGCTGCAAAAACGTCTCTGTAATTTCGACGTCTTCAACTATCTGATTGAGGAGATCAAGACGGCACAGCAATCCTATCATGACTCCGTGTTGACAGCCAGGATCGTTACAGATGAGACCTATCTGGTCGAATACCTGACTTCTCTACTGCAAAACAGCAAGAACAATGAAAAGATCACGGCATTTGACATGCACCGTACACTTCCAAACAAAGAGCTCGGAGTTGCCCAGACCGATGCACTGACAATGTTTTTGTTTGAAGAGTCCTACAAAGAGTATGAGCTTATCCTGGTCTATGCTTATATGCAGGCCCATACCGACAACCTGCTCCACTTCAACGTCTTCCAGGACTTGATCGATGAGTCACATTTCCATCTGAAATCATTCGGAAATATGATGGCACAGATGGGTATTTTGGCACTCCCTAGAGAGCTTCATGAGCTCACCTATAAGATCAGTGATATTGAGAAGTTTGTCGTTAACGGTATAAAAGAAGAAGAGAACGCAAAAGCGGAGTGCCGCGCACTTGCCGAAGCTGTGAGCGACACTGAGTTGTCACAGTTTTTCGACTTTATCAATTATCAGGAAAATTATCATATTGAGCTGATGAAAAAGCTGCTTCCTGAAACATAAAATGTGCCTGTAAAGCCTATGGCTTGCGGGCTACGAGCGAAGCCACCTTGACTCTTTCTCCCTGTGAATTCACCTCGTCTTTTTCCTCATAGTAAATAATATCAAGCCCGATAAAGGCATGCAGCAGCTCATTTTTACGCAGCACAAAATCCAAGTTGCTCGGTTGGTGATAGCCCTCTCCATGTGAGACAATAAAGGTCTCAAAAATCAAGACCCCTCCCTCTTTCAACGCCTCTTTGATCAATGGAAAATGACGTCGGTCGAGATAGTTGCAGTTAACAATAAGGTCATAATTGTTGACTTCAAATGCATACGTATCAAGGTCTGCTTCTATCTTCTTGATAGTAGCAATATCACGGATCTGCGAGAGTGCGTAATCCGAATAGTCTACCGCGTCTACAAAAAAGCCTTTTTCTGCCAGATAGTGTGCATTACGGCCTACCCCGGCTGCAATGTCCAACACTTTTCCGCCTGTAACCAGCGGAGCATACTGCTCTACGATCTTGGCTACACTTGTTGAGATAGGTTTCTCAACATGTCTATGGTTCCAACGCTCTTTATCTGCCTGCATATAGTCTCCTGATATAAATCTAATTGATTCTATCCAAGATATGTAACAGAAGAGTAATAAACGTTAAAAAAAGGGGAGTAAAAGTCGGTCTGTTTTAAAAGAGAGGGGCTTACGCCTCTTTAGAGAAGATCAGCAGCGCTTTGTCATCTTTGTCATACAGAGAGATCTTTTCGTGCTTGATAAGCTTCAGGGCCCGTTTGCGGCGAAAAAATGAGAGGGGATGAAAATGCTGTGTGATCATCTGCTGCTCTTTTGTGTAGCAATCACCCTCACCTTTTTCAAAATAGGTAAAGATCGTACGCAGCTCATCGTCGTCAAAGACGGCATCGACGCTCAGAAAGCCTTTTTCGTCTTCAGCGTTCATCGTACCTTCGGCAACGGCAGAAAAGCCGTATTTGGTGTTGATGTCGGCGATAAAGAGCCCCTTTGGCTTCAAGATCTTGGCGACATTGTCCAAAAAGGTGTCTAGAGCCTCGGCATCCATAAAGTTCAACACGTCAAAGACAGCTACTGCCGCGTCATATTGCCCTTTTTCATCCGCAACGTCGATACACTCGGCGTTAAGGCCTTTTGCCTTTGCTTCTTCGACCATCACTTCGCTGAGATCAATCCCTTTGGAAGCGATGTTGTCGAACGCCAGCTGCTCCATCAAGCCGCCGCGGCCACACCCGATATCAAGGACTGATTTCACATCGTAGGCTTCTAGTGTCTGTGCGTAGGAGTCGTGAAGAAACTGCGTCGACTCTTCGATACCGAGAAGATGCTCTACGCGTGCGTAGAGTTCAAGATCAGTTCTCTTGCTTGACAACGGCATTGATCTTTTCATAGATGTCCAGTATCTCTACTTTTTTCTCAAAGTAGCTGTTTTTATTGGCGATCAGATAGGTTGATGACTCCATGATCTCCTCAACGACCTCTAACCCGTTCTGCTTCATCGTCGCACCGGTCTCGACGATGTCGACGATCATGTCGGCCAAACCGACAAGCGGTGCCAGCTCAATAGAGCCGTAGAGTTTGATGACGTCCGCTGCTATAGCACGGTCTGCAAAATAGCGTTTGGTGATGTTGACCATCTTTGTTGCGACTTTGATCTCGGCTTTGGTCAGGTCCAGCTTTTCGCCCACACGCATACCGATAGCGACTTTACAGACGCCGCGGCGCAGGTCCAAAAGGCGGATAACGTCCAAGCCCTGCTCTTCGAGCGTGTCAAGCCCTACAACGCCTATGTCGGCGGCCTGATGGAAAACATACGTTGCTACATCCTGATTACGGACCAACAAAAAACGAAAGTTCTCTGTCTCCAAAATAAGTTTTCGGTCATCAAATTTAAAGGTCTCACCGAATATTGTCTCAAAGATCTCTAGTGTCTCTTGAGCGATACGCCCTTTTGGCAGTGCAACTGTTAACATTGTTTCTCCATCATCTTTTTCATCCCCTTAAACAGCAGCAGTTCGTCGACCACCGCCTCCGGGAATATTTTAGACAACACTTTAGCATTGCCACCCGTGAGGTAGATCATTTTATCATGGCGCATCACCTCGCTGTAGAGCGTACGTAATACCCCGTAACTGATCGCATCCCGGGAATTTTTTGGCATTTTATCCAAATCAAGCTCAAAATTGAGACTGTAGTCCAGTCTTGTGGAGATATTGCGGTAACACGCTTGCATCGCATCCAGACCGGGATAGATAAAACCACCCTCGAAACTCCCGTTTGAAACGAGGTCGACGGTTATCGCACTGCCTGCGTCGATTATAAGACCGTCGGCAATAGCCTCACATGCAACGATTCTGTCTACGCCCATCGTTTCGTAGTACTTTTCCCATTCGATCATGCCAGCGAGGTCACGCCAGTTAGTCAGTACGGACAATCGTTCTTCAAGGTTGGGGTTGACACTGATGTAATAGACATCGTCAGTTACCGAGGCAGGGTCAAAACTCTCTATCCCTATTTTGGACTCCGACTGGCCGTCATAAAAGTGGTAAGATGTATTGCCGATGTCACAAAGCGTCAAATGATCTTCCATTTTGCGTCGCGAAAGGCTTTTTCCGCCTTTGAACAGAGCGGTGCGTCGATGATGAGTATCTTGTACTTATAGTTGTGTCCGCTGTAGGTGACCAGTTTCTGATAGATCTCCTGAAACTTTGACACGTCCTTCATTAACAGACGGCTCTTTTGCGAGACCATAAAGATAGCCGTATAGTAACCGTTCATGTCAGTTGCAGAAAAGATACGTATTTTATTGCGCACTGAAAGCTCTTTTGGCTGAACTTCAGCCAACTGTTTGTATATCTTGCCTTTGGACTGCAGTTGGTCGATCAAAGCTCTCATATACTCTCTTTTCGGTATTTCATGTGTCTGTAGCAATGCGTTGCGCCTCTAGTGTGTAGTTAATAGGTGTGCAATTATATCCAAAGCCGCCCTTATGATGACAATGGTGCGCTGCTAGGCCATAGGATGGTGCTGTAACACCGTGTTCAGCAGGTTCTGCTTTTGGATGTGGGTATAGACCTGTGTTGTCAATAACGAAGCGTGACCCAGTAACTCCTGGACGACGCGGAGATCAGCGCCGCCGAGAATGAGCGCGGTTGCATAGGAGTGACGCAGTACATGCGGTGACACTCCGAGATACTTCTGCGTGATCTTGAATGCCGAGATGCGGCTGAGCGGTTTACCGGAATAGTTGAGCCATATCTGCTCTTTTTCAAAAGGTATAGCATCCAGATACTTTTTCAATAGTACCAACGCCTCATTTGCGATCGGTATCAGACGCTCTTTGTCCCCTTTACCGTGACGTACACGCAGCCAATTCCCCTCGATATCTTCGAGTCGCATGTTCAGACATTCACTGATACGCATACCGGTTGCATAGAGAAAGAGGATCAGTGCAGCATCGCGCCTGCCTATCCAACTGCTTTGATCGATTGTTTTCAGATCATACGCGATCTTCTCATATGTGAGGAATTTAGGCAGGTTCTTGGGTATCTTTGCCAATTTGAGCTTTTGCTGTTCCTGTACAAACTCACTGCGAAAACAAAATGCGAAAAATGCATTGACCGCCGACAGTTTCCGGTTTAATGTACGTTTGTTGTCATACGTTGAGAGTGCTTGAAGTGTGGCGTTGGTGTCAAGGGAGATAAGCGGTCTCTTTGTGATCTCCTCGATCTGCAGAAGATCACTTTTATACGCTTCGCAACTCTTCTTGGAGAGTGCTTTGGTGACTTGAATATACTCTAAAAAAGCCTCAAGTTCATTCGACATTATTCTATCGGAAAGATCACGTCATTGACATAGAAGGCTTTATCGCCGACATAAACATATCCGTCATCGATATTTAACGCATACACATCAGATTGAGAAAGGTCTTTACTGAGTTCAATCATGTACCCTTCTCTCTCTAACAGATAGATCTTATCTTCCGTAAGTATCATGCCGAGAAAATGCGCGAACGGATATTTTCGTTTTGCTTTTAGCTGCAGTGATGGTGTCAAAGCAACCACTTCACCCTCTTTCGTCGTGATCCATATGCCTTCGTCACTAAAGATGACGTCACGCATCTCGTACTTCTCGCGACGCTCTTTTTCACTCAACGAAAAGAGTCGATACCCGGTGGCGGCAACCATGACATTGTCTATAACATTAAAGTAGATAATGTTGTTAAAGTTCTCTTCCGAACTGACCAACATCGAGCGCAGCACTTTTTTCGTATCGGAGTTGATGATCACGATCTTCCCGTCAAGTGTCAAGTAGAGAATAAGCTCGTTCAAAAAGTATGGGTTCACAATACGCATATCAACAGCTACAGGAGCATTTCCACTCTCTTTAAAGATCAACTCTTTTGTACTTAACTTGTAGAGTGCCATCTCATTGGTAGCAAACAAAACGGCAACCTTGTCACCTTTGACCGTTACGCCGGCAATCGTCTTTTTCAGATCAAGCGAGATCTCGGTACTCTGGTCATCAATACTCTGCAAAAGGAGTTCGCCATTGACTTTTGATGCTATGATCCAGCCATCACTTTGACCGATATAACCGTAGCCCTCAGGAAGCGTAAAATCCTGAAGACCCTTTTTCGTCACTATCTGGCCATTTTTCAAGACGGCGCCGTCGGCTGTTGTACCGATAATGCTTTCGTCCATAAACTGCTGTTTATCCCACTCAGCCTTGACCACTTCGGGTGAGAAATACTCTTTACTGCTGCATCCGCTAAAAATTATGAAAGAGAAAAGCAGTATTGATAGATAGACTTTCACTCTTAATTCACTCCATAGTGTGATAATGACTGCGCGAGCTGATAAACGGGAGAGTTGATATCGATCATAGATAATTTGGCCTGAGCAGCAGCTTTGTCACCTTTGTCTATTAAAATTACAGCAGTTTCGATCAGTGCCAGATCTTTTAACAGTGCACCGTTTTTTTGTGCATAGGCCTGCAAACCGCTCTCGTTCTCTTGAATAGCGGCAAGTTCATACGCAGCCAGATCGGCGACGACCAAGGCTTTCGAGTTTTCAAGTGTTCTAAGTGCATTCTGATCTTTAGACTTAAGGGCCTGAGAAAGTGACCACACGTCAAAAAGGTTCGGGTTTAAGGACTTGAGTTCCGCCTGTGCCTCTTTATCATTGGCATCAGCCATCAACATGTTAAACGCCGTGTTGGAGCGGTCGATGTTGTTTTGCGTCGTTATATCATAAGCAGTACCTGCTGCAATCGCCAATATAGCTGCTGTAACTATACCGATAAGCGGTTTTTTATATTTTTTTACAAAACGTTCTGTTTGTACGGCTTTTTCAAAAAACTGCTCTTCACTGCTGAGCTCGTGTCTGACCATTTCAATGTTTTCTTTTAAACTCACTGTTATTATCCTCATTTGCGCCATCTCTTAAAACTCTCTATCAGAGCTCCTGAGAGAGACGCCTTTATATTGCTGCTATATTATCCAATGCTATATTAAACAGCCCTAATCGCCCCTACAAATAAGCTTTTTTTGTTAAAATATTGAAAAATTATTTAGGAACAGATATGCAAGTAGATGACGCCCTCTTAAAACGTTTGGAAAAACTCTCTTTTTTGACGATCGATGATACAAAACGCCAGGAGATCATTGACCAGCTTAGCGGTATCGTTGCCTTTGTTGACAACCTGTCGGAACTTGACACTGAAAACGTTGATGACAACTTTGCGATGAACGACAGCGGTACACCGACCAGAGAAGACAAAAATGCTTGTGACAGTGCTGTCAACGACGACATCCTGGAGCATGCTCCACGCAGTGAAGATCACTTTTTTGTCGTACCGAAGATCATCGAGTAAACATGGTCAAACTCTACGGCATTAAAAATTGCGACAGTGTCAAGAAGGCAGTCAGGTTTTTAAAAGAGCATGACATTGCATATGAGTTCATTGACTTTAAAACAACGCCTGTCGGTTGCCATATTGTTGAGCCTTGGTTGGAACAAGTCGGGATGAAGAAGTTGTTCAATACACGGGGTACAACCTACCGTACATTGAAACTTAAAGAACTTGCGCTTGATGAAACAGAGCAGTTAGAGTGGTTGTGCAAAGAGAACCTGCTTATTAAACGGCCTGTACTTGACCTCAATGGCAAGATTACCGTTGCTTTCGACAAAGATATCTACGAAAACCTCTTTTTATAACTATCAGCGTTAGAAAGGGATGGCTTGAAAGAACCACAATACCCTCTCTGACCACTACCCCTCCTTAACCTTTTACTGCTCATCAGTGCTTCACTTAAGCATTTTTTTTATAAGATTAACATGTTTCATCAAGAAATGTAATACAATATAGATATGCATGATGGCATAGAGCTGTTTAGAATGTTCTATAGTACATTTAGCCAATTTGGAGTAATTTATTATGAGTCAAACATTAGATATTAGAAAACTGCTGAAAAGTGTTGTTGCCTATAAGGCATCTGACCTGCACCTTGTTTCACGTTCTGAACCTCAGATCCGTATAGATGGTCGACTGGTCGCACTTAATCTTCCTACACTCGACGGTAAAATGATCGAAGATATGGCGTATGCTCTTTTGACAGAGAAACAGAAAAAAGACCTTGAAGAGCACAGCGAGCTCGATTTTGCGATTATGCTCCCTGAGATCGGCCGTTTTCGTGCCAACTATTACAAAACTTTGGATGAACTTGCTTGTGCATTTCGTATCATTCCTATCGAGATCCCAAGTTTGGACGACCTTAATGCCAACCCTGCATTTAAAGAGATCATCCAACGCGAAAAAGGTCTTATTCTCGTAACCGGCCCAACCGGTTCCGGTAAATCAACAACACTGGCGGCTATGCTTAATGAGATCAATGAAACAGAGAACCGGCACATTATTACCGTAGAAGATCCGGTCGAGTTTGTTCACTCCAACAAAAAATGCCTTTTCTCCCAGCGTAACGTCGGTAACGATACGAAGAGTTTTGCTATAGCCCTTAAGTATGCGATGCGTCAGGATCCCGATGTCATATTGATCGGGGAGATGCGTGACCAGGAGACGATCGGTGCGGCACTTACAGCAGCAGAAACCGGTCACCTTGTCTTTGGAACACTGCACACCAACTCTGCACCACAAACGATTAACCGTATTATTGACGTTTTCTCGGGTGAAGAGCAGCCGCAGGTCCGTGCGCAGCTTTCAACATCACTTGTTGCTGTCGTCGCACAGGCACTGCTTCCTAAAATAGGCGGCGGGCGTATCGCTTCTCAGGAGTTTTTGCTGACAAATCCGGCAATTGCCAACCTTATCCGCGAAGACAAAGTGCATCAGATCTATTCACAAATGCAACTTAACCAGACTGAGACAGGTATGGTAACCCAGACACAGCAACTTTTGGAATTCGTCAAAAAACGACTTGTATCCCGTAATACGGCTATCACCTACTCCAACCGTCCGGAAGAGCTTATACGCACTCTGGAACAGAACGGTCTTTAACAGATAGGCTCTTCGCCTATCTTCTCTTCGACACGATCACCTCTCCGTTTTCACATTTTATGTATTGTAACGCTTCAGTCGAATTATAAAATATAGCATATTGATCATATTGCAGGGCTATTGCAATGGCTTCAACCTCTGTAATGTCATAGACAAGATACCCATCTTCACAATGTCCATCCAGACAGCCTCTTGCTTTCAGGATCGTCCGATTACTATTTAATTCATTATATAACTGTCGATCTCTTGCCCTGTTTTGTTGAGCTTCAAGAGATCTGTTCTGCGGGTTGAACGCGCTGATTATGGCAAAGGGTCTATCATAAAAATCACTGTTTTTAAAATCGATAAGAGAGAAAGAGAAGATAGAACCGGAGAGGAGCTCTACTTCGTAGATGTTACGAAAATAGATAGCTCTATAGTCAGCCATTGTGACTGTTAATGTGTTGCTTCTTTGAGTGTGTCTGCGATCAAAAATGCAAGTTCAAGCGACTGATCTGCATTAAGACGCGGGTCACAATGTGTATGGTAACGAGATGAAAGATCTTCGTCAGTGACTGCGAATGTACCGCCGACGCACTCTGTAACGTCTTTACCGGTCATCTCAAGGTGAACACCGCCTGCGTGCGTTCCTTCGGCTTTGTGGACCTGGAAGAACTGCTTCATCTCTGAAAGGATACTGTCTACAGGACGGGTCTTGAAGTTGGTACTGGATTTGATCGTATTACCATGCATAGGATCGCATGACCAGACCACTTTTTGCCCCTCTTTTTCAACCGCACGGATCAGTGCAGGAAGATGGTCAGCTACTTTATCGGCACCCATACGAACAATAATGTTCAGACGTCCCGCTTCATTCTCAGGGTTAAGCGTGTCGATCAGCTTTACAAGGTCATCCGTATCCATCGTCGGCCCGGCTTTGATACCGATAGGGTTTTTAATACCGCGCATAAACTCAATATGTGCGCCGTCAAGCTGACGTGTACGGTCACCGATCCACAACATGTGAGCAGAAACATCATACCAGTCGCCGGTCATTGAATCTTTACGTGTAAAGGCCTCTTCGTACGGTAGCAGGAGTGCCTCATGTGAGGTATAGAAATCTGTCTCGCGCAGTGTACGGAAGGTACTGGAGTTGACACCACACGCATCCATAAACTCCAATGACTGAGATATCTGCTCGGCAAGCTCGTCATATTTTGAAGCGAACTCACTCTGATGTGCAAAATCGAGGTTCCATTTGTGTACCTCATGAAGATCAGCCAAACCGCCCGTAGCAAACGCACGGAGAAGGTTCAAGGTTGCCGTAGACTGGTTGTACGCTTCGATCATACGCTGAGGGTCCGGTTGACGTGCTGCTTCAGTAAACTCTACACTGTTGATAATGTCACCACGATAACTCGGCAGGGTTACGTCACCTACAGTCTCAAAGTCAGAAGAACGCGGCTTGGCAAACTGACCGCCCATACGACCGACTTTGACAACAGGAAGACCTCCGGCAAACGTCATGACGACGGCCATCTGCATCATTGCTTTAAATGTGTCACGAATATTATGGGCATGAAACTCTGAGAAACTCTCAGCGCAATCACCGCCTTGCAATAAAAAGGCCTTTCCGTTTGCCACATTACCAAGCTGTTTTTTGAGGTTACGTGCTTCACCTGCAAAGACAAGCGGCGGATAAGAACGAAGTTTTTGCTCAACACTTCTTAACGCATCCATATCGGTATACGTAGGTTGTTGTAAAATCGGTTTCTCTCTCCAGCTTGACGGTGTCCAAATACTCATAATTAAACCTTGTTGTAATCAATATAACGTACTTTGTTGTACGCTCCAAATTTTAAAAGATTTATATTACTCAATAATTACTAAAAAACCTCTGATTAACCCTCCCTGCATCGGTTTTTTCAAGTTTGATAAGCAATCTCATTTTAATTACAGTTTTGGGCGCTATAATACGACTTAAATTTGCACAGGAAAAGAACGCTGCTATGGAACTTCATTATTTCGATTTAATCGTCGGTATCATCATCTTGCTTCTTGGTCTTAAAGGTATCATCAACGGTTTCTTCAAAGAGCTTTTTGGTTTGATCGGCATAATCGGCGGTATTTTTGTTGCGTCACGCTTGGGTGACAGCGTCGGCGGACTTATAAGTAACACCATTTTCAAATTTGAGTCAAGTGCAGCCATCAGCTTTGTCGGCTTTGTTGCGACATTGATCATTTTTTGGGCCCTCATGATCATCTTGGGAATGCTCTTCACCAAACTCTCAAAAGCAAGCGGCCTCGGACCGGTTGACAAAGTCTTCGGCTTTATCGTCGGAAGCGGAAAATTCTTTCTGATCGGCGCCGTCATCGCCTACGCTATTTACAATGTTCAAGCAATCCGTGTAAACCTTGAGCCTATAATGAAGAACAGTCTCCTTTTCCCTGTTTTGGTTGAAGCCGGAAGTGTTATCATGCATATCGATCCTGCAGAGGTGAGCAATGACATCAATGAATCCATTGACGACGGTGTAAAAGCTGCGCAGGAGCAGATCGATGATGTGAAAGAGACTGTTATCGAAGAGGTCAATGATACACTTGACCAAAGTGCTGAAAAAATTAAAGCAAGCGTTAAAAAACAGATCGAAGACAACATCACCAAGGGAGAGTAGATATGCCCTCATCATTTACAGAACGGACGGTTGAATACGACAAGCTTCTCGCTGACTTCAAAGCCCTCTTGAAAGATAAGGCGCTTAAGTTCACCAATCAGCGTGAAAAGATCCTTGAGACTCTATACTACTCTCAAGAGCATTTGACACCCGAAGCGCTGCATCAACGTATAAAAGAGAAATACCCTGAACTTAATGCAGGAATAGCCACTATCTACAGAACACTTTCTATGCTCGAAGACAACGACATCGTCTCGTCACTCTCTTTCGGAGCACAGGGTAAAAAGTACGAACTTGGGGCTAAAGACCACCATGACCACATGATATGCACTCAATGTTCCGAAATAACGGAGTTTGTCGATGATGTGATCGAAGCCCAACAACATAAGATAGCCGAACGATTCGGATTTAAAATGCAAGACCATTCTATGCAGATCTACGGTATTTGCAAAAAATGTCAAGAAAATTAGAGATTTTTACAGGAGAACTCGTTGAATTTAGAAAACAAGTATATACAACAGCGTATTGAAAAAGCCAATGCGCTGCGTGAACATGGTATTAACCCATATGACAATAATGTCAAGCGCAACACGACCATCGCGCAGTACAATGATGTCAACAGTGATGTTGCGTCGATGGAAGAGAGTCGTGATGAGCAACGCAACTTTACCGTTGCCGGACGTATTAAATTTTTTCGTATCATGGGTAAGGCCAGCTTTCTAAAGATCGAAGATGAGAGCGGAATGCTCCAGATCTATGTCACACGCGACAACCTTCCTGAAGGTTTCTATAATGACATTTTCAAAAAGAACTTTGAAGTAGGTGACATCATCGAAGTGAGCGGTTTTCCGTTTGTGACAAACAAGGGAGAGCTGTCGCTGCATGTCGGAACACTTAAGCTGCTGACCAAAGCTGTTTCTCCTCTTCCTGAGAAGTTCCATGGTATTACAGACAAAGAGTTGCGTTACCGACAACGCTATCTTGATCTGATCATGAATGCGGATGTACGCCGTACCTTTCATATACGATCGAAAGTGATCTCATTGACGCGACGTTTTTTTGAAGACAAAGGCTTTTTGGAAGTTGAAACTCCTATGATGCACCCTATCGCCGGCGGTGCAAATGCCAAACCTTTTGTGACGCATCATAATGCGTTGAGTATCGATCGTTACCTGCGTATTGCACCGGAACTCTATCTCAAACGTCTAATCGTCGGTGGTTTCGAAGCTGTTTTTGAGATCAACAGAAACTTTAGAAACGAGGGAATGGACGCAACACATAACCCTGAATTCACCTCTATAGAGTTTTACTGGGCATACAAGACTTATAAAGATCTTATCACGGTCACTAAAGAGTATTTCGCCTACCTTTTCAAACACCTTGACCTACCTACTGTATTACCATACGGAGAGCTTGAAGTCGATTACAGTGAATTTGCAGAGATCCCGCTTATCGACTCTTTGACACAGATCGGTGGCGTACCGGCAGATGTTGTTATTGACAAAGCGAAGATCATCGCTTATCTGAAAGAGCGAAATGTTGACGTCAACGAAGCGATGAACCTGGGTCAGCTCCAAGGGGAACTTTTTGACGAGTATGTCGAAGAGAAACTGATCAACCCGACTTTCATTACCATGTACCCGGTTGAGATCTCTCCTTTGGCACGCCGTAATGACGAGAATCCGGAACTTACCGACCGATTTGAGCTTTTTATCGCCGGCCGAGAGATCGCCAACGCCTTCTCCGAGCTCAACGACCCGTTGGACCAGCTTGCACGTTTCGAGGGTCAGATGGCAGCAAAAGAGACAGGCGGTGATGACGAGGCGCACGAGATGGATGCCGACTTTGTCAACGCGCTCTCGTACGGTATGGCACCGACGGCCGGTCAGGGTATCGGAATGGACCGCTTGGTCATGCTGTTGACCAACGAGCATTCGATCCGTGACGTCTTGCTGTTCCCGGCAATGAAACCCCTTCACAACGAACAAGAAGAGTTAGAAAGTTAGACTTTCTCAGTGTTAACGTCGTAAAAGGAATCTTTTCCTCTTACGTTTTTAAATTTATCAAAAAAGGAACAAAATGAGTTTTTTACAAGAATTTGACAATGAGATCTTCGCGCTGTGCGAAAAAGAGTTGGAGCGTCAAACTGACCACCTGGAGATGATCGCCTCTGAGAACTTTACTCTTCCTGCTGTTATGGAAGCAATGGGTTCTGTCTTTACCAACAAGTATGCCGAAGGTTACCCTGCCAAGCGTTACTACGGCGGTTGTGAATATGCTGATGGTGTTGAGCAACTTGCTATTGACCGTGCCTGTGAACTTTTTGGCTGTAAATTCGCTAACGTTCAACCGCACGCCGGTTCACAGGCAAACGGTGCTGTTTACGCAGCACTTCTTAAAGCCGGTGACAAGATTTTGGGTATGGACCTTTCACACGGTGGTCACCTGACACACGGTTCCAAGCCATCTTTCTCAGGCAAGAACTACTCTTCATTCACGTATGGTGTTGAATTGGACGGTCGTATCAACTACGAGCGTGTTTTGGACATCGCACGTATTACGCAGCCTAAGATCATTGTGTGTGGTGCTTCGGCATACGCTCGAGAGATCGATTTTAAAAAGTTCCGTGAGATCGCTGACGAAGTCGGTGCGATCCTTTTTGCCGACATTGCGCACATTGCAGGTCTTGTTGCTGCCGGTGAGCACCCTAGCCCGTTCCCGTATGCTGATGTTGTTACAACGACAACGCACAAAACGCTTGCAGGTCCTCGCGGCGGTATGATCATGACGAACGACGAAGAGATCGCGAAAAAGATCAACTCGGCTATCTTCCCGGGTCTTCAGGGTGGACCGCTTGTTCACGTCATCGCTGCAAAGGCTGTCGGTTTCAAATACAACCTTTCTCCGGAATGGAAAGAGTACGCGGTACAGGTCAAGAAAAATGCAGCTGTCCTTGCTGACGTATTGATGAAACGCGGTTATGATGTCGTTTCCGGCGGTACGGACAACCATCTTGTCCTTGTATCGTTCCTGAACAAAGATTTCTCAGGTAAAGATGCCGACGCTGCACTTGGTAACGCTGGAATTACGGTTAACAAGAACACGGTTCCGGGTGAAACGCGTTCACCGTTTGTCACTTCCGGAATCCGTGTCGGTTCGGCTGCATTGACATCTCGCGGTATGAAAGAGAAAGAGTTCGAGCTTATAGCCGAACGTATGTGTGATGTGCTCGACAACATCAATGACGAAGCTAAACATGCTGCGATCAAAGAAGAGCTCAAAGCACTGGCACAAAACTTCGTAATCTACAACCAGCCGACTTACTAAAACATGCAAGAAGTGATCTCACCGCCTTTTACACTGGTTCGGGATCACTACTGGCTGAAACACCCGAAAATCATTCAAGAGATCTCTTTTGAAGGTCGTACCTTTTTAAGTAAATATGAGAAGATCGACGCCTATCTGAGTGACGAGCTCATCGAAAAACACCGCAACCATAAAGTGACCCTTGCTACCACGATTCCCGCAGATGCAGACTATTTTATTATTGACTACAACGGTGATGACAGAGAACTCTTTTACCACAAGGTCTCCAAGCTATTGCGAATCCGTGATCTCAACGAGTTTATAGCCTATGAGAGTAAAACGCCTTCACATCTGCATCTCTATGTCTATTGTGGTGATATTTCAGCTCCACAAAGAGAAGAACTTGGTAAAATAATCTCCGATCAATTAGCAGAGAAACTCCAGAAACAGTGGCGTATCTTTCCGAATTCAGGATTGCCTGATGCTTATAATATTTTAAACATACCCTACAATATCTTTAAAGGTTAAACGATGGAAGACAAAAACGGACTCAACGACATCATCTTGAACAAAAGTTCAAAGAACAACAGTACCAAGAAGATTCTCTTGACGATAGCAACATTCGCTATCATCCTTATTATCGTCGTTATCGTGATGAACCAGGTCAGCGGCAAAAAAGAGACTAATCTGCCGCACCCTCCTGAGGTTAAGCAGGTGGCTGTAGAAGAGGTGGTTCAAGAGCCTGAAGTTCAGAGCAATGAAAACAACGCAGCAGTAGCTGAACCTGAATATGAAGATGCTGCAGCTGCCGTTACTGAGCCGCACGCTTCTGCAAAACAGCCTGAGCCTAAACAAATTGCAGAACCGGTCACTGAACCGGTTTTTGAAGAGCCTGAGATCATTGACGAGCCCGATTACACTGCAAAAACCAAACCGAAAACAGTCCCGGCCCCTGCTCCCGTCGTTAAACAGGAGAAACAGGTACTCAAGGCTCAACCGTTCCGTCCGTCAGGAAAATATGATCCGAGCACCAAAAGTGTCGCCGATACAACAACATCAACGACCGCTGCATCAGGTCAATACTATGTACAGGTCGGTTCTTTTGCGAAATATGCACCGTCAAGATCTTTTTTAAAGAAGATCTCCAATCGCGGTTACACCTACACTTTTCATAAGGTTACACGCAACGGTAGGACGATGACAAAAGTGTTGGTCGGACCGTTCAGGACCAAATCCGCTGCACGCGAGGCACTTCCGGTCATCAAAAGCAGTGTCGAACCGGGCGCATTTCTTATTAAACTATAAAGGGACATTGTGATTAAGACACAACACTTTATGCTCGACCAGTTTGCACCGATCGCGGTGTATGAAAAACTCAAAAAACGTTTCAGTAATGAGATCAGCTTTCTCTTTGAAAGTGCCGGCGGTACCGAAGGGAACTACTCTATAGTTATTATCGGCGCACGCGAACGCCTTCAGTATAAAGACAGTGTTACGACCTATACAGATGCACAAGGCTCGCTTGAAGTCATAAGCGATTCTCCTTTTACATTTTTAAAAGAGTATTATCGAAAGATCAATACAGCACAATACAAAGCGTATACCAAAGAGCTTGGACTCGGTTACGTTGACGGCTTTATCGGTTACATCGGTTATGATATGGTTAAGGTTTTTGAACCCGTGCTTGCCAGCTATATGGACAAACTTGATGATACTATGGATGTACCCGATCTGGATCTTGTACTGCCTAAGATGGTGGCCGTCTACTCGCATAAAAGCCACCAGATCACACTGCTTACTTTGACAGAAGGTTTTGAAGAACATTTTGATGCCATAGAAGCAGACCTGAAGTCTTCCTACAACTATACGCCGCTTACACCTCTTGCTGGCAGTGACGAAGGCTCTTTCGCATTCTCCAAAGAGAGATTTTTTGACATGGTCGCAAAATCAAAAGAGATGATCAAAAGCGGGGATGTCTTTCAGATACTGATGACAAACCGTTTTACCCGTAATGTCAAAGTGGACCCCTTCTCTTTTTACAGGATCCTTCGTACCAAAAACCCCTCTCCGTACATGTTTTTGTTGGAGTTTGAAGATTTCAGTATTGTCGGCTCTTCTCCGGAAGTGATGGTACGTTTGCAAGAGGGGCAGCTCCTCTTGCGTCCAATCGCCGGTACGCGCAAGCGCGGTAAAACAAAAGAGCAAGACAGAGCAATGGAAGATGAGCTTTTGGCTGATCCAAAAGAGCTTGCCGAGCACCTTATGCTTATCGATCTTGGCCGTAACGACGTCGGCCGTGTCGCAAAGACCGGAAGCGTAAAAGTTGAAGATATGATGCATATCGAACGCTACTCGCATGTCATGCATATCGTGACCGATGTTGTCGCCGAACTGCGCGAAGACAAAGATATGTTCGACCTCTTTGCCGCAACGTTTACAGCCGGTACAATGACGGGTGCACCGAAAATCCGTGCTATGGAACTGATCGCTGAATTCGAAGGTCTAAAACGCGGTTTCTACAGCGGTTCAGTCGGTTATTTCGGTTTTGACGGCAACATGGACTCTGCTATTACCATCCGTACAGCACTGGTCAAACCTGATCAGGTCATCTTGCAGGCCGGTGCCGGGATCGTGGACGACTCTGTTCCCGAGATGGAGTACCAGGAGGTCCATAACAAACTTGGCGCTCTTGTAAGCTCTTTGAACGATCTCAAAGAAGATCAATGAGTCTCTTTGCCATCATTGGCGACCCGGTAGCCCATTCACGTTCTCCGCTGATGCACAACCATGTTTTCAGATCACTGGGCTTTGACGGCTGTTACACACGTATTCATCTCAGAGACGGCAGTAAGCTTCGTGAGACATTTTTCAATCTCGGTCTCAGTGGTGCCAATGTCACGGTTCCACATAAAGAAGCTGCCTATAATGCCTGTGATGAGATACGCGGCTTCGCAAAAAAGGTCGGCGTTGTCAACACTATTATCTTTGAAAATGGCAAACTTATCGGCTACAACACTGACGCTGACGGATTTATGTATGCGATTGCCCCTTTTGGCAAGATCAGAAAAGTGTTAGTTCTGGGGGCCGGAGGTACGTCAAAAGCACTGTCGCGCCGTTTTAAAGATGAAGATATGGATATTACCATCATGAACCGCTCGCAAGGCCGACTTGACGAGTTCAAAGCAATTGGCTTTAAAACGGTCACCTGGGAGAGCATTCAAATTGAGCCATACGACCTAATCGTCAATACAACCTCTGCGGGTCTTGAAGATGATAATCTACCAGCTCCGAAAGAGATTTTAGAACCACTGCTCAGACAAGCATCTTACGCAGCCGATGCCATCTACGGCAAAGTGACGCCGTTCCTGCAGCTTTGCAGCGAACTGGGAGTCACGGCCAAAGACGGTGCCGACATGCTCCTTGGTCAAGGGGTACTCGCCAATAACTATTTCACCGAGGATTGCTATGACCTCAAAGAGATCGAACACTATATGAAAGAGAGTTTTCTCTTTTAGTCATTTTTAACGATTCTGTTTTCTCTATATATTTTCTAAGTCCTTTTAGAATACAATCTATTCAAGTATTCACATATAAAAAGAATATTTAACATTAAAAAGTCTGTCATCTATACAGCAAAAGGATATTTATGAAGTCGATTTTGAAAGTAACAATACTCGCAATAATAGCATTATCAATGAGCGGATGTGGGTCTTTGTCTGTAGATAACAACTCTGTAAAATCATATAAAAAACCTGTTGTAGTTTCAAATGACGAAACCTTAGTCTATATCATCAGAGAAAGTTCATTCGTCGGTTCTGCACGAGGATTATGGGTTGCACACAATAAAGATGTTGTCGCTGATTTGAGTTCAGGTGATTACACTTATTTTAAAGTAAAAAAAGGAATTAACACAATTAATTTGGTACAAGGCAAGATTGGTTCACACTATTATGCAATAGACGAAGTCTCCCCTGAACCAATATTTTTGAAATTTGCGCCGATGAGTCCAGCTCTAGTGAAGCTTTCTAAAGACTTGGGAATTACATACGTAACAAAATATAATGAAGTAAAAACATTTGATGAAAAAAAAGAGAATGATGGCTATATCAACGGATTGTTAAATCTAGCTATGTATCCAAATTTTAATATGATGACAGAAACGAACCAAAGTGTAATTCCCGACGAAAATCATGCAGTTATTACATTTATTCGTTCTAGTAACTTTGCAGAAGCTTTAAAATATACAATATGGAGTGATAATGGACCACTTGGGAATTTGGAAGGAAAAAGTTATTTCCAAGTCAAAGTACCTAGAGGTAAGCACTACTTTTATGTCCAAGGTGAAGGCATATACACACTTGAAGCAAATGTAGAAGCGAATAAAAACTATGTTATTGGGTTAGATGTCGGAATGGGATGGATGACTGCATATGTTAAACTCAATCCTATTGATTTGAGTATAGAAAAATCCAATAATGAATATAATGAATGGAAAAAATCGTGTAAACAAATGAAACTGATTGACCCTTTAGATAGCAATATCAAAACACGTATTGAAATGGCACTGCCGGAAATATTAAAGATAAAAAACAATATTTTATCCGGTGAAAAAGATACAGCCGAATTAAAAGTAGAGTATGGGATATAGAGCATCTTTTCTGCTCCCCTGAAACCTAAAGAACTAAGTATAAATTTTGCATAATGCTGAATTTCTAAACAGACTGCACACAGAGATACTTTTACACCTGAAATAAGATACTTTGTCCCAGATAATATCACACCATTGTATGACTTATATATTATTGACGGGTTATACCGGTAACAACACGTTCAAAAAGTCCATTCGAAGTAACTGTTAACTTAGTGATTTACGACAATTCAACCTTAGTCTATGTGAAATTAGCTATGGTAACTTTAACAGGAGTATTTATGGCAGGATGGATCAGTATATTGAGCATGGTGACCGGTGCTCTCGGTATTTTCTTCGGTTTCTACTATTTAGGCACGTCACCTCAGATAGCCCTCACTGTTGTCACTCTTACCACTGTCGGTATTGTCGGTTTTCTTGCCTTTGTGCGCCATGTTATCTTCCACCGATCGGATGCAAAGCGACTTGGCTGGGAAACCGACCGCCCTGACTGGATGTTTGAAGTCGGCTTTGCCAACCTGGCCTTCTCCGTTATGGCCTTCATCGTGATCGTTGCCACAGTCGGTCTCAAAGCTCAGGCCATTGTCATTCTCGGCTACGCACTCTATCTGTTTCAGGCAGCTCTGCTCCACGGTTATCGCTATTTTACAGACAGTGAACGTTCTCCCGCCAGACTCTGGCGTAGTTTCTTCTCTACTCTACTTTATGCCGGTATGATGAGCTTTTTTGCTATCTATGCATTTATAGATTAACCTTCCTTATCTATCGTGGCCCTTTACAGTAAGCACAATCATAGTTTCAAAGGGTAAAATACGCGCATCAAACCCTTAGGAATACTATCATGTCAGACTCAATCGAGATCATCTCCTGGAATGTAAACGGGATACGCGCTGTAGCGAACAAAGAGGCACTTAAATGGATCGATGAGCGTCAACCTGACATCTTATGTCTGCAAGAGATAAAAGCGCTTCCTGAGCAGATACCTGATGACTTGTTCGATTTGGAGTTCACAACGCTCAATATCAACAGCGCCGACAAAAAAGGGTATTCCGGAACGGCATCGTTCTCTATGCTGCAACCGAAATATACCGACAATCGTCACGACATCGACCTTGCCCGCGAAGGGCGCATCGTTGAGCAGGATTACGGCGACTTCGTTCTTTTTAATGTCTACTTTCCAAATGGCCAGAAAGATGACGAACGTCTAGCCCTCAAGATGAAGTTCTATGATGATTTTCTCACCTACTGCAATGGCTTGCGTGATGAAGGCAGATCGATCGTGATCTGCGGTGACGTCAACACGGCACACAGAGAGATCGATCTTAAAAACCCCAAAGCAAACTCTAAAACTTCAGGTTTTTTACCGATCGAGCGCGAATGGATAGACAAGCTTATCGACAACGGCTACATTGACACCTTCAGATATGTTCACGGCGACAAGGAAGAAGAGTACAGCTGGTGGTCTTACCGCTCAGGTGCCCGGACAAAGAATGTAGGCTGGAGAATCGACTACTTCTTTATCTCGGACGATCTCGCTGAAGTGCTGGAAGACGCTTTTATACTGCAGGAGATCACAGGCTCCGACCACTGTCCGGTCGGTATTCGCCTTACTTTATAGTGCCCGTATCCTCATCTGGAGAGAGGACACTTTTTATAGAAAACATCTTAGAGCTTTTTACTGCTAGGTTTTTGGCAGGCGTATGGTGAAGCAAGCACCCTCGTCACTGTTTTTGACGGAGAGGTTTCCACCGCAGTGTTCTTCGATGATGATCTTACTCATATATAGTCCAAGTCCTGTCCCTACCTCGTGTGACTTTGACGTAAAGTAGGCATCAAAGATCCGGTCTATCACAGATTCGGGAACACCGCCTGCATTGTCACAGACGTCCAGGTACAGATGGTGTTCATCACAATAGGTTTTAATGGTAATCTTGGCATTTGATATCTCTCTCTCCAGCAATACATCTTCAGCATTTTTAAGAAGATTGAGAAGAACCTGTTTGAGTTCGTTTGGATAACTCTTAAATGTCGCCGTGTTTTTTATATCTGTTTCTATCGTAATATTTTTGTTGGTGATGAACTCACCTAATATTTTCAATGTTGTCACAACCACCTCTTTAAGTGAAGTGGTCTCCATCTCTTTCGTCGCTTTAAAGAAGTCCCTGAAGTCGTCGATAGTGGATGAAAGGTGTTGTGTCAGAGAGTTGATAGTCTCTATATGCTTTTTACATGTCTGCTCATCTAATGTGTGCAACTCCATTTTAAGGTCCATGTCGGTGGCTGCTGTGGAGATTATATGTAACGGTTGACGCCATTGGTGTGCGATCATACTGACCATCTCACCCACTTGGGCCAGACGTGCCTGATGCATAAGCTGAATATCTTTTTCTATATTTTTTTGTACCTCGTTATGGACACGCGCTTCCAACGCTTCGTTAAACGCCTTTAGTTCAACACTCAATTCGACGATCTTTTTAAGTTTCAGGTAATAGTCTGAACCGGTAGCGGTCAGGATTGTTATCGTCACAAGACTCATAAACGCGATCAACAGATGAATATCTCCGCCGAGATAGAGAAATGAGCTGCTTAACATCAGCAGAATAATTGCCATAAATGCGAAATACGCGTGAAATATTGAACCTAACGTTGTAGTTGCTCCGGCAGTTAAAGCTAACAAAATAACCAAGATATAGTAACTGTAGAACTCAGGTGCAAAGATAACCGTCAACCAGCTCGTTGCGCCCCATAACAGCGCGCTGACGGATGTCCCGATAATATTATACTTTAGATATAGTGTTTTTAGCGGATCATCCTGCCTGGTATATTGTTCAAGCTTTCTAGCGAGATTGACACGTATGATCGATAAAAAAAATTGGGCCAACAACCAAAAGGTTAGAAGATAAAGAGGAATAAATTCATACAGCAAAAGGACAAAAGCGCTTGAAGCGAACAAGGTTGCGATCAGCACACCCTTTTGAAGCCCTTTTGTCATCATCAAGATCAGTGCAGAAGGGTGTTCGACACTCCTGAAGCTTGTTAAGACATTCTCTGTCTGCATAAAAAATCGCCTTACTTTATAATAATTATTATATAAAAATTCATATATGTAACTTAATAAACATATTATACAGTATTAAATGTTTTAAATAGTTATAAAGACCAGTCTATTTTTAATTTATTGTGATTTTGGACGAAAAGCTTTGATCACCTCTTCGTTACACTCTAAATATGGCCCTTTTATCAAATCAATACAGTAAGGCACCGCAGGAAAAACAGCATCTAAACACTCACGTATGGACTTGGGTTTGCCGGGAAGGTTGATGATCAATGAGTTTCCCCTGATCCCTGCAGTTTGACGGGAGAGTATCGCCGTCGGAACATACTGAAGAGAGACCTGGCGCATCAATTCGCCAAAACCTGGCATCATCTTTTGACAGACATTCTCAGTCGCTTCCGGAGTAACATCTCTCAGTGCAGGACCGGTACCGCCTGTTGTGACAACGAGGCAGCACCCTGCCTCATCACACAACTCTTTCATCGTCTCTTCGATGACAGACTGTTCGTCCGGAATACAGCGGTATTCCACCTCAAAATCACTTGTAAGGTAATCACTCATCGTCTCTTGAATAGCCATACCCGATATATCTTCATAGATCCCGGCGCTGGCTCTGTCTGATGCGGTGATAACACCTATTTTTATTGCTTTCATATTACTTCTCCCTGTAAAAAATGGTTGGCCCCTTTGATCAATGTCACTGTTGCAAAGGGTTTAAAAAAGGCGCTTGCAGCCTCAACATCGCTGATCTTGTCCTGTGAACCTAAATAGACCTCTATCTCGGTACCTCTCTCTACGAGCTTTTGAAGTTCCTCTTTACTCCACTTATATTCCAAAAGATCTTTGAGTTGCGCTGTAGTATGTTCACTGTACTGCAGAGGCTCAACAGAATACGGTAAAAAGCAGTTTTCGCTGAATTTAGTAATATAAGCATCGCTGTCCCTCTCATAACCCAGCAGCTGCAAACGTTTAAACTTCTCCCCTTTACTTTGAAAAAAAGCCGGTGAAAAAAGTTGTAGTTTATCAAGACGCTTGGTCGTGTCAACTGCTGCTCTAAAGGCTTTGATGGCCCCGTAACTGAATCCGCTGACGACATACTCACCGTCATCTAAAAATGCGTTGAAAAAGTGTGCTTCCCCGTGAAGCGCAAAGCCGCTGAAGTACATGGTTATTGCATCAACTCACTGATATGTTCTTTTGTGATCGACTCTTTCTCCATCAGCACCGATTCGATTGCTGCTATGGACCTTTCATACTCTGCCAATTGGCTCCTTGTCTCTTCGTAAAGTCTGTCGAGTATCGAAATATCTTCGTTGCTATGGGCGACTACACCCTTGCCCATCCCATAATGGCTCACCATCTCCAAGGCAAGATGTTTGGCCTGGTTCAAGTCATTTTGAACGTTAGTCGCATGTTCATCAAAGTGAATGTCGCAGGCGGCCATACCGGCAAGCAGTATTTTGATACGCGCTTCTATCTCGCTCTGGATCAACGGTTCTCCCAACTGCGGCTTGATGGTCTCAGAAGAGAGCATCACTTTTTCAAAAGGAAGATCATAGTTATAAGCCAAAACAGCTTTTCCCGCAAGGTAACGTGCTCTGAACTGTTTTTGTTGAGGGGAGAGTATGGCCAGTTTCTTTTTACCGTAGGCGACCTTGTCTTTCACTGCATAAAAATGGGACATCGTCACCTGCATCTCTTTCTCACGAAGCGCCATCAGGGCCGCTTCATTGACTAAGGTCGCAAGCGAGGCGCCGTTAAAACCGACACTCATCTGAACGATCTCGTCCACATTGACATTATGCGGTACTTTTGAGAGATACTTATGAATAATAGCCTCACGTTCTGTCGGTGTCGGGAGTTCGACAAACACACGCCTGTCAAAACGACCTGCACGCAACAGCGCCGAATCAAGGACCTCGATTTTGTTCGTCGCAGCAACAACGATCACGCCGCTACTGTCTTCAAAGCCATCCATCTCGGTCAACAGCTGGTTAAGTGTCGCTTCACGTTCGTCTGAGCGGTTACCGTCGCGTTCTTTTCCGACGGCATCGATCTCATCTATAAATATAATGGCCGGAGAGTTGTTTTTTGCCGCAACAAAAAGTTCATGGACACGTTTAGCACCCATTCCGACATAGATCTGCACAAAAGAGGCAGCACTCTGATAATAGAACGGTACCCCTGCTTCGGCTGCTACCGCTTTGGCGATCATAGTCTTTCCTACACCCGGAGGGCCCACCAGCAGAACCCCTCTCGGCATACGTGCACCAAAGGTCTTAAAGCGAAACGGATTGCGTAAAAAGTCGATGATCTCCTGCAACTCCTGCTTAACGTCGGCTATACCGCCGATGTCATCGAATGTCACATCCGATTCTACCGGAGAGACCCCTTCTCCGCCGCTACTGATTGATGCTGTAGCGGCACTAAAGGCTGAACCGCTCTCAGATTCGTCCTTTTGCATTTTCATCCAATATCGCACACCGTAAGAGATAGCCGCCATAGCCAGGAGAAACAGAACAATAGTAACCAGAAAAGAGCTGTCTTTGTCGACGACAATACTGTAATCCGTCAATAGTTCAGGCGAGACCTGCGACGAAGCTATACGGTAGAGTGCGTCTGCTGTTTTAATGTAAAAATAGCCTTCACTCTGAACAATGTGCTCGATCTTTTTCTCTTCGATCAACTTGCTGATCTGATTAAGTGATGTGACCTGCGAGGTGTCCCGTAAAAGTGCAAAAGCGACCAAGGCCAAAATAATCGTTGCAGAAACGATCAGAATAATGCGGTTTTGTTTAGAATTGAGCATAATTTCCATCCTTTTTAACCTCATAGTTCTCGACACTCAGCCAGTTCCCGACAAGGTCATTGGGCGAATCGACAATGATCTTGTTAAAAAACTGGTCCAGACCATGATAACGACCATCCTTTTCACTTTCGATCAGGACCTCTAGAGGAACATGCTCAAACGCTTTACGAAAAGCGAGGTTATTGCGGTCGACGAGTTCCGTCAGCTCTTTGAGACGTGCTTTCGCCACGCCACCATTGACCTCCCCTTTCATCGTTGCTGACGGTGTACCGTCACGTTTGGAATAGGTAAAGGCATGAACATGGGTTAAAGGCAGACGTTCTAGATTCCGCATCGCTTCGAGCCACAGTGCTTCGGTCTCGCCGGGATGGCCAACAATAAAATCTGTTCCCAACGCGAAACCCCGTTCACGCAGACGTTGAAAAAGTGCGATATCGTTTTCAAACTTGTTACGACGGTTCATCTGTTTCAGCATAGCCGGAGAGGTGTGCTGCAAAGCGATATGAAGGTGTTTTTCCAACCACGGCTCGTCCAGTATCTCCTCAAACTCATCAGAGATCTGGATAGGTTCAAGCGAGCCTAAACGAATACGGCGCACGCCTCTGATCTGCGACATCTTTTTCAAGAGTGATGCCAAGGTCCTATCTTCTCTGTGGCCGTACGAGCCGACATTCGTCCCCGTTAGGATAAACTCTCCGAAACCGTTTATCGCCAAAGTAGAGACCTGTTCCAGGATCTTTGCTTCATCCATAGAGCGTGAGTCACCGCGTACATAAGGAATAATACAGTACGAACAACGAAAGTCACACCCCTCCTGGATCTTGATAAATGCGCGTGATTTACCTACAAATTCCTGTACGATCGTGTCATCGAC
Organism: Sulfurimonadaceae bacterium; assembly: GCA_041596355.1. Lineage (GTDB taxonomy): Bacteria > Campylobacterota > Campylobacteria > Campylobacterales > Sulfurimonadaceae > Sulfonitrofixus. The sequence continues at coordinate 126,055 of JBFHIS010000002.1, read as the reverse complement.
AAAATCAAGGTCCCCCAACTCATAAAAACGTTCTTTCTCTTTAAGCAGTGTATTGATCTTGGCTTTTTCAGACTGACCAAATACACCGAATACCTTTTTGTTCTCGAAAAGGGATTCACCCTTGGTATGTGCACCGCATCCGGTAAGATAGACCTGTGCTTTACCCGCTTTTTCTACACTGTTTATATAGCCGCGCACACCGACATCTGCACCGTTCGTGACGGTACAGGAGTTGACAATTATGATGTCGGCTTCGGCCTCGTTCTCAGTAATATCAAAATCTTTCAGACTGCTCATCATAACCTGAGAGTCGAACAGGTTGGTTCGGCAGCCGAATGTTTTCAGATAGACTTTTTGTTTGCTGTTAGACATATTGAACCTTCCGTGTATGCGTCATAACTGTACTTATCATGACGGAACCTCACCCTGCTCCGGCGGCTGTTCGGAGCGTTTTTTGTTCATGGTAAGATTGAGTTGTTGTGTTGGGTAAGCGATCGTAATATCATCTTCTGCGTTAAACGCATCAACAATATCTGCCGATATCGTACTGCGCAGTGTCAACGTCGCATAGGCATTGGTGAGATACCACACACTGACATTAAGACCGTTAGGCTCTATAAACGAGAATATTCTCGGCTCGACGTTGGTATTTTTCAAACTGTACTTATGACGCAGTTTGTTGAGCTGTTTACGTGTAATATCGGTGTACCCTTTCGAATATTTTCTGGCGATCTCTTTAGCGATATGCATCGCTTTTTTATGGTTGGAATCGAAACTGACCGTAATATCGATTCCGTCCCACACTGTCTTAAGCGAGTCGTGTGAGTAACTGGCGATCATACGGGTAAAGACATAGTTGTTAGGTATGAAAATAATACGTCCGGCACGTCTGTTCTCACTGTAGGTCGTCAATGTAATATCTTCCAGGATCGTCATACGCAACAGCGAGATATCCATCACATCCCCGACATATTTCATACCGTCCATGTCGACACGGATCCTGTCACCGACATGGATCGATCCGCCAAGGACGATCACCAGCCAGCCCAGCATGGACATAAACCAGTCTTTCATCGCAATCGCGATACCGGCCGAGGCAAAACCGAGCACGGTTACAAGGTACGATACATTTTCAATATAGCTGAAGAGTAAAATGATCATGATCAATATAAAGTTACCGAAGTTAATGATCTTGTTAGCCATATAGAAGCGGTCATTGTCCGTAATGTATCGTTTACTCACCATCTTCAAGAAAACAGCCAGTGCAAACAAAAAGAGGATGATCAGACCGATCTTACTGATCTTGTAGACCTGGATCTGGATCTGTTTATTGACTTTGACTTCGATCTCATCAATACGTTTGTCATAGATGTTGGCCGTTATCTGCAGGATCTCTTGCGCATTCGAAAATTTATCGAGGCGGTGTGTCGTCTCATCAAGCTCACTCTGATAATCGCCATTTTCGTGGATAGCCTTCAAGTTGGTTAAAAGCTCTTTTTTCTTCTGCAGCAGTGCGATCAACTCTGTGAGTTCGGACCCGCGTTTGATGTAATTGGCATAGATCTCTTCAAGATGTTTAAGGAAAGAGATCGCCGTAAAGATATCGAGAGGATTCGAGAGAAGCGGCATCTCATCGATCTCTTCAGGCTGCAGCAACGCTGCAAAAAGGCTTTTGCCCTGCTGCGTGTCAAGCAGTCTGAACTGTTCGGAAAGGATCTTCTCTTTATTTTTGAGATCGTCGAGCACCTCAATGTCTTGAGCACTCTTTTTACGCTTTTTGGTAAGTATTTTTATCTTTGACTGCAGGTTGGTCAGATCGTTGCGTACTTGTGCATAAGCGACATGGGAACTGTAACTTTTTTCCCAGATATTATCTTTGGCAAGCTGAACGTTTATGGCGTCAAGATCACTTTGTAACTGACCTATGGTATTGGTTCGTTTTTCATACAGAAGTCGTTCGTTCTCCGCTATCGATGCCTTGACCAGAAGCTCTTGAGCAACGCGGTCATCACTGCTTTGATTATCTTCAACTGTTGCGAAGAGAAGTGTCTGTAGTAATATGACGGCGATAATAAATCGTAGGCTACTTAACTGCATAGTTGTTTAACACCTTTTTAATGATCGAGGCATCGATCTTGTCTGTAATTTCTACCCCGCCTAATGATCTGGGAATGATAAAGGTGATCGCACTGTCGGCACTCTTCTTGTCAAGATAGAATGTCTGATAAAATTTCTCAACGTCATGGATCGCATAGGTTGTCGGAAGTTCATAGCGTTGCAAAAGAGCTTTAACCCGTGCCGCTTCATCTGCAGTCATCCAGCCCAGTTCTACGGCCGTATCATTAGCCATGACCATGCCGACAGCAACGGCTTCTCCGTGAAGAAAACCGGTGTAGTTCGTTTCATTTTCAATAACATGACCGAAGGTGTGCCCATAGTTAAGAGCCGCGCGCAGTCCGCGCTCTTTCTCATCTTGTGCAACCACCCGTGCCTTTGTCTTTACGGACTTTGCAACAGCTTCGGCAAGCTGAGACGCATCATTCAGGTCTGCACCTTCCAACCAGCCAAAGAAATCTGCATCGAAACAGACAGCCATTTTAACGACCTCTGCTACGCCGGCTGCAAACTCACGTTTTGGCAAGGTTCCTAAAAAATAGGGGTCGGCATATACGGCTCGCGGTTGGTGAAAAGCACCTACCAGATTTTTTCCGTACTTGTTATTAAAACCGGTCTTTCCGCCCACACTTGCGTCCACCTGAGAGAGCAGTGTCGTAGGGATCTGAATAAAGTCAATACCGCGTTGGTAGATACTGGCCGCGAAACCTGTCATATCGCCGATCACACCGCCGCCGAAAGCTATCAGGACCGAATTGCGGTTAAAACGCGCTTCAAACATCCCTTCAAGGATCGTTTCAATACTCTGCCAGTTTTTATACTCTTCACCGTCCGGGACGGTGATGACATGGAGCTCTTTTGCACTTATTTTCGAACGTAAATAGTCTAAATGCAGTCCTGCGACTGTCGGGTTTGTGACGATTGCGACTTTGGTGTCAAAACGCAGCTGTGTAAGTGTGTCTATAGTGACTTGGTAGGAGAGATCGATCTCTTTTTTGAGGTTGATATCGATGGTCATTCAGGGTCCGTAATAATGAATTTTATTTTTATAGATAATACTTTATCGCAACTTAAAAAATAGTGAATAAACAGTCACCCGAAAACGTCACCCGAAAAGTGTGCATTTAAGGGCGTTTAAGACGTATGGAAAGCGCTTAGATCTTAATAGGGAGAAAGAGTTGATGATAGCTGTTGAGACGGTGATAGAGCAGCTCAATATCAGTCGCGAAAAGAGTCGAACTCTTACCTTCGAGGATGCTCTCTGTAAAAGGAACACAGTGTAAAAAGTTTTCGCGCTTGGAGAGCTTTCGTATCGGGTTGTCATGATGAAAATTGACGTGAATGTTTTTAGAGAAGATCGCAGAGAGGTTACGATAGTGTTCGATGATCTCATCTTGTTCACGGCTCTCTTCGTCTTCACTTTTAAGAAGCTCCAGATTGTAGCCCATCTGTGCCGAAAAGTCGAATACCGTAGTCGAGATCTTTTCAAGGTCCTTATTATCGTTGAGTACGACAACAACATCTTTGATCTTTTTCATCGAGCGTTGGGACAAGGTGAGTACCGGAACACTGCTATTGAAGAGGATCTCACGCATCTTCTCTTTTTCAAACATGTTCGAAGAGACCATGATCAGACCGACATCGTAATACTTGACATCATTCAAAATAATATCGTCAATATAACTCTGCAGATAGTCGACATCAACCAAGACATTCTCGCTGCGTCTGCTTTTTATATTTTCAAGCAGCCCGATATCACTCGGATTACAGATTTTGATGATGAGACGGTTATTGAAATTCTCATGTACAGCTATCGCTTTGTCCACCAGTCCAAGGATCTCTTTGGTATCGTCTTTGATCATATCGACAAAAAGATAGAGGTTTGTTCCGAACGGCTGCGGGAACTGCCCGATCTCTCTTTTAATAGCACGATAGACCGAATTAAGTACAGACGGTTCACCTACCAAAAGAAGTTGATCATTGGGATGGATCATCTTTCTATCATCGGGCAAGATCAGTTTGCCGCCGCGGTAGATCCCTACAATACGCCAGTTTTTCTGCTCAATAACACCGACATGCCGGTAGACGAACGAGCTTCCGAACGGAACAAGAACATCCATGATCTCACCCTCTCCAAGACCGACGTTCTGCGCGACGACCGGAACATTGGGGAGATAGTCGAACATGTGTGATGCAAGGATCTCTGTCGTGTTTATCTGCACCACGTTGTACGCTTCGAGATCCATCCCCCAATGATCAATGGTAATAATACGCAGCTTCTTTTTAGTCGCACGGATATTGATAATGGTGTGTTCGATGTCTGTCGGGTTTTTCATCGCGATAAAGACTTGAACGAACTCCATCTTAAGGACATTGGAGAGTTTATATAGACTGGTAGGATCGAATTCAAAGAACTTAAAACGCGATGGCGGTGCATTCTCAAATTCGACTCTCTTTGGCTGAATGACATAATAGAGGTTATCTTTGGCAAAAGTATCGATCGCCCGTTGGACAAAGTTTTGTCCGATCTTACTGTCACTGATAATCAGGATCTTTTTCATACGCACCAATCATTAACCGGGTCTACACAAAAGAGTCTTTATCAACTCCAAGTACATCACGGGTTTAAATTTTTATGTGTGATTGTAGCATATTCAAACAGCACGGTTATAATATGGTAAAATCGCACTAATATTTTAAGCATACGGAGTCTTATGGAATTTACCCTTGAAGCCCAAAGCGGCAAGGCACGCGCCTGCACGATCAAAACAGCACACTCGACTATCACAACCCCTGTATTTATGCCGGTAGGTACCGTCGGTTCCGTTAAGGCGCTTGACATGGCAGACATGCATGACCTGCTTGGTGCAGAGATCATCCTAGCCAACACCTACCACATGTATCTACGCCCCGGAGATAATGTTGTCAACAAACTGGGAAAACTGCACAAATTCACCACCTATCCGAAAAGCTTTTTAACGGACAGTGGCGGTTTTCAGGCCTTCAGTCTGAGTGACATCTCCAAAGCAGATGCCAACGGCATAGAGTTTCGAAGCCATATCGACGGTTCAAAACACTACTTTACACCGAGCAAGGTGATCGACATCCAACACAACCTCGGTTCTGATATCATGATGATCCTCGACGACCTGGTCGCTCTTCCCGCAACTCAAGAGCGTATCAGGCTCTCTATCGAGCGTACGACACAGTGGGCCGAAGAGTCGATTGACTATTTCCGTCAAAAGCAGCAGGAGGGTGTCGGCGTTGACCAGAACATCTTTGCGATCATCCAAGGGGGTACTGACAAGGCTTTCCGTAGTAAATCTGCGACCGAACTGTGCAGACTTGACTATGACGGTTTCGCAATCGGCGGTCTCTCGGTCGGTGAGACGAATGAAGACATGTACGATACGGTCGAACACACTGTACAGCACATGCCCGAAGACAAACCACGGTACCTGATGGGCGTAGGTACGCCTGAGGACCTGGTCGAGAATGTTGAACGCGGTATTGATATGTTTGACTGTGTCATGCCGACGCGCAACGCCCGTAACGGCACACTCTTTACCTCTTTCGGACGTATTAACATCAGAGGGGCGAAGTTTAAAGAGGACAGCGCACCGATCGATCCTGAATGCGACTGTCTAACCTGCAAACGTTACTCGCGTGCTTATTTGAACCACCTGTTCCGTTCCCGTGAGATCACCTTCTTCCGTTTAGCAACCATCCATAACCTTCACTACTACCTGACATTGATGAAGCAGATGCGCCAAGCTATACTAGAGGACAGATTCCAGGAGTTTAAAAAGGAGTTCTATGCAAAACGCAGCTAAAGTACCTATGACCCTGGGTGTTAACATTGACCATATCGCCGTACTCCGTGAAGCCCGTAAGATCAACGATCCCGATCCCTTGATGGCCCTTGCTATCTGTGCACAAAACGGCGCTGACCAGATCACTATTCACCTCAGAGAAGACCGTCGCCACATCCATGATGAAGATGCAAAAAAGATCATTACATCATCACCGATACCGGTTAATCTTGAGTGTTCGATCAATCCTGACATCATTGACATCGTCTGCCGTCTCAAACCCCACCGTGCAACCCTCGTACCTGAAAACCGTGCAGAGGTAACCACTGAGGGAGGTCTTGACGTTATCAACAAAAGCGATGCTATCAGCGATGCTATAGAGCAATTGCATGAGGCGGGTATCGAAGTCTCACTCTTTATCGATCCAGCCATCAACGCCGTTGAACAAAGCCATGCACTCGATGCTGACATGGTGGAACTTCACACCGGTCATTTTGCCAATATCTATGGCATGTTATACTCGGCTCTACCCTACTCTCATCACTCCATCAAGGAGCTTGAACTTCCACGTGATGAGCTAAGATCTATGTTGACAGAATCACTCGACGCTATTAAAGAGAGCGCCAATCATGCCAAACTAATCCATCTTGAGGTCGCGGCCGGTCACGGACTGAACTATCAGAATGTCACCTACATGACGGAGATCGCTGCCATCACTGAACTTAACATCGGCCAAAGTATCATTGCACGCTCTGTCTTCAGCGGTCTGGGCGACGCCGTCAAAGAGATGAAATCGTTATGTCAACGCCGGTAAAACCCCGTATTGCGGTCAGTGTCGGTGACATTAACGGCGTTGGTGTTGAGATCGCGCTCAAAGCCCATTCGGAGATCTCTAAAGTCGTCTCACCTCTCTATTGCATCAATGACGAACTGTTAAACAGAGCGGCCAAGCTGCTTGATGTCGAGATACCAGACGATTTTGAATGCTCCAATGTCGGTCATGACCTTGAAATTGAACCGGGTGTTGTCTCAGAAAAATCAGGTGAGTTTTCATATGAATCATTTTTACATGCCATTGAACTTGCCAAAGCAGACAAAGTCGATGCCATTGTCACACTGCCTATTCATAAAGAAGCCTGGTCACTTGCCGGTATAAAGTACAAAGGCCACACGGACATGCTTCGCGACATCTTTCAAAAAGATGCCATTATGATGCTGGGCTGTTCAGACCTGTATGTCGCCCTCTTTACCGAACATATTCCTTTGCAAGCGGTAGCAAGCAGCGTGACTCTGCAGCGACTGACCACTTTTTTAGAAGATCTGCATCACGCTGTAGGTGACCATCAGATCGCTGTTTTAGGGTTAAACCCACACGCAGGTGACAACGGTGTACTCGGTAATGAAGAAGTGATCATCACGGAAGCCATCGAGCTGTTAAACGAAGCGCTGGGTAGAGAGATATTTGTCGGTCCGGTTGTTCCCGATATTGCCTTCACACCGCACTTTAGAGCCCAATACACCTACTTTGTCGCCATGTACCACGATCAGGGTCTTGGACCGCTTAAGGCACTCTACTTTGATGAAAGCGTCAACATATCACTCAACCTGCCTATCATACGTACCTCAGTTGACCACGGTACGGCTTTTGACATCGCATATAGAGGCGAAGCTAAAACGCTCAGCTATATCAATGCCGTCCATGCAGCGATTGCGCTTCTTTCGGCTCAATAAAAAGCGTAGTGATTCAGCCTCTTCTACACATTAACAGTGTTACCTAAAATGCCATTGATATATAAATTTTAGTGATATATATGTGACAACTTTTTCCTATAATTGCATTATAAAAAGTAATTTTAGGAGAACACTATGGTAAGCCCATTAGAGTCTATAACCTACCTTGTCAAAGTACAGCAAGCCATTGTAATAGATAATAAAGAGTGCTGTTATGATGAGATCATCGCGCAATGTACTGACTTTGATAAAGCTATCGCTTTAGCAAATAGTAAAAATGCGAAGATAGAAAAGCATACAGAGGCTATCAACTATTTACAGGAAGATCCTTACGAGCAATACCTTTAAGAAACACATTCCCTCCCCTTACTCCTGCTTGAGCAACCAACCGATCTGACAAACGGTTGAGGCAGGTTCATACAATTTACATTTTATTAATATTCTCTGTTTATACTTTGAGTAATTACAGCATAGTAAATAGATAATAAAGGGATAAAATGTCCACACAATCTAACAGAGGTGTACTGAATAGAAGTGTCGTTCTCTCGGTACTTTTAGCATTACACCTTGATGCCGCTTCTATCACATTTCATGATGCAGACCCCATTACTAAACGCGCTTCGCCTATAGAGAACAATATGATCCTCTCTTACAACAGTTCGGTTAAAGAGGCAACTGACTCCATCGTCTATATCGCCACCTCTCAAACCCCGTCACAAAAGATGCAGCGTATGCATCCTTATTATGAACAGTTTTTTGGTTCAGGACGGGTGCCTCATCAATTGGAACCTCGGCGCGGTTTGGGCTCTGGCGTCATTATCTCGGCTGACGGCTACATCGTGACCAACTATCACGTCATTGCCAATGCTGATTCGATTACCGTTAAGATCAACAATGACCCCAATATTTACGAAGCCTCCATTGTCGGTAAAGACCCGAAATCAGACATTGCTGTCATTAAGATAGAGGTTAAAAAGAGACTCAACCCGATCTTGATGGGGCGATCGGACAATTTAAAGATCGGTGATGTGGTCTTTGCCATTGGAAATCCATTCGGTGTTGGCCAAAGTGTGACTCAGGGTATCATTTCAGCCCAGCACAAGGACAGCGTCGGCATCAACGAGTATGAGAACTTCATTCAGACCGATGCCTCTATTAATCCTGGAAATTCGGGTGGGGCACTTGTAGACAGCCGCGGTGCGCTTATAGGTATTAACTCCGCTATCATGACCAGAAGTGGCGGCAACAACGGCATCGGCTTCGCTATAGCGGTGGATATGGTACGCAGTATTGCCCGGGAGCTGGTAGAAAACGGAACAATTCAGCGAGGGCATCTTGGCGTCATTATCGGTGACCTGACACCGGAGATACAAAATCTATATACAGCCGCTAAAGGCGCTATAATCATTCAGATACGTCAAGGGTCACCTGCATACAAAGCCGGCCTTCAACGCGGTGATCTCATAACAAAAATCGATTCAAAACAGGTCGTAAATGCATCCGGTTTAAAAAACATCATTGGACGTTACCGACCTGAAAGCACAGTTGAAGTCACTTATGAAAGAGATAAAACCTTGAAAACTGTCAAGATCAAACTCGGTGAACTAGAACAAACAGCACTCTCAGTAGACGAGAGCAGCCAGCTCCTCAGTGGCATAAAGCTCAGTAACCTGGACGGTAAAAAGAGGTATGACAACCGAATCGACAAAGATGTAGAAGGGGTTTTGATCACTGAAGTCGATCCAAAAAGCGAGGCCTACAGGCAGAAGATACGACAAGGTGACGTTATCTTGCAAGTTGAAAAGGAGTTGACGCCGGACGTGTCAACACTAGAAAAAGTATTAAAGAGATATAAAAACAGATATAAACGTATCTATCTGAACCGCAGCGGACGTCTCTATGTCACAGCACTAAAGTGATCTGACGTATCGTTCTTGAACAGCGTCGGCCGGCTGCTCTTTTGAACGTCTGAAAACAGCTATTATGAATGCGATAAAACAATCTTGACATTGGCCTCGATCACTTCTCCTTGTTTCTATTCTTTACAAACAGCTCCACAAGCGGTAACAGTGCTTTTACAGCACTGAAATCGCGGTTAAAGACCGAACTGATGCCGCTGCTGACTTTGGAGAAGCTCTCCCGTATCTCGGACGCTTCTTGTTTGATCTCATCTAGTTCGCCTGACAATTCATTGAGCGCATAATCACGGATCTCATGAATTGCGTCTGCCTCACTGCTCAGGGCCTGGCGAGATGCCAATATAAAAAATGCAATGGCCACTGCAAGATCGACACCTGTCAGGATAAGGGCAGAATGCAGTGCAGAATAGCTTTCATGCAGATAGAGGTAAGCCGTGACATTTAACATCACCAGCGTTGCCAGTACCGCTAAAAGTCCAATGGTCGTTAAAACAACCTGCCGACCTCTCTTTTGCATCTCCAGTTTAAGAAGTGCTTTTTCACTGCGAAGCAGAAGATTCAGTTTATTACTCAACTCTTTATTCATACCGACCCCTTATTTCGAAAGAAAAATGCGGCCGAAAAGTGCACCGGCAGCAAAAATCACAACAGCCGTTACCGGCGACATGTTCTCATAATCGTCTCTCATTCTTTCAACCAGTTCATGAACTTTATCTTCGAGTTCACCTTCCATGTTGTGTACACTGTCGACCAAAGCATCCAACGAGGTATCCTCTTCGATCTCTTCGACCATATTCTCCATATCTTCTTTTTTCAGGCGTTCAACCTCTGCACGAAGATACTTGATCTCCTCTGCCATACTCATCTTTGCCATCGTTTTATCCTAATAGTCAGATTCTTGTTTATTATACAACATTCACTCTGCAACTGCTTTTCTTACAACTGGTAAATCTATATTTTTCATAGTTATAAGCCTTATTTTCTCTTAAAAAGACTACAATCTTTTTTTTACGAAGGAGTGACTATGCAGAAGACGGGCCCGCTTACTAAATTTGTTATAGCCAGGATACTCACCTTCAAAGAGAACGCAGACGGCCTCACCAAGATCATTGTCAACAATGAGTTCGCTGAAGCCGAGATCTACCTGCACGGTGCCAACCTGACCCATTTTAAACCCAAAGGCAAAGAGGACGTTATCTTTAACGGCAGAGAGAGCCGTGTGACACCACCCAAGTCTGTGCACGCCGGTATCCCTATCTGCTGGCCGTGGTTTGGTCCCCATCCTACCGACAACACGAAGCCCCAACACGGTTTTGCGCGCGATATGCTCTGGCAGGTCAAAAGTACCAAAACCCTGTACAATGGAACTGAAATCATCCTCTCTTTACATGATGACGAGAGCAGTTTTGCTTTATGGCCCTACCGCTTCACACTCGAACTCACTTTCACCATCGGCAAGAACCTGACGGTTGCGCTAAAGACCCATAACAGCGGCGAGAAACCTTTTACCATTACACAGGCACTCCACAGCTACTTTCATGTCGGCACGGTTGAAGAAGTTGAGATCCATGGGGTGGAGGGAATACCTTTTATAGATTACACCGATTCGATCAAGCAGAAGTTCGAACAGTCATCGCTGCGCATAGCCGATGAAGTTAACCGCGTCTATATCCCGACCGCTGCAACCTGCACCATCGACGACCCGAGCCTTGAACGTAAAATCATCATCCAAAAAGAGCACAGCCACTCCACCACCATCTGGAACCCATGGAAAGAGAACGGCATACACGATCTGCCGGGCGATGCCTATAAACGGTTTGTCTGCATAGAGACGACTAACGCACTCGAAGATGCAAAGACCCTGGATCCGGGTGAAATATGCGAGATTGTGCAAAAGATAGCAGTCGAAAATTATCCTGCTTCAAAAGCTCCGAAGAATTTCCACGATCAACTTTCAAGTGCATCTTATTGATTAGCCAACGTTAGTTTGCGATCAAGGCGTATAACGTGTTTAATACTTTTGATCTGCCGCCTCTGTTTTATAAATTCTTCCCATTCTTACAATATTCTTCATAAAATCACACAAATGGGTGGTGTATTTTTGATTATCATATTGATATAATTAATCAATCTAGAAATACAGGGAGATAAAATGAAAAAAAGTTTAATACTAATGGTATTGCTGACAGCGGCACTGTTCGCTAAAAATGCTGGAGAAGTAACACCGCAAAGTCAGGTAATGACACCGGATACTCAGATGGGCGCTTCTGCTGCGGGTCATGGATGGAGCGACGGTGAAAACCTCGGTACCGGCAGTGACAATGCAAATGGCGAAATAGCTGACCCAGGCCAGCCTTGGGCGACACAAGACGGCCAAGAAAAAGGGAGTGCCGACTCTAAAAAGAACACAGCAGAATAACAACCTTTCTACAAGGGAGGGCTCGCCTCCCGAACCGCATCTACAATACCCCTTGTAAACACTTAAAAATAGTACCCTACTCTAAGAGAACTGTAGTAGTCACCGGTTGAATCGCTTAACCCTTTCGAATACGAAAAACTGCAAAACCAGTTTTGATCCACACGATAGAACATATAGGCTGACACTTTTTTAAGATCGACAACATTTTGATAAAAACTTTCCGATTGGTAGTATGAGATATTGGCATAAAGTTTTGACGTCAGGTTATAACCGGCTCCCAAGCTATAGGCATTTGTATTTTGATAGTAGACTGACAAGCCGGGTACTATGATGTTATCATCGTTGATCATGGTGTAGCTGTATCCGGCAAAAACCGACGTTTTGTCGATGCGGTAACTCATGTTGACGTAGCCTAAATAGTCCGTATTATTGTTGTTGTAATAGGCATCATAGGTTGGCAGGATGGCGCCCACGCCCAATTTGACACTCAACCGTTGCGTAGAGTAGATTCTATAATTCATAGATATGACAGAGTCATTGAGACCGGAATCCGTATAGTCATCACTTTTTGAATCATAATAGGATGTTGCCAACTGCAGTGAAAAACGTTTATAGTAATAGTCGATCTGAGCCGTCGTTGAGAGGGTGTTGACATTTATGACAGGGGTCAGTCTGTTGTCGGTCTGCCCATACGTCACACCTAAAACAAGATCAAAATGATGATAGTTGACCGCCTGTTTTACACTGCATCCGCTGACGTCTACAAGGTCCATCAACGGGGTACTCGGACAGCTGTCAAATCTGTCATCAACGCCATCGAGATCACGGTCCGTCTCACTGTAGGCGTATGCAAAAAGTGTTGTAGAAGCCAATAAAAGAGTAAAAACCGTTCTCAACATGAGCTTTCCTAAAGAGCTATGGTCACAATCTTCTTCAGCATCGTAAAAGACATATGTACCCCGACGCTTTTAGTACTTCTTGTTTGTGTTCACTAAAAGATCTTTGTCCGACAGATCCGCCATAAGCATTTTGAGGTTTTTAAGCGTAAAGAGTTTCAACCCCTCACCCTTCTCTTTTTTGAGCTCATTGGAAAAACCGCTTTTTGAGAAAAGAACAAAGATGTCCGGTGTCAATTCGGCTTTTGAGCAGCTCTCTTTGAGCTTGGCAAGTTCGCTCTTCTTGCTCTTGGATTTAGAGTACTTGCAGGCACCGGCAATCACCTTGCCCGACTCTGTTTTAGCCAAAATATCGATCTCTACGCTTTTATCCCAATAGGCGCCTATATCCTTAATCGGATCATCCACAAAGCTCTTTTTCAACATCTCATTAACCAACTGCGCATAGACAAGTTCTGAAAAGTCCTGCTTCATGTTAGCAAGACGCATGTTGACTTCTGTATAGTCACCGTCTCTGATACCTTTGTAATACGGCGATATCGACGAGAACCAAAAACGTAAAAAAGGGAGCGTGAAGAGAAATTTGTCCGACACCTCTTCTCTTTCATTGACCGGTTTGGCCTGCGACTTGTCGCGGATCAGCAGGTTGTTCTCTACAAGAAAGTCGATGGACTCTTCACCCTCTTCTCGGCTGACATTGGCGCGCTTAAACGCAGAATGCTCCCGTCTGTCGCCGACGGCCAGACCGGTAAGAAGGGCATGATGGGTCTTGTTGCTCTGGGTGATCTTGGCAATATCACCATGAATGTAACGGTAGTTCTTCAACACTTTTTCTGCGATCAATTCGTCTAACGGTTTTGTCATATCAACTTTCCAGCCCATACCGCCGAAAACGGCGAAATATTCAACCGCCTCTTCAAAGTCAGTTGCATTGTTCTGAAAACAGAAAGAGCGGAATTGTTCCAAAATTGTTGGGTGTTTTGCCATAAGAGTAAGACCTTCATTTATTTGTAACATTATAACCTATTGGCGCAGCTCGTTGATGCGAGAGAACGATAAAGGCTTAAGAGCTCTCTTTGATCAAAAGATACTTCTCTTATTTTGGTACTATATCAAGATGAATATGCAAGATACGCAGCCTCTTTTTTTTGTCGTTGCTTATGAAGCCGGTGCAGAGAACACCCCTGTCCCAACGTGGGCTTCAACAGAACAGAACCCGCTCAAACTCGACGCCTCACCCCTCACAACTGTGAACAGAAGCAAAGTCAAGGATGTTCCCGCAGCCTGCCAGCTCACCGCTCTCTTGACAGATGATGAGTGTGAACGCTTTGTCAATGCGACCGAAGCATTGGGATATACCCGGGACGCTTCGGTTTCGCTGCCGCGCAATGTACGTCACAACGAGAACCTGGTCTGGGTGGTAGACGATACGACCCACGACATCCTATGGGAACGCTGTAAAGATCTTCTTCACGATGATCACGACCACTTTAACGGTAAAAAGCCTTTGGGCCTTAACAGACGTTTTCGTTTCTACAAATACGGTGTAGGCGACTTTTTCAAACCGCACACTGACGGCGCATGGCCCGGAAGCCGTGTTGTGGAGAATAGACTCATCACCAATGCCTACACAGACCGCTACAGTCAAATGACCTTTTTGATCTTTCTAAGCGACGGCTACTCAGGTGGCGCAACAGCGTTTTACGTCGACAAAAACGACCCTTGCAAGCCCGCTAAACGCAAGGAAGATGTTATGGTCACCTCCGTAAAGACACCTCTGGGCGGTGCACTCTGTTTTCCGCACGGCACACATCCCCTGCACTGCCTCCACAGCTCAGAAGAGCTACTCTCCGGCATCAAGTATATTATCCGTACCGACATTCTTTTTCAGCTTTAACCTCTCTGACAACCTTTTCACGATCATTACACGATCCACCGCTACAGTATGACCATCAAACAGGTCTACAAGGAGATCGTCATGAAAACATTACTTTTGGCTTTGCTCTTGCTACTGGGCAGCGCATCTATGGCAAGTCCGCATAAGGGCGTGAGTTACGGTCAGTATGAACTCTCACACGGTAAACATCTTCACAAACAGCAGAAACAACGCTTCGTCAAGGTCGTTCAGAGCCGACCTGTCTATAAAGAAGTGGTCATCTATGGAGAGTGTCGTTCGCATCCAGATCTGCATCATAGGAACAGAGGTGCTCTCATCGGTTCGACGATCAGCGTTCACCCGCAGCGGCCGCAACGCTATTGTCAATATACAGAACAACGGTTAGTCGGATATAGGAACATCGCCTACTGGCATGGTAAAAAGATCACACAGTTCAGTGAGAAGCCGTTACGAAAAATAGCTGTCTATGACCGCCACCCTAAAGCCGCGCGCTATGCACTGCAACGAGGCGAGTGACCCCTTATCCGGATCGCATGCTCAAGATCTCTTGAACATCAATATCGTCCTCATACCGGACAAAGACAGAGACTTTCTGTTCGCGTGCATGAACGGTCATCCTGTCTGCAAGCTCATTGCCTTCAAGTCCGGAATGTGCTTTGATATGTGACAGTGAGACCTTTGATTTGAGTTGATTGTAGAGAGCGTATGAACGCTTTATGACCTCAAGATTTTTGATGGCGCCCCCTTTTTTGGTCCATCCGTTTCTCTCCCAGCCGACAGCCCAGGTCTTGATACAGTTGATCGAGTACATCGAGTCGCACTTTATCTCGACTTTGTTGCCCGCATCACTCTCTCTTTGTGCCATAAGAAGCGATTCGTAGAGCGCGTTGAGTTCGGCGGTGTTGTTCGTCCCCATACGCTCATAAAGACCGTACCAGAGTTCACTGACTTTGCCGCCTCTGTAGAGTGCTACCCCGGAACCGGATTCGCCCGGATTAGGCGAACAGCCGCCATCACAATAGATGACCACATCGCCTGTAGCAGGAAGCTCTTCTCTATCTTTTGCCGTGCTCTGAACCGGAGGAAGTTTTCTAAAACTCTGCAGAGCCTTGTAGTTTTTAATGATCTTATCCTGGTTGACCTTGGTTGTAATGCCTTTTAGCAGTACAAACAGTTCAGCGCGTGCATCAGAGATGCTTCTACCGAGTGCAAGCGCATACCACGACTCTTTTTGAGCGGTATCGATGTCGAGTAACCGAAGTTGATTATCACTGATATCGGAAGGGTCGTCGACACCCAAGGCTAAAAAACGTTCATCTACAAACTGCATGACACCCCTTTGGTCAGAAACCACATTGATTTTGTGAATTGTAACATAGCTTGTATCCCTAAACTAAGTGTAAAATTAAAAAGTTCACAAAAGTTCAAACCGCACCGCATAATATAAAAGAGCTTCGGTACAATCGGGCAATTATTTTAAAGGCAGATTGAATGTTTGAACCTATAAATGCACTAGGCGGTCCGCTCGAACCTTGCAGCACAAACCCTTTAACAGGATTTTACAGAGACGGCTCATGCCAGACAGGTCCGGACAACCCCGGCGTACATGCCGTCTGTATCTATGCGACAGAAGAGTTTCTGGCCTACTCTAAAGCTGCCGGGAACGACCTCTCGACACCGATGCCCCAATACAACTTTGCCGGGGTCAAGCCGGGCCAGAGCTGGTGTCTTTCAGGCCCACGCTTTGTCCAGGCCGTCAAAGACGGTCACGCTCCGGGGATCTTCATCCACTCTACGCATCAGGCGATGCTTCAGCTGATCGACCTTGATACGCTGAAAAAATTCGCACTCGACCTATAAATCTGACAAAGGAATAAAGTTATGGAAAACAGCTATAAACTGGTACACAATAAGGCGGAGTGTCAATACGAATATCATATAGAGGGATATCTGGCACGCGTTGTCTATGAAGAAAAGAATGGCGTCTTGCATTTAACACATACCTTTGTCCCGAAAGAGCTTGGCGGTAGAGGGATAGCTGGGGCTTTGGTCAAAGATGTTTTTGCCGACATTGAAAAAAGTTCATTGAAGATGAAACCGGCATGTTCATACATCGTTGCCTATGTTGAAAAGCACCCGCAATACGAAAAACTGCTGTAAGTCCAACCCTTTGCGGATGCCGTTTGGCGTCCGCTGACGCAACGCTATAGGGTTCGTGACACCATTTGCTCAAAAGCCCTCTTCTATTTGACGCTTACCTCTTTGCGTTTTTTGGAGGCTGCTTTTTCAAAGGTTACGGTCAAACGCCCGTTTTTATAGTGTGCATCTATGGTGTCGCGCTCGATCTCATCGGGCAGATAAAAACTGCGGGCAAACTTGCCGTAGGCGCTTTCAAAGAGGTAGTAGTCCTCTTTTTTCGTCTCCTCTTTCATCTGGCGGAGACCCGTGACATTGAGATAATCGCCTTCGAGTGTCACATTGACATCCTCTTTTTTGACACCCGGAAGGTCGACTTCGATGCAGAAGGTCTCTTTCTCCCTGTTTTGCAACAGGTTTGAGAACGGCAGATGACTGGCGACATTGCTCACGACATCTTTTACTTTTTGCGCTGTCTCTGTCACGCCCTGTTCGATTTTCTTTTCAACATTTTGTAGTTCTTTTGTAAAATTGCTCATTGTTATTGCTCCTTATTTGATCTCGATTTTTCTTGGCGCCTTGTCGATCTGCTGTACTTTTGGGATTTTTATCTCCAATACGCCGTCTACCGACTCGGCTTCAATATTGTCACCGTCAACATCTTCCGGTAGTGTAAAACTGCGTTCAAATTTTCCGTAATAGCTTTCAATCTTGTAGTAGTCCTCTTCACGGTATTCCGATGCGACTTTACGCTCGCCGCTGACGCTAAGAACGTTGTCATGAACATCGATATTGATATCTTCCTTTTCGATCCCTGGAAGATCGATCTCTACAAAATAGGCCTCATCACCCTCTCGTGTGCTGACGGTCGGCACAAAGCCCGAACGTATTCGTTTTTTTACTCTGCCGTTTTTATTTCCGGCGGATTCCAGCTGATAAAATTCTTTGAATGGGTCAAACCGTGTTATGAACATAGATAACTCCTTGGATAGATAATGAATTAAATGTTTAGCCTCTGTGGCTCAACTATTAAAATTTTAATATAGAAAGATGAAAGAGAAATGCAACCCAGGTTGCTTTTTGAGAGAAAATGGCAGTTTTTGCAGAACCAAGAGGCTATGAAAAACGGGTCAGAGCATTCTTGAGCTGCAGAAGGTTTTTGACATGTATCTTTTTGCGGCCGGTCTCAATAACGCCGTTTGCCTGCAGGGCATTTAAATTGCGGTCGACGACCTGTCGAACGGAGCCAATCATATTTGCGATCTCGGTGTTGGAGAGGTCGTTCAGCAGCGTAGGCTGACCCGATTCGGGGTTGACATTGTCAAGAATGAGCTTCATCAGCCGTTCGGAGGTGTCGTAAAGGGAGAGGTTGGTCGCAAGGTTTTCCAGCGACCGGACCTGTCGGGCAAGATAGGGAAGCAGAAGCTGATTGAAAGCGGCATTGCTCTGAAGCCATTGTCTCGCTTTTTCCATCGGCAGTTCTATGACGCTCAATGTATCTATGGCCTCAGTCATAAGGTTGTGCGGCTGACCGTCAAGCAGTGTGACAGTGTCATACATATCGCCTCTTGACAGCAGGAAAAGGGTCTGTTCTCTTCCTGTTTCAAGGTTCATGTCAAAGACTTTCATGCGCCCGTTTAGAATAATATAGAAGTGCTCGAGCAGATCATCGCCCTGCATACAGGTTGCATTTTTATCGTAAATGATCAACCTGCCATGCACATTTATCTCATCGATCAGCGTTCGGCTCAATTGGTTAAAAGGTTCAAACTTCATGCCGTTGATTTTAACACATTTTTGACTGCTAGAGGGTGTCTGCCCCTTTTTCCGTCAACATCAAGCTGAACCCGTCTTCCATCGTCTCGAGGATACCACCGGTTTTAAGATCGTTCATGGCTGCTTCCAAAACATCGTCTTGTTTTGCGTCAAGATTTTTAATGATATTTTTCAGAACGTCGTTCTTGGTCATCACGTGACCGGCTGCCGCTTTCTCTTTTTTGAACCACTTCATGAACATATCTTTGACTTCATCTTTATAGACGGTCTCAAGAGCACTCTTTTTCGATGCTCTCCGTTTTATCTCCTGCGCTGAAAGTCCGCCTTTTTTCTTCGCTGCTGCTCTTCTGTTATTGGCTTTTGGTTTAATGGGTGTCCTTGTTGTCGTTCGATTCGTTTTAATGGCGTAATTGTATACCTTTTAACTTATAAGTGGAAGGTGGCCTCTCTATATGGGCTTTTTTTCATCAGAGTTAAGCTATTGTTTTGCATTAATTCGGAGTAGCACATGGCAGATCAGAGAAAAAGAACAGAAGAAGCAAGAAAGTCGCACTGGGACACTATCTTTAAAACAAAAGATTACACGCAGGTATTGTGGCACCAGAGCACTCCGACGGTCTCATTAGACCTTGTAACCGCCTGCTCGACTAAAGATGACGCTATCATCGACATAGGCTGCGGTGCTTCCTTTCTGGTGGACAACCTTATCGACAAAGGTTACCAAAACATCACCCTGCTCGACACGTCAAAGCGTTCACTCGACATTGTCAAAGAGAGGCTGTCCGACAAGGCTGATATCCCGTCCTATATCTGCTCGGACATCTTGGACTTCTCACCTTCGCAGCAGTTCAAGATCTGGCACGACAGGGCCGTATTTCATTTTTTACTGCACAAAAATGAACGCATAGAATATTTTAATAGAGTGATGGAAACGCTTA
The DNA here is from genome assembly GCA_041596355.1 of Sulfurimonadaceae bacterium. Lineage (GTDB taxonomy): Bacteria > Campylobacterota > Campylobacteria > Campylobacterales > Sulfurimonadaceae > Sulfonitrofixus. Next base: position 106,416 of record JBFHIS010000002.1, on the reverse strand, counting down.
CGCCCGGCGGTATTGCTCTCATCAGCACCTTCAGAGTCGGAGGTCAGACCATGTGCGCCGGGCTTGAGATCGTGCAGTATGACCGTGATAAAATGCTAAAAGAGCTGCCGCAAGGCCTGGAACTTGTCGAATATAAAGAGTTTACACACATGACCCCGGCTGAAAGTGAACAGGACTACAGCGCTTTCATCATCAAGAAGATCTAGAAGGTTTTTACGTATGACGGCTAGAGAACGGGAATGCCCTTTTTCAGGTCAAAATGGCGCAGTCCTACTTCCATGTTGTTCTCCTTTAAAAGCGGCAGAGATGAGAACTCTTCGGGTGATATCTCTGTAATATAGTCGAAAAGCATCACAAAACCGTCCCCGTGGTAGCGAAAGACCATAGCCTGAGGGTAGGTCTCTTTGAGTAACGCACCGAAACTCTTTAAAAAACGGTTCCCCGCATTCCATCCCACTTTCTGATTATAGTCGGAAAATCTTTTCAACTGTATCAAGGTGAGCTGCCCGTGCTGGCGATCTTTTTTGCTCAATATCGTCTTGAGGTAGTTCTCATTGTAGAGATCCGTCAAGGCATCCAAAAAGAAGTACGAGAAGCGGTGATGCTCCAGCGTATTATCCGGCAGCTGTGTCGTTTCAACGACAGAAACATGTGAGAGCGCCTCAACCGCTGCAACACTCACTTCAGGGTGGAACTGCGTGCCGCTGCAGCGCGCTATCTCTTTGACTGCCTCGTCTATAGATTTGGACGCTTTGTAGATCCTGTTCGTCGTCATAGCGTCGAAGGCATCAGCGACCGCCATGATGTAGGAGAGCAGCTGAACCGAGTCCGCGTCATATTCAGGAAGAGCCGGATACCCTGTGCCATCATAGTGGACATGATGGAAGTAGATGATGTCCGCAAGGTCTTTATACATGTCTATCTGTGAAAGCATTTGGAAACCGGCATCCGAATGCTGTTTGATCAGCTCATATTCGAGTTCCGTCAGCTTACCGGGCTTAAGTAAAATGGCATCGGGTGTGACCACCTTGCCGATATCATGGAGTATCGCTGCTTTTTCAAGTGTGACGATCTGCTCTTTGGGCAGATGCATCGCTTCAGCGATGAGACGGCAATATCTAGCAACCCTGATGGTGTGCCCTGCCGTATAGCTGTCGCGCTGCTCGATGATGTTGACAAAGGCCAGAATCGTCTCTTCGTAGTTGGCCATTTTCTGTTTCTCCATCAATTCAAGCGCATCTCGCTGACGTATGGAGTTAATGGTCATACCAATGTCTATTGCCAGTTTTTCGAGACTTCTCACCTCTTCGACTTCAAACCCCTCATCGCGCTCAGAGAGGATCAACAGATTTCCTATAGGCTTCTCATATTCACTGACTTTCAGCGGCAGGGAGATCATCCAGCATAAAGAACATCCATAACGTTCTTGAGCAATGTCACAGTTGTAGCCTGCAGGCAATCTCTCAATAATAGGGATGTTCCCCTCCAAGGTTCTCTTTACAGCACTGAAGACGGTACTCTCTTTAAGCTGATCGAGGGGGTATTGATTTAAGTACGCAGTATCGTCGGTGTCGTTGGAGCAGCTGGCCGTTTCCAGTAGATTCTCATCCGTCAGTCCTATAAGAGCAAAACGGTAAGGTCCATGTTTTACAAGCTGTAACAAGCTTTTTCGGGTCACTTCAGAAATCGATAAAGAGATGACGAGCATCTCGTTTACCTTCGAAGTGGTATTCAAGATGTTTTTGAGATATTTCTCCTTGGCGTAGAGATGCTCCAACTCTGCTGTCCGCTCATGCACTTTCTCTTCCAACCCCACGATAAGTGATTCTATCTGTATTTTGTTCTCAGTGAGTCGACCATTGAGCCTAAAGATATAAAGCAGCACGGAAAATATGCTCAGCAACCCTATAATAAACCCATAGAACCAAATTTTATATTTTTCATAAAAGTCGGCAAAGGTCAGCCGCTCACTCTCCATGTGATGAAAAAGATGCAGTTCGTCGAGTACGTTGTGAACGCGGGTATAGTCAAGAGGAATAGTCCAACCAGCCGTCTGCGACGCCCTTGCCGCATCAGAATCGGCGGGCATCGCCAACAGAGCACTTACCACTTTCACGGCAAGCGCTTCAGGAGTCGAAGAGAGTTTAGCAAAAGGCCACTCAGGGTAGAGCTCTGTACTGACCTTAAAGGGAAAACCTTCATACTTTTTCTCTGCGATTATCCGGTAGTCATTCAGGTTTATACTCCCCTCTTTCGTCATCTGCTCCAGAGTGTCCGTACGGATCGTACCGGCATCGATCTCGCCGTTATTGAGCGCCATCACTACCGCGTCGTGGCTGCCGAAGAAGCGAAAGTCCGAAAAATCTTCCAGCGTGACACCATGGTCAGAGAGCTCTTTTTGTGCCATCACCCATCCGCCGAAAGAGTTGCTGTCAACTGCGCCAAAGCGTTTGTCTTTAAGATCTTTCAAGACATAGACACGGTTCTCTTTTTTTGTCACGATCACCCCGCCGAAACTGGTCAGCATATCGCCCCGGCTGCTGACATTTTTGAGCGTGGCAATCCTGCTGATGCCATAGAGGTATTCCAGTTCGACATAGAACATCGTGTTGGTCAGGACAAAATCGATCTCATCATTTTCGACACTGTTTGCAAGTGCTTCAAAGCTAAGCGGTACGATCTCGAAACGGTAGCCTTCAATGGCACGATCGAGATAAGCAGCCGTAGGTGACCACTTCGCTATTGTAATCTCAGGACTACGTTTTGCGAGCACACCGATCTTTACTGTCTCCGATGCATAAGCGGTCAATGAAAAGAGAAGAAAAAGAAGAAAAAGACGACTGATCACCTGAAACCTTCATGACGGAATATTACTATTCTATCAGAAAATGTACTAAAACGAGACAAGAAACATAAAGATAACAAATAAATGATTTTCCCAAAGCCCCGTAAACATCGGCTTCCGGTTGTTTTAGACAGATAGTGTGAATATTCATTCATAAAAGTGTGTTTTTGTCTCCCGGACAGTAGATCTTTACATGACAATAGAGCACTGACCCATGCAGACAATGCACTTACACTTTGTAATCATACTACTAGCAGAGGAAACACTATGAAGAGATTGACTGTTCTCTCTGCCGCGAAAAATTTTATGCATAAGACCTTTTATATGTTAAAAAAATGACTGTTTAATTATCAGTTTTTACAATAACAAAAATCACCAATACTTAACACTTTTGTAACATTTCTGCTCTATGATTTTGCATGGCTGCTCTGATCACTGGATTTTTGCAACCACTATTTTAGCAATATTCAAGGAGAAATCGATGGATCACATTGGCTTGTTTCCCCTATTTTATTTCCCTGAGATCGGCTCTGCCTGGTTGATGGGAATTACAGGGACCATACATATTTTAGCTTCGCACACGTCAGTCGGAGCCGCTATGCTTTTTGCATTTCTCGCGCACAAGGCTTATACTGAAGATCGGCCCGAACTTTATGACTACATGAAAAAATACGGCATGTTTCTGCTCATCTTTTCGTACGTTATCGGTTCTATCACCGGTCCGGGTATCTGGTATACCGCAACAGCTGCAAGTCCGAGAGGTATCAGCGCCCTCATTCACAACTTTGTCTGGGTCTGGGCAACCGAGTGGGTCTTTTTCGTTTATGAGGTCGTCGGTGTGTTCGCCCTGGTCTATTTTATCGGGAAGATCGACCGCAAGACACATCTTAAACTGACCTATACCTTTGCATTGGCATCAGTCGGAACGCTCATGCTCATTGTCGGGATCATCAGTTTCATGATGTGGCCGGGAACAGACGCCTTCTATACGACAGGCTCGGCAAGCGATGCCTTCTTCGGCACCAACACTTTCCCGCATATGTTCCTGCGTATCGGCTTTATGATCATGATGGCAGGCGTTATCGGCATGGTGATATCCAGTGCCCTCCCCGACCAGGAACTTCGCAAAGAACTGACACGCAAGATGGGTGTTACCGGCATGCTCGGAGGCTTTTTAACCCTCTTCTTTTTTATGTGGTATGTCGGGACACTTCCGGAGAGTGCCGACGTGTTGCTGAGTATCTACCTGCCTGACATCATGGGAACGCGTATCGGCTTGATGGTCGCATTCTCGGCCTATTTTGCACTGGCGATCTTTGCACCGCGCGTCATTAACCGGCCGCTTGCCGGAGGAATGGTACTTGTGATCCTTGTTGTCGGACTGTGGCCGGGAGAGAAACTTCGTGAAAGCCTGAGAAAACCTTATGTCGCCGGACGTTACATCTACAGTAACCAAATCATCTCCCGTGACGTTCCGGGCAAAGGGATCAAAAGCGAAGTGGAAAAACTGGCCAGGGTCGGCTTTCTACATGCCAGTCCATGGGTGCCTGAAAGACTACAGACGATCACCCCTGAGAACAAACTGGAAGTGGGAGAGCTTCTGACAAAACGGGCATGTTCAAACTGTCACAGTCTTGAACCTACCGGTAAATTCAGACCGCTGATGGCGCTTGTCGGAGGCTGGGATGCCGAAACCATCAAAAGCTTTATGCAAACGTCATTGGCGACAGGTGCTGTTACCTATATGCCGAAGATCGATCTGCCGGATGAAGAGTTCGACGCCATGGCGGCATGGATCGCCACACAAAACCAACAAGGAGTCCAATAATGGATGCTGCAACGCTAAATTTATTACGTGACCCGGCGGGTGTACCCTTTTACCCTGTCGTCTTCCAGGCGCTTTATGTCCTGACATGGGCGCTTCATGCTGCCTTTGTTCTATTAGCACTCGGGAGTATGGGACTGTCGCTTTTTGGCGCCGTAAAACAGAAAAGCGACCAGAACTGGAAACTGCTGACGCCTCACCTTATACAGACAGGTAAGTTCAGTGTTTCGGTACTCATCGTACTGGGTGTAGCCCCGCTGCTGTTTACACAGGTCATTTATGATCCGAACTGGTATGTCACCAACTCCCTTTCGGGTGTCTGGGTCTTTGTTTTCATCTACACGCTTCTGGTAGGCTATCTGACCTACTACTGGTACTACTATGCCAACAGAAAAGGCTCTTCGTCGAGTGTTCTTGTCGGTGGGTTCTCGTTTTTGGTGCTTCTCTTTGCCGGAGTGCTCATGCACAATTTCGCGGTCGAATCAATCCAACCCGAACAGTGGATGAACTGGTATGCGCCTGACGGCATCGTTGACACGTCGGGAACCAACTTCCATATGGACCCTGTCAGACTCGCCTTCATGGTCAGTCTTGCTATTCCTGTCGTGGGGATCTTCCTGCAGAACTACAGCCGGTTTCTGAGTACGCGCAAAGACTTTACAAGTGAGTATCTTGCATTCACCACGTCACTCGGTACAAAGATGGCGATTACCGGTCTTCTTATCAGTGCCGTGCTCTTCGTTGTCTGGATGCTGCAGATCGGTATGCTCTTCCACCCGCTTACACTGGCAACCGTCGTCGGCGTTGTCGTATTGCTGCTTTTTGCGATGAAAAACAAGAACAGCTATATGACGACCGGTATCCTTGTTGTTGTCGCCCTGCTGATCTCCGGCGTGCGAGAGCTTATCAAGTACAATATCATGATCGATATCGGTTACAATATCTACGACTACCCGATGAACATCGACTGGCCTTCGGTCATCATGTTCCTCTCGACTTTCGTGGCGCTTGGTTTTACAGGGGTCGGTTTTATAGCCACGATGGCATGGAACGTCGGCAAGACCGAAGGCGTCTTCGATGCCCAGAACCACGTACCGACACGTAAACTGGCAAAAGCCACGCTATGGATCCTCGTAACATGGTGTGTCGTCTACATGGGTTGGGGAATGGCAATCCTCTTCAACAACGTTCTGGCGTAACGCCGCACGCAACACTTTTGCCAAAGGGAGTAATCTCCTTTGGCACCCTCTCTATCGCTTACACTGCACTTACACTTAACAGCCATAATACTGCATCCAAAAAGATAAAGGAAACAACATGAAAAAGTTATTTACAGCACTATTGATCGCCGGTGCTATGGCATCGAGCGCATTCGCACACCACATGGCAGTCTATGAAGATGCAGGCATCTACATCCCTGAGGACTCTCCGCACTTGGACATGGTTTTTTAATCCGGTTTTTTTATATAACACTCCTATAGAGTGGTGTTCTCGCAAGAGGGCATCACTGTTACAACGCAAAACTTCCCATATCGACAACATCACTGACCAGCCTACCAAAACTACAAAACAATCATTTTTACAATTAACCCAAACAGGTCATGCCCATAAGAGACTTGCTCTGCTACCTTGAAAACGGGTTAAGTAGAGATCGACACATCTGCGCAAAGGCCCGAGAACGTATTATCCATCACCCTTTTTTAAAAAGCTTGTAGACAGCCGAGAAGTCCTCACTCTCGATCCCTTCAGCGAAGGTGCGTGCGTAGAGCTCTTTGACCAGTGACGCGCCGTACAATGGCTGTTTAAGCGAGAAGGCAAGGTCCTGAAGGCAGTGCAGGTCTTTGTAGATGAGCGCACTGGAGAAGTGAACGGAAAAGTCCTCGTCGAGCAGCTTCTGTTTTTTGACATCCATCACCAGCGATTTACCGCCGCCGACAGCGAGAATGTCGAGTAACTCCTCCTTGCCGATACCGGCAGCTTCGCCGAGACTCACCGTTTCGGCAAGCGTCGCCATGATACTGCCGAGCGCGAGGTTGTTGAGAAGTTTTATTTTGGTGGCTTTGCCCGGTGTTTCGAGGTAGAAGAGCTGCGAGCCGATGTTTTCCAATATTTCTCTGCGGCTCTCGTAGATGCTCTTGTCACCGCTGACCAACACGGTCAATGCCCCGTTCGCCGCCGGCACGACGCTGCCGAGTACCGGGCTTTCCAGATAGTTTGCACCCGCAGCACGGCAGAAGGTGTGAAAACGTTCTACATCTGCGAAATGGTTGGTGCTCAGGTCAATCACGGTCTTTCCGGCCATATCGCCGCTGAGCAGACCGTTCTCGCCGTTTAAGACCGCATCTACAGCGGTGCTGTCGAAGAGACAGATAAAAATGGTGTCACACGCCTCTGCCACCTCTTTCGGGCTCGCAAGCCTCTTTGCAGTAAGGTACGGCGCTTTGCCTGCCGTGCGGTTGTAGACGCTCAGCTCGTGTCCGCTCTCGACAAGACGGCCGGCTATCGCCGAACCGAGATGCCCCAGACCGATAAAACCTATATGCATGATATCTCCTTGTATAAACGTATCTGTATTATGCCGAAACAGCTTCTCTTCGTCCAGGTTTGTGTCGTAATAAAAATTTACTATAATAGTATGCAAAAAGGGCAAGGTCCCTTTTCTCTTTTTAACCTGTTCCTACTATACCGTCATCGGAGGAAGAAGATGCAGACCATATTGATAACCGGTGCCGCACAGGGTATCGGTCTCGCAACCGCACGACTCTTTGCCACCAGAGGCTGGCGAGTGCTCGGGCTCGACAACAACACTGAAAAATTGGATATTGCAGCCAAAAAAGCCGGTTTTGAACCTATTGTCTGCAACCTTGCCGACGCGGCAGATATTGAGAGAACCGTCCTTGCCATAGGTCATATTAACGCACTGGTCAATAACGCCGTAGTCAGTGCCCCGGGAGACCCGCGGCTGCTTGAACTTTCCGCATGGGAACACGTTCTGGCAGTCAACCTTACGGCCCCGTTCCTGCTCTCGCGGCTGTTCGCCGACACGCTCATGGCGGCCAAGGGGTCTATCGTCAACATCGCCTCCACGCGCGCGCTGATGAGCGAGCCGAGCACCGAAGCCTACAGCGCCAGCAAAGGCGGCCTTCTCAGCCTCACCCACGCCATGGCGATGAGTCTCTCTCCGGTAAGGGTCAATGCCATCAGCCCCGGCTGGATAGAACATGTCGCACCAGAAGCACTCAGTTACGCCGACCACGCCTTTCATCCTGTCGGGCGTGTCGGTATATCCGAAGATGTCGCCGAGATGATCTGGTACCTTGTCAGCGACTCGGCCGGGTTCATTACCGGACAGAACTTCGTCGTCGACGGTGGCGTCACCAAGAAGATGATCTACCCCGAATAACCTGTCCCTACGGTAGTCCGCTTCTAGAGTCCGACCTGTTACCTCTTTTACCCTACGACTGCAACAAAAAGCAGCAACACACCCAAGCCGGTCGCGATGAGACTCGGCTTACGAAACTTCGGCATTGTGTAGGCCATGTAGAGCCCCGACGCAAAGACCAACAACAACCCGACGACTGCCATGATGGAGACAAACTTGAAGGTCGTGCCGGCTTCGGCGCGGTGTATGCGCATGACCTGTGTCAGAACACTGCGTTCACGGTAGGTCAGCTTTACCGAAGGCTCGCCCTTCTTTGCCACCACTGTCACGGAGTAGCGCAGACCGTTCAAAAGGAATTTATAGCCGCCCTTTGACTTTTTAAGAGACGGATCGCCGTCAGGAAGCACAAGCGCTTTCGCGGCAAGGCTCTTTTCCACAACCCCTGTCAGCAGCTCAAGGTCAGGCGTAAACGGTTTCTCCAGCGCCACCGTAAACGTCTGCTTCGCAACGCTCCCCTTAACGCCCAGGGTATAGAGCGCCCCGCTGAGTATATAAAGCAGCACGGCAGGCAACAGAAAACTTGAGAGCAGCATATGCAGCTGCACGATCTTAAAACGGGTTATCATGGATATGACCTTTGTAAAGAGAGGAACAATGTCAGCACCTCTTCTCTATCTATTTGCAGTATTGTGACCTATCTAACAATAAAGTAGCCTGTTTAGTCACTGCTTTCAAATATATTTTCGCGCTTACACTTAGCTAACACAGAACCGTCATAATATTGCATCTTAAAACAAGGAAACAACATGAAAAAGTTGATCGCAGCACTACTGATCGCCGGAGCTATGGCTTCTAGCGCATTCGCACACCACATGGCAGTTTATGAGGATGCAGGTATCAATATCCCTGAGTTTTCACCACACTTAGATATGGTTTTTTAAGCCACACTTTTTTTATATAACACTCCTATAGAACGGTGCTTATCTCAGAGAGCACCGACTCTCCTGAATTTACAAACCCTCTATAAACACAAAATATATTCACCTCTTTTTATGATACCACCAAATGAACACCATTACTTAATATACTTCTCAAAATCTTGAGGAGTTGCTATGTCAAACGCAAAAAAACGCTATATTACGTATCTGTTTATCACTCTATTTATCCTGGTGGTTCCCTTTGTTACCTTTCATGGAAACCACTTGTTACTGCTCTCATTTGAGAAGTTCCAGTTTCACTTTTTCGGGTATGCCTTTAGTGTAAGTGAATTTTATGTTATGCCTTTCTTATTGATATTTTTCTTTGTCGGTGTCATTGCCTTGACCTCTATGTATGGTCGTGTATGGTGTGGGTGGGGCTGCCCTCAGACGATATTCAGAGTAATATATCGTGATCTAATCGAGGGGACGCTGCTCGACATGAGAAGAATTAAAAACAAACAGAAAGGAAAAAAGCACCCCAAAGTAAAAACCTTTCTCCTTAAAACGGTAGCGATATCGCTATGGACTCTTTTATCTACCATTATCGCTACAAATTTTGTACTCTATTTTGTGCCTTACGAGGATTTCTTTCGCTATATGCAGAACCCCTTGGAGCATATTGTTATGATCGGAATAATTTTGAGCATTGCCGCGTTTTTAGTTTTTGATATCGTCTACTTAAAAGAGAACTTCTGTACCTATGTCTGTCCCTACTCAAGTATACAGACCGTACTTTATGATGATGATACGAAACATGTTGTCTACAACACAAACCGGGGTGGGAACATCTACAACAGTGCCAGGGAGAAGACGATACTCAACATGGCCCAATTTTCAGCCAATGAGGAGTGTACGACCTGCGAAGCCTGTGTCAAGATCTGCCCTACCCATATCGATATACGTAAAGGCCTGCAACATGAGTGTATTAACTGTCTGGAATGTTCCGATGCATGTACAACCGTGATGGGGAAGCTCGGCAAAGAGTCTTTGATCAATTGGGGGAGTACCAACAGTGTTCTAAAAGCGAAAAAGACAAACTTCTACAACAAAAAAAATATTATGTTTATTGTCATACTCATAGCTTCTCTTCTCCTGTCGCTTCTCTTTGCATCGGAGAAAGAGTACGTGCTTCTCACGGCTGAGAAGTCAGGTTCGCTCTACCGCTTAGATGAAAATGGTGTGGTCTACAACAGTTATATTCTTGCGGTACGCAACACGCAAAACGAGGATTACAGCTATGATGTCAAGATTGAGAACAATCCCGACTTTCGTATCAAAAGGTTCAACCCCTTTGTGCTTGGTGCGGGAAAACGTACTAAGAAGATCCTTATTTTAGAGAGTACAGGCGAGTTAAACTCCTCTAAATATACAGACACATCGTACAAAGTCGATATCACGCTTTTTGCAAAGGAGAACCCAAAAGTACAAACAACAACCGAGCTGGCATTTGTTTACCCTAAAAACATCAAATAACCTTCTCTAAGGAGAGGGTGAAACAAGCGCCATCAGGCTGGCTTACGACCTCTATTTTACCCTCGAAACTTTTCTCTATGATCATCTTTACCAGGTAGAGGCCTATGCCTGTACCCTGCTCTTTTGTTGAGAAATACGGCTCGAAGATCTTCTCAAGATGGCTTGGAGGTATCCCTTTTGCATTGTCTTGTATCTTTATAATGACCTCGCCGCTTGATGCTTCGACACCTATATTGATAACCCCATCATCAATATTATCAAGAGCATCGGCAGCGTTTGAGAGAAGTGCCAACAGCACTTGCGAGAGTTCATTTTTTATGCCGTATACCTTTATGTTTTCATCCGTACCAAACACAAAATCAGTAGTGATCCCACGGTTCTTCAAGTCGGCACTTAAAATTCTCAAAGTGTTTTCGATCGCTCCTTTGACACAGAACTCCTCTTTATGTTTTGAGGGGAGATAAAACTCTTTAAAATCATCGATAGTCTTGGATAAAAACTGAAGTTGGTCTTGTGCGGAGTAGAACTTTTTCTGAAAGTAATCACTCTCTAATTTGCCGTTTTCATACCGCTTTTTAATGTTCATCAAAATATAGGAGAGATTATTGAGCGGTTGTCTGAACTGATGCGTTATGTTTCCTATCATCTCCCCGCTCTGCGCCATTTTGGACTGTTGCAAAAGCATGTTCTGGTAGTCTTGTGCTTCATTTTTCAGGAGCACATATTTATAAGAGACCGAGGTCGTAAAAAGCAGTGCTTCTATTGCAAATGCGGTCAATACTATATTGATATATTCCGTCTGTTCAAAATACTCTTTCATATCAAAAACAAAAAGCAAAATACATATAACAGACCAGCCAAGCACATAAAAAACAGTCGGGTTAAAGCCCTGTTTCAGGTTAAAGACGACACTTAGCAGCAAGACGCCGTAGACAATGGTGTAAGGGATATACTCGAAAAGTATGTAGTGATAAAAGATCATTAATATGACGACATAAAGCAGAACACTGTTTTTGATGAGATCTTTAAAATCTCTTATCGTGGGCGTAAACACACCTTCGTAAAATGAGATGGAAAAAAGCAAGGCACTTATCATGGCGAAGACTAAAGACAGCTCTTCGTATGTCCCTGAAAGGCCAAAGAGTCCGCTATAGACAGCGATATAAAACAGAGAGAAAAGCTGCATTAATGAGTAGCTTAAGTAGAGTAGCTCACGTGAGTAGACATACCGTATAAAGGTGTAAAACATACTCATGATCAAGATGCCGAATGTTACTCCGTAGGCTAAAATATTAACTGTTTCCAAGCTCAATTTTATACCCTGTTCCTGTTAGATTTGAGATACTCTCTTTCGGTAGTTTGGATTTTAGATTCTTGATCAATGTTTTGAGTGCATCTTTACTCATTGCACTCTCTTGCCAAACGTAATTTTCTATCTCATAGTACGTCACATAGCGTGTCGGATATTTAACAAGCAGCTCGAGCAGTTGAATCTCTTTTGTTCTCAGTTTTACTATCTCACCATTTCTGACCAGCGTTTGATTATAGCGGTCATACTCTGTATCGTTTGAAAGCACTACAATGTTCGAACTTTCGGCCTCTATACTCTCTACGCACAGGCGCAGGGCCTCCTCAAACTCACTCTCTTTTACAGGTTTGACAAGGTACTTTACCAGTCCTAACTCTATGGCTTTAAAAAGATATTCTGAATCACTGAATGCAGTAATAACAATGATCTGGCACTTTTTATCTCTTGTACGTATGCGTTTGACAAACTCCAGACCATTAAGTTTAGGCATCTGAATATCGGTAATAATAATATCGGGCTTGTGCTCTTCATAAAGTCTGAGTGCTTCCAGTGCGTCTTTTGCTTCGTAGATATGCTGAAAATAGTTCTCCAGGTACTCTAGTCCATTTTCACGGGCGACTTCGTCGTCTTCTACATAGAGTACTTTGAGTCGTTTGTCAAACATCACGGACTACTCCCTATTCTCGGCAGATGCATGTAGACCGAGCCGCACTATCATAATGTAAATCTCATCATACACGCTCTTTTTATTGAGGTTCACTATTATAACTTTTTAATCTTGATGACCTTTTGTGCGGACACGTTGCATAAGAGAGCGGTTCTGGCGTCTTAATGGTCAGTCACTTTCCTCTTCGTCATCGGTGTCGCCATGGGTCTCTGCTTCGAAAGCGTCTGCGTTGCCAAGTTCGCCGAACCAGAGTTCGGAGCTCACGATCTCATACTCCCGTTCAAGGTCGCTGCGGGAGCTATCTTGGAGTACCCATAGTATGGATTCGGCTTCAGTGAACGTTTTTCCTGAGAGCTGCTCTTCATAGAGACGGTGCAAGGTCGTGTTTTCATCCATCCCCTTGTCAAGTAGCCGCACGAGCGACGGATAAAGCGACTCATCAAAAATCGAAAAGGCATCCTTGTGCTTCGCTGTCACTTTGATGTGGAGCTGTACGCCTGTCGGATGCGAAAAGATACCGTTATACGCTTCTCTCAGCAGGCTGTAGGCGTCAAAAAGACGTTTATGGTACGCAGGGTCGGAAAACTCCTCCCACAACCTGTCCTCCGCCATACTGTGACACATCTGGTCGATCTTCCCTTCTGTTATGGCATCGTCAAAAATGTGCGTCAAAAGAAATTTGGCAGCCTCATGGTGTTCAAGATCGTTCAGAGACATCAGACACATCTCTTTAAGTTCATGGGGTTGAATGGACGCCAGGTCCTCTTCATCCATCCCCATCATCAATAACAGCGCTTTGTAATCATCGCCGCCCCATGCATTTTCTATCTTGTCGATCTTGTTAAATGAGACGATCTCTACCTTGAATTTTTTCTCCATCGAACGCTCCTCTGTAAAATAATTTACTATCACTCTACAGAGACATCATATCTCTTTCCCCGTTTGCCTTTGACTCTTGGTTGTCATCGGTTGTACATCTGTCGGTCCGGAAATGGTATGCTTCTGTATTCGACTACACTTAAAGACAAAAGGAGACCTATGAAAAACATAACGATCGAGCAGCTGCAAAACAGAAAGTCCATACGTCAATTTACAGGGGAACCCGTCCGTGAAGAGGACTTGGAGCTCATCTTTAAAACGGCGCAGCGCGCTCCGACCTCTATCAACGGCCAGCAAATCAGCCTTGTCTATACCAGGGACAAAGCCAAGCTCAAACACATCTCCGAGTTATGCGGCGGGCAGCCCCATATCGCCACTGCCGATCTCTTCGTAGGCGTCGTCATCGATTTTAACCGGACCAGTACGATTGTCGAAAGCGTCGGGAAAAAACACGTCATCGAGCAGAGTGCCGAGGGTATCATGGTCGGTGCGATCGATGCGGGCATTATGCTCAGCTTTATGCAGACAGCCGCCGAAGCGCTGGGTTACGGCACAACGTCTATCGGTGCGGTACGCGGAAATTCCGACACCATGATAAAACTCTTCGACCTGCCGCCAAAAACATTTTTAGCAGTAGGATGCATCATCGGCGTGCCTACGGAAGCAGCCCGAAATGCACCGTTAAAACCGCGTGTTCCTCTAGAGAGCTTTGCGATGGAAGAGACATACGACAATGCGAAGGTAAAAGAGTCAGTGCTGGCATATGAGGAAGACTTTAAAGCCTTCAGAGATGCGACAGGCAGCGGTTCAATGCCGACCTACGCAGAGATGATATCGAATGTCTATTCCAACATCTACTACCGGAAAACAGGTAAAGTTTTGGAGGCGCAGGGCTTTGCCTTTAAAGATGAGTAGGAACTCTTTCCTATTCATCGGTTGCGATCTATGCTCTCTTCTACCGTTCTTTTTATAAAAAGTCGGCAATAGAGTCGATGATAAGGTCCGGTTGTATGCCGCTCTCAAGATCGTCTGCCGAAGACTTTCCCGTTCTGACCAGAACCGTCTGCAAGCCGGCCTCGTGTGCGCCCCGTATGTCACTGACTATATCATCGCCTATCATGACCGCTTCTTCGGGCAGAACGCCCAGCAGTTTGCACGCTTTGTGGTAGAAGCTTTTGCTGGGTTTGCCGATGACCTGCGCCTCTTTCCCTGATGAGAACTCCAGCGCAGAGACATAAGCGCCCGTGTCGAGGCTCAGCTTACCATCGCCGTCTTTAAAGTAACGGTTCTTGGCGATAGCCAGCAGTGACGCCCCCTCCTGGAGTCGTCTGAACGCTTCGTTCATGTTCGCATAGGAGAAGTTCTCCTGTGCATCGCCGACAACGACGTAGCGGCAGGGAAAAGCTTTTAGATCATCAAACAGGGTCCTGGCGTCATCCGTCAAAAGGTAATAGGCGCTGCTCTGCTCTCTCAGTAAAAAGGCTTTGGTAGTGTCGAGTGCGGTGATGACCTCCTCTTTTTCGATAGCAAAGCCGAATGCCTGCAGTGTTGTTACGATCTGGTCCGCTCTGACCTGTGTCGTGTTTGACAGAAAACGCACAGGGTAATGCTCTTTGATGCGCGTAATGGCCTCCACCGCATGGGGCACGGCCTTGTCCGCTATGTACAAGACCCCTCCGATGTCACACAGTACGGCTTTTATCCTGCTTCGATCCATAATGGCTCCTTTAGCGACTATTATTGATTGGTCACGCTGTCGCAGCAATCGCGCAACCCAATACATGCTCTTGTTTATGTCTCTCCATTATGCCAAAATCGTCACACTATGTCGATAGAGGCAGGAATACGATCTCCGCTCACATAGAAGATCTCGCTTACACTGTACTAACACTTTACCGTCATAATACCGCATCCAAAAAGATAAAGGAACAACATGAAGAAATTAATTACAGCACTACTGATCGCCGGAGCAATGGCATCGAGCGCATTCGCACACCACATGGCAGTCTACGAAGATGCAGGTATCTACATCCCGGAAGATTCTCCGCACTTGGACATTGTTTTTTAAGCCCGTATTTTTCATATATAACACTCCTTAAGAATGGTGCTCTCATCAGAGAGCATCGACTCCCCGGTAAAAAAATCCACTTTAATCTCTATATAGATATTATTATATAAATCTACCCTATCCGACACCATCGTTAATTAAATTCCATTACTTTACGTTAAGATACAGTTTAAATATACCCTCTTAGTGAAAAGGTAAGTCAATGAAAAAACAATCAGTCACAGTCGGACGTTCTTTACTGGCTGCCGCACTTGTTTTCGGACTGATCGCTTGCAGTGATCAAAGCGGTAATAATGTCGATGAAAGCATTACAGGAAGCGATCCGCTCTATAGTTACCAGTGGCACCTGAACAATACGGGGCAAGCCGGAAGACCGGGCTATGTGGCGACGGTAGGTGAGGACCTGGACATCGTCCCTCTGTGGGAGGCTTGTCCCGAAACAGGCTGCCGCGGCGAAGATGTCCTTATCGCGGTCGTTGACGACGGTGTCGAGATCAACCACGAAGACTTAAGCGCCAATGTCGCTGTGGGAAAAAGCTATGACTTCGCAATCGATGGTGCAGGCGATCCGACCCCCGACTTCTACAGTGATAATAACCACGGTACCATGGTCGCCGGCATTATCGCCGCACGCGATGACAACAATATAGGACTCCGGGGCGTGGCTTCGCGGGCGAGTATCGCAGGCTATAACTATTTGACCGATATGAGTTCCAGCAATGAAGTCACTGCCATGACCTACAACAGAGCGGAGGTCTCCGTTTCCAGTAACAGCTGGGGGCCGCCGGACGGTTACGGCTTTTTGTACGACTCCTCTGCATTGTGGTCCGAGGCGATCGATCTGGGGCTTAGTGAAGGCCGAGACGCTAAAGGCACTATCTATGTCTGGGCAGGTGGCAACGGCTATATGGAGAGCATCTCAGGCTTAGTTGACGACGACTCCAACTTCGACGGCTACGCCAACTATCGCGGTGTCATTGCCGCGGCGGCGCTTAACGCTTACGGCGAACGCTCCAGCTATTCCGAGCCGGGGGCAAATGTTTTAATCAGCGGTTTTGGTGGTGAGTTTTGCGGCAGTGACGGACTGGCCATCGCCACCGTCGATCGTACCGGCACCCTTGGCATCAACGATGGAAGTTATGGCTATGATCTCACAAATCTCAACTATACCCGCTGCATGAACGGTACCTCTTCGGCCGCGCCAACCGTGTCGGGCGTAGTCGCGCTGGTCTTGCAGGCCAATCCCGATTTGGGGTGGCGCGACGTGCGACAGGTGTTGGCTAAATCCGCCCGTAAAAACGACGCAAGCGATGCAGGCTGGACTCAAAATGGTGCCGGGCTCTGGTTCAACCGCCAATACGGCTTCGGTACAGCGGACGCCTATGAAGCGGTGGCGCTCGCGAAAACATGGGCTAACGTAGGAACCGAAGTGATGGCCGAAGGAAACTGGACAGGGTCATTGGCGGTCGCCGCTGGAACTACGGTGAGCCAGACAATCAGCCTGTCGACTACGGGTATTGAACGTATCGAGTTTGTTGAAGCCTATGTCAGCAGCACTACCGACACGAGCGGCGCCACCGCTCCGGAGGGCCCGGGCCAATTGCAGTTTAGTCTGGTCAGCCCGGACGGAACCGTCAGTCTACTGGCACCCAGACGCTCTTGTTGGACTTACAGTGATATGAGCGGTTGGGAAAATGTTGTTTGTGAAAACCCGGACGGATGGCGCTTTGGAAGCGTGCAGTTTATGGATGAAGCCGCCAATGGTACTTGGACCTTGCGTGTTGAGAGCAGCAGTGCTAACAGCAGTGCTCTCACTGCCTTTCATCTAAAAATCTATGGACATTAAGGAGATATTATGACAAAAATTTTATGGATCACTTCACTCTCAACGGCAATGCTTTTTGCTATGACACACAAGGAGCCTGCAGAGGTTCAGCAAAAAGAGATCGCGGTCAAATCTGAACCGACTCAGCAGAGTCAGGGAGAAAGCGTTGTCTGGTATGAAAAAGGCGTGGCGAAAACCGCCGTGGTTGATAGCGCGATGGTGGCCGAATTCGACAGAGGAGAGACCTTAGGCCTGCACACCAAAGCCGTTCGTCTGAAAGATCTCTCCACCCTATCTGTCACCATGTGGCAGTTAGAGAGCGGCAGTTCACTCGCTGCGGTCAAAACGGCAAAGAGCATCAATGCAAAAGGCGTTTACTCCCCTGTTCTGCGAGATGCCAACGGTCAGCTCCGGGCACTGCCGGGCGGCATTATTGTCCGTCTAAATCCGGAGCTGTCTCCTGAAGCCGCCAGACAGTGGTTTGCGGAAAGAAACATGACCGTGACTAGAAAATTAGAGATCGGCAAAAACACGTTTGAAATCGCTTCCGAATCCGGCATGGCCTCACTGGAACTGGCTAATTCACTTCAGGGAGTCAAAGATGTTGTGTGGGCACAGCCGGAGTGGTGGCAAAAGCGGGTCAGGAAATAGCCTCCCGCCGTTGGAGAGCTTTGCACGCTTCAAACCCTCTCTGTCACAACCCTAAAGACCTACATCTTGGCGTTTAGACCTTCGTATATCTACCTATCTTTTAATTATGACCTTGTCGTCTGCATCTTCCCCTGTTCCAATTGCATTACAAATAATAAAAAATTATGATTAATTGAGTTGTCGCACTCTTATAGGACGTTACCTGTGATAGATTGGTCAGTAGGATTAGATAGAAAGTCTCTTTTTTCTTTATATCTAGTCACTAATGGGAATCTCCGGTCATCAGTCGAGACTTTGGAGACGGCCCAAACAGAGGTGTAAGATGCGAATGAATAAAAACGACATCCCCGTCAAGATCGATATACCGGGAGCGAAAGCCAGACAACAGGTTGACTTCGGTGACAGTACGGGGTACGGAAAGATCAGCGGGGAGTACTTCTCGCTAGGTGCAGGTGCGGACATTGAACCGCTCCTGAAAGGGTTGGAGGGCGACCTCTGCCAATGCCCCCACTGGGGACACATTCTTGAAGGCCAGGTCACCGTGACCTACGCCGACGACTCCAAAGAGGTCGTCAAGACCGGCGACATGTTCTACTGGCCGCCGGGTCACACCGTCCGCGCCGACAGCGAGACCGAAATGGTACTTTTCAGCCCGCAACACGAGCACAGTCACGTTATGGACCATATGCTTGAAAAGCTAAACGCTTAAAGCGGGTCAGTCTGCATCACTCCGGTGCAGGCATCTTCTTAAGACTCTTTCCGCTCTTTTTGGACAACGACTACAATGAAAAGCAGCAACATCACCCTCTTCTTAACATCACAGAGTAGTGCCCTGTATAGCGAGAACAGCCCTGCTTTCCAACTTCTCTTAGCGCGTACACTCGACTAACTCTGTATCGCCATAATACGACATTTACCCGTTTTAGTCTTCGTCTTCATCCTCGCCGAAAGTCGCGACAAGTCCTTTGACAAGCTCCGCTTTTTCCGCATCGCTCAGGCACGCTTCGGGATGGCCAAGCGTGTATGAAAAGAGCGGCATTTCACCCTCGCGCACCTCTTTGGCCGCCTCGTCGCTTTCGTTCTTTTTCTGCAGGCCCATCATCGAAACGTTAAAGTGCTCGCGTCCCTCATCTACGTGAGACTGGATAGACCACGATATAGGCGCGATATTGCTGTACCACGGCCAGATCGATTCATTGCTGTGACAATCGTTACAGGCCCGTTTGAAGAGCTCCTGCGTACGCGGAGTGTCCCATACCGGCTCTTTCATGACCGCCGGATTCGTATGTTCGTGCCCATAGGGAACAAACTGAATCAACACAAACACGCCAACAAGCCCCATCAAAATCTTTTTCCACATCTTCTGCTCCTCTCTACATGCAAATCATTCTGTACTGATTGTAACACATCCCCGCAGCGCATGGCGTTACATGCAGTGGTTATAACGATGGAGAGCATCTTCGCACTGGTATCAATACGGATAAATTTGCTATTCTAAAATGCTATTGTTAAAGCGTTGAATGTAAGACTGGGAATGATCAGTCATGTTTCACGAAGGAGTCAGCAAAAAATTAATATTGGTAACAAGACCCCGTTTTTTTGCTGATAATGGGTACAAGAAGGTTACTTCTTGAATTTTGTGCTTGCATCACTAAAAGCAGATGCCAATGTATCCCACGCGGACTCTACACCTGTCTTCACAGAGTCATAAGCTTCGCCTGTGGCTTTTGTGAGTTCAGATAGCTTTGCGTTGCCCTCATCGAGCTTATGTTCGAGTGTTTTGATCTGCGCATTGATTTTGATTTGAGTATCAGCACTCGCCATATCAGCTTTGGCTTTGAGCTTATCGATTTCTGCTTTCCATTCATCCAATTGAGCCTGTTTTTTTTGTTGATAGAGTTCTTTGTCGTTTATCATAGTTCCTTTGTTGATCATATATAGAGAAAAACCTGTAATTTTAAATTACGCTAAAATCCAAGCCAGTTTGCCAGAGAAATAAAGCACCATACTAGCTCATTGACATATGCGTATAGATCGCCCTAAAAGAATCGTCAATAGCTTTTTTGTGCGCCTCAATCTCTTCTTCACTGGCTTTACCGACCGCTTCCAATGCTGCCTTGGCCTCTTCGATCTTCAACTCTACGGTTTTGATCTGTTTGTCGAATTCGCTCTTATCGTCCCCCTCGGATGCAGACGCCATCTCTTTTAGCTCTTGCAGTTTTTCTACGTACTCATCCAAGATAGCCTGTTTTTCTTGTTGGTATATTTCTCTGTCGTTCATAACATTTCCTTTTTTCTGAAATTATTTTTCGATGGTCATTGTATTGACGACGCTCTTAACACCGTCAATATCTTCGACGACTTTGCTTACGAGCTCTTTTTCAGCATCGTTTCGCGCTTTGCCGCTAACAGTGACTACCCCGTCATTCGTTGTCACAGAGGTACGTAAGGCCCCGGTCGAACGATGTAAGATCAATGCCATTTTTACTTTGGCCGTAACTGCCGAGTCATCAAGTGCTTCAATTACATTAGGAGCGTCAGGTTTAGCTATTTGCATCTCATTATGGACACTTTTAACCCCTTCAACATCTTCAACGAGTTTGGTGACCAGATCTTTTTCAGCACTGTTTTTAGCTCTGCCACTGATCGCTACGACGCCGTTGGTAGTGGTAACTTCCGTTCGAATGGCACTGGTTGAACTGTGCAGCAGCAATACCATTTTGACTTTCGTAGTGATGGCGGTGTCGTCGAGTTTTTCTCCAACTGTCGGCTTTGATTTTGCCGTAATTTCGTTAGCCGCTTCAGACGCGAGGAGCGGAACAGTACTGGCGATCAGAACCGTTGCAACAATTGTTGCTTTTAAAAATAGACTCTGTTTCATGACTATGTTCTCCTGGGATTATCTTGAGGTAGGTTCAGTATGCTCCGCTTAACCTTAAAAGGAGAATAAAAAATAAATTCATATATTTGTGTGTTATAAATCAGCGTGTCGCCGCATTTAATTTGGGGTGTATCTTATGTGAAAAAGTGGAGATGTAACTGGGGTGAACTTAACTTAGGCTTTATTAAGAATGAGCGGTATTACACATGTTATAATGGGTATTATACATATTGTCAATGAAAAAAGTATACTCGTTTAAAGGAATTTTATATGAAACGTATCGTTATTAAAGTTGGGAGTAGCGTTTTAATTAATGATGATGCTATTGCAAATGAGAGGATGTTAAACCTTGTCTCTCTTGTTGCAGACTTACGAGAAAAGCATGAAGTTATTTTAGTTACATCAGGAGCTGTCGCAGCTGGATATACTGCAGTGCAACTCAATAAATTTGTCCCAACAAGTAAAAAAGTGTTGGCTTCAGTAGGACAGCCTATTCTTATGAGTTCATATAAGAACCTGTTTGATATTTTTGACATTACTATCTCCCAAATCCTTATGACGGAAGATAGTTTTAACTCAAGCCCCCATACAGAAATTTTTCAAGATATCATAGAAAGAACATTTAATAATGACATATTGGCTATTGTCAACGAAAATGACATCTCGACGACACCGGAGGAGCTTTTTGGGGACAATGACCAACTTTCAGCGCATGTTACCTACTATGCAGGAGCAGATCTGCTTGTGGTATTAAGTGACATCGATGGTTATTATGATTCAAATCCAAAAGAAAATCCAAAAGCGAAATTACGAAAGCGGGTAAACGAGTTAACCGAAGAGGAGCTGGACAAAAAGTTCACACCGACTTCTAAATTTGCATCAGGCGGTATAGTCACCAAGCTAAAGGCAGCTAAATATATAATGGAAAATGATCTGGAAATGTTTTTATGTAATGGCTTTGATCTAACTTCAGTGAGAAGTTACCTGCTCGACGGTGTTCATGAAAAAGGTACGCTTTTTACCAGTAAAAAGTAAAAATAGTCGTCAAAGCGGCAGCTCGAATATCTCATGCGGGATGGCGACTGACCCTAAATTTTCTTCGCCCTCTTTAAGGCAGTGTCCTTTATCTTGTCTCTAACGACAATAGCGCCTTTTTAGCTGCCCATCTACTCTTTTAGTTGCTGAGACAAGACGGCAGAAGCCTTAGCTTCTTGCACGAGCAAGTACTAATTGTCTCTTTGTATATATTTTCATATAGATCGCCGCACTGCTGATAATAATGAACATACTTATCCATAAATATACAATAGACAGTTCAAAGACATGCACCACTAAGTAGAAGAAGATAAGAGGCATGAAGATCTGTCTATAAAAACTTATGTAAGGTATGATAAAAGGGTTTTTTATACCTTGAAGTGTGGAGGTCGATATAAACAGTGTTATAAATGAAAAGAAGATAAAACTCTCAAATATGATGTAGATGTAGGCGGTATCCACCACTTCGATATCTGTATCAAACACCATGATCATATACTTGCCAAACAGTGCTATTAAGACGACCCCGATAGCGCTCATGATGTATCCATACCGCAAAGCTTTGTGTATGACTTCGTCTATTCTGTCGAAGTTTTTCGCACCAAAGTTGTTTGACACGATAGATATAACGGCTGTGTTCAAGCCCAGCATTGGAAGCAGGATGATCTGCTCAACTCTATATCCTATCCCGAATGCCGCAACAGATTTAAACCCATATGTTGAGACGAAGTACATCGTGATCATACTTCCGAAAGAGCCTAAAAACATGTTGATACTTGTAGGTACAGCCTGTCTGATAAGATGTTTGTACGCTTTTATGTTTGGAGCAGACTTGAAAAACAGAGCTGCATCAAACAACTTGGTTTTATAAAGTTTTGTGAGCATATACATCAGTGTGATGTATTGGATCAGGACGGTTGCGATGGCAACGCCGCTGATGCCAAGTGGAGGGACAAAATAAAAACCATAGATGAACAAGGGATCAAGAATGGTATTTAAGATAAATCCAACGATCAAAATGTTCCTATAGCTTTTAGTGTCGCCCAGGGCCACTAAGACGGAGTTTGCACCTAAGCCTATCAGCATTGGGACGATGCCGAGAAGTATGATGTAGGTATATTCGAGTGCATACTCCAGAACGCTACCGGCTGCACCCATTAAAACAAAGATATCTTTCAGAAGTAAAAAACTGATAAGCGTCAAAACAAGTGAGACAAGCGTAAACAGGCTCATGCCATTTGACGTATATATTCGTGCCATATCTCTCTTGTGTTTACCCAAGGCCCCGCCCACATACGCTGTGATGGCAGATGAGAGTCCAAAGCTTATAGACAAAAGCATGAAGAAGATCATAAAACTGTAGGTAAGAGCTGAGATTGCCTCCGTAGATATTTGGCCGACATAAAATGTATCGACGACGTTATACATGGTATTAAAAAACATCCCTATACTCGAAGGTATCGCGATTTGAAAGATCAGTTGTCTTATATCTTTTGTAATGAGTTCATTTGTTTTTTTCATAAGCATGACTATACTCCAATACTCTTACAGGGTTTTGACGTATGTTTAGTGCTTTTTTGCCCTTATGTTAATAGTGAACTTTAGGATCAGTTGACAACCGACTACTTTGTTCCATTGCTAGATAACAGAAAAGGTCGGGGGCAGGTGAACCCCAACCGTATTAGGTTCACCTGCCCCCTTCACCTCTTAATTACTTTACAGTGATGTGCTCAGCAAAACAATCTCCGCCCAATAGAAGATCACGCTTACACTGCACTAACACTAAACAGTCATAATACCGCATCAAAAAAGATAAAGGAAACAACATGAAAAAGTTGATTACAGCATTATTAATCGCCGGAGCTATGGCATCGAGCGCATTCGCACACCACATGGCAGCTTACGAAGACGCAGGTATCTACATCGATGAGGACTCTCCGCACTTGGACATGGTATTTTAAGCCGTCTTTTTTATATATAACACTCCTAAGAATGGTGCTCTCGTAAGAGAGCATCGACTCCTCAACAATCCTTTTTTTTTTAACTACAACACATTTAGAAACGCATCAATTACAAATCATAAAAACATTATTTTTTTGAATATTGAACTATGCTCGTGGTATTAAAGACTTCACATATCTTCATTAACAAGCTTCTCTGTAATTTTTTTAGATATTTTTTCCATACGCTTATTAAATGAGTCACTAAATCTATCTTTATGGTGGAATGTTGGTTTAACATATCCCGTGTCTTTGAACTCTTCCAATGTAAATAAAAAATCCAGATATTTGTTTATGATATTCACATCTGTTGTAGTTCTATCCTTCTTCATATGTCCTTTGTATTTTTCGTAGAATGCTTTAATGTCATCTTCGTGCGGATCATAATACAAATGCTGGGCATATAGCTGTGCAAAATATTTTTGATTCAGCCCTATCTTCTTAATCCATTTTCTTAATTCATTCTGTTTCTCAGTTAAAGTCGCTTCCATTTTGTCCCCTGTTGTCCCTTGGCACTGTCTTATAATTTTACTATCTTAAACATCCGTTTAGGAAAAAATATTTTAAGGAGCCTATTATGGCAACAAAAACCCCAATGACAAAAGCAGATGCTGCTAGAATCCAGTCTACGACAGCAAAAAAAGGTGGTGATATCTCTAAAGACAGCTTTATGGCAAGAGCACAAAGCGGTGCAGATAAAAATGCACAACCAAAAGGAAAATAACATGGAAAAAGCAGGAGGGTGTACGCCACCGAATGGACCAAGTACTACAGGAAACCCGTCAGGCGGTGGTAGAGGGAATTGTCCCCCAAGCAAATAGCCACACAAGACTAAGGTAAGCTGTTCAGCTTACCTCACATACACTTCTCTGCATTTTTCTCAAATAAATTCAAAAACTCATTTTCATAGCTTAATGACTTTTCTTCTAGCTTATAGCTTGTATAGTCATATTCCAGTTCTGTTGCTTCTAAACTACATATACAGATATCTTGTTTGTTCCCATACATACTATAAGATAGAGGCTCTTCATAATTCGAAAGACAATTGTTAATAATATTGTATTCAACGGCTACAGGGTACCTATCAATTTCAAGGTTATACTTTTCAATAATATCATCAATATGATGACCGGCTACTCCCCCAACAGTAAATGCTGACAATGCTGAAAATATTTTTTGTGACTTAGTCATGATCAACACTCCACAAGTAATTCATTTTAAAAGTATATTTGTAAAGAGCATATAAGATCGGTATGGTTATAAATGCCTCCAATATCTGCCATATTCGCTCATGATCGTTAAAGCCATAGATTTTAGTGCCTATATAGTTCACTAGAATCACCATAAAAATAAATGTCCATAACTCTTTTGTAAAGTATTTTTTGTTGTAAATAAAGCCTCTTAGCCCTACAAGAGACACAAAAAATATAAAAACAAATACAAGCTCGTATAACGTCGAAAACATATGTTTATCACCAAACTGAACATTAAACGCTTCTGGATCAATTATTTCCATTGCTACTGTGGCACCGACTACCAATACACTAAGCAGTATCATTGACCAAAAATATATTTTCCACCCTATACCCCTTGTGCTTTTTTCTTTATTCTCAACCACTAATTATCCTTTTAATTTTATTACTACTTTCAATATCAAACGACACTGCATTTTTAAACTTATCCTCATAGTTGAACTCCAATCCCTCGTCCACCCAAGCACACGTCAGCTCCACCATCCATCCGAAGTTCTTCTCCATATAGAGGATTATGCGCCCCCCTAGGAAAGAATCTGTATGTCAGATCACCGATGACTACTCCAACTACTACTGGAATAAACTCATAGATGGATTGTCCTTTTCTTTCTCATCATATTTATCTTAAAATTCTTGCATGAATCAGCCTAGTTGTTAAAACAAGATACGTCGGAAAAGTGGATAATTTTCAAGAGTTTACTTTTGAACTGTATTTTTGTAGATCTATATTAGCTGATAAATTCTACTTTAAAATAATAAGAACTAACTTTTTCAGTTGAAAACTTGCTGCATATGGTCGAAAAGTTACAAAACTTTTCTAAAACGGGAATAATTTACTATGGAATATATTATATAACGCGTGGAGAATGAGGCAAAAAAGTGGCAGCTATTGGGCTGTCCACTCTTGTTCTATGAGCAGTTTGTCGTTACTGTAGACGCGGCCGACGAAGCGGTCGCCTCTGTTAAAGGTGTTGACGCCTTTTGGGGTGCCGCTCATGATGACGTCGCCGTCTTCTAGGGTCATAAAGCTTTTTATCTCTTTGAGCATAAGTTCCGGTTTGTAGATCATGAGGTCGTAGTTCGCGAACTGTGCGAGGGTGTCGTTGATGTGGAGGGTCATTCTGAGGGTTTTCAGGGGCACATCGAGCTTGACGAAGTCGCTCAGCACCGCAGACTTGTCGAAACCTTTGGCGCGTTCCCACGGAAGGCCTTTGGCTTTAAGACGGTTCTGTATATCGGCTTTGGTGAGGTCGAGACCGAAACCCACCCCGAAGAGCTGCCCTGCTCTGACCAGAAAACAGATCTCCCCCTCGAACCTGCAATCGTGGCTGATGTAGTGCAGCGTCGAGCTGATGGCCGAGTTGGGCTTGTTAAAGACCACCATGGACTCCGGGAGCTCATTGCCGAGCTCTTCAATGTGCTCGACATAGTTCCGGCCTATACAGACCACCTTGGACGGTGCGAACTCACCATTTTCACATTGGATCAAATTCATCTAACGGCCCCTTTCTAGTTGACGATGTTTAGCCGCACGTAGGTCTCCCGCCCCTCGGAGTGAAAAGAGAGGTTGGAGCTGACGGGGCTCTTTTGTTGACGCAGCCCCCGCTGGATCGTGTTAAGAACATGAAAATAGGTGGCGTGGACCGGCATACTGATGTAGGCGATCTTGTTATGACGCAGACGTTCGATGAATCTCTCGACCATATAGTAATAAGTGCACTTGTTGACATAACGCTGAACCGTGTAGTTCTGCATCAAATTCAGGTTATTGACAAGCACCTGCGTCTCAATCTCACAAAGAAAAGGCGAATTCTCTGCACGTTTGCGGTTTTCGTCGACATAGAGTGATGCCTTCACTTTTGCCTCTTTAGCGACCGCTGCGACCTCGGGGCAGCACTGCATGATCATTTCACTCATGTCACTGCCTCTGATCAACCGCGCTTCGACCTCATAGACATAGGGACGCCCTTCCTCATAGTCATGGTCTATCGCCTGCATTAGCTGGATAAGACTGTGAAAATAGATAAACTTGTCGCTCTTCTCGTTGTCGAAAGTAATACCGCCGGTTGAAATAAAAGGTTTGGGTCCGACATATTTTATCTCCATCGATACTCCTAATTTCTAATTGAAAACTGCAACGTAAAAACAGATCACCGCTGCATCTAATCGTATACACTTTTTCCTTTTAACTCCATCAGAGAGAACAGAGTCAACAGCTCCTCTACACAACCGTAACCGGCAGATAAAAATCGAGCTCGAACCGTTCGTCACTGCTGAGAAAATGGTTTTTACGGTAGATGACGTACGGCGGCAGGGTCTTTGCTTCGAACCCGCTTTCAGGAAGCCAACTGTGGTAGATGTAGCGAATAAGATTCGGTACTTCACCGTATCGCCCCTCTACACTGAAACGTGCACAGAGCGACGAAGGAATGGTAAAGGTCGAGACAGAACCCGATGCTCTGAAATCTTTCGGCACCTCTATGGCAGCAACATAGGCGCACTCATCAAGCGGCGTTATAGAGGGGTTGTCGTGGTGGATGGCGATCTGCGCAGCATCTTCGAGGTCGTGTTCGAGTGCGAAGGCGTAGAGCCGCTGCCACACCTCGCCGATGGAGCGGTTGTAACCGCGGTGACGCATGTAGGCGACATGGATGGGCTTCATCTTCAGAACGGTCGGCTTGAGTCCCGAAAAGTCCGAAGTGATCCGCGGTGAACTGCCCGAGAAGAGAATGTTGTTTTTGGAGTATTCGCGGTAATACCCCTTGCGCCACTGCGTCGGCGTCGCCCCGTAACGCTGGGAAAAAGCCCTGATGAACGCGGAGTGCGTACTGTAACCGCACTGCTGTGCGATCTGCGAGACCTTTACGCCGCGGTTGGCGATGAGCAGGTTGGCCGCTTTTTGAAGTCGGATCGACTGAAGCGTGTCGTAGAAGTTACGCCCCGTCTGCTCTTTAAAGAGACGGTGAAAGTGGTAGATACTGGTGTGGTTCTGCTCGGCAAGCAGCTCAAGAGTGATCGGCGAATCGATGTACTTGTAGATGTAGTAAAGAGCATCGTTGACGATCTGCGCATGATGTTGGCGTGTTTCTGTCTTCATAAACTCTATTTTAGCAAGTTCTGCATATTTTTGTGCAAGAAATATTGAAGAAATCAATTGTAAAACGGCGTATTATTCAAATACCAAAGGAGAAATTATGAAACGCCAATTCATCCGGGAGATCCTGGATGTCATCACCAAAGATTCCATATCGTTCGCAGGAGGACTTCCCGACGCCGCACTCTTTCCCATGGAGGCGTTTCGCCGGGCCGCCGAAAGCACCCTTTCAGACCCGTTAAGCCTGCAGTACTCCAGTTCACTCGGTTACGCGCCGCTAAGAGAGAAGATCGCACGCCGCTACAGCGATGCGGGCTTTGCGACCCGTGCCGAAGAGGTTCTTATAACCACCGGTTCACAACAGGCCATCAACCTGATCGCCATGAGCGTACTTCAAAAAGGCGTCACCGTCGAACTGCCGGCCTACCTTGGAGCCTTAAGCGCCTTCAGACTTGCCAGTGTCGCCGTTGAGGGCGTTACGCTTGAAAAGGACGGCGTTGCCATGAAGAGGTTCAGTAAAAGTATCAGAGAGACCAAAGCGGCCTATCTCATTCCCGATTTTCAAAACCCGACGGGCGTCAGCTACACCCTTAAAAAACGTCGGGCGGTTGCAACGGCTATGAAACAAGAGGGGGCGCTGCTGATCGAAGATGCCGCCTACAGTGAACTATTTTTTGAAAAACGGATGCCTGCCATCAGCGCTGCCATGCCGCACCAGAGTTACCACCTCGGCTCCTTCTCCAAGATCCTCGCACCGGGACTGAGAGTCGGATGGATACGTGCGAGTGAGACCAATATACGCCGTATCCTGGCGGTCAAAGAGGCACTTGACCTTCATACGTCGACCCTCGATCAGCGTCTTATCGACACCTACTGGGAAGCAAACGGACTCGACGGACACATCGAAACCATACGCCGAAGCTACGAAGCGAAAAAGAACGCCATGGCCAATACCTTGCGTATGTTGCTGCCGGAATTCGAATTCACAGAGCCCAACGGCGGCATGTTCATCTACGGGCGTATCCCCGGTGTCGATACAAAGAGACTGGTCGGACGCTGCATGGAGTATGACGTTGCCTTTGTCCCCGGCAGCGAGTTCTATCCCGAAGCAGGAAGCACCGACGAGATACGCTTTAACTTTACCCACACCGACCCGGAGCGCATGCAAAAGGGCGTTATGATCATTGCCGACTGCCTGCATGCGACAATGGCTAAACATTTTGCCCCGATGAAAGGAGAGCGCGTTAGCAATGAAAACTGAGATAGAGAACAGATCACTATCGATCCTGAATCGTTTCGCCCTCATGGTCAAGAACTTTGACAGAACCGCTGAGGAGAAGGCAGACCTTCTGCTGATGAAAGCGATCACAACACTGAAATACGCCTTTATAACCGTGATGATACTCTATCTCGCCGTCTGTATATTGAGCCTTTCACACAAGATCGTCTCGTTTACGCTGGCGCAGGGAGCACTGGACTTCGCCTCCATCAAAATGATCCTTACCGACGGGCTTTTCACGCTGATCGTCATTGCGATCGTCAAGACCTTTCTTATACGGAACAGTTTTGACTATGTGCTGACCCTGCTGGAGATCGGTTTCGTGGTCATCATAAGAAAGCTGATCCTGCTTGACACTACCCCGGAAGAGACCAATCTAATGTTGGTACTGGGCTTTACCTCCGCCCTCTTCTTCCTTTTGATCGTCTATATCCATAACCTTAGACGCAGATGGACACTGAGCGATACAGCCGTCTAAACTCAGATCAACCCTGAAAACTGGAACAGAAAGAGCCACAAAATGGTGCTGACACCGGCGATGGCGATAGAGAGACCGCTCATCGCCCCCTCCACTTTTCCGTATTCAAAAGCCTTTCCCGTGCCTATGGCGTGCGCGCCTGTCCCAAGGGCCACCCCTTTGGCGATAGGGTCCGTGATCTTGAAACGGGCAAAAAGCCAGTCGGCGACGATCGCACCGAAAGTCCCGGTAATGACGATGGAGAGCACCGTCATTCCGACGAGACCGTCCAGCATCTCGGCAGCGGCGATGCCGATAGGCGTTGTGATGGAGCGCGGCAGCAGCGATTTGAGCAGCGTCATGTCGAGCCCTGCCATCACTGCGAACAGATAGACGGAGAGCAGCGCAGAGAGCGAGCCCAGCGCCACACCGAGCAATATGGCCACGGCATGGCGGCGCAATTTGTCATGATGCTGGTAGAGCGGTACCGCAAGCACGACGGTGATGGGACCGAGCATCTTCAAGATAAGGTCGCCACCCGCCGCATAATCCGTATAGGGGATCTTGAAAACAAGCAGTACGATGATGATGAGCAGCATACTGAACAGCATAGGGTTAAAGAGACGCCACGGTGTTTTCATCTTGATATAGAGTGACAATACGGCGACGGAGAAGGTCAGTAGCAGGCCAAAGAGCGGAGAGTCTAAAAGAGCATACATTACTGTTTCTCCCGCTCAACAAGATACTGCACCAGGTGCCCCGTCAGCACCATGACCAACATAGTCGAAATGAGAATGAGCGCGATGATCTGAAGATAAAAGCCCTCCATCAGCGTGTAACTCACCATCACGCTGATCCCTGCAGGAATAAAGAAGAGCGGCATATACCCGAGCAGAAAAGAGGAGACGTAACGAATGTCATCGACCTTCACCCATTTGAGGTGAAGTCCCGCGAGCAGAAGCAGCATACCGACAACACTGCCTGGAAACTTGGTGCCCAAAAGGTAGACCAGACCTTCGCCTGTAAAGTAGAGTGCCAGAACAATCATGACCTCATAGACAATTTTACCAAGTAATTTGGGGATGTTTTTCTCTCTCTCGATCACTATTTACCTCACATACAATTGAGATGAGATTATAGCGCCTAAGAGCCAATACTTATACTGCTGTGAACGCAGTTTTTACCGCTGTGTTTGGATTTATAAAGAAAATTGTCAACCGTAGTGTAAAACGAATTGAAGTCATACTCTTCCATGTAGCTCTCAGCACCCAGACTGATCGTGATGGTCTCATGGTCGATGTAGATCTGATGTGCGATGACCTCTCTGATCTTCTCAGCAACAAAGATGGCACTCTCTCTGTTGGTCTCGGGCAGGATGATCGCGAACTCCTCGCCGCCGATACGGCACAGAACATCACTGATGCGCAGCTGTTTGCGAACGTCGTCTGCCAATGCTCTCAACACATGGTCGCCCTCATTGTGACCGTATTTGTCGTTAATATGTTTAAAGTCGTCAATGTCGAACATGATCATGGAAAACTCCTGACCGTAACGCTGATAAAGGTCGATCTGTTCGGTGATCTTTTTGTTGAAAAAACGGCGGTTTGCGCATTTGGTCAACTCATCCTGCATCGTTATCTCGTTGAGACGAAGCACCTCGCCTTTCCAACGCAGTAAAAAGTTGTTATAGCGCTCAATAAAATAACTGAACTCACTAAAGAGATAACCGTTGACTGCGATGGGATCGTCGGTATGCATCTGACGTTCAATAGCACTTATCTTCTGGATGACCGACTTATACATAAGCGTAAAGCCTAACACCATGAAGATGTAGATCAATGTAATGAAAAGATAGAGCAGGTTTTTCAACTCTTCATACTCGCCTAGAAAATGTTCATGATCGAACTGCATCTTTGCGATCAACATAAAGTCGTCAGATATGTTCTCAAAACTGCTTGCTGCGAGCGCATAGACGACACTCTCACGTTTTTCATCATTGTGTGTCAGGGTCGTGGTGTGTTCCGAGAAATTGGCTGCAATGATCTCTGTATCACTGTTTTGGGCGGTATGTTCCAACTCTAAATCGCTCATCATCATAGAGACGAACCGTTTTTTATTCTGCAGCAGACGACTGACGGTCACATTCGTTTGCGGTTCTTTATTAATGTACTGAATGTTGTCATTTGTAAGAATAAAGAGGTCAAGGTTCTGCAGGGAAGGCGAAACAGACGTAAGGTCATCGGCTTTATAATTGACATACTCACCAAACGGCAGCGCAAAACCGATCATAACCCACTCGTCACCCTCACCTTTTCTAATGTAATATTGTACGATCTCCAAAGTGTTTTCATCAAAGGTAGGTGCAGAGACCTTAAACGCATTCCCTTCAAACCGGACCTGGTCCAATTCGTTCGAATATTCAGGGAAATCTTTATAGTCAAACCCGAGTTTGTTTTCAACGGTACTCTGTGTGATGATCTTATCTTTGTTGATGATGAAGATCTCATAGTGGCCGTCATAGACATTGGTGTTGATCACATCGGCCAGATAGGTCAGGTCTGTTGTATTGGCGTCATATGAGAGCTGCTCTTTGACAAACTTCAGTTTATTCAGACTCGTGTTCTCATACCGGCTGAACCGCTGCTGTAACATCCCAAAGCTGTTTCGAAGCTGCTGGCGAAGTTCTATCGATGCAGACCGTACACTGTTTTTGACCTGTGTGTCAATATTGCTTTCAATAAGCTGCGCTATATAAAGATAAAGTAACGTCATTATCGTCAATGAGATAAGAACGATGAATACGTTAAATTTTTTTAATGACATACCTATCCTCTCTGAAATTTCGACACCCAAAAACCTTAGATAACTCAATCATAAGTCAAGAAGCATTAAACAGAAGGTAAAGTTTCCGCTTACTTTGCCGCTCTCAAGATGACAGAATGCTTTTGTGCCTGTTTAGCAACGCTATTAACGGCACAGTTAATCTAAAAAAATATTATGGAACATAAAATATTATAACACATCTATAAAGAGCTTCTGCTTGTTTAAAATGAGAGTGCATACTTAAAATAGTAGGTGTTTCCGAACTGTCCAAATTCACTCTCGTCCGGCCCGTTTTGTAGCATCGCTCCGAGGGTAAAACTGTTGAAATCGTTAAGTGTATAGGTGAGTGTCGGTGAGACAAAACGCGAATTGCGTTCATTGAAACTCTCTATATAGAGAAGTGAAGCATCCAAAAAGAGGTTAAAACTGTAACTCAGCGTGGCGCCTGCATAAAAATCGGACTGCACAAGGTTGGAGAGTATCTCCGAGTTATAATTGAGCAGTAACTCTCCGTACGAAAAGGTTCTAGAGCTGTATAGCGCCTCACCTACAACGGTTATGCCGTTTTCAAAGCCATAGTCGGCCCCGACGATGCCTTGAAAAAACGCCGTCTCTTCATGCTCTGAAACAGCGGTTACCGGGTTATACGCGGTTGTCAGATCGTTTTTGATGTAGGCCCCTTCGCTGCGCACCTCTATGCCCGTGTCGCCAAGGTTGCCTTCGATCTCGTAACCGGCCATCAGGGTCGCATCCGAATAGACAAAGTCCACCGCGACATCTGCAAAGTCCAGAAAGGCTTTATAACGTGCCGCATATTTATAGCTGCGGTCCGCTTTTTGGCTTACAACGACGGTAATATCAGAAGTGTTGCTTACGTGACGCGTATACGAGAGCGCTGCGACACCGAACACTTCGTCCGGCTCCAGCGCATAGGTGTTTGGCGGGTTAAAAAGATTGGTCGGCGTCCAGAGACGACCTACGCCCATCGTAATATTCTGCAAACCGACGACGACACGGTTTTTTTCATCCTCATAGCCGCCGTACAGACGGTAGATCTTGGCGTACAGAACACCCTCGTCATAGTCGTAAAAAGTTGTCTGTGTCTTGAACGGCGTATCGGACTTCATCAGTTTGACATAGTCAAAAGAGGTGGAGCCCACATAATCCTGTCCTAGATAGTTGACACCGTCGCCGATAAAGGTGGCAAAATAGTTCTCCTGCGTGTAATCGCTTCGCAGACGCAGTCTGTCATAGTTGTAGAGATACCTTGAATTATCGGCCGGAAAGATCGAAGGCTGAGAGATAGTGAAGTTGGTGTTGCTCACCGTATAGTCAAAATCGGCCAAGAGTGATGAAACTGCCACAACAGACAGTGCAGTCAGATGTTTAATTACCAACGATCGCCCCGTCATTGAGTCTAATGATCCGCCGTACGCTTTCAATGACGTAGTCGTCATGCGAGGCGAAGAGTATGGTCACCCCCTCTTTTTCGTTAAGCGAGCGCATCATGTCCATAAGGGCCGTGGAGTTTTTGGAGTCGAGGTTGGCGGTCGGTTCGTCCGCCAGAATGATCTTGGGTTTCGCAGCGACGGCACGTGCCACGGCGACACGCTGCTGCTGTCCGCCGCTGAGCGCATTGGGCAGAGCGTTTAATTTGTTGTCGATCTGCAGCATAGCGGCGACTTCCTCTACCCTGTCGTTGATCTCTTTGTCACTGAAGCCGCGCAGCTTCATGATAAAGCCGATGTTCTCGCGCACGTTCAGTACCGGCACAAGGTTGTAGGCCTGAAAGACAAAGCCCATTTCGTTCAGCCGCAGCTTGGTGCGTTCGTCTTCGTCGAGCGTCGCAATATCGGTATCGCCAAGAAAGATCTGTCCGTTGTCCACTTCGTCAAGCGCGCCGATAGCGTTGAGCAGTGTCGTTTTACCACAGCCGGAGGGTCCGTTAAAAAGTGTAAATTCGCCCTCTTCGATGACAAGGTCGACATCTCTGAGGGCATGGATCTCTCTGGGCTCGCCGCGGAAAAAATATTTGTCTACATTTTCAAGTCTAATCATGTCTCTGCCTTTATGACCTCGATAGGGTTCAGTTTTTTGATCTTTCTAAGCGGCAGGAAGACGCTCAGAACCGATGCTGCGATGATTGCAAAAAAGGTGTTGGTAAAATAGCTCAACTCCATATGGGCGTAGATGATGGAGTCGTA
Source organism: Sulfurimonadaceae bacterium (assembly GCA_041596355.1). GTDB lineage: Bacteria > Campylobacterota > Campylobacteria > Campylobacterales > Sulfurimonadaceae > Sulfonitrofixus. The sequence continues at coordinate 71,486 of JBFHIS010000002.1, read as the reverse complement.
ACCGAAACTCTCCAGACCTTCCGCCCAGGCACTGAGGTCAAGGCCGAAATGCTGCAGGTAGAGAAGTCCCAATATGCCGAGAACCGCGCCGCTCAAATATCCTACAAAACCGACAAAGAGCGCTTCGAGCACGATCTGCAGCCTGATGAGCCTGTACTCCATGCCGACGGCGCGCATGATCCCGAACTCTCTGATACGGTCAAGTACCGAGACGTACATCACCCCGAGAATACCGATAAAGACGACCATCATCACGATCCCGAAGGTAATGGAGTTAAAGATGACCATCATCTCCTCCATCATCTTGAGCATGGGGTTGAGCTCCAAAAAACTCATGACGCTGAGCGTCTTGTACTTTGCCTGCAGCTTTTTCTGCAGTGTGTCGGAGTCTGTCCGTATGGCGATCTGAGTTGCTTCGTCCTCGCCTACGCCTAAAAAAGTGTGCAGCCGTGCATTGTCGACGTACAGGGCCGAAGCATCCAGGACCACATTGTTGGACTGTACGATGCCTCTGATCCTCACGGCGATGGCGTTGATGTCGCCGCTGCTGTCCTGGGTCGTAAAGATGACCTTGGAGCCGATACGGACCTTGAGCGTTTTGGCCAGTTCACTCCCGATGATCGCTCCACGCTTCGCAAAACTGATCTCCCCCTCTTTAAGGAACTTGCTGAACTGACCGAAACGCTCTTCATCTTTGAGGTCAATACCGATAATGCTCGAAAACGACGATTTCCGTGCCGTCGAACTGAGCCCCTCGACACTGAAGCGGGTCACCACCGCCTGCACGCCGCTGCGGCTTTCGATGTCGGCTCTTATTTTGTCGGCATCTTTAATGCTGTTTTGCAGGACTTTGTTAAGACGGTAATCCGGGTTGTAGATGCTGATCTCACCACTGTCACTGCGTTTGGTCTTGTCGACCATGTTGATGACCATGCCGTCGTAGATGCCCTGCAGCGAGAGCATCATGCTCATACTGACGGCGATCATAATGATGACCAAAAGCGTACGCGAAAGGCGCAGGAAAGCGTTGTTCCATGCCAGCTTTACAATGATGCTATACATGACGTGTCGCCTCGATAGGTTTAAAACTGTTAATGTAGGTCATCGGGTAGATGATGCTTAAAAAGTTGAGCACGTAAATGACCGCAACGTTCCAGGAGATGGTGAAAAGGTTAAAGTCGAAGGGGATCTCATCGGAGACGATGCCGTAGTCTTTATAGGTCTCGCTGATGCCCTCGATGACAATCGGGTGCACACTGTAATAGTAGTTTATTGCAGCGCTTAGAGGCGTTGCGAGCAGTATGGCAGAGGTAGAAAGAATAAGGATCTCATAAAAGAGAAGTCGGTTGACCATGCCGCTTGAAAGACCGATACAGCGCATCGTGCCGAACTCCCTGACGCGGGAACTGACGTTAATAAAGCCGTAGATCATCACCACAAAAAAGATGACTACGAAGAAGAGCGACATCGAGATGTAGCCGAAGACGCTGTCGACCTCCATGGCCTGGACCATCGAGGACATCAGCGTTTTCCACGTCAGACTCTCATACTCGCCGTCAATCGCCTTGACGATGGCGGCATTCACCGACTCAGCCTCGGCAATGTCATCGAGTTTGACCGTAATATAGGAGGCCTTGTTCTGCGAATACATCAAGGTGTCAAAGTAGCTTCTGGCCATAAACGAGGCGGACGAGTCGAACTCGAAAGCCCCTGTTTTGAAAATGCCGCAGAGTCTGAAGATGTCGGCGGCAAACGAGTTGTCGCTGGCAGCGCCGACGAAGCTCACTTCATCGCCGAGCTTGATTTCTAGCTTTTTAACCAGTTCGGCCCCAGCATAAAGACAGTTCCCTGCATTATTGCTCAGGTAGCTCCCTTCGCTCAACGCCACTTCGAGTTCGCTGATACCACGCTCTTTTTCAGGGTTGATACCGGCCACCATCGCTGCCGCAGAGTGGTCCCTCGAAGAGAGCAGCCCGTAGGTCTCATAGCGAGAGGTGTAGGCGGCGATGCCCTCAATGCGGTCCAGCTCTTCTTCAATGGCGCTGACATCGGTTATAAGGTACTCGTTGCCGCCGATGTCGCGGTACTCTTTTTTATAGATCTCGATGGCACCGGTATAGACCTTGAGGGCATTTTGCAGCATCGACTTGTGCGAACCGTCCATCATCGAGACGTAGACGATGAAGAGCATCGCTGAAATAACGGTCAGCACAAAGGTCGTAATGGAGCGCCCTTTATAAAACAGTATGTTCTTAACAGCCAGCGAGAACATCAGCGCGAGAACCTCTTAAGTGCACTTTTCTGGAAATACTGCTCCGAGATCGTGCTGTCGTACTTGACCTCTTCAAGAAAGATCTCCGTGTACCTGTCCAGGTTGTTGACTGGCTGGAGTTTCCAGTAGGTCGGCATGTAGTATTGACCGTACTTCTTAATATCTTTGTAGTAGAAGATGCGGACCTCTTTGCCTTCGTCGTCATAAAAGATATCTTTTTGGCTGGTGTAGGTGGTGGTGTCGATGAGCGAGACTATCTTGCCCCAGACCACGGCAGCATCCTCTTTCGGTGTCAGCTCCATCGTCACCAGAGTGCCCTCTTTTTTCAGGATCTTCGGGTCGTAGTCTTCGACAATGGAGCTCTGCTTGACCATGTCGTCGTTGGTGATGTCAGAACCCATCCAGTTTTGCAGCATCATGGAAGGCGGAATCTTGATAATGCGTTCTATCTTGGGGACATACTGCCACATCTGGTTGTCGAGACTTAAAAAGGTAATACCCTTGTCTTTGGGCGGGTAGATGGTCTTGACAAAACTCTTTTTGGTTCCTTTCGCCCAGGTCTGCACTACCATGGTCCGGGTATGCCCCATAGAGGTAATGCTCATTTTCATCTGCATGTAGATGTTTTGACCGCGGATGTTGTTGTCGATCTTTTTCATGATGTCGTGCGCTTCGTCGCCCAACAGGACAGTAACGGCAAAAAGAAGTGTCATTATGAGTTTTTTCATGTGCATACCTTTGTGCTAGATTATCATATAATTTGCGTAACATAATCCTGAACAACAAATCCCTGTCAGCGTTTAAATCCCCTATATGCTATCCTTATTTCAATAACAGATGCACAGTTGGCCCACTTTTTCGCTAAAATTCTGTTTATGAAAATATGGATTGAAAACAAAAGCACCCCCACCCACCACATTATCTACCTATCCAGAGAAGGTCGCGAGGGCGCCAGTTTTCTAGGAAAATATGATGACAATGAGATTCGCGGCTATTTCGGCAGTATAAGTACGACCGTCAATGTCGAAAAAAACCTCAAACTGCTCCACTATTTCGGATACCTCCATATATTTGCAAAAAAGGAGAAACTATAAATTATGGAAAAAAAGTTAAAAGAGTTCGGCTGCTCAGACGAATTTATAAAAATATGTATGTATTATAAGGATATCTACAGAGAAGAGATCGATATCGAAGAGTTTATCGAATTTGTCGAAGAGGAGTTCGCCAAGGTCGAAGAGGAGCAGTTCAAAAAGGCAGAGCAGCAGATCGATGCAAGCGGCCTCTTCGGCGAATTTGAAAGCGAAGAAGAGCTGTAAAGCCCGTTATAGAGCAGACGTCACAAACGTTCCTCCGAACATTTAGACATTCTCTCCTCTCCTTTTAAACCTGACCGCATTCTCATGACTGCTTTTAGACTCTGAAATACACGCTATCTGATACGCTATCATTGCTTTAAAAGGGTCCAAGAAGCTCTCAAACGACTCTTTCTCTATAGCTTCCATACCGTGCATGTCCAAAAGCTCCAGTATCGTCAACGTTGACTCTATGGTCGAGAGACAGTACGTTTCGGGCTGCTCCTTGATCTGAAACTGTGAACTTTTGGTGTGGGTAAAGCTGAGCTTCGGAAGCGCCTGCAGGTTTGTCGAGACCTTTAACAGTTTAAGCGCCGTACTCCACGTCGCATCGATAATAAAAACAACCAGCTCTCTTCCCTGCGTCTCAATGCGTTTTTCATTGAGGTTATGACTTGTCTCACCCGGGTATAGGACATAACAGAGCCTGCTGCTGTCGCGAAGCAGTTCATTGACACGTTGATGGTCTCTGAAATCGACACCGACATAGAGTTCAGAGTTTGGCAAAGCGAGATGCGTCAGGTGACCTGTTCCGTTTTTGACTTTTTGAAACTCTTTAGGGTGCATTAAGATGACAAATTTGGTATTAGTGTCAACCGGTTTGACGTAAGCGCACATGCAGGAGCTGAGAGGACGATAGCAGCGGTAACACTTTGTTCGGGCCACTGCGACATCATTACGTTTTGATGCGCCCATTAAACACCTCTCCTGATCTGTTCTATACCGAACATTCAACTCTCCACTTTAAGCGTAAGGATCTGCTCTTCAACCTGAAGCATTTCGATCTTGCACCGTTCCTGAAGCAGAAAGAACTTATCGATGAACTCTTGCCACCAGGTCTCGTAACGGACCGTATGGTGATCTTCGTTGGCCCCTTCTATAAGAACATCATAGAGTCTGCCTACTAAACGAAAAAAGTCATACTTGTCAAGCTCAGTTTCACCCGAACTGTTATAGAGAAGGACCTTGCCAGCGTTAAACTCAAAGCCCTTCTCATCAAGATGAAGGTCATGCTCACTGAATATAGCACCATAGATCGCTTTGATGAAGTCCCACTCCCTTACCGTACAGAACTGCTCTAAAACCGGGTCCTCACTTCTTGCCACAGACATATAGTTCTCAAGTCCCTCATACCAGCGAATGTCGACTGCCGTAGTGTTATTCAACTGCTGTCCCGTTCTTGGTAAGCGTGATCATTTTAAAATCGTCAAGCCATCCGTTCAGCTCTGCTCTGGAAACCAGGAATCCATCCTTATTTGGCTCCCCTTTCCATGCACGCTGAACAATATAGATATCATGCACACCCTCTATGATCAGGTAGAGTCCGAATTGGGACTGCGTCTCATCATGAGGGAGTCGCTTCAGCCCCATGACAACAGCAACTTTCTGTCTGGAGAGAACCGTTTCAGAAAAAAGCTCTTCACTGTAAAAAGCAGCTTTGTCGAGTGCGGCCATCTCCTCTCTCATCATCTTAAGAAGTTTCCGTGCATTCAGCTCTATATCGTCATTGGCGTTGTTGAAACCCTGCACGATCAGCTTGTTATGCCACTGCTCTTCGCTCTCACCTTCACCCAGGAACTCCACAACGAATCTGCCTTCATCAAGCGTTCGCACTGCTGGCTCTACGGACCAACTCTCTGGCAGAGGAAATGAGAGCGTCTCGTGAAAGATCGGCATCTTGACAAAACTGTTTTCTACCGGCACCTCTTTAGGGGGAAAGAATTTGGAGAAAAAGCCCATTACTCTTTAGTAACACCCAGCTGCATCGAAGCGTACCACTGCTTCTCGAACGGTGCCATCTTCTCTAAGAACTGCCATAGCTCTGCCGGCGTCTCACCTTGTGCGCTAAGGCCGAATGAGACCTCGCTGAAGATCTTAGGGTCATAATCACTGCCGAGTTCACGTGCTCCGTGGATAATGGCATGCGGGTTGAAGTCACACTTCAGATCGACATCAAACTGCAGAAAGTCATGTCCATTGTCCGTCATGACCAGGAGACCGTATTGCTTCATCGCAAGAAGATCGTAACAGTCAGCGTACTGCTTGTCGTTTTTCAGATCGTAACTGGCGGTGAAAATATGGTTGTCCGAACCGTTCAGGCGAAACTGTACAAAACAGAGCGCAATGTTTTCACCCTGATAGGCGATATTGAAGATAGAGGGTTTGAACTCACAGGTAATGGCATTGTCGGCAAGATACGCATCATTTTGTGTCGAAAGTTTGATGGCAACAAAAGGAATGCCCTGAGTCGTACCAAGCGGAAGCGCCTGTACCAGGTTCATCGAACCGAGAAGGTCCTGAAGATTTTGAGGGAGTTCACTGTTTGGATTTAACACTACACGCCTTTATAGATATTGGATTTGTTTGCCATCTTTTCAAAATCCACATCGCGTCTGTCGACTTTGCCCCTGTATATCTTCTCAAGGGTATTGATATGACCCGCCAATCGGTTGATCAGATAGAGTGCCATACGGTCACCGTCATAGAGTGCCATCGCCTTTTTGATGTGCTGCTGTATCAGCTCAACGGCTTCAATATCGTTCTCTACTTCGATCTGCCCCAACAGGCTCTTTACTTCAGCATAACTTTTACCCGAAGCATCCAGGAAATCCACCCCGATGTCCATTGTCTTCATCGTACTGATCGCCTTTTCAAAGGCAAACTGGTTGTAGAGCATACATCCTATAAAGTATTCGATGTCCGAAGGCTCTTTCTCCGAGTAGTCATGTTCATCACTCTCATCAAACCACGCATGCCAGACAGCACACGCCTGCTCTATCAGTTTTTCATTGTCATTCATGGTACGTCTCCGCATAATAGTTGCGAAATAATACCACTATTTTTCTCTAACGAAATAAGCCGGCCAAGTAAATTGATTTTTTAAGCCGACCTGTTTCGACTCTGTGCAGAATTACCGCATTTTATAAGCCAGCGTGTACCCCTCGTAATCAAGGTTGGTGAAGGTAAAGAAGAAGTTGTCCAGTTTTCTCAGCGCTCTTTTCATCGGAGACTCTCTCTATTGGGTTTTCAGATCATAACGGGGATTTGTTACAAAAGCAGTTCCTGTCGGTTACACAAAGGAAACCCGTAGAACTCTTTTGCTCTATTAAGCTAGGATCGGATGCCGTCAATAGGCAACGGTCAAATCAGTAAAACTTATGTTACAATCTAACAGACTATAGTAGGATGTATTGATGATTGAGCAGATCTTTATAACTGCCGGCACTGTTTTCAAGAATGGTACACAGGGATGAGAATGCTTTCCAGTTTTAAAGATTTTACTATACGCCGAAAATTCATAGTCGTAGCCTTTGTCGCAACCATAACGGCCATGTTCGTCGCCATACTGATCTCAACTGTCATGCAGTGGTTGATGCTTCGAGAAGAGCTTGTAAAGAACGTCTCTGCCCAGGCCTCCATTATCGCACTCAACAGCACAGCCAGCCTGGTCTCCGACGACCGTGCGGCAGCAAACAAGGTCCTACGCTCACTCTCCGACATCGACAACATCGAATTTGCAGGAATACTGGACAAGAATGGAAAAGAGTTTGCGCTCTATGTGCGACCTGGGACGACGATGGCCTTTCATCGTCACAAGGCCGCACAGGCAGAAGACCACATGCACGATGCGGCATATGTGGAGATCACCTTTCCCATCATCCATAATCAGGAACAGGTCGGTCTTATCCATGTGCGTTCCGACATGTCCCCCGTCTACAGCAATCTCGAATTGAACATGCTGATCATTGTCGTCGCCGCCGCGGGGGCCTTTGTCATAGCCGTGCTGATTCTCATGCGGCTTCTGTCGACCATTACCGACCCTCTCCAACACCTAGTAAAGTTGACGCAAGACGTTTCGCAAAAAAACGACTTCACGCTCAGGGCACAACTCAACAGCAACGACGAGACAGGACAGTTGGCAAATGGCTTCAACGCCATGCTTACACAGCTGCAGATACGTGATGAATCACTGGCTCAACACCGCCGACACCTGGAAGATAAGGTCAACGAGCGAACCAAAGAACTTCAGAAGTCCAACACGCAGCTGGAAAAAGAGCTGGTGGTACGCAAGCAGACTGAGGAGACTATTCGCGAAAGCGAGATCCGCTACCGTGGTGTTTTCGAGTATGCCGATGACATCATCTACCTCTTGACGCCTGAGGGAACGTTCCACTCTCTCAACCCTGCGTTTGAACGTCTGACAGGCTGGCGGTCCGATGAGTGGGTTGGAAGTCCTTTCGCTACTATTATCCATCCGGACGATCTACCGCGTGCCGTCGAAATATTCGAGAACGCACTTGCCGGCCACTCAACACCGCTTTTTGAGCTGCGCATTGCCAAGAAGTCCGGGGACTATTTTGATTCTGAGCTCAGCATCGTTCCGGTAGATCCCGGCGGCGAGATCGCTGCGATAGGGATCGCGCGGGACGTCACAGAACGCAAACGGACCGAGCAGGCACTTGAGGAGTCCGAACGCAAATTCAGGGCCATACTCGATTCTGCCGTCGACGGCGTATTGCTGATGGACAAACAAAAGAGCAGATTCATCCAGGCCAACAGCGCTATCTGCGAGATGCTTGGGTACAGACCCGATGAACTTTATAACCTCGGTATAACCGACATTCATCCTGAAGAGTCCCTTCCGGAAGTTTTCAGGCAGTTCGAACGTCAGACCAGAGGCGAAATCTTTGTCGCGCAGAACCTGCCGGTAAAACGCAAAGACGGTTCCATCTTTATAGCCGACATCAGCAGTGCCCCTATGACCTTGTCTGGACGAACTATCATGGTCGGCTTCTTCCACGATGTGACCGAGCGTAAACGGATCGAAGAGAAAATGCAGCTCTTAGCGACGACCGACAGTCTGACCGGCATCGCCAACCGCAGAGCTTTTATGGCTCAACTCGACAGCGAGATCGAACGAGCCCACCGTTACGGGACACCACTCGCTCTTGTCATGTACGATATCGATTACTTCAAACAGATCAACGACAATTTTGGGCACGACGTCGGCGACAGTATACTTCAAGCCATCACTGAAGTGGTAAAGAACAATGTCCGCGCTGTCGATACCGTTGCCCGTTGGGGCGGTGAAGAGTTTATGATCCTAATGCCGGAGTCGGACCTCTCATCTGCCTGTATCGTGGCCGAAAAGCTCCGTGAAGAGGTCGCCGGGCATCCGTTCGAACAGGTCAACAACCTGACGGTCAGTTTCGGCGTTACTGATTTTAAATCAAATGAAGATGTCGACACTCTTCTGAAAAGAGTCGATGACGCACTTTATAAAGCAAAAGAGAATGGCCGCAACAGTGTCGCGTACCTTTAGTGTCAGGAGCGCAGCCTCTGATTAATACTGATTCAGTCCAAAGTTTCTTGCATATCCTCTTCAGACCTGTGGTCTTACTATAATCCTCTCTCCTCTCTGACTTCAATTCAAATGAGTTTTCTTTATATCGATTTACTTGTAAAGAAAAAGGGGCCTTCAGGTGCAGACAATAGCGTTATAGACCTCAATATAAAGGTATATAGACTCTACTTACAGCTGCCGCCGTGCCCTTTCTTTGGCATCATGTATCCTTTGATCATGTTCTTTTTGATTGTCTTTTCTACCATTACGGCTGTGAACTCGCGGGTAAATATCTTACGCTGCTCTTGGTTTAACACGGCATATACATCTTCCAGAAGCGCTGCTTTTGCATCTACAACAGCCTCAGGCTTGCTTAACATGATCTTGCGGAATGCCGCTTTGTTGAACGAATCGTTCTTGAAGGCCTCAAGCGGAATCGGACGGGACGCTTGAAACGCCATCTTCTTCTGCTTGAATGCGTTGATAGCATCGGTCACCTTCTCTACCTGTGCAGCGTCAATGCCGCTTTTACTGACCGCCGCGATTATTTTCCTGACCAGATGTTTTTTTGTGTCACCCTTATGTCCCTTGACCTGTCCACCCTTGTTCATCTTCATCGAGCCGCCGCCTTGACTGCATGCCAGCGCATTGCCTGCCAGCAGAGTCGAAACCAGGGCAGTTGTTATCAGAATACGTTTGTACATCTTTTCTCCTCAGATTAGTTGACTACTATCTTACTTAACTTTGACAAACAGAACAAAAGCAGCTCTTCTGTCCATATCGATCGTGTTGTAATACTACTTGACCTTCATCTCCGGAGGCATATAGTTGACCGTCTCGACGGCGATGTTTTTCAGTTCTGCCTGAAGCGGATAGTCACGTATAAATTCGACCACATCATAGGCAATCGCTTTGGATTTTGAGCAGTCGATGATCACTTTCGCATTTTCCGGAATTGATTCGAGCGTTTTAATAATACTCGCTTTATTGAAAAAAGAGACCTCTTCCGCCAGTACGATATGGTGAACATCCCGACCCTCATCGTTGGTAACGATATCTTTCATATAATAGGAGTTACGATAGCTGTGATGGAGTGTAAAAAAGATACTCGCAACCAGACCGAAAAGGACCCCGGTAAGCAGATCCGTCAGCAACATCATCACGATCGTTACGGTAAAGGGCACAAACTGCTCCCACCCCTGACGATACATCCAGCCAAATAGTGAAGGTTTTGCCAGCTTATAGCCCACCATGAACAAGATAGCTGACAACGATGCCAACGGTATCATGTTCAAAAGTGAAGCGATAGAGACGACGCTGATGAGCAGAAAAAAGCCGTGCATAATAGTCGAGAGTTTTGTTTTTGCCCCGAAAGAGATGTTCGCCGAACTCCGGACAACCACTTGCGTGATCGGCAATCCGCCGATCATCCCCGAGACCATGTTACCCAGACCCTGCGCTTTTAGCTCACGATTGGTCGGTGTCACACGCTTGTGCGGGTCGAGTTTGTCCGCCGCTTCGACGGAGAGCAGCGTTTCAAGACTCGCGACGATAGCCAGTACCACCGCGATCTTATAGATCTCAGGATTACCAAGCTGCGAAAAATCGGGAAAAGTGAACTGGTTCATAAACGCACCTAAACTCGAAACGACCGGCAGCGTCACGATCTGCTCCGGTGTCAGACTAAGACCCAGCCAACCGTTTTGGAACATATAGTTCATCGCTATACCGAAAAAGACAACAACGATCGGCCCCTGTAAGATCTCAAAAAAACGACTTTTTTTGATCAGTAATTTCTCCCAAAGGAGCAAAATGGCCAGCGATGCCAGTGAGATGACGATGGCGCCAGGTGTAAAGAGTTGCCATGCTGTTATAATGGCGGAAAAGGTGTTCTCACCACCCGACTGCATAAAGGATTCATCCCCCAGAAAACTCGAATCATATCCGAGAGCATGCGGAATCTGTTTAAGAATGATCAGCAGACCGATACCTGTTAAAAGCCCCGTTATGACCGATGTCGGAAAGAAGTAGGCGATAAAACCCGCCTTCATGTAGCCCATTAATATCTGGAACAGACCCGCCAGTACAAGTGCCAGCAAAAAGGCCTCCCATGAACCAAGTGTCGCGATGCCGCCGAAGACGATCACGGCAAGCCCGGCGGCAGGACCGCTCACACCAAGCCGCGAACCGCTCGCCATCCCGACAATGATACCACCGACAATACCGGCGATAATACCGGAAAAAAGCGGTGCACCCGACGCCAGTGCGATACCGAGACATAACGGCAAAGCGACGAAAAAAACAATAATGCTCGCCGGTAGATCGTTCTTGATCTCTTTAAAGGTGTTAGTGATCATTGTTCACCTCACTAAGCGACTTGAATGCGTACTCGTCCGGATCATAATACTCGATGTCACCGCTTTCCATATCATAGATCCAACCGTGGATATGGAGCGTGCCGTCATCGAGCCGCTGTTTGACATAGGGGTAGGTGAGCAGGTTCTCTATCTGCGAAACGACCGAAAGTTTTTCCGTTAAACGCAACAGTTCCTCCTTTGGCGCACTCTTGCCGAGGGCCAGTAGCGAAAGTGCCTTTGCTTTATTTCCCAGGGTCAGCCACTTTTTGGTATGAATAAAAGGCTTTTCGTCGATCTCGCTGTACAATGAAGCGATAGCACCGCAATGCGTGTGACCGCAGATGATGATCTCCGACACCTCCAGAGCGGTGACGGCATACTCGATCCCAGCTGCGGTCGAATGGTAGTCTTCGTCAGGATTGTACGGAGCCACAAAATTGCCTACATTTCTCAGTACGAACAGCTCCCCCGGATCTGTTTGGGTGATCAGGTTCGGGATAACCCTCGAATCGGCGCATCCTATAAAGAGCGCGCTGGGGTTCTGACCATGTTCGACCAGATCCATCAACTCTTTTTCATGTTTGTTAAAATAACTCTTTTTGAACATCTCGTTGCCATCGAGCAAACTGCTTTTTTTTATCATTGGTATCTACCTTTTTAAATAGTGTGTTATATAAGATCGTCCTTACGCTCTTTTCGATAGATTTGGCCGAGATCGAGGCATGGATATACCGAGACAGGCAGCTTTCTCTGTAAGGAAAGTAACGTCAGGACGTTAAAGTTTGTGTGGTAGGTTAAAGTTGAGGAGGTCTGTTCAGTGTAAGGTTGTCTTGATTCGAGTAATGCAAAGAGACGCGTTGAAATGAAGAGAGCTGATCATCACCGGTATACCCGCCTTTAACGATAAAATGTTTGGATTCGTCCGAAGGGTTGGGTTCTTCTGCATCACAGGACTCTGACGTGTCGATAGTAATCTCCACCGGCTGTGTTACAGGCAGATCACCATCGACAAACAGAGAGCTCCCTAGTGCAGAAAAGTTCATAACAAATACAAGTGTGACGATCATCAGATATTTCATGGCGCAATGGTAGCCTCCTTAGGTAAACAGAGGGTATCGGGATCCCCGCTTACCGATACAACGATGGCCTTTCCAGACACTCCACTCACCCGCCCGCACTTTATCAAAACCAAAAGAGTCTGCACGTTGAAGAGGGGAAAATCCAAAAGGCCCTATTTAGTGTTACAATATAGCATCTATTTAATCAACGGGTTGTCATCGGCATGGAACCACTTTTATTTTCTGCACTGTTTTTACTGTTGATCGTCTCTGTCACTGTCGGAATCTCCAAAAGACTGGGGCTTGGTTCCATCCTTGGGCTTCTTGTCGCCGGAATGATCGTAGGCCCTTACACCCCTGGACCCTACCTGACTGATGAGGTCTCGACCCTGCGCCACTTTGCCGAGATCGGTGTAGTGCTGTTACTCTTTTTGATCGGCTTGGAGATGAAGCCCAAAAAGCTCTGGACCATGCGAAAAGATGTCTTCGGCTTAGGGAGTCTGCAGATCCTTCTTTCGGGGATCTTCATCGGGGCATATCTCTCATTCGTAATGCCACTTTCGCCCGGCGTCGCTTTTTTGATCGGTCTCACCCTTGCCCTCTCTTCCACTGCCTTTGTCATACAGATACTCCAGGAGCGCGGTGAGATCGCCAGCCGTTACGGCAGCAGCTCTTTCGCCGTTCTGTTGATGCAGGACCTTGCCATCGTTCCGCTGCTGGCCGTTGTTCCACTGCTTTCAGGAGAAGGAACAGTGTTGGAAAACAATGCCCTCTGGCAACAGCTGCTTTTTGTCCTCGCCATGATCATTTCTGTCGTCGTCATCGGCAGATACATCGTACCCTTCCTGCTTGAACGCTTTGTGAAAGACCGTAACCGAGAGGCGTTCGTCTTCACGGTAATGTTTTCGGTCGTCTTTGCCGCCTGGGCGATGGAGCACTCCGGACTCTCCATGGCACTGGGGGCGTTTTTGATGGGAATGACCCTCTCCAACTCAAAATACAACCTCCAGATCGCAGCCCATATCGAACCCTACAAAGGGACACTGCTCAGCCTCTTCTTTGTCGCAGTCGGGATGTCTCTCGACCTTGGCATCGTCATGGACCACCCCGGCATCATCCTGCAGCACGTTTTTTTGATCATGCTCTTCAAGATCGTGGTACTCTTTTTTCTTGCCCTTGCCTTCGGCCATAGCCGAAGCAACGCCTTTCGGATCTCTTTTCTGCTTGCACAGAGCGGTGAGTTCGGTTTTGTGCTTTTCAGTGCTGCCCTGGTATTGGGAATCATCGACACCGAGGTATTTGCAGTCGGTATAGCAGTCATATCCATCACCATGTTGCTGACCCCTTTTTATGTCAAGATGGGAGAAGTCTTTGCTTCAAGAACCCAGGGCAGAAGCAATCCTATCGGAGGCGAACTCCCGGAAGATGAGAAGTTTGAAGGGGTGGTCATCGCCGGGTATGGCCGTGTCGGTCAGATAGTGGGAAATATCCTCGAAGGGAGCCACATACCCTATATAGCCTACGACAGTGACTACGATACTGTCACGAGAGAACGCCTCGCAGGCAAGCCCGTCTATTATGGCGATATGAGCGATGCCGATTTTATCGGGGCTATCAAGTTGGCTAAGGCAAAGTTGGTAGTAGTTACAATCGATAGACCAGCACATGCCGTCCAGGTCGTTTCGCATATCAAAAGCACCTATCCCGGCCTCAAGATCTTTGCCCGCGCCAGAGATATGCAGACCAAGAGACTGTTGACAAAGTACGGAGTTAACTGGGCCATGCCTGAAGCAATGGAGGGGAGCTTGCGAATGGGTGCAGAGACGCTCTTAGCAATGAATGTGCCTGAAGAGGAAGTGACAGATCTAATGAGTGCACTTCGCAAAGATGACTACAGTGTCATGACATCACAAGATTAGTAAGAAAAAGCCTGTATCTTTTTCAGTGTTGCTTTACGCCTCACTTCTTTTCAAAAAATACTCTTTCGTCAACATAAAGATGACCGGGCTCAACAGAACAATAGCGATAAGGTTCGGCACCGCCATCAACGCGTTCAGAGTATCGGCCATCAGCCAGATGAACTTGAGGTTCATCATGGCACCGAAGGGAATGACAAGTACCCATAAAATACGAAACGGCACAATCGCTCTGTGCCCGAAGATGTAATAGACGCTTTTTTCGCCGTAAAAACTCCACCCTACCAGCGTTGTAAAAGCAAAGACTATAAGCCCAAGGGTCACCACATACTCGCCGACGTACGGCAAGGCAGTGGAAAAGGCCAGCATAGACAGGGCCGCCCCGCTCTCGCCCGAGGTATAGGCGCCGGTTACCACAATAGCAAGACCTGTGATGCTACAGATGACAATGGTGTCGATAAAAGTTCCCATCATCGCAACAAGCCCCTGACGCACGGCCGAATTGGTCTTCGCCGCAGCATGCGCTATCGGCGCCGAACCGAGACCCGCTTCATTGGAGAAGATGCCGCGGGCCACACCGAACTGCAGCGCCGCCCAGACCGAGGCACCGGCAAAACCGCCCATTGCGGCTGAGGGTGTAAAGGCCGAGACAACGATGGTCTCAATGGCTGAAGGGATAGCGGTAATGTTGAGGAGGATGATGGCGACGCCGCCTATGACATACGCAATGGCCATAAAAGGGACCACGGCACCCGCCACATGGGCGATACGTTTAATCCCGCCGATAAGCACCAGACCGACCAAAACAGCCAACAAGATACCGGTATAGAGTTCTGGAATACCGAAAGAGGAGTGCATGACGTCCGCAACCGAGTTCGCCTGAATAGTGTTGCCGATACCGAATCCTGCAAACGAGGCAAAGAGTGCAAAAAGAAAAGCAAGCCATTTCCAGTTGTCACCCAGACCGTTTTTGATGTAGAACATCGGCCCGCCGACGTGGTTGCCGTCTTCGTCTTTTTCACGGTAGTTGACCGCCAGTACAGCCTCCGCGTACTTAGTCGCCATCCCCAAAAGGGCGGCCACCCACATCCAGAACATGGCACCCGGACCGCCCATAAAGATAGCCGTCGCAACGCCCGCGATGTTTCCGGTACCGATGGTGGCGGAGAGCGAGGTCATCAGCGCATTGAACGGCGAGATCTCCCCCTCTTCCTTGTCCTCTTTGCGCCCTTTCCAGAGAAGTCTGAACCCTTCTGGAATAAGACGTACCGGCAAAAAACGTAGTCCTAATGTGAGGTAAAGTCCCGTTCCAAGTATAAGAATCAGCATTACCGGTCCCCAGACAAACCCGTTGACCGTACCGATCATTGCATATATCGTTTCCATTTCTATCCTATATAAAAAGCCCTATTATACCTATTTTGGCCGATAATCAAATATGCAACGCGATGCCAGTTGTCAGTGGATTGAAAGTTTAGAACAACGTTTTATATCGGCTTTGCAAGTACTCTCTTACTTTATCGTCTTTGCTTTATAACAGATAAGATAGAAACTAGTATTATCTCACTTTCAACACTGTTTTGATAAGCTGTCGACTCTAAGGATTTAAATGAAGATGCGACATATATCAATAGTTTTTCTAACAGCCCTGCTTCTTGCCGGATGTGACATATCGTCTGAAACAGACGTTGTTGAGAACGGTCTCAAAGAGACCCCTTATATTGTTGATTCGTATGATGAAGATGAAGTCCTTGCCTATCAACTGCACAGCGGTTCAACATATTTTCTGTTTGATTATCTCGATACCAGCTGTACCATCGAGATCAACACAATTGAAAGTAAATTCAACAGCATCAATGTCTCAACTGAAGAGCTTATTTTAGATGATTATTACATTGATTATGACTATGATGAGATCACATATTTTTATCAAGTCTATGACTACGGCGAGCTTGGGCTTGAGATCTTAACTAACGATAATTCAAATGCCAAGCTCTATTTTTCGTGTATTAATAACACCTTATAGATAAACCGCATGCGTACAGCCAGCCCTGCCTGTCAGTGTTGACACGATCGCATAAAAGCTCTCCTCAGTTCGGTTCTAATCGGCATTACGCCTCTGCTATGCTATCATTCACTACAACAATTATTGAGGACGACAGCATTTGAAAGCATTATCTATCAACCCCGCAACAAAAGAGATCGAAGAGATCGACATCGAGATGAAGGCGAACACCGTCTACAGCTTTTTCAACTCCATCCTAATCGATGAGCTCTCTTCGTTGAACCAACACACTATCTACTGCGACGCCAACGCCCTTTCACAGCAGAAAGCGCCCTACTTTCTGGGCGAGCAGCTTATTGTCGGTGAGGCGTTGGTCGTTGGGCTTATGGGCATGGAAGAGTGTGACGTCAACATCCCCAAAGAGACCCTCAGTGAACTGATCAGCCACGATGTCAACGACTTCTACAAAGAGGTCTTGGCCCTGCTTGCGCAGAGCGATGTCAACCTCTACCGCACCTTCGCGGTCAAACAGGGCGAGGAGATCATCCATCTTAATGCCGAATGGGTGCTGTACACCTTTAACATGGCAGATGATCGTACGAAAGCGTATTTTATTGCCGAACTGCAAAAAGCGCTCGACGCCAAAGAGAGTATTTTTGCCTTTCTTAACAAGATGGCACAGCTTGCTGTCAATGCGGCGCAGTAAACGGCGCTATGGATAAGATCTACATTACCGACCTTGACCACACATTTTTACGAAGTGACCTGAGCGTCAGTGACTTCTCCAGAAAGATCTGGAACGCCAAGGCCAAAGAGTCGACGCTCTCCATCGCAACTGCCCGCAGTTTTTACTCCGCTATGAAGATGCTGCCGAATCTGACATTCAACGCGCCGATGATCCTGCTTGACGGTACCCTCATCGCCACACCGGACAAAAAGATCATCGATGCCAAGTTCCTCGACACGGCAGCGGCCAACGATCTTATTGCCGAAGCCATAAAATTCGACAACATCCACCCTTTCGTCATCGGTCTCAATAACGACGCCCTGGACGAAAGCTTTGACTTTCCGTTGACGCAGACGCCGACACAGTCCAAAGTACTGCTGAACTACCGAGACGACGCCCGACTGCTTGAGTTCGAACATATCGTGGCCAAAGAGCGCACCTTTAAAGTGGTTTACATGGCAGACAAAGAACGGCTAATCGCATTGACAACGCACCTTCAGGCCATTTACGGCGACACCTTTCATTTTAAACTATCCCCTGAGAACTATACCGGCGACTATTTTCTCACCATCGTCCACCCGCTCGGCGACAAGGCGCACGCCCTGCAGAAAGTGTGCGACTATCTCGGTCGTCCGCTCGAGGATGTCACGGTCTTCGGCGACAGTATCAACGACATCGGCATGTTTAAACTCGCCGGCATGTCCGCCGCCGTCTCCAACGCGCTCGCAGAGACCAAAGCCGTTGCCAAGACCATCCTGCCGCACAGCAACGACGAAGATGCCGTGGCGCATTACCTGAAATCAACCATGAAGTGAGAACCCGATGCAAACAAAACACTCCTCTTTAATCCCCATGCTCATTATCGGCATACTTTTTTTCATCTTCGGGTTTGTCACCTGGCTCAACGGATCGCTGATCCCTTTTCTCAAGGTTATCTGCGACCTTAACGACCTTCAGGCGCTCTTTGTTACCTTCGCTTTCTACATCGCCTACACGACCATGGCCTACCCGATGTCGTTCATACTCACCAAGTCGGGCTACAAAAACGGCATGGCGATCGGTCTCGGCATTATGGCCGTCGGCGCCCTCTTGTTCATTCCGGCTGCCTTCAGTGCCGACTTCCTTGTCTTTTTGGTTGCGCTCTTTACCCTCGGCAGCGGTCTGACCATACTGCAGACGGCCTCCAACCCTTACATCGTGTTGGTCGGGCCGACAGAAAGTGCCGCTATGCGCAGCAGTATAATGGGGGTTGTCAACAAGGGTGCCGGCATCATCGCGCCTCTTGTCTTTACAGCGCTTATCTTCAGTGACCTGGCTTCGTTTTCCAAAGAGGTGCTGACTGCCGTTGAGATAGAGCTCTTGGCCGCCAAGCTGATTATGCCCTATCTCGTCATGGCAGCTATATTGGTCGCCCTGATCTTTTTGGTCCTCTTCTCATCGCTGCCGGAGATCGATTTTGGCGATCTGAAAGAAGATAAAGCGAAGACCAACATCTTTCACTACCCACAGATCGTACTCGGTGCTATTGCCCTCTTTTTTTACGTCGGGGTTGAAGTGGTCGCCGGCGACACCATCGGTCTCTTCGGACAGAAACTCGGTGTCAACAACTACACAGCCCTCACCTCTTACACGATGGTCTTTATGGTCATCGGTTATCTTATCGGCATCTTTACCATACCGAAATATCTCTCCCAGGAGAGAGCGTTGACCTTTTCGGCTATCGGCGGTTTCACCACCGTCACCGCCCTGCTGTTCAGCTCGGACCAAAGCAGTGCCATCTCCACCGTTCTATGGGGCTGGAGCGGCATCGCCACCATTCCCGACCCTGTGGCCCTCGTCGCCATCCTCGGACTCTCTCACGCACTTGTATGGCCCTCTATCTGGCCGCTCGCACTCCAGGGCCTCGGCAAGTTCACGGCACAGGGTTCCGCCCTGCTCATTATGAGCATCGCCGGCGGCGCCATCCTGCCGCTTGTCTTCGGGCAGGCAGCCGAACTCGGCGGCAATATGCAGTTCGCCTACGCCATTACGATTCCCTGCTACCTCTTTATTCTCTACTATGCTCGCAAAGGGCATAAGATAAGACAGTGGTCTTAAAAAGAAGGCAATAGCGATGCAGGTCATGGCAATATCGGCATAAAGATCTGAGATGAAAACAATCGACAAGAATGTGGTGATGTTAGGCTGGGTCAGCTTCTTTACCGACATGGCGTCAGCAATGGTCAACCCTATCTTGCCGATCTTTATTGTTGTTATCTTGCATGAGGGGATGGACAAACTCGGTCTTATCGTTGCCATCGCGACCTTTGTCTCCTATCTCATGCGGTTTGTCTCGGGATATCTAAGCGACCGCTATGGCATTGTCAAACCCTTTGTCGTCGTCGGATATGCACTTTCAGCGGTCACAAAACCGCTGCTTGGCATTACGGAGAGCTATCAGGGCGTTGCCGCATTACGCTCCCTTGAGCGCCTGGGAAAAGGGTTGCGCTCTGCACCGAAAGATGTGATGATCGCCACTTACAGCAAAAAGAACGCCTCCGGCAAGACCTTCGGCTTTCACAAAATGCTCGACATCTCCGGTGAGTTGAGCGGGGCTTTGCTACTTTTTTTTCTACTCTACTGTTTTGGTCAAAGTGAAACAGTCATACGCAACATCTTCATAGCCACCCTGCTTCCCGGTGTGATCGGGCTCGTTATGATGCTCCTGCTTGTCCGCGATGTTCCACAACATCCCCAAAAACGTACGCTCTCTTTCAGATTGACGCACCGGGACAGAAAGGTTATCAAAACTCTTTTTATCTACTTTCTCTTTTTGCTTTTTATGTTCAATGAGGTCTTTTTTACGATGCAGGCTAAAGAGGTCGGTATCGCCATAGCGGTCATCCCGCTCCTCTTTGTCGTTTCCACTGCTGTCCAGGCTGCCTCCAGCTATCTTATAGGACTCTGGATCGACAGGGTCGGTGTAACCAGGGTAATCTTCTTTGCCTATCTCAGCGGTGTGATCGCCCAACTGCTTTTATACCTTCAGACACCGACTACCACATGGTTCTCGTACGCTTTTTTGGGGCTCTTTACGGTTGCGTCACTCAATGCGAATCGTACCTATATCGCAGACACAGCTGAAAACAGAGGTTCTGTTTACGGTGTATTCTATGCGGCAGTTGCCTTATTTGCTGCCATCGGCGCCTATGTGTGGGGGTTGGTCTGGGAACAGTTTGGCATGTCAACGGCTCTGCTCTCTTCGTTTGCCGGAACAGCCATCCTGTTATTGCTCTTCATCGTTTTCGCGAAGAATAAAGTTTACTTGGACCAGAATAGCTGACAGAACACTCTTGCCGATTACGCATAACGGAGAATTTACACCTATTCCTTGAATCTCAACCTACACCACCCCAAATCCAAGCAGCATCACGCCACCGAAGTAGAGCACCAGCAGTGCCGTACTCTCTAACCCAATGTTACCGGGGCCGTGGCGTTGACGATAGATGAGCCCCATCAGCAGCACGCCCGTCATGACAAGTGAGATAGCAAGCCAAAACGTTTCGGCAGAAGAGATGTCTGCGTAGATCGAACCTTTACGGTAGGCGATGTCGGATGCTGCGATAAAAAGCGTGTCGAAGGCGTTACCGCCGATGATGTCGCCTACGGCCAGGTTAAGCGCGCGCAAGCGAACAGCCGTTACGGCGACGACCAGTTCGGGTATGGAAGTGGAAACGGCCGTAAAAATACCGCCTACGATGCCGAAAGAGAGTCCTGTTTTTTCAACAAGAGGCACCGCCAGCTGTGCCAGAAGCCACCCTGCCGTACCCACGATGGTGGAGTAGATGAAAAATCGTATCCACAGACCTGTCAGGTTTTTCGTCACGCGGTTTGCCTGTCGTTCTATCTCGGTACGGGTGTCACGCGTATGTCTTGGCAGCCACATCGGCATTTTATGGGTTCGTGCCAACAGACGGATACCTAGCAGATAGACCCCTATCAACACCGGTGTTACAGGGTGAATGGACCATATAGCCAAGTCAGGCACTGCGATCCCGACAAGATGAAGACTGAGCAGGGTCATCAGCAGCGCCGACATAAAGAGGTTTTCCGCCGATGCTGCGGCATGTTCGAGGTTCGCCCTGCGGTAAGCAAAGTCGGCAATGGCCAGAAATACGGTCTGTGCAGCAATCCCGCCGAGACTGTTGCTGACGGCCAACTCTGCGAAACCGGACATCGCGGCAGTAATTGATGTCGTAATACCCGAAAGCGATGTCGATGCACCGATGAACACCGCTCCCATCAACGCCTCACCCAGGCCTGTCTCGCGCGCCAGGTCACGTGCTATTGTCGTCATCTTGATCCCAAACCATCCGACAACCAATACAGCACATAAAAAAGTAAAAACGATAGTAACCAGTGACCAGTCTGCCAAATTCATCTACGACTCCGTAAAAGAGATCTTTTATCTATTATGCCCTCTTACAGCTCAAATATCTCTTCCAATAAAATATCTGCTTTCTCTTATTCATAACGCAAAGCATCAATAGGGTTCATGTTCGCCGCTTTACGTGCCGGGATGATGCCGAAGACGATCCCGATCAGCATAGAAAACAGTAGTGCTATCATCGTGATGCTTGGGTCGATCACCAGTGTGATGCCCATACCGACAGAGACCCCGAAGGTGATCGCCATCCCGATGATGATCCCCACGATGCCACCGATTCCCGAAAGAACAATTGCTTCTATCAGAAACTGCACGAGAATATCCTGCGCCATCGCACCGACCGCCATGCGGATACCGATCTCGCGTGTACGTTCGGTCACCGAGACCAGCATGATATTCATAATACCGATTCCCCCGACGACGAGCGAAATCGCTGCAACCGCACCGAGCATAACGGTAAGCATCGAAGTGATCTGGGTAATCGTATCAAGCAGAGCCGTCATGCTCCGTACCGAAAAGTTGTCCTCCTCTCCTGTTTTGATATGTCTGCTTTCGCGCATCAGCTGCTGGATCTGCAGCTTTGCCTCTTCAAGCGGAATGTTCTCTTTGACGGCTGCCATAATAAGGTTGATATTATCGTTGCCGCTGACGCGGCGCTGAAACATCCTGATCGGAACCAGGACCAAGTCATCTTGATCCATTCCAAATGTGTTCGCACCCTTTGCTTGGAGTACACCGACCACTTGACAGGAAAACTTTTGTAAACGGATCTTCTTTCCGACGATAGATTTCTCCGAGAGATCAAGCTGCTTGATCACGGTTTGACCGAGGATACAGACGTTTTGTCCTGTTCTAAGTTCGCTCTGTTCGAACTCCCGGCCGGCTTTCAAGTTCCAGTTCTGTACTTTAAAATAACCGTTGTCAATACCCCGGATACTCGTCTGATAATTTTTGTCTTTATAGAGTACCGTCAAAGAAGAGCCCTCAACGGGCGAAATCGCTTCCAATGCGAGAATGGAGTTTTTAAGGAGATCAACATCTTTCATCTTAAACGATTTTGTAAGAACGGACTGTGTTCCCGGACCGTGGCGTTCCTGTCCCGGCATGATGTAGAGGGTGTTGCTGCCGAGTTCTCCCACGCTTTTTGTGATCGACTGGCTGGCCCCCTTACCGATATTGACCATGGCAATGACGGATGCGATACCGATGACGATACCCGTCGCCGTCAGCAGTGAGCGCATGAGGTTACGTCTGATCTCTCGCAAGGCCTGTAGAAAGGCGTTAAACAACATGGTTGTTCTCCTTCTCAATTCGCCCGTCACGCAGGTGGATCGTGCGTGATGCATAAGCGGCTATATCCTCTTCATGCGTCACCATGATCACGGTAATACCGTCATCATTGAAACTTTTAATAAGTTCCATGATCTCGTGACCGCGCTGCGTGTCAAGGTTACCCGTCGGCTCATCGGCAATGAGCACTTTTGGTCGTGTCACCATTGCCCTTGCAATCGCCACACGCTGCTGCTGACCGCCGGAGAGCTGTCCTGGGTCATACCCCATCCGCTCTTCCAGCCCGACGCTCTTGAGTGCTTCGACTGCCCGCTCTCTTCGTATCTTGGCACTTAAGCCAAGATAGATCAAAGGCATCTCCACGTTCTCAAGAGCGGAGGTCTTTTTCAAAAGGTTAAATCCCTGAAAAACAAACCCCAGGACATAACGCCGAAACAGTGCCAACTGGTCTTTGGAAAGGGCCCGTATATCCGTCTCAAAAAAAGAGTATTTCCCCTCGCTCGGTACGTCCAGCGCCCCCAAAATATTTAGAAGTGTCGATTTGCCGCTCCCGCTGGGACCCATGATCGCGACAAATTCTCCGCTCTCTATGACAAGATCGACCTCTTTGAGGACATGGGTAGCAGCCTCTCCCCGGCCGTAACTCTTTGTCACCTTCTCGAGTCGGATCATTGCGGTTTCTCCTGTACAACGATCAGAGGATCCCCAACTTTAAGCTCCTGCGAAGAGAGGGCGCTTTCAGCACCGCTGCTGCCGAGTATTTTGACATAGACTTTTTTGGGCTGACCGTTATCAAGGATCCAGACATGGGGTTTGGGGTCGATCGTCACCTTCTCTTTCTGACCGGAACCGAATAGACCGGATGTCGTCGGTTTGACGGGGATATAGAGCAGTGCTGCCTTGGAGACGACAAAGGTATTGCTGAGTGTTTCCGTAATGACATCGGCATCGGCACTCATCCCCGGTTTTAGCAGGAGCTCTTTGTTGTCCACATCCATCACAGCCAGATACGTGACGACGCCGTCGACGATCTCAGAGTTGACCCTGACGAGCTTGATCTGTGCTTCAAAGGTCTTTTCAGGGTAGGCATCGACGCTGAAGGTCGCACGCTGTCCGGCCTTGACTTTAGCGATATCGGCTTCGTCTATGCTCGCCTGCAGCTCCATACGTGTCAGATCCTTGGCGATCTTGAAGAGTACCGGCGTCTGAAAAGAGGCGGCAACGGTCTGTCCGGGGTCGATAGCACGCACCAGGACAATACCGTCGATGGGCGAATAGATCGTCGTTCTCTCAAGGTCATACCGGGAGGAGACCAGCGAATGACGGGCCTGATCAACCTGTGCTTTGGCATTGGCAACCTGTGCCTTTGCCGTCAGGTAACTTGCCCAATCGCGGTCCCAGTCGTTTTGTGAAGGCAACGCCCCCTTTGTAGATGTTCTGAGCGTTTTGTTACGCGATACCGTTGCTTCGGCCTGATAAAGCTGTGCATTCATATTCTGCAAAGAGGCTTTGGCCGCCGCCAGAAATGCCTCTGCTTTATCGAGTGTGCTCTTGTATTTTGTCTTGTCCAGACGCGCCAGCACCTGACCTTTTTTGACCACATCATTATAATCGACCAGAACTTCTTCTATTGTACCGGAGACCTCAGTTCCGACTTCGACATTTTCAACCGGTTCAAGATATCCGGTAGCAGAGACCGTCATCGTAAGGTCACTCTTTTCAAGTGACTGCGTTACGTACCGGTACTCTTCCTGCTTATTACCGGACATGAAAAAAAAGTACCCCCCGACAAGTAAGAGCAGTACAAACAGAGCAATACTTACCTTCCATTTCAGTGCGCTGCTTTTATATTCTGTAACCTTTTTCATCTCTTCCATTATCTCTCCTTTACTGTTTTACCGAAAAATAGAGTGAAATTTTTTCGACTAAAATATTATAGTTCTGTACCTGTTTCTCGAGCTTCTGGATCTCAACCGAATTTCCCAGCGATTCAAGATCATACGCAGATTTGAAACCCGCCTTGTACTGGTTGTCTGTAAAACTGTACAGATCATCATACATGCGTTCCATCTCTTCCGCCACCCCGATCTTCTCCTGGTAATCTGAGATCGTATTGGTGCGCATCTCATATTCCTGTTCGAGTTCCAGCTTGCGGTCGAGCTGCGCGGTCTTTGTCTGAAGATACTGCAGTTTTCCCGACTCGATCGTCGCTCTGGTATTGATATCGAGAGGCATACTGAGCATGGCACCGAAACT
Organism: Sulfurimonadaceae bacterium; assembly: GCA_041596355.1. Lineage (GTDB taxonomy): Bacteria > Campylobacterota > Campylobacteria > Campylobacterales > Sulfurimonadaceae > Sulfonitrofixus. Next base: position 46,483 of record JBFHIS010000002.1, on the reverse strand, counting down.
GTAGGTATCGCCTTTGTACGCAACGACATCGCCCTGATAGTCACTATAGCCGAGTGAACCGTTGACCGTGAGTTTCGGAAGGTAGGAAGAACGCGTCAGTTTCCATGAGGCATCATCTCTTTTGTCCTGCGCACTGTACTGCAGCAGTTCGAGGTTCCCCTGCAGGTAGTCGTCCATTGAGATCAACGGGATATCCGGCAGAACAATCTTCTCAGAATTTGCTTGGCCCACCAGTTTCTTCAGCGAGTGTTCTTCATTGCGCAGTGTGTTCTTGACGACGATCAGCTCTGTCCTGGCGCTGTCCCGGTCGAGCGTCGCGCGGTTAAGCTGGCTGATATCGGCGCTGCCGACCTTGTACTTCGCTTTGATGATAAAAAGATCGATATCGGTATTTTTGAGTTTCAGTTCGGTCTGTTTGTACTTGAGCTTGTCGCGCTCGATCTCCGCCTTGAGAGTGTAGATCTGCTGCAGATACGACGCCTCTTGCAGATCGACGCCGAGCAGGTTTGCCTCGCCCGAAGCACTCGCCTGTTCCATCGTGTAGTATATGCCGCCACTTTTGAAAACGTCCTGGCTCAGACTGATGTCGGCGTTTTTCACTTCACTTTGAATATCGCTCGTATCTTTGTTTTTGGTGACCGAAGCCGAGAGGATCAACGGTGCTATCCAGCTTGTCTTACCGCGGTCGATGTCTTCTTGTATCTTCTCTCTTTGATATTTGAGTAGATCGGTTTTCTCCTGCGAAAGAGGAAGATCACTGCCCAGCAGCGTACCGCTGACCAGCATAAAAGCGAGCATCATTTTCATACCTGTCCTTATGATCATTCTTTTATTATATTATCATACAACCTATTTTGACTATTTTTGCCAGCGTGGGTAAATAATCTCTGTTGGGCGTCTGTAAACGATAGAACGATTATATAGGATATTCTTTACCGCCAGGTCAACACTTTGTTAATCACTGTAAACAGCGCTTTACTTTTTGTTCTTGTGAAGATGTTTGGCCATGGCTACAAGCTGGTAGGCATAGCCGTACTCATTATCCTGCCATGCGGTTATCTTAAGACAGCGGCCGTCCATTACTTCGGTCATCGGCAGGTCTATGGTTGCACTGTGGCGGTTTTTAATAAAATCCGATGAGACGGCGTAACGGTTGTCGGTGCCGACAATATTAAGCAGAGGACCTTCTGCCTTTTCTCTAATAAGCGCATTGAGCGCCTCTTTGTCTGTTCTGGTTTTAACATGAAACGTAAAGTCATAGAGCGTCATTGCGTTAATAGGCACCCGGATACTTTTGGTATAGATCTTCCCTTTTAATTGCGGGAAAAGCAAGCCTAACGTCGTGGTTGCCGTACTCTCCAAAGGGAGGATGTTCTGTGTTGCAGAACGTGACCTTCTCAATGCGGCGTCACTGTTTTTACCGTCCAAAAGGTTTTGGTCGCTGGTATAGCTGTGTATCATACTGACAGCGACATCCACAATACCGTATGCCTCTTCGATCACCTGCATGACAGGGGCCATAGCGTTGGCACTGCAGCTGGAGTTGGAGATAATCTTTTCACCCGCATAATTTTGATGGCTGAACCCCATGATATAGGTTGCCATATTGTCATGCGGCGGCGTAGAGAGGATCACCTGTTTAACTCCCTGTTCCAGATAGGCACTGTTTTTTTGCACTGTCAGAGAAGTACCGCTGCATTGCAACACGACATCGACATTCAAAGATGAGAGGTTAAGGTTGGAGGCCTCCTCTTCACAAAAAAGCGTAACGCGCTGTTCTCCGACAAACAAGGTATCATCCTGCAGGGTGACGGTTTGCTCCAATCTCTTATAAGTCGTGTCATACTGTAAAAGGTATTGAAATTGCGTAAAAGGGAAGATATCGTTGATACCGACGATCTCAAAGGCCTCGTCTTCAAGCATGACACGAAAAGCACTACGGCCGATACGTCCGAAACCGTTGATAAAAACTCTGATCTTTTGCATCTTATGTCAAGCCTGTGGGTGGGTAGACCTCATGTACCGAGGTGTTTCATTGTCGTCATTTTAGCAGGTCTTTAGTCGTAAACAGATTATTTTATTATTGATTAAGATCAAAATCTGCCTATATTGGTTTCGTTATACTCAATCATAGAAGCAAAAGACGATGACAACAGCCGATCCCAATCATCGTAGAAGCTTTAGATGGAAAATTAAAGCGTTAAAACCCAGACCGACCCAGTGCCTTAGCAACCCTGATTACAAAACAAGGAGGTGTAGCAAATGCCCTTTATAGAAGTTAACGAAAGCAACATCGCCGAAGTGCTGGAAAAAGAGTTTGCCAACATACGTACCGTTATTATGAAGTTCGGTACGCTATGGTGCAACGCCTGTCATGCACTTGAGTCCGAACTCGCATATGTCAATGATAAACACAGTGATATCGCTGTCCTGATAATCGACACAGACGAGTCACCTGACTTGACAGACCGACATAATATCCGGCTATTGCCGACATTTGTCGTCTACAAAAACAGTCATACCATCATCTATCGGGGCGAAGGCCTTATGCCAGCCCAAGAGATCGAAGCGATTATAAAGGGGGAAGGACCAGACGCCTTGAGCTGAGCATCAGACCTTTAGTTCACCATCCACTTTTTTGCCTCATCCAATGCGTTGTAGTCAAAACTTGCTACCTCGGCACTGACGAAGTGGTTGACCACACTTGCCGTAAAATCATGTGTGGTCATGTCTGAGACCAAGGCAACCTTATCGATATGTTTGTGATGATCTTTTGCAAATTTGATGTGCGTTACCAGCGCAGAAAAGTCCGCCCATCCCGGAAACTCTTTTGTGTAGATTATAAGGCCGTTGAGCTTACCGTATTCAGTAATATAGGGGTCTACCATCTCCGCGACATTGGCAAAGTCCTCTTCGCGCAGTGCACCGCTTGGAATCAATACGACAATACCGTTCTTCTCATCAAACTCTACATTTACCATTTTTTTTCCTTCATTTTCTGTTGATGGTATCAGCATATTCAAATTCATACTGATATTTGCTTGAACGCATCGGCGAAGGTCTGAAATAGCTTTTATACTCCCCGACGACCCTGTCAAAATTAAAAAGGCTCCCCAACCCGAACGTAAAAAGAGCCTCGCCGTACTGATCGGTCTCATAGTAATAATAGTTCTGATAATAACCGTTTTCGGCTATGGGCGCTTTTTGTCTGTTGACGATCTGTATTGGAGGGGTGACATTACGGTCATACGGTGTATATGTTTTAGGTTCGGTTGCAGATACACTGAGCGTCAGAATGATAAAAACAGTCGTAAATGCTCGCATTGATCTTCCTATTATAAACGGGTTTGCTTTAGAAAACAAAATCGTTGCCTGTTCGGACGGGTTCCCATCGCAGCGATGGGAAAAAGATAGAAGTCCGATCTGATCTTTACGGAAGAAGTTTTATATCGGCGCGACGGTTCTGAGCCCAACACTCTTTTGTTTCGTCCGTACAGACCGGGTTGTTTTCGCCATAGCTGATCATGGAGATACGTTCGGCATCAACACCTTCTGCAACCATCGCAGATTTGACTGCGTTTGCACGGCGTAGACCGAGTGCAAAGTTATACTCGTTACTTCCCCAACTGTCACAGTTGCCTTCTATCTTGATCATATAATCGGCTGCATCGCCTTTTACGAGATCGCTGTTGGCAATGACACGCGGTTCCATCTCAAAATCGATATTGTATTTGTCAAACTCAAAGTTGATTGTCTTCATCTGACTCTCAAGATCGGCCCTTGAGACCCCGACGTCGAGGTCAATGCTCTCCTCTTCAACGACAACAACTTCAGCTACAGGTTCCGGTGCAGGCTTTTCAACGACCGGTTCAGCTACTACAACCGGCTCTTCAACCGGAGTCTCTTTTGACGAACATCCCGTCATGGCCAACATAGCGATCAAAGCGCCGGAAAGAAGAACTGTTTTCATATAAGTACCTTTATGTAAATTACCTCTATCATATCCAAGAAATCCTGATATCAGTTATAAATCGGTAAATGCGGGCAAATAAAATAGCGTTATATATATTATTCCTACTAATCTGTGGGCAAATCTCTTCCGCTCTTAATCCATACCATTAGCGTCATTCGTGAAATTCGTGGACAGAAATAGAAAAGAGCATAGTCCACGAATGACACGAATTTAAGAGCAAGCGCGGTGGCCCACGGATTCAGTGGATTAGCAGGATGAAGAGCACGAGCGATCGTCCACGAATTTCACTTATTTCACGAATAGCTTTTTTATATATGATAGTCATATATAGTAATCGTACAAATCTGTGGGCAATCACTCTTAATTTATACCATTAGCGTAATTCGTGAAATTCGTGGACAGAAATAGAAAAGAGCATAGTCCACGAAGACACGAATTTAAGAGCAAGAGCGGTGGCCCACGGATTTAGGGGATTAGCAGGATGAAGAGCAAGAGCGATCTCGGCCACGAATTACACTAATTTCACGAATAGCATTTTTATATATAGACATATATAGCAATCCTACTAATCGTACAAATCTGTGGGCAACCGCTCTTAATTTATACCATCAGTATAATCAAACCACACCTATTTTCAGGTGCAAAAGCACCCTTATATTGCGGGCAAGGTTGTTTTCTCATGTTCCAAGGTTGATACTCAGGCTTCTGACGCCCTTACTGTTAAGAACGCCGTGAATCCGTGATCGCCTGCAATACACCGTCCCAGAACTTGATCCTGGCTTCTATGGCGCTGATTGCAGCTTCTTCCGCCTCGGCGATCTTTGTCTCATCCTCTTCGCATAAAATTTCAAGCATACGAAGCGACATCGGCCCGTGGAAATCGGAATCGAGATGAATATGACGTTCAAGGTAATAGTGGAAAACACCGGCCTGCTCTTTTGTGATGTTCATCGTCTCAAGCAGGGCACGGAACATCTCCGGAATAATATGTTCTCTTCCCAGAGCAAATGCCGCCGCAACGACATGGGGCTTGTCGCTTTCGATAAACGCAAAGGTCGTGCGCATGAATGCACGCGAAGGCTCAGGGATCTGCGCGTTGTTCAATGCATTCTGAAAAGAGCCTGATGACACCTGGCCGATAAAGGCTTCAACCGAACTGCTGCAAGCGCTGCCCACCTCTTCCATCGCTGCGACATAAAGTTCAAAATGGCTGGCATACGTCGGTGTACCGTCTGCCAGAGGAAGACCCTCATCAGACTCCTCTTCAAGCACTATATCGTTTATAAAGCGGCGGACCTGAGGGTCCCCGTGGGGAAGCCACGGTGAACCGGTCGGTGCAAATTCGTTCTGCAGGTATTTGAGAAGAGACATAAAGTCCCAGACCGAATAGACGTGATGCTGCATAAAAAGCGTCAGATCCTCCATGTTGGAAACAGCCGCATAGACCGGGTGAGAAGAGAGCTCTTTGCGTAAACGTTTGATATTTTCTAAAGGGAATGCCGCCATAATAGATAGCTCCTGATAATTTTTTTGCTTATTGTAGCAAAGCTGTTTAAAGGCATGTCAATGAGAGATCTATTTTGAGACTATTGGAAAAAATTGTGATAAACAGGAGATAAAAACGTCTGATCAGACGCATTTACCGATTACTGAGGCTTCTATTGACTTCAGCCAGGCGTTCGGGGGTACCGATGTCCCGCCATACGCCGCCGAAAAGCTCTCCGCCGACTCTCTCCAACGCTATCGCTTGACGCAGCAGCGGTGCCAGAGGTGCCGCGCCGTAGGCAAGCGCCTTAAAGAGTTCGGGGCTGTAATATCCTATGCCGGCAAAGGTGTGTTTGGACATTCCCTCATTTCGGACACGACCATCTTCAAGCGCGAAATCGCCCTCTCTGTTATGATCAGGATTGTCGACCAGAATGAGATGGGCCAGATTATCTTTAAGATCAAACCTACTGTCGAAGCGATAGTCACACCAGACATCGCCGTTGACGACCAGGAAAGGTTCGTCACCGAGCAACGCTAAAGCTTTGACAATGCCGCCCGCACTCTCCAGAGCGCCCTCTTCCTGCTCATCCGAATAGATGATCTTGATGCCCCACTTAGAGCCGTCTCCAATTACTTCCGGGATCATAAAACCGAGATGGGCGATGTTGATGATGATCTCTTCGAAACCGGCTGCAGCCAGCTTTTCGATGTGGTAGACGATAAGCGGTTTACCCGCCACCTCAAGCAGCGGTTTTGGCGTATGGTTCGTCAGCGGGCGCATTCTTTCGCCCAGACCGGCCGCAAGGATCATCGCCTTCACGGCAGAACTACCTTTTTAAGCAGCTTTGCCAATGCTCGTGTCTCTTCATACTGTTCGGCTGTTTCGATGGTGTACTTGAGGGTCAACGGCAGATCTTTGAGATAACCGTCTTTGCCGTCACGCAGATAGAGCCGTGCAAAAATACCGAGCACTTTGATGTGACGCTGCAGCCCCATAAAGTCAAACCATTTCATAAATGTCGCATTATCGACATCCAACCCCAGCATATCCCTAAACTGTAGAGCAAGGGCCCGAACCTCCTCTTTGGGGTATTCGATATAGAGATCTTTAAGCAGTGAGACAAGATCGTAGGTGATAGCACCGTTCATCGCATCCTGATAATCGATGACCCCTATCTCATTTTCGGGGGTGAGCATGATGTTGCGCGAGTGGTAGTCACGGTGGACGAAGACCCCTTGCGGTTGTGTCAGTACGACTTCACTGATGGCGTCGAGGGCCTCTTCGATAATCCTCTCATTATCTGCCGTAAGCGGCAACTTGACATACTGTTCTATAAACCACGTTTTCATAAGGTCCATCTCAAAATGCAAGAAAGCTTTGTCATACAGCGGCAGCCCCTCAGTGCTCCCTTTTTGCATCTTGAGTATCTCCTCCATCGCTTTGGTATAGAGAATCCTGAAGTTTTGGTCATTAAGCACATTGAGATAATTGGTATTGCCGAAATCATCCAACACCAAAAAGCCCGCATCAAGGTTCTCAGCCACTATCTTGGGCGCATGTACATCGACTGCCAAAAGACGGTTGGTCACATCTATAAAGGGGACAAGCGAACCTTTCTCGCGTGAAGAGTCCATCAGAATATAACTCTCTCGAAGCGAACGTAAACGAAAATATTGGCGAAAACTGGCATCTGCAGAGGCGAGCTCGATCTCAAAATCCTTGTAAGCCGTCTGCTCCAGCCACGCTTTAATCTCTTGCATAGAGCGCTCCCAAAATGCCGTTGTGTTTTGCGCCGGTAACGCTTTTAAGCTCTACCGCTTCTCTGTGCAGACGTTTATACGCAAGCCACGCAAAGAGCATCGCTTCCATCTGCTCACTGTTGACACCGTACGCATCGGTAGAGAACACATCAGCATCGGGCAGAATTTCGCTCAGACGTTTTATCAAAAGTGTGTTCCTGACACCGCCGCCACAGACAAGAAGATGCTCTATCTTGTACTTTTTAGTCTCATTGGCGATCGACTCAGCCGTCAACGCCAAGAGCGTTGCCTGCACATCCTGCGGTTTTATATCTTGATATTGCTGCAGAATGGTGTTGAGCCATACCGCATTAAAATGCTCTCTGCCCGTACTTTTCGGGGCTTTTTTGGAAAAGTACTCGTCGGAGAGCAAGCTCTCCAAAAGTGCTTGGTCAACCTCGCCCTCTTTGGCCCATGCTCCATCTTTATCATACGGAAGATCCTTATGCTTTTTCACCCACAGATCCATCAGGACATTGCCCGGACCGGTGTCGAAACCGATAAGGTTCTCCTGCAAGACCGTCAGATTTGCTATCCCTCCGATGTTGACAACACCGACCGCTTTTGTCAAATAGTCAAACAGGAACTGATGAAACACCGGTGCAAACGGCGCACCTTCGCCCCCATAGGCAATGTCTTTGTTTCTAAAATCACTGACCACATCGATCTCCGTCTTGACTGCGATGACATTGGCATCGCCCAACTGCATTGTAAACGGGTAGATCCCGTCAGGGTTGTGCCAAAGCGTCTGTCCATGCGATCCGATAGCCTTGATACGATCTGGATCGATCTCTTCTTGCCTCAGCAGCGCATTGACCGCTTCGCTAAAGAGCAGGCCGAGACGATGATGCATCTCACCGACAGCCTCAAGCGTCGTATTGCCATCGATCATCTGTATGATCGCCTCTTTGAGCGGTTGCGGAAACGGGTACTCCAGAGAAGCGACCAGTTTGCAGTGGCTGGGCTTCACCTCACAAAGGGCGACATCAACACTATCCATACTGGTACCCGACATAACACCTATATACAAGTCAGACATTTTTTTCTCCTTTTACTAATTGTACAATACCAAAAGCGACGACCGTACCGATGACGATCTGCCACGCAAAACCAAGTTTGTAATCGGTGACCATACCCAGAATATACGGCTGCAGGCACAACACGGTCACAAAACCGCCGACCAGTGCTGCCAGAACACTCTTTTCACTGCCGCGCTTGGTAAAGATCGCGGAGAAATAGACACCGAGCAGTCCGGAGTAGGCAAAGGCCATCACACCCAAGGCAAAACTGAGCAGAGAGACCTCGCTGTAACGCTGCCAGTAGTAACTGAGCATTGCCATCGCCGAGAGCAAGAGGGCAAAAAGAAGGACCCCCGCTCTCGCCGCTTTGACAAAATGGTACTCGCCGACATCACTGCGTGCCTGCTTCCAGGGTTTGTAGAGGTCCTCGATGGCTACTGAGGACATCGCACCGAGAACAGAGTTGGTGCTAGAGAGTGCCGCCGCGATAGCACCGACCGTGACCAGTCCCCGCAGACCTTCCGGCATCTCATGGAGGATGTAGTACATCAAGATCGTGATCTTTTCACCGACAAACTGCTGCTCGACGACGCCGCTGACTGCAGAGAGCTCGGGGTGGTTGTAAAAAAGATAGAGCAGCAGACCGATAAAGAGAAAGAGCACGACCACGGGGACCGTCATCAAGACCGAGATGACGATGGCCCGTTCTCCCTCTTTTTTATCTTTGCAGGAGAGTACGCGCTGGGTCATATCCTGGTCCAGTCCATAAGCGGCGATGTTGAGCAGGAACCACCCTGTCATCAATCCCCAGACGTTAAAGTTGCTTGCTGACGAGAAGTCCCACGTAAAGTCCAGAAGTTTGAACTTGTTATCGGCTGCAAGCGTGTTGACGATGGTACTGAAGTCACCATGGAGCGTACTGTAGAGATAAAAAAGGACGACCAGTGCCGCACCGATGTAGGTGACCGCCTGAATGATGTCACTGTAGATCACCGACTTCACCCCGCCGAAATAGGTGTACGCCAAGGCACCAAGCACCAAGATGATGATCGAAAGTGCAACATGGGATGCTTCAATGTCCATAAACAAGATCATCGAGATGGCCAGGGCACCGATGTAGAGACGCGCGCCGCTGGCAAAAAGACGGCCGATCAGGAACATGACACCTGCATTTTTTTTGGCCGATACACCGTAACGCGTCTCCAACAGTTCATAGACCGTCACAGCCTTAATAGCGTAAAAACGGGGAATCAGCACTTTTGCGACAAAGAGGACACCGAGAAAAGCGGAGAGGTAAAATCCTAAAAAAGTGAGGTCATGCTTGTAGGCATATTCCGGTCCGCCCAAAAAAGTAGCGGCGGACTGGGTCGTTGCCAGAACAGAGATGGCCACCGCCCACATAGGGACACTGTTTCCGCCGACAAAATAATCACGGGAGTTCTCTATCTTTGTCCGGCTGAGAAGAACAGAGCTGACAATAAGCACGGCGAAATAGGAGACAAAAACGATCCAATCTATAGTGGCGAAACTTGACTCCATTACACTCCCTGACGCTGTTACTGAATTTTCATAAGTCACTTATTTTATCGCAACAATCTTATGACTCTAAGGATAAAGCAGATACTCCCTGCGTGTGGTCCGAAATTTTACCAGATCTGCTTCCCATCCCGCCCGGATCTCTTTTTCACTTGCACCGGCTGTCACTTGACGGCGCAGTTCGTCACTGCCGACCAATCGGTCAAAAAAGTTGTTTTTCAGAAAGAAGTTCTCTTTATCTTTGTAATGAGCATAGGCATCTAACAGGTAGTCCAGATCCATCTTGCCGTCGTTTTGAGCCGACGCCAGGGAGACAGCGCTTAAGTCCACCCCATAGCAGACCACACCCTTATGTTTAGGGTACTTGGCGCCCTCTTTTGAAACAGGTACGAAAGAGAACTCCTTTTTAGTGTACGCAGGTGCACCATAGAGCTGAAACTGCTTCTCCGTCCCCCGGCCTGCTGAAATGACGGTTCCTTCAAACAGTGCCAATGAAGGATAAAGAGCAACAGAGAGATCGTTCGGCAGGTTTGGAGAGGGTTTGACCGGCAGGTGGTAGAAGTCGCTGTGTCTATAGTTGTTCAGACCGATAACCGTCAGATCGGCCTTGACGCCATCCTTAAGCCACCCCTCACCGTTGATCATCTTGGCATATTCGCCGATCGTCATCCCATAGAGCAGAGGTACCGGATGCAGCCCCACAAACGAGCTGAAACCTTTTTTGAGCATCGGGCCGTCGATGCGGTTCGCGTTAGGATTGGGACGGTCGAGAACAATGACAGAAAGGTTGTTCTCAGCGGCGGACTCTAAGAGATAGTGAAGTGTTGACAGGTAGGTATAAAACCGCACCCCTACATCCTGAATATCAAAAACAATCGTGTCAACACCTTTCAGATCCTCGGGCGTCGGCTTTTTATGTTTGCCGTAGAGGGAGATAATGGGCAGACCGCTCTTTGTGTCAAAGCCGTCTTTGACATGTTCGCCCGCATCTGCCTGACCCCGAAACCCGTGTTCGGGTGCAAAGATCGTTTTGATGCTGACGTTATGCTCTATCAGCAGATCGACCAGATGCTGTTCTTTAACCCTTGATGAGGGGTTGACGACCACAGCAACGCGCTTGCTTTTGAGAAGAGGAAGATAGACCGACACCTTCTCTGCACCTGTTTGGATCTCTGATGCGCAGAGGTTGATGACCAGTATAAGATAGATCAGATATTTTTTCATAGATGCTCTGTTTTCGATTATTGAGCCTATATTATAAACAGATAATCTTAGTAACATAAAAAATCGACCTAACTTAAAATTCTTACCTCTTTTTACTCTAACACTCTTTATGATGAGTACATTATAAGGAGGGCGTTATGCAACACATCGTCAAATATGAAAACTTGCAAGAGTTGGTTCCTGACCTACTCCCTGTATTGCAGGATTCTATACAGAACGACCTGCTTGAGATCCGGCGTATCAACAATGCAGCTAAAAAGTTTGAAGCTGTTCTGGAGCGTTTTCCGGAATTGAAAGATGCTACTTATGTCATCTATTCAAAGTATGTCAAAAAGTGCGACCACCATCATGAGACCTTTATCTTCGTAACAGAACAGGGTGCCTCTATCAGGCACATTCACGGCCGTGATCTGGCTTTGTACGGTATTATCAAACCCTGCGAAGAGTTTGCGATCACGCAAGAGTATGTTCACAACAGTGCCGTCTGACAACCGGCACATGTTTTTCTCTTCTCTGTAATGCAGATAGGAAGATAATAGCGCTATAATCTCACCCAAAATCCACCTCTATCACCAAAGAACTTTTATGCAGGCAAAACATTTCAGCTACCTACTCATCTTTGCCATGTTCCTCTGGGGAGCAGGCTGGCCTGCGCTTAAGGTTCTGACCTACTCGCTGCCGCTTGAAGTGGTCTCCTTCTGGCGCTTTTTCTTGATGATCTTCGCGTTTATACCGGTGCTCTTTTTTATCAAAAAACCGCTCATACTCAGAAGAGAGGCGCTTAAATACATTTTGCCGAGTGCCGTTTTAAATGTTCTCTTCATGGTCTTTGCATTTATAGGGGTACAAAAAGGCTTTGCCGGCAGCGGCGGCGTCATCATCACTACCCTCTCGCCGGTCCTCACCTTTATGCTGGTCTCACTGCTCTTTCGTAAACATCCGCCCAAAATGCAGATCATTGGTCTTCTTATCGGGTTTATCGGGGGTCTCATCATGCTGCAGGTCACCGAGCTCATCGGCGACCTTAACGGTGCCGAGTTCTACTTTTTTCTCTGCGCCGTAGACTGGGCCGTGTTAACGTTGATCTCGCAACGATCGCACGCTGTTATCCATCCTGTGCATTACAGCTTTTTCATCGCGATCTTTGCCACGATCATCTTCTTTTTTATCGCCTACCCCTATAACATTATGGCGGTATCGGACGAAGGGGCTTCTTTTTGGGCTGCTCTGCTCTACCTCGCTGTTTTCGGACAGACTGTTGCAACCACTATCTATTTTGTTGCCTCGGGGAAGCTCGGCTCTTCACAGGCCAGTTCCTATATGTTTTTAGTGCCGCTGTTTGCACTGGTCACCAGTTATTTTCTTTTGGGAGAGAATGTGGAGTTGCATGTTGTCGTCGGCGGAACGGTCACACTCTTTGGTGTTTACCTCATAAACCGTTCACAACGGGTCAATAATAAAAACGCTGAAAGCGTTTAAAAAGTATTTAACCTTTTACATTTTTCGAGTCAGCCTGAATCGGGGTGACCACCCCTTTTTTCAATTCACGGTTGTTGTAGCTTGTCGCACTGACGATATCGCCGATAATAGCGCGGTGATAAGCGTAAGGCTTCTTGATATGGCTGATCACATAGCGTCCGCCCGATGTCGTGATCACCTCCAGTGTCCCCACATCGACAATATGTTTAAAACGTTCATTGATAGGCTTGATGTAGATGGTCCTGATCTCTTCAAGCGGTATGGGAAAGATCTCCCGTTTTTTGAAACCTTTTAAGATAATGATACGCTCTTCCGTCAAAAGACAGTGATAGTGTTTTTTCTCACGTATCTCATTCATATGCATATAGAATGTCCGGATTATAAGCACGAGCCCGATCACCCCAATCTCATACTCATAGCCCAAAAAGAGCAGCAGTGCACCCAGAGCATAGAGCGAGACGATACCGTTATAGAAGGTTTTGGAGATCTCTGCTGCGACGAGTACCGACTCATCTTTGTGTAAGACCTTGTCTATAGCTTTCATCCTTACGCTCCTAAAAAAGTTCCCATGGTCTTGACCACTTTTGTGACAGTGTATCATGAAATGAATCACTCAGAAAACGTTCGCCCTCTCCGGGCGGCTGAACAAAGGTGTAGCATTCACCGTCATAGTTGAAACGCAGCGCATAGGCGTGCAGGTAGCCGCGTTCCTCTTTTTTGGCCTCTTCGCTTCTGGCATATCGAAGGTCACCGGCGATCGGCGAGCCGAGACTTTTAAGTGCAACGCGTATCTGGTGGGTCTTGCCGGTATGTGGCTTGACTAAAAAACCGCGTTCACCTTCGCGCAGGGCCGTCGAATGGAACTGGGTAACAGCGAGATTGTTCCTGGTCGTCAGCAGCATCCAATCGCCACGGCGGGCACTCTGCATGTCCCCTTTGACCCACCCCTGCTTCTTCTTGGGTTTGCGCAGAGAGATCGCAAGGTAGTACTTCTCTACTTCTCGCGCTTCAAACATCTTTCCAAAGCACTGGGCGGCCTCTTTTGTCTTGCCGAACAGGACAAGGCCTGAGGTCATCTTGTCGAGACGATGAAGCGGGTAGAGCTCTTCAAGCTGCAACAGCTCTTTTGTCAAGACGACCAGACCGGCCTCCTCTTCACTGTGAAAGTTCAGACCGGCCGGCTTGTCGACAACTGCAAAGGCGCTGTTCTCATAAAGTACTTCTATCTGCATCACCGTTAAACACGTCTCTTTTCATACTGGTCGACGATCTTGGCCACCACCAGGTCCGAAGTGACGTTCAGCGAGGTGCGGCACATATCTAAAATGCGGTCGACGGCAACGACGACGGCGATATACTCAACCGGCAGTCCAAGCTGGTTCAAGATAACGACCATCATCACAAGTGAGGCACTCGGCAGCGCTGCGACACCCACACTCAAAGCCACCACGGTGATCCCTAGAAGTATCTGATCACCCAGACTCAGAGCGACGCCCGCTAGGTTGGCGATGTAGAGTACAGCGACGGTCAGGTAGGCGGCCGTACCGTCCATAGAGACTGTTGCCCCGAGCGGCAGGACAAAAGAGGCGGTCTTGGTGTCGACATCACCCATCTCCTCCACCACGCGCATTGACACCGGCAGGGTCGCTGCAGAAGAGGCTGTTGAAAAGGCCATAATAGGTGCTTCGCGTACGTCGGAGAGATAACGGTAGGGATTGACACGGCCGAAAAAAGCCAGGACAGTCGGCAGGGTGATGATGCCGTGAAAGAGAATGACGCCCACGACCAGCAAAATATAAGACCAGAGATCCAAAACAACATCGATCCCCTGATCGGCTATGACGTAGGAGATAAGACTGAAAACACCGATCGGTGTCAACAAAATGACCCACTCCGCCATCTTCAACATAACGTTACTGACTGCGGTAAAAAATCGGTTCAGAGAAGTCTTCTCTTCCTCCTTCAGATACAGCGAAGCCACACCGAAAAGAGTGGCAAAGACAATGATCTGCATCATCGAACCATTGCTTAAAGCGCTAAAAATATTGGTCGGGATGAAACTCAGTATCATCGCCTGAAACGAGAACGGCGCGATGGTCGATGCCTTTTCAAAAGCGAGTCCGGCACTGCTGACCGGTTCACCGATAGAAAAGATGTTCATCGCAACAAGTGCGGCCAAAACGGCCAGCGCCGTTGTCAAGACATACAACCCGATAGTACGACCGCCAATGCTCTTAAGATGGTGCAGCGAGCCCAGACCTAAAATAGCCGTATAGATACTCGCAAAGACCAGCGGTACCACCAGCATCTTTAAAAAAGCGATAAAGGCGGAACCGATCAGCTTCTGTTTGAGGGCGAGTTCCGGAAAGTAGATCCCGAAGAGAAGGCCGAGCCCTATTCCCAGAAGAACCAAGGTGTTGGTCGTGGCATATTTTTTGACTTTATGTATCAACAATGTTTCCTGTTTATTAATGAAACTGCATTCTATCATCTAACTCTGAAAATCCATATTGCATCAATAAAAATACAAAGAGGATAAAACTTCAATTAAAACCACCACAAACCCCCGTGTACACGGGCTTAAAAGGAGTACAAAATTAAGATGTGCTTAAATAATTAAGAGTACTATTGCACTCCAATAATTTTAAGACCGAAGGATATGAATGGCATTAGGCCCACTGGATATTGAAGTAAAAGTTGATTCAAAGCGAGAGATTCTCTCAGAAACAGACACAAAAGGAAAGATCGTCTATATCAACGACTATTTTGTCGAGCTGTCTGGTTATAAAGAGGAGGAGCTCGTAGGCGCTTCACACAATATCGTCCGCCACCCGCATATGCCTAAAACCGTATTCAAATTGCTTTGGGATGCACAAAATCAGGGGAAAGATTATAAAGCGATCGTCAAGAACCGACGGAAAGACGGCAAGTACTACTGGGTCTATTCCGAGTACAAACCTCTTTTCAACAAACAAAAAGAGCTTCGCGGCTTTCGCTCCAACCGCTACCCGGTACCCAAAAAAGTGTTGTCTGACGTCGAATCGCTTTATGAGAAGTTGATCGATCTGGAGAAGACTAAAGGGGAAAAAGATGCGGAGATGTTTCTTGAACTGAAACTGCACAACGACGGTTTTCGTGATTATGCCGATTTCGTTGAGGATCTTCATCAAAAGAAGTTTAAAAATATATTCGGTGTCTTCGGCAAACTGTTCGGAAAATAACCGATCATAAAAAGGGGGAAACCGCCCCTCTTGCTACCCTACCGCTCTTTAGCAGCACTTTTAACCATATCGACATAGAGATCTTCCACTTTTTTCCTTGCCCACGGTGTTTTTCGCAAAAACTTCAGACTGGAATTTATAGAGGGGTCATTATAGAAACAGCGTATCTCCACATAGTTTGAGAGCTCTTTCCAGCCGTAATGTTCGACCAGCGCTTCGAGTATGACTTTGAGTGTAACACCATGCAGCGGATTGTTCTTATGTTCATCGCTCATCTTATCTCCAATTTTTCTGTTTTGCTTTGTGCAGTTTTTTATACCCGTCAAGGAGCGCTTGGTGTGTCGTAAATCCCTCCAGACTCAGACCCGGGAAATGAAGACCGTGGAACTGCGTATTGCCCTGAACAAGGTCAACACACTCCCGAAGCGTCTGAGCACCGTACAAGAGCTCCAGGCTCTCTCTGTATGCCCCGTAACTCTTCTCATCATCGATTACGATCTCAAGCAGTGCCTGAATACAGTGATGATGTTTTCGCTCTTGCTGACTCAACTCACCGATGTGCAGCGACCAGCTGTTCCACTCCATCGCTTTGTCGTACTCCTGAAGCGCCAGCGCCAACATTCCCTTAAGCGTACCGACCTGCAGTGAAGCCCATCTTGTACCGGCATCGGGAGCGATACCGATAAATTCGGCTACCATCATGGTATCTTGCAACCCTTCGTCTTCAAGGTTTTCCAAAACACTGGCCCAGCCGTCAGCGCCAAGTTCGCTCAACGAAAGAAGATACTCCCGGTAGTGGGCACCTTCGTTGTTGTTGCTCCAGGCAAGCTCTTCAACCGGATAGATCTCCGACATACCCGGCACAAGAATACGGCAGGTATAGACGTCAAGATGCTGATAGTCTGCGATATAGATCTCATGATCTTGCTCATGCAGGAGCGTACAGAGGTAGTCAAACTCGCTTCCCGTTGCCGCATCATGGTTCCACTCGACAAACTCGTAATCCGCCTCTTTTTTGAAAAAATCATACGAGAGGAGCCCTGTCGAGTTGATGAAATGTTCAACAAGGTTATGGCTCTCCGCGACTTCGTTAAGGTTGAACGAGGGGACCTTAAAGTCATCGGTCTGCTCCAATCCGCGCCCCTGTAAAAGTTCGGTTACCGTTCGTTCAAGAGCCACTTCGAAACAGGGGTGCGCACCGAACGACGCGAGGACCGTCCCCGCTGCAGGGTTCATTAGCGTAACGCTGATGACCGGAAAAACACCGCCGAGCGAGGCGTCGGCTACGCGCAGGTTAAAACCGTGTTCCTGGAGCTGAATAATAGAGGCTTCAATATGGGGAAAACGGGCAAGGACCGCATGCGGGATCTCAGGCAGACTTATCCCTTCGGCGATGACCCTGTTTTTGACGTAACGTTCACAGATCTCAGAGAGGGCCTGCACTCTGGCCTCGTTTGCACTGTTTCCGGCAGCCATCCCGTTACTGACATAGAGGTTGCCGATGAAGTTGACCGGAAAATAGATCGTCTCGTTGTCGCTTTGACGCACGAACGGCAGTGCGCAGATACCGCGTTCACCTACGCCCGAGTTGAAGTCAAAGATCTCCTCGGGGTCAAGATCGCCGTCGGGATCGTAAAAGTCCCAAAGCTCTTCATCCAACAGCCCCTCCGGCATCTCATCTTCGTCCTCTTCGTTGACGAACCACTTTTCGTTAGGGTAATGCACAAAGTCGCCGCTGCTGATCTCTTCACCCAGATAGTAGTCGGCAAAAAAGTAGTTGCAGCTCAAACGTTCAAAGAACTCTCCCAGTGCACTGGCCAGACAGGACTTGACCGTAGCACCCTTGCCGTTCGTAAACATCAGGCCGCAGCTCTTGTCGTGAATATGCAGCGAGTGGACATAGGGAACCGGGTTCAACCAGGAGACCTCTTCGACTTCGATCTCCCAGGTTTTTAACTTGGAATGCATTGTCTCTATTGTTGACTCTAAATCAAGGTCTTTACCTTTGATAAATGTCTTGTCTGCCATTGTTGAGCCTTTAAAGTGATGGTAAAACTGATTATGTAGAAGTTATCCCGGACACCCCGGGATAAAAAGCGGTTAGAATTGCGGTTGAATAAAAGGAATGATCTGTTTTTTACGGCTGAGAACGCCGGGCATCCAGGCTTGGTTGTTTTCGAGTTTAATGTCGAGCCCTTTTTCGATCTTTTCGGGTTCATCACTCAAAACAAGGACCTGGGAGCCCTCTTTCATGATGTCGGTCAACAGGACCATCATCGTATGGAGACCATCTTCTTCTTTCATCTTCTGCATATCGTCAAAGAGCATCTCTTTTTTGTCATCAAGTGCACTGATGTCGATCATCTCCAGCTGGTTCACACCGACCTTCTTACCGTTCATATCGAACGGCTTGTAGTCGCGTGTGTTCAGTTCTCTTGCAGACGAACCTTCTACACCCGACTTGACAATGAACATCTCCATGGCAAGGGCTTTGTAATCTTCAACACCGGCGATCTTTGCCAGCTCTTTAACGGCTTTGGTGTCGACCTTGGTACATGTCGGCGACTTAAAGATCACCGTGTCGCTCAAGATCGCCATCATCATCATCCCGGCGATGTTTTTAGGGATCTCTACGTCGAACGACTTGTACATCTCGTAAACGACGGTATTGGAGCAGCCTACAGGTCTGATCCAGCACTCCAGCGGTGTCGATGTGATGATGTCACCGAGTTTATGGTGGTCTACAATACCAAGGATCGTAGCCTCTTTAATATCTTCCGGAGCCTGTCCATAGTCGGAGTAGTCGATAATATAGACGTTCTCACCCGCATATGAGGTCTTCAGTTCAGGGACAGTCCCGCCAAATTTGTTTAAGATGAACTCTGTCTCTGCAGAGATCTTGCCTTGACGTGTAGGTACACAATCCTCACCCAGCTGGTTTTTTAAGTATGAGAGGGAGATCGCCCCGACAATAGAATCAGAATCTGGATTGGTGTGTCCGAAAACGTAAGTTGACATAATTTTGGCCTTTTACATAGTGTTTGTTCGCGCAATTATACTAGATTATTCACGAATTATAAACCCTCTTCTACAGCCGTGCCGCGAATTTCAAAGCCGATTAAGAATAAAGTGGAGACCAAACCCGACAAGTGGAGAGAAGCGCGCTATGGCGATCAACTCTTATGCCCCGATATTAATCATACCAGGTCGCAATAAGTTCTAAAACATAATGTGCGGTTTCTGTCCGTCAAGTTCCTGGCATCCCGTCGTCAGAAAATAGAGATTTTCATCTTTAAGTTTAAAGAACTGATGCTCATGCATACTCTCGATCACAGCATTTTTCTGCGACACTACTTTATAGGAGTACTGCCCGACCCGGCATAAGACCTTGTTCTCAGCACTTTTATTGAAGAACTCAACCGTATCGCTGGCAAAAAGAGCAAGTGATGTAATACAAATTAAAAACAGAAACCGCATATAACTTCCTTTAAACATTTCGCATATTGTAACACCCTATCCCAAACAGACCTAACACTATCGCGTCTTTATCCATTTGTAAAGCTCGGTGATGACAAAAATCGGCAGTGCCACGATGATAATTAGTGCCCAATCTTCCCAACCCATTGCCGTAGTATGCAGCGCCTCTTGTAAAAACGGCACATAAACAGCACACGCCTGCAGAGCTATCGTGAATGCGATCGCCGCCCAAAGCCACTTGTTGGTGAAGAAGCCTATCATGTTGATCGGTTCGCGCAGTGAGCGGAAATTGAGGACGATCATCTTCTCCAGAATAATGATGCCCGTAAAAGCGACCGTCTGCGCCAGCAGGATATTATTGTCTCCTGGTTGCTCAAGGTAGTGATGGAAGAGCCATAGGGTTACAAGTCCGACATAGCTTCCCAAGGCAGCTATCATCATGATGCCGTAGCGATCGAGGATCGGTTCATTCATCGCTCTTGGAGAGCGTTTCATGATCCCTTTTTCAGCAGGTTCGACACCGAGTGCGATGGCCGTCATGCCGTCGGTAACCAGGTTCATCCAGAGTATCTGAACAGGGATCAGGATCAACGGACCGCCAAGCAGGACATTGACAAAGATAGCGATCACCTCTCCGCTGTTGGAGGCCATAAGATACTGCACGAACTTCTTGATGTTGTCATATTCGCGCCTTCCCTCCCTGACAGCATTGATAATGGAGGCGAAGTTGTCATCTGCCAGCACCATATCGGCAGCGCTCTTGGCGACATCCGTCCCTTTTTTACCCATAGCGATACCGATATTGGCCTCTTTAAGCGCCGGGGCATCATTGACGCCGTCGCCGGTCATCGCAACGATCTCCTTTTGATTTTTTAATATCTTGACGATCCTAAGTTTGTCTTCGGGTTTCGCTCTTGCAAAGAGCACCTTGCCTTTTAACGCAACAGCCAGTGTATCATCACTCATCTGCGACAGTTCATGCGATGTTATGGCCCGCTCCGTTTCAAGACCGATGGAGGTCGCGATAGAGACCGCCGTGTCGGGACTGTCCCCTGTGATCATAATGACCTTGATACCGGCCGTTTTAGCCATACGGACAGCTTCGGGCACCTCTTCGTGCGGCGGGTCGATAATGCCGACGACACCAAGCAAGACAAGGTCAGTTTCCACACTCTCATCCGAAAGCGTTACCTCCCTCGGCAGCTCACGATAAGCCATAGCCAGCGTCCGTAAACCGCTTTTCGCCATACTCTTATACGCCTCCACTACCCTCTTTTTATCACCCTCCTCCAGCGAACAGACTCCGGTATCTTTTAAGATATGCGTACTTCTCTCTATGATGACTTCAGGCGCACCTTTAACATAGGCGGTCAACTGCCCGTTTTCAGAGATGATGACGCTCATCCGCTTACGTTCGGAGTTAAAAGAGAACTCATTCTTCGTCACATTGTTTATATCTATGGTGAGCCTGGCTTTGTAGGCAACGCTGATCAAGGCCGCTTCCGTCGGTTCACCTATCGACTCCCAGTCCTCGCCGCTCTTCTGCACCGCGGCATGATTGCAGAGCAAGCCCGCTTTTAGAAGCAACATCAGCTCGGGATACGCGTTATGATCGATCTGAGCGCCCGCTATTTCAAAATGTCCGGCAGGGTCATAGCCGCTTCCTGTCACCGCTATCTCTTCCGAAGGGAGCCAGATCGTTTTCACCGTCATCTGGTTTTGGGTCAGCGTTCCGGTCTTGTCGGTACAGATTGTCGTCGCGGCGCCAAGCGTCTCTGCCGCCTGCAAACGTCTAAGCAGTGCGTTTTGTTTCGCCATTGCCTTGATACCCAGTGCCAGCGTGATCGTTACGACTGCCGGCAGCCCCTCGGGTACGACTGCGACAGCCAGTGCGACACCGGTTAAGAACATCTCGAGCAGATCTTTGCCAAGCAGCCACCCGACGACTGCGACCAGAATGGAGATCGCGACGGAGTATATGCCGAGCTTTTTGCCTAAAACAGCAAGTCGTTTCTGCAGAGGTGTCTCTTCGGCTTTGACACTTTGTGTCATATATGCGATTTCCCCGAACTGGGTCTTCATCCCGGTCTCTACGACAACACCCCTGCCCCGACCGTTGACGACCACCGTTCCCATCCAGGCCATATTGCTCGCTTCTGAGTACGGCGTTCCTTCATCAGCCGCAGTGCCGTTTTTAAAGACTGAGACCGATTCTCCTGTCAGGGAGGACTCATCGATTTTGATATTAAAACTCTCTATAACTCTCACGTCAGCGGGAACCTTGTCTCCGATCTCCAGTATAACAATATCACCGGGAACAAGCATTTTTGCATCGATGATCTTTTCTTTGGAGTCGCGTATGACTTTACAGGTCGGATAGAGCATTTTACGGAGGGATTCAATAGCTGTTTCAGCCTTATATTCCTGTATAAATCCAAGCAGACCGTTCAAAATGATGATGACCAGTATGGTGACCGCGTCACCTATCTCACCAATAGCCAGAGAGATCGCTGCCGCCGCGAAGAGTATAAGGATAAGGATGTCGGTAAATTGACGTAAAAAGAGCCTGTACCATGGCGATCTGTCGATGCGTACCAGTTCATTGGTGCCGAACTCACCGACTCTTTCAAGAGCCTCTTTTTCGTTCAGACCGGTTTTGACATCACTTTCCAATCTCCGGAGAAGATCGGTAACATCCTCACGCTGCCATTGACTACTGTTTTTCATTACAGACCTCTTTGCCCCAATAACGGATCAGAAATGCGAAGAGCAGCGGCACCGTGATGGCCGTAAATGATGATGCCGCCACAAGTGCCGTAAAAAGTTTCAAGTCGATGATCTCCGCACTGAAAAGCAGTTGTGCGACGATGATCTCCGTTGTCAACCTGGCATCCAGACCGATTCCGACGACAAGAGCCTCTTTAAAACGCATTTTCTTCATCGGTACCATCAGCAGGACACCGACAAGTTTTCCGACTGTTCCCGCAAGATAGAGCACAATAGCCAAAAGAGGCTCTGCCAAAAAGCCTTGCATGTCGGCATTGAAACCGACCCAGAAGAAGAAGAGAACGCCAAAAAACCCGTAACTCAGGGTTTGCGTTGTCTTGGAGAGCAACTCCCCTTTTTGTTCATCAGAATCGAACAGAGGACGCATGATGACACCGGCGACGATAGCACCGACGACCATGCCCAGTCCAACGTATTCGCCTAACCCGCCGAACCCGAACACAACAACAAGCGAAAAGATCATCAAAGTGCTCAGGTTCTCAGGCTTGTAGTACTGAATAAGGCGCGGCAGCCACCTGTAAAAGAGCCAGGAGATCAACATGAAGGCTGACATCCCGGCAAGTAGAGGGGCTATCCCTCCATGGCTCTCTCCGGCCTTTGTTCCTATCCAGATGGAGACGATACCGACTAAAACGACTTCGATGATGTCATCAAGTACGCCGGCGCCTATGATAAAGGTACCGACTCTTGTCCTGATCATCCTGAACTCATCAAGAATCGGTACGATGACCGCTTCGGCTGTCGGCATACGGGTCATACCTATGACCAGCGCAATGATCCAGCCGTAACCATAGGCAAGCATAGCAATGAAGCCAAAGACAAACGGAATAGCCGTGTTCAAAACGGTCAGCCAGATAATGTCTGAACTGGACCTTCTCATTTCCCCCAGTTCGATCTGAAGCCCGATATAAAAAAGTAAAAAAAGGACACCAAGCTCTGCAAGGAAACTAAACGTACTTTCAAAGGCTGCAATGGAGTAGACAAAGGTAGAAAAAGGGGTGTAACTCAGTGCCATTCCGACAAAAAGTGCCGCCAAGATGGTCGGTATGCGAAACTTTGAAAGAGCATACCCCAACAGATACGTCAGCGCAAAAACGAGAGAGAGTGAGAGGAGCAGTTCGCCTATTTCTATTTCATTCATAAAAGCACCTGTAATTGAGCTACGTTATAACTGTTCTACTTTTTATACATATGTAATCGTCTTATTTTTAGTATAACCAAACTCCTACCAAACCTTATTTAAAGACGCCATTGGCGTGTTACAAACAGACCTGTCGAAATTAGAGTCCGCACTATGTTTACATCTTTTGCGATAGAATAGTCGAATATATAGTTTTTCTCAATCCGCTGATGATCGCTATCCACCATCAGCACCTAAAAGGGAGATTTTATCTCGGGCCAACAAACAGGCAGTGCCGCATCCGTGCGCAGCATTGATTTTCATAACAAGATCATGAAACGGAAACTCGACCGGTGGATGGCACGCTCTAGAGAGACGCAGATCCGTGCGGTCTGTGTGTTGACAGGAATGCTCTATATCGTTGCGTCACAGCTGGACCCATATGTCGCACACGGCGACATAGTCCCCTTGATGGTTATACTGCATCTCTATATCATGGCCCCCGCACTCTTTCTGATAAGCCTCTCGACCTATAGAAAAGAGTCATCAAAACTGACACTGTTTCTATTGACCGTCGCACCAATAGGTGCTGCCATCGGCAATATGTTCATTGTCGCAAGAATCGAGCATCCTTCCCTCCATTTAACAGAGATATACCTCATACTCTTTTGGATCTTCACTGTCTCCGGCTTACGTTTACGCCATGCCACTATAAGTGCTTTGGCGACAGCTGCAGTCGTTTTTTTTGCGACCTACTTCTACCTGTCACTCACCCCTGAAAAGCTCATTATGCACTGTTTCTGGATGCTTGCGTCATTCTCTTTCGGCTTCCTGGCCGCCTATCTGCTGGAAAAGTCCAATATTGCTGTATTCCGGCAGCATCAACAGCTCGAGCAGTTGGCGGCGACTGACCGCCTGACCGGCTTGTACAACCGGATCAAACTCGATGAAATACTCCAGGACGAATTAGACCGAAGCCGGCGTTTCGGACATCGCTTCGGTCTGATCATCATGGATCTTGACTATTTTAAAGAGGTCAATGACACCTATGGGCACCAGGTCGGTGACGAGACGCTGATAGAAGTAGGCGAACTTATTATGGAACACCTGCGTTCAACCGACAGAGCTGTACGCTGGGGCGGTGAAGAGTTCATCATGATCTACCTGGAGACTGACCGGGACGAGATGTTGAAATTGGCTGAAGGGCTTCGTCAGAGGATCGCAAACCATCATTTTAAAACAGTCGGAACAAAAACGGCAAGTTTCGGTGTCACTCTCTACCAAGACGGCGACACCAAAGACAGTATTATCCAAAGAGCAGACAAGGCGCTCTATGCGACAAAAGAGCGCGGCAGGAACTGTGTCGAGTTTTTATAGTCTGACATAACCTTCTGGATCAAACCCCGTTAATACCTCCTTCTCTCTTGTAATCCAAGCGTGATGATTCAGTATCTTTGCCGCAACAGAAGCTGTATAGACTACGCTCAAAAACAGAGGGTTATCATGTTTATATCATCACAAAACGTCGAAACGGTGCTGGGCCGGGAGTTAACAACACGCTTATGCCAATGGTTAAGTACCAACTCCCCGGTAACGTGTAAAAAAGACCCCGGTTATGAACATGGTCTGCAGTTTAACATTGACGAAGCCCTGGAATTTTGTAAGATAAAGATGCTGCAAGACAGCACGAAAAAAGAGTTTTTTCCGCACCTGGCGAAGTTGAAAAACTACCAGGTAAGAGGTATGTTCCACAACGACCGCTCTGCGTAGACGTGTTAGAACATCGTTAAATACAGCGATAGAGTGATCTAAAAGCTTTGAGGCGTTGCGCCTATTCCGATAATGACAAACAGTACCACATATAGAGCTATAAAAGCAGCTATCAAAAGCAAGTAGGCTTTGGCGAAATTTGCTTTACTTGGATGTGTACCTGAGCTAAACGCCCAGATAAACAGCATTATGATGTTGACAATTGGAATTGCGAATAAAATCAATGTGATGACCCATTCACCAACCGAGATGGGTTCGTAACGTACTGTTCATTTCCTTGTATGTTGTACATCAACTAAAGTCTCTACAAACGAGCCTCGATAGTCAATGCATGAAAGACTATGCATTACCGAACCTTAAATAACTAATTTTAATATATTTGAATTGCTTGCCTCTCTATACTCCTATATATAACGACACGATCAAGCCTTGTTATCTATCGCGCGGTTGACCAGCAGATGTGACATCTCGAAACTGGCATCGACAAAGACCACGCCCGGTAAGTCGCGCATATGCTTTCGCTCATCAACACTGTTTATCTTCATAACGATATTGGTCTTCTCCGAAAAGTTTCGGATCGCTTCACCGATGAGGCGCTTGTTGTGTTCGCTGTTGACGGTCAGAATAACCGCTTTTGCCTCGTCAACCATCAGAGACTCCAAAACCGGCAGCTTGTTCAGGTGGCCGAAATACGCCATGTAGCCCAGCTTTCTGGCCAAAAGAACATGTTTGAGGTTGTCCGAAATAATAACGAACGCAACCCCTTTCTCTTTCAGATCTTTCGCGACGATCTTTCCGAGCATGGAGAAGCCGGCGACCACGATATGGTCTCTCAGACCGATAGGGGTGATGACATCGGCTTCGTAGAACTCTTTTTCAAAGTAGGAGGAGAGCTTATAGATGTTGTTAACGACGAACGGCGTCAGGATCATAGAGATGACACTCACCAGGATAAGAAAACTCGCCGTCTCTTTGGTAATGAGCCCCTGCGAACCGGCCAGTGCGAAGATCGCAAACGAGAACTCTCCGACCTGTGCCAGTGCCAGTGCGGTCTTGGCCGAGGTGTTTTTGTCGGAGTTACGTCTGATAATGGCGTAGATGACGACCGACTTAAAGAGCATGACCAGCACAAAGACCAAAAAGATAATATGGATGTTCTCCATAAAGTAGACAACATCGATCTTCGTACCGACACTGAAGAAAAAGACGCCCAGAAGCAGGTCTTTATAACTGGCAATGTCCGATTCGACCTTGACATTGTAGTCGGTGTCGGCAATGATCATCCCCGCGATGAAGGCGCCCAGCGAATAGGTAAAGCCCATCTCATGCGCCATCAGGGATGCCCCAAGGACTATGGCAAAGACCGAACCCAGGAAGAGCTCTTCAAGCTCCGTCTTGGCCGAAAACTTCAACAGGGCATTCACCGTCTTTTCACCGACCGTAAACATCACCGCCACCACAACGATCGCAGACAGGACTGTTTTCGTCAACACTTCAATGATAGAGAGGGTGTCGTTGGACAAGAAGGTAATAAGCAGCAAGATAGGGATGACCGCAAGGTCCTGAAAAATAAGGATCCCCATGGACTTCTGCCCGTACGGCGTGAGGATGTCTTTGGACTGTTTCAGGTAGGTAAGCACGATCGCCGTCGAAGAGAGCGAGAAGGCCAGCGAGACGATAATAGAGGTGTTAAAGTCAAGCCCGAAGACGAAGAAGGCCATTGCAAAGATGACGGCAACGCTCAGCACCACCTGCAGCAGGCCGTTGGCAAGCAGAAGCTCTTTCATCTTCTTGATCTTGTGCAGGCTCAGTTCCAGCCCGATGGTGAACATCAAAAAGACGATACCGAACTCCCCGACAAGGTCGAGCGTGTCGATGTTCAGTCCGTTAAAGCCGAAGAGATAACTGATGATCGTCCCGGTCATAATATAGCCGATAATATGCGAAATGCCGAACCGTTTTAAAACGATGCTCAATACCGCCGCAATAGTCAATGTTAAAAAGATAGCGAGTAATAGATGTTCCATGAACGAATTATAGACTATAAAACCGAACTCTCTGCAGGCAGTGTTGTATAGAATTGGTGCAGAGTGCGCTCTTCTTAGCTTTGTATACTGAAAATCGAAACCTGTATAGGCAACCCCATAAACCGGTAACCTAACGGTAATAGATAGTTAAGTTTTTATTATTTTTGTTGATGTATACTCATCAAATGTCCAAAAATATTTTCTCACATTACATAATGTGTAGATTAATATCATAGAACCATAAAAGGAAGAACAGATGAAAAAAATAGTCTTAGCGTATAGTTTGGGTGCATTGTTGTTTGGAGCTACTGTTATGGCGGAAGAGCCTGCTACATCTTCATTAAAAGTCGACGGCTTCTACCTGGGTGCCGGCGGCGGTTCAAGTGCCCACGCCTCTGTTCTCTCCAAAGGCTACTATTACGACGGCACCTATGCTTACAACAGCGACAGCCTGACGGACACCAGTACGGGTTACATTTTGTATGGCGGTTATCAGTTCAATAAATTTGTGGGCGTCGAAGCGGCTTACACCGACTATGGCTCTTTTTCAGACACCGCAACCAATACGACTACGACTAATCAAGTGACATTTAAAACCGACCCCAACTCCTTCTCTGTCTATGCCAATGGCGGGTATACCTTCGACAACGGTCTACGTCCTTTCGCTCAGTTGGGGCTCGGATACCTGCAGGTCAACGGCTCAAGTACAACGGACAAAATCAACATTGACGACGGGGCATCGATACGCATTGGTATCGGTCTGGAGTATGCACCGAAAGAGCTTATCGGTTTCGGGTTCAGAGTCGCCTATGTCGATGATATTGTGATGGACTATGGCTACAATGCCTATGACAACGGTGCAGAAAAGGAAACGGTATTGACGACTGTCAACGGGTTGTTCTATATCGGTGCGCAGTACAAGTTTTAATCACTGCTGTATCATGCATACCATTCGTACCGCGGATAAAGCACTCTGGCAAAAACCGTTCAAAACCGCTTAAAGGGTACGCTGCCTAAAAGGACCGATAAATGAGTCTCATTACTCTGTTTTACCGGAGCGTTTACGCAAGCCCTTTTCGCTCTTTGGTGTAGTCCCACCATACGCGGGGTTCTCCGCCGTTCATAAAGTCGGTTACCGACATAAAGACATCGAGAACACAGGGGTCATGGCGCTGACCGCTCTTCCTACATAATTTATTATATAGTTCGCGCGGGTCTTTGCCTTTAAGCTCTTCAGGCGACTCTATACCGATGAAGAGAAGGTCTTTCGCCAGTGCAGGCCCGATGTTGGGAAGATCGGTCAGTTTTTCGACCTTTTCTCGAATAACTTTCTTAGGATTCATAAGCAACCTTTACAGTACTGTTTTACAGAAACAGCCATTTTCGTGGTCGTCCACCATACCGCATGCCTGCATAAAGGCGTAGATGGTCACGGAGCCGACAAATTTAAACCCCCGGTTTTTGAGCTCTTTGGTCACCTCATCGGAGATTACCGAGGTGGTCATGGCCGTTTTATAGTCAGCGACATCATTGACGATGGGCTTGCCGCCGACTTTACTCCAAAAGTAGTTATCGATGGAGCCGTATTCATCAACGATCTCTAAAAACCCTTTGGCATTGTCGATGATGGCCTTGAGCTTCGGCCGGCTTCGTATAACCCGTCCGCTCTCTATGATGCGGTCGATGTCGCTTTCACCGTACCCGGCGACTCTCTTGAGATCAAAGTTCTCAAAGGCCTCGCGATAGCCTTGGCGCTTTTTAAGTACCGTCAGCCAGCTCAGCCCGGCGGACTGGGTCTCTAAGCAGAAGAGTTCAAAGAGCGCACGGTCGTCATGCAGCGGCCTCCCCCACTCCTCGTCATGATAGCTGACATACACTGGTTCATTCAGTTTGACCCAGCCGCAGCGTTTGTGCTCTATGTTCATCGTCTCTCCTCTTAAACACACTCAGCATCGAAACTGATGCAACAGTAAATCTCACCGTCTAACTTTACACCGTCAAATTACAATACAAACAACTGCTCTTTTTTCTTATGCAGTATAAATATCACCGAACCCTATTTTACTATTTTATTTTTGTCCGGCAAACAACGATGGCAAAAGTAAATATTAACAACTATGTGATCGTTCTGTTTCAAATGACAGAATGTCCACTTCTTGCGATATAATTTTGCCTCTATTCATTTAAAGGATCTATCGTTCCAGTCTTTATTTTATTAGTACTCTGCGTACTCTTTTGGTCCGGAAACTTTATCATCGGAAGATCGATACACGAAGATGTCGGCCCTCTGCAGCTGGCGATTT
Source organism: Sulfurimonadaceae bacterium (assembly GCA_041596355.1). GTDB lineage: Bacteria > Campylobacterota > Campylobacteria > Campylobacterales > Sulfurimonadaceae > Sulfonitrofixus. Next base: position 17,259 of record JBFHIS010000002.1, on the reverse strand, counting down.
ACCGCTGGTCCGGTGCGGCTATACTCATGCTGCCGATCTTTATACGGAGTTTTCAGGGTATATTCGGTGCCTTCAAAAGCCATTTTGTCATACTGTCGCTTTTGTCGCTTCTCGGGATCACCGGTTTCAACACCCTGCTCTATGTCGGTCTTCAGACGACTACGGCGACCAACGCTTTGCTCATTAATTCGTCCGTGCCGGTACTGATCCTTCTCTTCTCTTACTTTATTCTAAAGATCAACGTCAGCCTCAAGCAGTCTGCCGGTATTTTTCTTTCGACATGCGGGGTCATCTTTTTGATCATTAAAGGCGAGGTCTTGAATTTGAGCAGCATCACCTTAAACAGCGGGGACTTTTGGGTTATCGCCTCTTCGCTCAGCTGGGCACTCTACTCGGTACTTGTCCGCTTTAAGCCAAAAAACCTCAGTCATGTCGAGTTTTTTACCGGCACAGTCTACATGGGGCTCTTCTGGCTGATCATCATCTACAGTTTTCTGGACTACTCTCCGGCCACCGACCTAAGGTTGTTGGAAAAGTACTACCCTCAATTTCTTTACGTCGCCATCTTCCCTTCCGTCCTCTCCTACTACTTCTGGCATCAGGGCATCAAAGAGCTCGGGGCGAACAAGACAGGACAGTTCACCCACCTCATGCCGCTCTTCGGCGCGGTGTTGGCCTATATATTTTTAGATGAAAGGCTGCACTCCTACCACATCATCGGAGCGCTCTTCATAGCAGTCGGGATCTATCTGTCGCTCTTTAGTAAAACAGAGACCTACAAGAGTTAATACCGGCTCTCACAGGACTTCCTGAACCTCATAACGATGCGCCTGACTCTTTTCAAAAAGCCACTGCTTCGTACTCAGGTTCTCTAAAAACGTCCTGTCATGCGTGATGAACAGCAACGCCCCTGCGTACTCTTTTAAAGAGGCCTCCAGAGACTCGATGGAGTCAAGATCCATATGGTTGGTGGGTTCATCGAGGATGATCAGAGAAGGGCGTTTCAAGAGCCCCTGCGCGATAAGCAACTTGCGCACTTCGCCCGGACTCGGAATGCTGCTGTTGAGCAGTGCTTTGGCGTCGGAGCCCAGCCGCTGTACAAGGGTGAAAAGTTCGCCTTTCTCTTCGCTTCCCAGGCTGCTGACCTCATCAAAAAGCTGCTGCGCCTCTTCGTCGGTGATCTCCTGGGGAATGTAGAGATAGTCGTGCTGAAAGTTCACCGTCTCCACGAAATAGCGTATAAAGGTACTCTTACCCGCACCGTTGTCGCCGCTGATACCGACTTTGTCGCCGACGTCTACTGAGAGCCTCGGGAAGCAGAGTTCTGTCGACTCAAAAAGCGGGATGCAGGAGTTCTCTACCGTTACAGGGAAATTGTGTCTGGCGATCTCTCCCTCGAAGCTTATCCCTGTGGCGTACTCTTTCGCGAGCTTGCCCATGTTCTCACTCAGGTGACGCTGTTTGGTCTGCGTGCGCTGCAGCATCTGCCCGTCGTTTTTGTCCTTGCCCGTAAAGATAGCGCCGTTGATCTTCTCTTTCAGTGAGCTGTCATGTCTGCCGACATTTTTTTTAGAGAACCGCTTTTTAGCGAGAGAGACCTTCTCTTTTTGTGCCTGAACAACCCTGCCCAGCTTTTTGAGTTCATCTTCCTGTTCGCTGAGTACTTTTTTCTTGTGCGAGAGTGTCTCTCCGTACGCCTGTTGCGCCAATGAAAATTTGGACCTGTATTTCAGGACTTCACCGGCCTTGATCATCACCGTCTGTTGTGACAGCGCGTCGAGCAGCGTCCTGTCATGGCTCACCAGAATACCGATACCCTTGTAGCTTTTAAGCGCCTCTATGACAATCGCCTGCGATCTGCGGTCGAGGTGGTTGGTCGGTTCATCCACCATCAGCACGTCACTGTGACTCGAAAGGGCAACCGCCAGCTGCAGACGTTTGCGCTCGCCATGGCTCAGTACCTCCCAGTTATCCAACCACTCGTCCTCGACCCGTAAAAGGTCTCTTAACTTATACGCCTCTTTGGTATAGGTACTCATAAAGGTCTCAAGCTCTGCAGGTGGAAACTCCGTACTCTGCGCACAGTAGACCACCAGGTCATTACCCGTGATCATCCCCTTTTCGCTTTTGAGCTCTTTCGAGATAAGTTTCAGAAGCGTGCTTTTGCCGGAACCGTTTATCCCGGTCACGGCACTCCACCCCTCTTCGAAGTCTAAATTTATGCCGTTAAAAATGGGTTCGGCTGCACTGGGATATTTGTATGATAGATCTCTGATCTTTAAACTCTTAATGACAGGCCATCCTCTTTAAATACTATCAGTATAGCCAATTACGAAGATCTGCCGAATAGACGGTTTCCGCATCAGCATCTATGCTCTCTTTTGGTGTTGCAGTTATGATTGTAATTGAAAAAGAAGAAATGGAAGAAATGGAAGAGAGATGGAGGGCCGGGGAAACCCCGGCGTCTCTGTATTATTTTGAAATGTTGTAATCGACCAGACCGAACCAGCTGTCAAGTCCTGTAAAGATATCAGCTGCCGTACTGTTCAATTCAGACTCTTGGAGCCATGCATTGTAGATACGTTTACCATCCGGTGTCGGAATAGTTTGAACTTCTTTTTCTTCAACCTCATGGATCCCTGCAAGAATTGCATTGACTTCATTATATGCCGGGTTGAGCTGAGTCTCCCATGTGGCACCTTTGTCCGTTGAGCGAGAGAAATAGAGGTTAAGCTCTTCGCCGCTCTCCATGTCAAACGTTCCGTATGTAATAAATAGTACATTCGGGTTGCTCAGGTCTGACTCTAGTCCTGACGCGCTGTTACCTTTCGGTGTAGGCACGAAACGTGGGTCAAGAGTCGAAATTTTACGACCTGCGATCGCCGAGATGTTCAGAGGCACCTGCCATCCGTCCATCATCGTTGCTCCGCCGAGTTTACGGTGGACCCAGAAGTTATTCGGCTCATTGCCCTGCTCTGCCTTATCGTAGTTCGGTGTATACTCGTAACCGATGTAGATATCGTTGCCTCTCATGAAACCGCGTGGCGAGAAGGTGTTCTCATCGACGTTGTCATACGAGTTGGCAGACAAGTGTGTCGGTGTCCAGCTGTAATCGACAACCGTACCGTTCTCGTCCAAAACCGCGTCGATCGTACTGACGTTCACTGCAGGCGTTAAAGTGCTTGCATCGAAGCCTGTGTTCATACGAAGGAACATATCTGACGAACCGCCCTGAGTCTCGACACCTTGTTTGTAAAGGAAACCGAACGTATAGTCGCTTGGATCACACGTATCGACCTGAGAGACAATGACAAGACGGCGTGCGTTCTCATAGATCATCTCAGAGGTGTTTTGGTCCTCATATTTCTGGTTGATGATGTTACCGGAACTTACAGCGACCGACAACGGATTGTCAAACAGGAATCTTTCAAAATAGACCGATTTCCCTTCGACCGAGATGTTCGTGTCGATTGTGCCCTGATCCTGAGTACCTGTACCAGGATCTGTCTCTGCAAGACCTTTTGTCTCTTCATAACCAAGTATGACAACGTATTCGCTGCTGCCGTTGATGTCCCCATCCGTTTTCAGGATCGTCATAGCCGGACGTGATGCACCGGTATCGCCATCCATGACGACCTGTGTATCCGTAAGCATATCGACATCACCGGTCATACAACGGTTGGTAACAACACCCTGTGCGTTAGGAACTTCTACAGAACCATAAGTGTCGCACAGGCTCTGACAATAGAGTTTGGTATCGCCGACTTTACAATTTTCGTTATCCGTAATACGGACAGGATAGGCAAAGTTGACCAACGGCTTAGGTTTCGTATCGCTGTCATCTACGACTGACAGATTGAAATCATCCATTTTCAGGTAGCTGTACCAGATCTCTCCACCGTGATTCGTGGTCGCACCACTCCAGCCCACACCAGGACCGGCACCTTTACCTGAACGCAGACCTTCAGGATCTTCCTGCCATGCAAGCGCAAAACCGACAGGCGATGGCGTGATCCAGATCTTAGCGGCGTCACGTCGACCTGTTGTCAACTGTTGTGCCTGCATCCAATCGATCTCAGTCGTCTCTTCGTTAAAGACACCACGCGCTGTCCATACACAGCTGAACGGTACCTGATAGACTGTTTTGCCGTTTGGTGCAACAATACCTTCATAATCGATATAACCCTGTGAACCGTTGACTTGGAAGAAGTCATTGTCCGGATAGGTCTCCAGAGAGGTGTTCAGGTCTAGAGGGTTACCGCTTGGGCAGTATTTGTCTTGCCACGCGACAAGGATATTATTACCCTGTACGCCCATGTCAGCTTTAACCGAGTGACCAGGATAAGCGATCGAAGTACCGTCCCATTGAACATGGATAGAACTTTTGTCCGCTGTTTTGCCGACCTCGTACTTTTTCCATGTCTGACCGTCATCACGTGAAAGCGATACGAAGATGTCGTCAACATGAGTCGGATCACCGATATCGGCACTACCGTCGCCAAGTTCATAATCCCCGATCACCTGCTCAGCGTAGCTGAGAAGAATCGGGTGAACTTTTGCCTCTTTTGTCTCTACGCTTGTATTACCGTCGCTTGCGACCGGAGAGATCACCGTCGCAAGACGCATCATGCGATTTTGCGCATTAGGGTTCATCTTATCATTAGACACATTTTTCTTATCTGTTTGGCTGGCATTAAAATCTCCAGCATCTGTTGAGAAAACTGATGCAGCATCACAGTAGGCCAGGTCTGTTCCTATGATCTTCGGGTCAATCGCCCCAAGAAAGCCATCTGAAGAAGAAGAGCTACTGCTACTTCCACCTCCGCTACAACCGATAACAATACCGCTGATACCTAGCGCTATCACACTAAGCGATATTAAAATCTTATTTTTCATTGTAAACTCCTTCTACATTTGTATATATTATAGACGAAAGAATAAAGATTTACTTCACCTATTCAGGTGATATTCATTAATTTTTTATAATTTTATACAATTTATTACAATTTTATACAGGGTAATTATATTCATTTTAGTTTTGCATACTGCAGTCTCTATGATGATTAAATCGCAATCCACAAAGCTCAAGAATCAGATGAATAAGAGAGAATAATAATTACTGTCCAAGGGGCAGATCCGTAAATTGATCTCATGGGTGGTGTCTGTTTCAATAGCACTGTATTGAGTGTTTGCTGTAGTATCTGCATTACTATACGGGCGAAGCTGATTAGTTGCGTGGTCAATGCATCCCCACGTGCCTACTGCTCTTCGATGGAACAGTGCATGGGAAATCCCTCTTGACGGGCCTGTTGCTGGACAAAAGAAGCCTTGGTCTCCGCAATCTCATAGGGGTAAATACCGCACAGTCCTTTGCCCTTGGTATGGATATCGTGGGTAATGGCGTCTGCTTCCAGGGCGCTTTTATGAAATACGGTGCAGATAATACGCACGCAGAACTCCCACGTCGTGTAGTCGTCGTTGAGCATGAAAACAGCAAACTGTTTGGGTTCGCGTGTCAGGAGTTCGGACTGATTTTCGAGTTGTGTTGCCATAGGGTAAGTCTAGCATATTTAAAGAAGAGATGATGACACTGCAAGAGATTTTGCTCAAGCTAACTTGGGTTTGAAGAGGTACCCTTGACTGTTGTAAACCCTGCAGCCGCCCAGTCTTGCAGACCGCCTCTGTACCAAAAGATCTTATGTTTCGGATAGCCCATTTTCACTAAAGCCTTGACTGCCCAAACTGACTGTACACACCAGTTCGCATTACAAAAGACAATCACCTCTTTCGCCTGCGAAAAGTCTAGTTTTCCATTTTTATCTTTTTTTATCTTTAACAGTTTTAATGCTCTGGCATAATCTTCATAATAATCCTCATCGTCGGTTAGATCAGAATAAGGGATGTTTATTGCCTTTGGAATTGTCATCTCTTCATACCAGTGGCCATCTCTTGCATCAACCAGTGCATATTTTTCAGGCTCAAATTCGAGAACTTCTAAAAACCTCAGTACCTCCAGCTCTCCGACAGTTTCAATTTCATTGTCGATCTTCATAGGTTGTGTTGTCCCTAAAGCAGTCACAATACTCTTCTTGCACTCTCTCGGAACGTCTCCAGCCGCCAACTCCCCGCCAAATATATTATGAGGGGTAATCCCCACTTTTTGACACGCTGGATGCCTGTCCCTTTTGACAGAGATCTCTTTACCTTTATACGTTACTTCTGCTCCTGCAAACTGTAGAGAAGCTGCATCATCAGCTAAAAGAATTGACGACAACACGCTTAATATAAGTACTGTTTTCACTCTATATTCCTTTTTACACATAACGTTTGAAGTGAGCAATCAAAAAGCCCTTGTTGGTTCTTGATTGTTCTCCTTTGACTTGTTGTGAAAGTAGAGATTCGACCCCAGGGGTGTAAATCCTGACTCCCGAATGGTTAAATAAATATAAGTACATTCTATATAAACAACTTTAAAAATATGTTAGTGTATTAGGGGTCACCAATACCTATAGCTTTTATTTATATGCGCTTACGATCATCATCTGTTTGCCATCGAATTACGCGAATGAGATAAGAGTGGAAGTTCCCAGAATTGTGTCTGTCGTGGTTGAAAAGATTACTTATACAACCTGTGCGGTATGCCGACACTTGGGATAACTGCTGCAGCCATAAAACTCATTGCCTTTGTTCGCACCCTGCTTTGCCACACGCAAGACCAGTGGACTACCGCATTTCGGGCAGACGTTTTTATTTACCTTCTCTTTGACGATCTCTTTAACATGTCTAACATGTTCTCTGTGCGTTTTAAAACTGTTCGTCAGTCTGCCGGACTCTATTTGCGAAACGATCTGTCTGACTTCAACAGGAGAAATAATCTTCTCTGTCTTGGAGTTGATATAGCGTACGAAACCGCCCGCATAAGTGACATTGGGTGGCATCTGTGTCTTAAAGGTGCTATCGCCGACAAAGACGACCACAGAAAATATCTTGCCCGGCTCTATGCCCAGTGCCGACTCAATGGTCTTGACGTGCTTATAGTTTTGACGAAGTGGGTTTTGAAAGGTGTTCGTATGTCTGTATATCTTCTGAGTCCAATTCTTCTGCTTTTCACTACCAAAGGTCCACCCTTTCATGTTCTTCGTCTCAATGACAAAAACCCCATACTCCGACACAACAACATGGTCGATCTGCGTCGTCCCGTCCTCTGTCGGAAGCGTGACGTTCTTCAGTAAATGGTACCTGTTTTTGTCAAGCCTGACATTCGCTGCAAAGTTAACAAGCATCTCACCCATCATACCTTTACCAAAAGGTGATTTCAAAAAGAAAAGAATCAGTGCAATAGGTATGAGGTACCAAAGTTGTATTACCATCGTCATTACTGTATTAGCTAACATTGATGCAGTGATCATCTATAGAATCCTTTTATTTAACGTGTAAAATGAGCAATCAAAAAGCCGCCCGCGGGTTTTTGATTGCTCTCCACTGATTTGTTCTACATTATGCTTCCTTTTTTATCTTTGCAATATTATGGGCAACTGGTATTCCAAGTACAAATGGCAAAATAAATATGATCAAGAATATTCCTAATTCTTTGTATTCCTTTGCTTGCATATATTGACTCATTTTTGCATACTCGCGACGGCTTGCTAGGATTTGATTGGCAGTAAACTTTACAGAATCTGATAAGTCTTTGACTAATTCATCGGAAGTTTCAAAGGAGTTTAGTGATTTTTCTATTTCTTCATTACTTGTACCATTTTTAATGCTAATGTATACGTTATTGGCCCATGGCCTAAATCGTAAAAATGCTTCATACATCATTTCGTAGTTTTTCCGCAAACTGTCCTGCACATTAGAATCCCCCCAAAATTCTTTTGGACCAAAGTATTCAATCTCTTGTGGATGGCTCAAATTTGGATAAGTTTCTGCGTTTTGCTTTATGTACTCAATATTTGACTCTGAACTTTTTAAATGTGACTCGGCAAGTCTGAGTTTAAATTCATGCGTAATGTTTCTAATTTCCGGCACTAGACTTACAACTGTCATGAATGTAGCGAAAAGCCATATGAAATTTAAATATAACCACTTTTTTTCATTCCATTTAAAAAACGCTCCAGCATAATGAAAAATAAGAGTAGACATTATAAAAATACCGATAGCAACTAATACTTCTGAATCCAACCAATCATCCTTTATTTATTCTAATTTGTCTTGATATCATGAAAATGTATAACGTTTGTCGTGAGCAATAATTTCGCCGCAGGGGAAATTATTTGCTCTCCTCGTACTTGTTAGGTACTTTTAATAAAGTCTCTTGATAGCATTTGTGAAGCTGCTGAAGCCGTATATACACCAATGTCTTTAATTTCTTTAGCAATCTCATATCCTTCATCACGGAATGTTGAAAGCATTGTACTGAGTTGAGTTAACTTACTTGTATTTAATATTATACGAACTGCAGTACCATTAAAGTTATGCCCTAGATTAAGATGCTCTTTGCCTTGCTCATTTAATTTAATTCCATGGTCACCACTACAAATTAAAAAGCTACCTCCAAGACGACAAATTCTACTAATCATATATAGTCCAAAACCTGAATTCTGCCAAGGGTTATTTTTATCTATATATGCACCTTTATAGCTTTTACTTGATATAGCTGGCATAAGGGCTTGTTGGATTGCGTCAGAATCACATTCAACTTCTATAAATGGATTATCATTTAAAGACTTTTTTAAGCCTATTCCATTATCAAGTATAGCAATTTCTACTTTATGATAAGAGGGCCAATATTGAGCACAATATTCAATGCTTCTTGATTCACTATGCTCAAATACATTTCTCATTATTTCCCTAATTGAAAATGTTAGAGCATCCACTAAATTACTTGTCTCTTGTTGTGATAAAATTTGTGCTAAATGTTCTGCACGTTTTTCAATAATTTCTTGTTCAACTTGCCATTCTTTTGAAGCTTCATCTTTAATTGTCTGTATTCTCAGAATTGTAAATGGAACAAATCTATTATTTCCATCTACACAATTTGGCTCTCTTCCGTGCTTTAATCCAAAAGCTCTAAAAAAAGCCATATTAGAAGCATATTCTTTATCTTCATGCCCTTGACAAAAAATATTTTTATCATATTTTTTATCATAATCTCTAATCATTTTAGCTATATAGATCATAGTAAATGGTTCTATTTTTCCCATTGCAGAAAAATCAATTGTTATATCCTCTTCAGTATTACAAGCTTCTACTTCGGAGCAAAAGTTGAATATGGTATTTTCATTACAATACTTCGGAAAATAAATTGTTTTCATTTTTATCCTTTTGTATACCTAACGTTTAAAATGAGCCAATAAATTGCCTGCAGGGTAATTTATTGGCTCCACTGATTTATTATATATTTTTTTGAGTATCAGCATATTTAACCATTTCAAAATTAACTTCATCTGGATTTCTATGTGAAATCATAAATTGGTGTGCATCAATCCATAATAATATATTTATTTCAGTTCCTTCTTCTTGTAAAGGGTAATACTGAGAGTGAGGTTCATCTAATAAATCATCTAGTACTAATACTCGTGTAGGACTAATAGGAAAAGTAATAGTTGTACCTTTAGTATTTAGTCCATAGTTTTTAACTTCTCCTATAATTCGATTAGTAATTACCAATGGATTATCAGTTGTAATAAATTGTTTTGTTTCTGAAAAAATTACAGACCAGCGTTTTTTCATAAATACTTCTACTATTTCCATAGATGACTTTTTGATTGTGTCTACAAAGAACTTTCCCTTATCATATTGTGTAGGATTAGAATAACTTTCCCAGTCTGATGGATCAAGTGTATATTCTTTTCCTTTAACAGTAAATTGACAGGCAACTGGATTCCCACTACTGTCTTTTGGAACATTATTTTCATAAAAATCTATAAACCAGTTTTGCATTTTTTCTTGTTCAGGTAACCTCTTTGGATGCCGTAAGTACAATGTAGCAAGAAATAATGAAATAATTTTTCTATAAGATTGATTATCTAAGTCAAGAAATCCATTAGCAAAAGTAGGCCATATCTGGCTAATTAATCCTTCCAGAGATGCAAGTTCTTCTTCCATCTCCCAGCATCTATTTCCATTTTCATCTTTTGGCGAGTACAAATATCTTTTTGCAGCAACATCTTTTATATTTGCAATTTTTGGTTCACCTTCATCTTTTGAAAAAATCCAAACTTGTGTTTCTTTTTTACTCTGAGAGTCATCTGTTGAAAATTCTTTAAGATAAAAACGTGGAACCCAATGTTGTTTTTTCGGTTTAGACAAGTTTAGTCCTTTGTTATATATAACGTGTGATTGGTTTTCCTCTGATTTGTTAAACATCTTTGTTTAATTCATCTAAAATTTCTTCCATTTGCTGTTTAACTTCGTCAAATTTTGACTGAACATTTTGTAGACGTGCACTTGGATTCCATTGCTCTGCCATCATCTGGATTTCAACAATCCGAATTTCTAATTTTTTCATCTTCAATGATGCAGCATCTAATGCAATTTGCTTTTGCTGAAGATCACCTTGTCTAGTGATTTCTGCACGTGACAATCGCATTTCTTCCATTTGAATTTTTATATCATCCCTTTGTAGTCTAATTTCACGTTGCTGTAATAGTATAGTAAAGATAAGAGCTGCAAAGGCTAGGCCAGTAAATAGTGAATTTACCGATCCAAAGGAATCGCCATAAAGACCTTTATCTGAAAGTTTAGAAATATCTTGTGCAAGGAATTGTGGAAGCCATAGCCACATTGCGACAACTCCTCCTAGTAGTAAAAACAAAATTATGGTTGATACAATCCAATTATCCAACAAACTTGATGTTTTCATTGTTCCCTTCCTAACGATAAAGTTGTACGGCGTAAACGGAGCGCAGCGTAGTTTGCGTGCGAACGAGCGCCTTGTTAGGCGCTTTTTGAAACAAAGACTTCAATAGAAAGTTCCTTTTAGAGCCTCTCTCACGATAGCCTTTATTGACTCCAAGCTTACAAATTTCAAAGACCCCTTAACCCTGCGAATATACTTTGGTTCTTGTGATTTTGGATTGCCACTTATGTAGTTGTTAATTACATCATACAATTCGTGAAACCCATGAATAAGATCGGTACTCTCCAATAAAGCCACAGATATGTCATTAAAACCATCTTTCGTGGCTTTACAAAATACCACGCAGGGCGGTCGAGCCTTATCATCCACCCCTAATGCTTCAATTAGAGTTGAATTGAACCTTTCAATTGAATGATTAGAGCCCGAATGAAGATAGAAAATAGTCAGCTCATTTCCAGAAAGTCGATCTAATTTTGCAAATACTCCTTGGTCTTTCATTATTCTCTTGAATTCGTGATTTTCGAAATCGTAAAAAATGAATGCGAAAGAGTTCGCACGTTTAGTTCTGTAGTGCTCAATTGCAATTTCTTCAAATCTTTTAAGAAAGGAGTCCATGCCATGCCCAATTCCCTGCCCCGAACCTTGTTCAAAAATTGTGTACATCCTGTCTCCTAATCTTTCATTCGCCTAACTATTTATTAGTGCACATTCTATGTAATACTGACTTAAATGCTAAATATTTGAACACTATATTTGTTAGTTTTTACTATAAAAAAGCTGGTTTTACCTCATTTAATTCAAAAAGTGTTGATTTCTGGAGAAAAAGAATGTGATGTTGTGCACGAAATATTCGATATTCGAACACTTTGTTCCGATATCGGCGGTTTCAGGCAATAGCACACAAAACGAGAGAATCGCTCGCGAAGCGATGTTTCCTGAAAATGTCCTGTTGGCTGTTAACTTAGCTAAACGATTCGAACAGACTCATTGTACACATAACGCCGCTGTGCTATGATGAGGGGCTGACAACAGCATACGAACAAGGAGTTACAATGCCCGCCAACCGAACTGCCTCTACCCGCCCGCTTTATCTCTGTGCACCAGTCAACGCCTTGGTGGAGTAGTCTGACCCTAAATTTTGTTTTCAACTGCCAATAGCTGAGATATTGCAAAACTTAAAAACAGAAAAATCGAAACATACTATACTCCTGAGACAATAAATAAGTATAATTTATAAAATACTTTCTAACTCTTTAAAACTGCAGATACTCTTATCAAGTGTACTAACTGAAGAGTGTTGTATAGTCACACCACTGTCTTTCATCATCTCTAGTTCCGTATAGAAAGATTTTTCAACTGTTGTCTCTTGATTGTGAAGTACAACAAAATCATCTCCATGTATTCTGAAAATTATAGAGTCTTTAAATGCATTTTTTAAATATTGTGCAAATCCAGCGAGAAACTCACTCCCCTCACTCCACCCTTGTTTTTTATTATACTGTGCAAAGTTGTTCAGAAGAAAAACATTAATGTACGCATGTTTTTGTTCATGGCAGGTTTTATTTAATATAAAATCTAAATACTGTTCATTAAACATACCAGAGACATTATCTTTATAAAAATATGAAAATCTTTCCATTTCAAGGAGAGTTTTCGGAAGCTGAGAAATAGTTGTATCTATATTCACACTATTTAATACTTTGAGAGCTGCATCTGTAACGTCAGGATGGAACTGACTGCCGGAGTACTTTTGGAGTTCAATTAGGGCATCTTTAATATTTTTTCTTGCTTCATATATACGACTTGTTGTCATAGCATCAAAGGCATCTGCTACTGCAAGAATATATGAAAAAATGCTTATCTGAGTGCCTTCTATTACCGTGGGATAGCCTTTACCGTCATAACGCTCATGATGAAAGTGGATAATATCTGCCAACTCATGATACATAGGAATCTGTTTTAAAAATCTATACCCGTTTTCAGCATGACTTTGAATCAGTCTATACTCGATATCGTCAAGTTTCCCCGGCTTTAAAAGCACAGTGTCTGGAATATTCATCTTACCAATATCGTGCAACATCCCCGCTTGATGAATCTTTTCAAGTTCTTCTTTTTCATATCCCATCTCTTTAGCAATCATCACAGAATATTTCGCAACTCTTTGAGAATGTCCGCCTGTATAGGTGTCTCTTTCCTCTATCATATCAACGAAGGCAAACAGTGTTTTTTCGTAATTTTCTAAAATTTCACTGTTTAATAACTCTTTTTCGATGTTTGATCGCTTAAGCTCTTCCAGTGAGTCGATTAATCTCACTTCCATTTTGGATATCAGTTTTACCACATAATATAAAATACTAAAAGACAAGAGTATTAAAACAGATATAAAAACAGCACCTGTCGCTTTTGCTTGTCGTATTTGATTCAATATGTGATTTAATTTTTTATTTTTGATATCTCCAAGTTCATCAAGTAAAAACTCTTCATACTGTTTTGTGTAGTCGATGGAATTTTTCAGATCTGTTAAAGCCAGATAGTAATCACTGCTTTTATTTTCATTTAACTCTTCACCCAGCCTTCTCAGTATGGAGCGTTCTAGTGTATTGCTTTTGTCAAACAGCTTGTTGTTAAGCTTACTTTCTATTTTTTTTGACTCATCATCTATGACATGCCAAAAATTTACAAAGTTTTCATAGTCTATATCTTCACTGTGCTCCATCTCTTTAAAATATTGGCCAAAATTATCTTTGGCTGTGAGCCAAAGCTTGGTCTCGTTTTTCAGATTATGGGTAGTGAGAAGTCTTTCTGTATAGTATTTGAACTCAAAAAGTGAATTATATGATTTTTCATAAAAGCTAGATTCCTTCTCTAGAGTTTCAATCTCATTAAGATAAAAAACAGTAGCAACAATGGCTGTAACAAAAGTCGTAAAAACAGTGCTAAAACCAAATAGGGCTATTTTTTTTATGCTTAGATTTTTCATTATCCCTCTGCTTTATTGGTTTAAGCTTTCTTTATAGTACTCTATCTGTTTTTTTCTTCCGATAGAATCAGTAATGACATCCCATTTTTTAGCTGCTTCGTTTAAAGCGTCTTCTGCGCTGAGATTGCCTTTAAGTGCTTTATAGACAGATTCATCCAAGGCCTGATAATATTCCCCTGCCCCTGGAAGAGTGATATCATAGACAATATTGGTCTGTGTCAATGATTTAGATATCTCGTCTAGATACCTTTTGGCTGCCTCCTCTGTAAAACCGCTTTGTTCCCATGAACTGTAATCCTTGAAATGGGAATACCTGGAAGGATTTACGGCATTTCCGCTAATGGCAGCATACTTCGTAGTCATCTCTTTTGAGGTCATGAATGAGGCAAACTCAAAAGCAAGCTTTTTATGCTTAGAATCTTTGTTTACAAAGAAACTCCAACTTCCGCTGATGGACGATGCTTGGTTGTATCTGTTTTCCCATTTTTTTGATTTTGGGTTATAAACTCTGTTTGAACCGGGTATTTGGGCATAACCAACTTGATTGTCTTTTAAAATAGATATCTCATTTTCTGCTGCATATATTCCAAGATCTGCCCAATCCAAAGCCATAGCAACTTCACCCGTCACAAAACTGTTTCTCACATCGTGACCTGCAAAATTCAGTACACCTTTTGGAGCATAATCAACCAGCTCTATATAATCTTTCAATCCCTCTATAAAAGCGGGATCATTGACCCTTGGTTTCATTGTATCAGGATCGAAATAGTATGCTTTATCATCAGGGTATTTGGCATATGCTGCAGCTGTAGCAAAGAACTGCAACATCGAGACATCACCTTTTTTCCTTAAAAGTGCGTTGCCATATTCAATTTTTCCGTCACCATCCCAATCCCATCCTGTAAAAAACTTTGCAATACGTTTATACTCTTCCCATGTTTTTGGTACATCTAGCTCAAGGCCAGTAGCTTTTTTAAATTTGCTTTTTATAGCTTTGTTTTCAAATATATCTTTTCTGTAATAAAGATTTATGCAGTCCCCATCATAGGGCATACCATAAGCTATATTGTTATGTGATAATACAGAGTTTTTGTAGATAGGTAATACATCATCCCACTCTATTTTCTTTTTCACCCAGTCCGGCACCGGTGCAACATTGCCGTTTTCAAGCAAGGTGCCACTCCACATGGAGATAACGACAAAAATATCATAGTGAAGATTTTTGTCATGTAAGGACTGTTCGATTTTGCTGATGGTCTCATCCCAGCTTGGCGTAACAACCCGTATTTTCGCTCCGGTTTTTGCTTCAAACAGCTTCGCTTGTTCGATGATGGGGCCTCGTATCAGATCTGCATGAAGTGTCGGGACAATTACCATAATCGATTGATTTTTATACGGCATTTCAGAAATCTCTTTTTGTACCTCTTCATGCTTACTGCGCCCATCGCAACTACTAAGCGAAATGATTAGAATAAAAGCAGAGACGCTTTTTAAAACGATCAAGAATTTATGCATGAAAACTCCTTTGTAAATTACGCAATTTTCGCACATAGATCCAAGCGCTTTTTTGCTGCAAACGCTGAGTACAGCGATAATGATGAGTATATCTTTATTCTCCTTGACAACATTTTCAATCCCAGCGATATTTGTCAATATTTATAGAAAAAGCTCCATCGAAATAGCGAAGAGTAAAAGGGACAGGATATGCTAAAAAAGCGTAACAACTAAAGTGATTTAGGAGGGTTACAAGAAGCCATGTCAAGCGCGGAGTTAAAATGGGCAGTATGGAAAGCTGCTGAAAAGTAGTTTTTACAAGCTTAAGCTTAAAGAGACAGATTGATTCTGTTAAAGCCTTTTTTAACTATTTTGAAAGAGATACATGCTTAAAGAAGGTGAAGTAAAATGATTCACAAGATGCTCAAAGATGGGCTTAGTAAAAGTGCTATTGTGTACAAAATAGCCGATAGTTGAACACTTTGTTCGCTTAACACCGCTGTGGTATGATGAGGCTACACAACAGCATACGAAAAAGGAGTTACGATGCCCGCCAACCGAACCGCCTCGACCCGCCCGCTTTACCTCTGTGCACCAGTGAACGCCTTGGTGGAAGGGCTATACGAAGAGAACATCCCTTTTACCGAGGTCAAACGCCACGGCGACTTTGGGCTGGGGACCTTCGACGACCTTGACGGGGAGATGGTGATGCTCGGCGGCAAGATCTACCAGATCACCGCCGACGGTAAGGCGCATGAGGTGAGCGAGGAGCTGCACACCCCTTTCGCGGTCGTCACCTTTTTCGAACCGACCTTTTCGACGACCTTCGACGAGGCGATGGATTACGAGACCTTCCAGAAACGCCTCGAAGAGCTGTTCCCTTCGCCCAACCTCTTCTACGCCATTCGCGTTACAGGCAGCTTCAGCCACGTCCGTGCGCGCTCCGTCCCCAAACAGCACAACTACCGCCCGCTCGAGGAGGCGGCACACGAACAGCATACATTCGACTTTAACAACACCGATGGGTGCCTCGCCGGCTTTTACACCCCCGCGTTCATGGCCTCGCTTAACGTGCCCGGCCTGCACCTGCACTTTCTCACAACAGACTGCCGACGCGGCGGCCACCTGCTCTCATGCCGCCCCGAATCGGTCACCGTAGAGGTCCAGGTCATCCACGCCCTCGAACTCTCCCTCCCCATGACCCGCGACTACCTGACCCGAGACTTTTCCCACGACACCACAGCCGCGCTGGAAAAAGCGGAAAAATAAGCCCTCCGGTTACTTAGCCGAATACCCCAACATCCCATTTCTTCTATAAGATCCTTAAATAGCAGTCCACGGATTTCACGAATGACACGAATGGAAAAAAGAAGAAATTGGTGTAATTCGTGTAATTCGTGGATAAAAGCTTTACTCAAATCACTAAGATTAAAGACTAACTAAACAACGCCAGCAGACTCTCGGCATCCAGAGCCGTAACGCCCTCTTCCTCCTCACTGAAGAGCGAGTTGGAGAGCTGCTTTTTCTGCTCCTACAGAGCGAGGATCTTCTCGTCAACCGAATCTTCTTACTTCTTTTCTTTACGTGAGAATAAACAAGTCATAAAATATCGTTCTCATAAAAAATTGATTATCTCGCGCCAAGTCCGTCAAAAGTGTCTTGTGCATAGCCGTCCCACTCTACTGCCGGGTCGAATGCGTCAAATGCCTCCGTGTCACCTGTGACAATGGTCGTTTTTCTTCTAAGCGTATGGTTGGTCGTTGTAATATCGCCTGTTCCCCAAGTGGTTCCCGGGTCCTCACCTATTTTACCGATGACGTCGACAACCGTATTGGTCGCAATTTGTACAAGAGCAAGGGCGTCATCGCCATTATGATTCAGTGCAGACGAGGTCTGATTTGCCAGTGCCAACAGCTCAGCGGCC
>JBFHIS010000001.1:0-240306 GCA_041596355.1 Sulfurimonadaceae bacterium | reverse complement strand
TGCAGGCAGCCGTCGGTGTCGCCCAACTCGAAAAGTTCCCGACCTTTGTCGAGAAACGTAAAGAGAACTATAAAAAGCTCTATGAAGGTCTTAAAGACGTTAACGAACTGACCCTGGTCCAGAGACAGCCCGATTCAGACCCAAGCTGGTTCGGTTTTATGATGACACTGAAAGATGGCGTCAACTTCAGTAGAAATGAGATCGTCGAGCATCTTGAGAAGAACAACATCCAGACCAGAAACCTCTTTGCAGGGAATATGTTGCGACACCCGCTCTTCGACAGCCTGAATGAAGGTGAAGAGTACAGAAAAGTAGGTGAGCTCTCCAACACCGACAAGATCATGAACGACAGCTTCTGGATCGGGCTCTATCCGGGAATGGGCGATGATGCTATCAACTATATGGTTAAAAAGATCAAAGAGTTCGTAAAGGCTAATACATGAAATACTTGATTACAGGCGGCTGCGGTTTTTTAGGCTCGAATATCGCCAGTGAAATTCTCAAAAGAGGCGATGAACTTATCGTTTTTGATTCACTTTATAGATATGGCTCTTACCAGAACAAAGAGTGGCTGGAATCGCAGGGCGAGTTTGTCTTTGTTCATGGCGATATCCGCAATACTAACGATGTAGAAAGAACGATCAAGACACATAAGCCCGATGTGATCTATCATCTTGCGGGACAAGTGGCAATGACCACTTCCATCGCCGACCCGAGAATGGATTTCGAAGTCAATGTCGGCGGCAGCTTCAACCTGCTCAACGCTGTTAGGCTCTACAGTCCTGAGAGTGCCGTGATCTACTCTTCGACCAACAAGGTTTATGGTGATCTTGAACAGTTTACCTACGAAGAGAGTGAGACCAGGTACCTGTGTGTTGAGAAACCGAACGGGTTTGACGAAAGTGTCAACCTGGACTTTCATTCACCTTACGGTACATCGAAAGGGAGTGCCGACCAGTATATGCTCGACTTTGCACGGATCTACGGCTTGAAGACGGTTGTCTTCAGACACTCCTCCATGTTTGGCGGGCGACAGTTTGCAACCTATGATCAAGGCTGGATCGGCTGGTTCGTACAACAGGCGATCGACATTAAGAACGGCACACTCACAGAACCTTTTACCATCTCCGGTAACGGCAAACAGGTCAGAGACATCGCCTATGCCGAAGATATGGTCGACCTCTACCTGATGGCATCACAGAAGATCGACGAAATCAAAGGCCAGGCATTCAATGTCGGCGGCGGCATAGAGAACTCCTCCTCACTGCTGGAGCTCTTTGCTTTTCTCGAACAGGAACTCGATATCACAATGAACTACACACAGCTACCGGTACGCGAGTCGGACCAGAAGATCTTTGTAGCGGACCTTTCAAAAGTTAAATCCCTCATCGGATGGGAGCCGAAGATCTCAAAAGAAGAAGGCATCCGTAAAATGGTGCAATGGGTAAGCAGCAATTGAGCCAAACGGTATCGCAACAGAGGACAAAGAACTATTTTAATCAGCTAAAAGGCTCTTTTGTCTTTAAAGTGTTGGCGATCCTTGCATCATTTCTACTTATTCCAATCATGATCAAGTACCTTGGCAATGAGCAGTACGGCATATGGTCGACCCTGCTTTCGATCGTCTCCTGGGTTGTCTTGTTTGATATGGGTATAGGCAATGGACTCAGAAACAAGATCTCTGAATCCATTGCCAAGGGCAATCTCTCGGAGACGCAGAAGTATATTGCCACCGCCTATGTGTTAATCGGCACTATCGCCCTTGTTCTTTTGCTCCTGTTTCTCTTTATAAGCGGTATGCTCCCATGGCAAAAAATATTCAATACCGACCTGTTATCCAACAGCGAGCTCTCTACGATCGTCAATATTACCTTTGTCTTCATCTTCTTGAACTTCTGGCTGAGTCTTATCAACCAGGTAGCTAACGGTCTGCAAAAATCTTCCATTACGGTCTTTAATCAATTTTTTTCGAGCTTCATAGCCCTAGCCCTGATCTATCTGCTGACCAGGTTTACAGAGACCTCGTTGATCGCTCTGGCAACGCTCTACGGTGCCTCGCTGATAATCTCGAATATCGTCATCTCTGTCTGGTTTTACAGAAAGCACCGTCATCTCTTTCCAAAGATAGCTTTGTATACCAAAGAGTTTGCGAAGTCAGTGACGATGGTCGGACTGCAGTTTTTTATTATACAAATTGCCGTCATCGTTATATTTACAACGGACAAGATCCTGATCACCCAACTCTTTGGCCCGGAATATGTCACACACTATGACGTCGTATTCAAGCTTTTCAGTATTGTCACGGTCAGTTACAGCATACTTGTCGCGCCGCTTTGGTCTGCCTATTCCGATGCCTTTCATCGGGGTGATCTCCCCTGGATCAGAAAAGCAGTCAAAAACCAGCTCAAAATATTTGTTGCACTTGTCGCTGGCACACTGCTGCTTGTTTTCCTGACCCCTTTCATCATAAAGATCTGGATTGGCGAGGATTTCCCGACCGACTCTCTTCTTATCTTCATTATTGCCCTATTCACCCTGGTGTCGGTCTGGAATAATATCTTTGCCTATCTTGTCAACGGGATAGGTCAGATCAAAATACAGCTTTATACGTCACTTGTTGCGCTGATCATGAACATACCGATCTCTATCCTGATCGTAAAACAGTTCCACACCGGCGTTTACGGCATTGTTATCGGTACGATCATCTCCTTATCACTATTTGCAGTGGCAGGACCGATCCAGACTTATTATATTTTAAAAGGAAAAGGCGAAAATGCACCAAAATAGAGTTGTCAGTATCTTAATACCTGTATACAACAGGGAGAAGATCATCGCAGAGACTATCGAATCAGCACTGGGACAGAGCTATACGAACATTGAGATCATTATTGTCGACAATGCAAGCAGCGACGGTACTTGGAACGTGGTTGATACGTATGCCCAAAAAGACAATAGAATCAAGGCATTTCGAAATGAAACCAATATCGGACCCGTTCGGAACTGGCAGCGGTGTATTGATGAGGCTTCCGGAGAGTATGGGAAAATTCTCTGGTCAGATGATCTGATAACACCCGATTTTTTGCAAAAGTGCGTACCTTACCTTGAAAACGATGATGTCGGTTTCGTCTTTACCAGTGTCAAGCTTTTTTCCGAAGATGATGCGAAGATTTACTACGATTTTGATGACACAGCGCTCTACCCGACCGAAAGGTTCCTGGATGCGGCACTCTTTAACACAGAGAAGATGCCTCTTTCACCGGGCTGTGCCCTCTTTAGGTTTACCGAACTGAAGAGTGCACTACTGCTGGACGTACCCAATTCAATCGACAGTGATTTTTCAATGCACGCCATCGGGAACGATCTCCTTATCTTTCTGTTGATTGCCAGGGAACACCGCTATTTTGCCTTTATCAATGAGCCGCTCGCACTCTTCCGCTCTCACGGCGACTCGATCAGTGTTGCCAGCGATAAAAGTAAACTGCACCTTCTTTATGGTGTAGCTAAGGCCTATTATATTGAACATTACGGTTCTATACAGATGATGCGGCGCTATAACGGCATATTAAAGGTACTGACCCTGGTCTACCGAAAAAACAGTGTCAACATTCATACGATCCGCGATTTTTACCTGAAAAACGAGAACGAATCTGTCGACTATCTCTTTCTACTCAAGTGGCTTATCAACAGAGCCCGCCAGGTATTCAAAGGGCTCCTTTCATGAAGAACAATATTACCCTTGTCGGCATCAACTTCTACCCTGAAGATAGTTCCACCGGTCTCTACAGTACACAGATGGCGGAGTATCTTGCTCAAAAACACAACGTTACCGTCATTACCGGTTTCCCCTACTACCCCGAATGGCAAATACGCGAGGAATACAAAGCACGTTCACGCTACCTGACGGAGACCAACGCCGGTATCGTGATCCACCGCTACAAGCAGTACGTGCCTGAAAACCCCAGCTTCAAAAACAGGATTTTACACCTTCTCAGTTTTACGCTCGGCAGTGTGCGAAACGTCTTTAAAGTCAAGCAAAGTGACCTTGTCATCTGTGTTGTCCCCTTTACAAGTTCGATCGTCCTCGGCCTGCTTCTTTCAAAACTCCGAGGAGCAAAAGTCTGGGTCCATATTCAGGACTTCGAGTTCGATGCAGCTGTTGAATCGGGACTGGCTGGAGAGCAGCGCGGTCTGAAAGCGAAAATCTTTAACGGCCTCTTCCGCTTGGAGAAAAAATTGTTGAACAGTGCGGACATCGTCAGTACTATCAGCTACGGCATGATGACGAAGCTTCAGACGAAAACAACAACACCTGCATACTTTTTCCCTAACTGGGTAGAAGAGAGTTTCATAGACCCGGCAAAAGCGACGCGCCATGAACTGCTCGCATCAGAGAAGTTCAAAGTCCTCTACTCCGGAAATATCGGTGCCAAGCAGGATTGGGACTTTTTCATACGCGTTGTCGAGTACTTCCGTGATCATGATACCATTGAATTTGTTGTTGTCGGCGCCGGAGCCAGAAAAAGGTGGCTGTTAGAACAGACCCAGGCGCTGCCGAACGTCAAACATTATATGCCGGTACCCTATGAGACCCTGCCAGACCTGCTCTGCAGTGCAGATCTTCATATCCTGTTTCAGAAAAACGATGTTATCGACACCGTAATGCCCTCCAAACTTTTGGGTATGATGGCCAGTGCGACACCGTCACTTGTCACCGGGAGCCTTGCATCGGAAGTCGCCGTCACCTTTGACAAAGCACAATGCGGTTACTTTTTTGACTCCGAAGAGTTTGATAATGTTGTCGATGCCATCAGCACGTTCGCCTCTAATAAACAGCGTGTCAAGACGATGGGAGAAAATGCCCGTGCCTATGTCGTAGAACATTTTTCCGCAACCAAAGTGCTTGCAAACTTTGCACATAAGATCGACGAAGTTATCCATACCGACGAATAATTTTTTTGCATTTGTGCAGGTCCGTTGAGAGACTGAAGAGAGAACAGGCCCATATACTGATGACCCGGGCCTTCTCTCCTTCACCTATGATCTGCCGGAAAGCTGCCCCAAATACAAAGACGATTTAGCTATAATCAAACAAAAATAATAAGGTTCAGTGTGAAAGAGACCATCTCTAAAACCGCGCTGCTGTCACTTGATATTGCAGCTATTTTTCTCTCTATTTTTCTGGCTTACGGCCTGCGGGAAATTCTGGACGACTACTTCTATACAACCCATACCCAGGCACTATCGGAATACCTCGGTTTTTCCCTGCTATACATCGTAACTTTGATCATGCTGGCTTATGGCGGCATCTATACCCGCCGCTACGACTTTTGGCACGAGAGCAAAAACATCCTAAAATCACTGGTTTTTGCCTTTATGATCGTTCTGGCCTATCTCGCCATAACAAAAAGCATTGAGGAGTTCTCCCGGGCCGTCATTATCTTCAGTTTTATCTTTATGGCGCTGCTGCTCCCTCTCTTCAAAAACATTACCAAAAAGCAGCTCTTTAATATGGGCCTCTGGCAGCGTGAGGCCAAAGTATACGGTGACGACCCCTTCATCAAAGAGGAAATCTTCAAAAACCGTTACCTTGGGTATATCGAGGCCAAAAGCGAAGAGCCAAAAACGGTTTTTGTCAATTCTAAAGGTTCCGATTCCACTGAGATGCGCAATATCATCGACAGTGAGATCCGCAACCGTCATGAGGTTGTCTTTATTCCGATGATGGATGAATATGACCTGACACAATCCCATATCTATGAACTCTCCAACACCAGGACCAACCTGATAGTCTTTCAAAACCGGCTCAAGAGCAACTATAGAATGCTTCTGCATAACCTCTTCAACTATATACTGGCACTTGCCCTTCTGCCGATCCTGCTGCCGATTATCGGCATACTGGCGTACCTCATCAAAAAAGAGTCGCCTGGACCGGTCTTTTTTGCCCATATGCGTATCGGAAAAGACGGAAAAGAGATCCCTACCCTCAAGTTTCGCAGTATGTTCCAGGATGCCAAAGAACGTCTCGAGAAACTTCTTGAAGAGAATCCGGCTATCAGAGAAGAGTGGGAGACCAATTTTAAACTCAAAGAGGACCCCAGAGTCACTAAGATCGGTGCCGTTTTACGAAAGACATCACTTGATGAGCTGCCGCAGATCTTTAATGTGCTTAAAGGTGAGATGAGTTTTGTCGGTCCAAGGCCTGTCATTCAAAAAGAGATAGATCAGTACTACAAAGAGGATGCCGAATATTACTTTATGGTGAAACCCGGAATTACCGGCCTGTGGCAGGTAAGCGGGCGCAGTGACACCGACTATGACTTTAGAGTAGCGACCGACAAATGGTACGTACTTAACTGGTCATTGTGGTTGGACATCGTCATTCTCTTCAAGACCGTCAAGGTCGTTCTTTTCAGAGAAGGTGCCTACTAAGGCACCAACTCGCCTGAGAGCCGCTGATAGACTGCGGAACTCTCTATCAGTTGCTGATGCGTTCCTCTGTCAACGATCTTACCAGCCTGAAAGACCAATATAAGGTCGGCATCTTCGATCGTACTGAGACGGTGGGCAATGGTAATGGTGATCTTGTCTTTGGTGTAGGCTTCAAGCGCTTTCTGTATACGTTTTTCGCTCTCGTTGTCCAACGCACTTGTCGCTTCGTCCAGAATAAGCAGCGACGCATTTTTGTAGATGGCACGGGCAATAGCAATGCGCTGACGTTGACCGCCCGAGAGGTTGGAACCGAACTCTTCCATCATCGTATGAATCCCCTCAGGTAAGGCCTGTGCAAAGTCATATGCATCTGCATGTTTCAAAGCCTCTACCACCTTCTCTTCATTCACCTCATGTCCGTAGGCCACGTTTTGCGCCAAAGTATCCTGCATGATGTAGACACGCTGCGAGACAATAGCGATCTTGTCGCGCAACGCTTGCTGCCGGTAACTTTTAATATCAGCTCCGTTTACCCTTACACTGCCTTTCGACGCATCATAAAAACGTACTAAAAGGTTTACAAGTGAACTTTTTCCCCCGCCACTGTCACCGACCAGAGCAATGTTTTGTCCTTCATGTATGGAGAGGTTGATGTGATCAAGAACCTGTTTGTCGCCGTAGAAGAGATCGACCTCTTCTATATCGACCTGTTTGATCGCACCATCGATCTCTTTCTCGCCGTCTATGATGCTATTTTCTCTGTCTAGAATATCAAAGACACGTTCGCTTGCAGCAATAGCGTCCTGAATCTTACTGTAGATCGATCCAATCCTTCGGATAGGCTGGAACACCAGACCGACCGCCGTCAGAAATGCCGTAAACTCTCCCACGCTCATATGTCCGTCATAAACATATTTACCGCCCATATAAATGACACTGGCCAGACCGACAGCACCGACAAGTTCCATGATCGGTGAAATAAGCTGTCCGACATAGGTCGCTTTCATATTGATCTTGAAAAACTTCCAGTTTTCTGTCGAAAAACGTTCCAGCTCATATGATTCCGTCGCATTGGCTTTAATGATCTCACTGTTATTAAACACCTCCGTCAGACGGACCACGACATCGGCATTTTTTGCCTGGGACCGGTGTGAATATTTTTTCAGTTTTTTAGCGATCGCGATAATAGGGTAAAAGACCAGCGGTACGACGACCAGAGAGTAAAATGCAAGTTCAGCGTTCAAGTAGACAACATACCCGATCAGCGCCAGGACAGTCAGCGACTCACGGATCAGCTCAGGGAGCATATTCGAGACAAAATACTGAATCCGCATAAGATCATTGGTCAAACGCGAGATCAGTTCACCACTGCGGTTCAGGTAGAGGAACTCCATGTCAAAATAGAGGATCTTCTCTAAAAGCATCTCTCTGAACCGCGAGATGATGTGCAGTCCGACATAGGTCATAAAGACCGATTGGATATAACGGCCCACGGCTTTGACAACATAGATGATAACCAGCATCATGGGTATAAGGTAGAGCATCGATGCATCTTTTTTGATGAACATATCATCCATCAGCGGTTGCATGATCTGTGCCGTTGCGACGGTAGCACTGATCGTCAGGACAATACCGATAAAGATCAAAAGATAATGGAGCTTATACTCTTTTATATAGGGCAGATAGCGTTTAAAGACTTTTTTCAAAAATATCCTTTTTCTACTGACATTTTACACTAATTGATTTCTCTGCACAAACCTGACGCACAATCAGGTTTCCAATACTATTTTTGAGACTCGACAAGCATCTGATTAATAGCCATAGCCGCTCTAAACTGCTTAGCACACCTCTTTTGCAGATCGCTTATCTCTTTTCCAGGAGCAAAGGTGTCATCCGGCGCGATAATGACACCACGGGTATTAAAACCGCAATGCGTCACATTCTTGTCAAAGAGGTCACTTCCAAGAGCACGGTATGTCGCATTGGACAAGGTGCGGTTATAGAGTGTCGGAAAGATATCTTTTTGCGATCCGGGAAGTGTCATGTCCGGTTTTTCACCCTGTAAATACGGCGGAAGGTAGAGATAAAACGGAACCGTCTGTCCTGTTTTAAAATGGTCGCCGTAATGCAGTACCCCCGTCATCGTGTTGTTATCTGCCGTCATCGCGACAACCGTTTTGTCTTCGAGTTCTGTTGCTTTGACCTCATCCATAAAGGCGCCGGCCATATCGACCGCATATTGATAATCTCTGATACGTTTGTTGTAAAGATCCATGTTGCCGATAATATGTTTTTTATGCTCTTCTGAAATCTTCAACGGTCCTGACTGGTATCCCTCTTCCAAAATATAGGGAGGATGGTTGTTGGTGGTCAACAAAAAGATAAACTGCGGTTTTTTTGCCGCTTTGAGCGTTTTCAATATATATCTATAGGCATAGCGGTCATAAACACCGTAGACATGTTCTTTGGCTTCAGGAACCAGCTCTTCAATATGATGTTTCCCAACGACATGATCAAAACCCTGTTGTGAGAAAAAAGCACCCACATTACGCCAGCCCAACTCTCCCCCATAGACAAAAGTGGTCTCATACCCATTGTTCTGATATATGCGCGCCGCCGCCTGGTCAAACGCGGTCTTCTGTTCTCTTCCCTGGCCAAACGTTACACCGCCGGGATGGGACAACAGATTCAGCAATATCGGCTCCAAAGAGGCGATCGTACCACTCTGCGTTGAGACAAAGTTCATAAAAACGATATCCTCATCAAAATGTTTTTTTAACCGACGTAAAATGTCAAATTCGGGACTCTGGTAGGCTAAGATGGGCGAACCGAACCCTTCCATCATCACAACGACGACATGGGGTGCTCTTTTTTCGACGATTGCATTTGGTCTGGTCGTTTTATCCAGGTTTGCGATGAGCTCTTGCTTCTCTAAACTGTCTGTTTGCAAAAAGTCTTTAAAAGCTCTCTCCATTTTCCCTTCATAGCCCATCGCTTTGATTTGACCGTACGCACCTTTATGGCTTTGCCAGTACTGACCGTTGGCCCTCAAGAGTTCAAATACACCACTCTTGGGCAGCGCATTGATAAAGGTGTCCGTAGAGACGTCCGGTATGAGTTTTAGCAACGGAAATGTACCAACACTGCCTCGGGCACCTAAAAAGATCAGCAACACCAATCCGAAATAGACGAATGCCTTATAGATTGGCTTCAACTGTAACTTAAGCGGCTTTTGTTTGGCCATGATCTTACGGACGAGAAAGGTGAGTGAAACAGCATAGAGCACTATCAACAATGTGATCAGAAAAAGGTTGTAATTTTTTTTCGCAATTTCGATTAAAGCCCAGGTGTCATCTTCAAAGATCCCGAAAATAAGGATGTTGATATGCTCATTAAAATATGAGAAGAAGCCGAAGTCCATACCGATAATCGCACTGACCAGAAGACCCGCAACGACATAATAGAGTGTAATAGTTTTTTGGACAGTGTCGATAGGAATGCGGTTTCGTATTATCTGGTTAAAAATCACAAGCAATAGAGGCAGAATAAACAGGTGTGAAACAAGAACAAGGTCAATGCGAAATCCAAGCCAAAATGCGCTGATGATCTCTTGTGTATACCGCTCTTCGTAACCAGGGCTGTACATTAGAAACAATAGACCTCTAAAAACAGTCAGCAGGAACAAAAATGGAAGCTGCAGCCAGATTATTTGTCTGATCAGACCTATATTGTATTGAAATGGTGTTCTTTGCACTCGCATCCTTTTTTGAACGTATTATATGCAGATTCTGTAAATTCAGCCATATATGCCACTCGATAAAGAGCGGCAACCATCTCTAAACGGTTCTCTCATACTGTTATGCTGCGGCAGTGTCACATATGAGACCCACAGGGATCTTCGCCGGTCAATTTAGATTTAAATGCTATAATCCTACTATCTTAATATACAAGTGATTTTATGGTCTCAGCCCTTCGTTCCAAAATCAATTTTGAAAAAACCAATTATTATATATTACTTGCATTCGCTTTTATGATGCCGTTATCGCGGGCAACGAACAGTCTGTTTGACGCACTCTTGATACTGCTTTTACTCGTTCAAGGTAATTACAAAGAGCACTTCAACACCCTGAAAGAGTCGGCATTTGCCAAAGCCATACTCCTCTTCATCGCTTTCACGACACTCTCGCTTTTATGGACGGAGAACCTGGATATAGGGTTGAATTTCAAACGCCTCTATTGGCAGTGGTTTGCCATTTTTGCCATTGCGCTGAGTGTCAAGAGAGAGCAGGTTTTCACCGTTATCTCCGCCTTTATCTTTGGTATGGTCGTCAGTGAAATACTCTCCTACGGCATGTTTTTTGAGTTTTGGACCATCAAAGGGCATGGGAAAGAGTACCCCACCCCTTTTATGATGCACATCGACTACAGCGTCTTTTTAGCTTTTACCGCTGTTGTTCTGCTCAACCGTCTGCTCTCCAAGCGTTATGATACAAAAGAGAAACTGTTGATCCTGTTCTTCTTTTTGACGATCTCCGGCAACCTCTTTATCAATGACGGTCGAACAGGCCAGCTCGCCTTTTTGGTCGGGATCTTCGCCATTGTCTTTATCCATTTCAAGATCAACCTGAAGTCCATCGGCATTGCTGTTTTACTGATCAGTGTCATCTTCAGCGGGGCCTACCTTATAAGTGAGAAGTTCCAACAAAGGCTTCATTTGGCACAAAAAGATGTCTCGAAGATCTTCAACGGCCAACTTGACGGCAGTTGGGGCGGACGGGTGGCCATGTATATTGTCGCGGCTGACATCATCAAAGAGAACCCTCTGTTGGGTGTGGGTGTGGGCGACTATAAAGATGCGGCCAGAGAGGCCATGCAAAAAGATGATCACGGACTTCCGGAAAGAATCATATTGGGGCTTCCGAAAACCCATTTCCACAACCAGTATGTCAATGTTTTAGTCCAGGGCGGTATTGTCGGTCTTATCCTCATGCTCATGATCTTTTACCAGTTTACAAGGCTTTCGATATCCGACCCTGAGCTTAAAGAGCTGAGCCTGCTTATTGTCGTGGTCATGTTAACCTCTTTTGTCGCCGAACCGCTCTGGTTGAAACAATTTACCAACATGCTGTTCATTCTCTTCAGCGGTCTATTTTTAGGAGCCTCGCTTCATGCCAAGCCAGTACCAGATAACACTCAATCCTAAATATGAGTCGTGCCGCGATTTTTGCGAGCATATCGACACCCATTTTGAGACCCAGCAAGAGAGTGTCCATAAGGCACGCAACGAGATCAAAAAGATAGCCTGTGACCGCTATAGTCTTATGGTCAAATCGTTTAAGAGTCCAAATTTTCTGAACCGCTTGATCTACACCTATCTGCGAGGTTCCAAAGCGCAAAAGTCGTATGACAACGCTTTGAAACTGGAAAGTCTCCGGATCAACACGCCGGAACCTGTTGCCGTTATCAAAGAGCTGACACCGACCCTGCATAAAAGTTTTTTTATCAGCATCGCCTTTGAGTATGACTTTACCATCAGAGAACCCCTGCTCGATCCCGGCTTCGAAGAGAGAGCGTTGATCTTTCAGGAGTTCGCCCGTTTTACGGCCGAACTCCATGACAAGGGTGTACTGCACAAAGACTACTCACCGGGCAATATTCTCATCAAAAAAGAGAACGGCAACTACCTCTTTTCTATCGTCGACATCAACAGAATGCAGTTTAAAGTGCTGAGTGAAGAGGAACGTTTCAAAAACTTTTCACGCCTCTGGGCAGATGAAGATGCGATGCGGATCATGGCCAAGTACTATGCGCAATATAGCGGATTGAACGAAGAGCGGTGTGCCGAGAAGATGATCGCTTATGATCTGGAAAACAAAAGAATCCGTAATTTTAAAAAGAAAATCCGTCAAAAAAGGGCTAAATAAATGAACAATTATATTGAAATCGAAAAGAGAAAAGTCGGCCTCGACTACCCGCCTTTGGTGATCGTAGAGATCGGAATCAACCACGAAGGTTCATTGCAAACCGCTTATGAGATGGTCGACGCTGCATGGAAGTCAGGTGCAGAGGTGATCAAACATCAGACCCATGTTGTCGAAGATGAGATGAGCCAGGAAGCGAAGAAAGTCATTCCCGGCAACGCCAGCGTCTCCATCTACGAGATCATGGAGCGCTGTGCACTGAATGAAGAAGATGAACGCAAACTCAAAGCGTACGTAGAGTCCAAAGGGATGATCTTTACCAGTACCCCGTTCTCAAGAGCGGCTGCTGACAGACTTGAACGGATGGGGGTAAGCTCTTACAAGATCGGTTCAGGCGAGTGCAACAACTACCCGCTCATTGAACATATCGCAGCATTCGGAAAACCGATGATCGTCAGTACCGGAATGAACGACATCGCCTCTGTTGGAAAGACAGTGGCCATCCTTGAAAAGCACAAAGTACCCTATGCCCTGCTGCACACGACCAACCTCTACCCGACACCGTCGCATCTGGTAAGACTCGGTGCCATGCAGGAGCTCCAAAGCGAGTTCCCTAACGCCATTATCGGTCTCTCTGACCATACCACCTCCAATCTGGCCTGTTTTGCAGCGACGGCATTGGGTGCCTCCGTGCTAGAACGCCACTTTACCGACAAGATGGAGCGCCCTGGACCGGACATCATCAACTCTATGGACCCGGTTGCTCTTAAAGAGCTGATCATCGGCAGCGAAGAGATCGCCAAGATGCGCGGCGGTAAAAAAGAGGCTGCCAAAGAGGAGCAGGTGACGATCGATTTCGCCTTTGCGACAGTGGTCACGATCAAACCGATCAAAAAAGGCGAGACCTTCACCAAAGAGAACCTCTGGGTCAAAAGACCCGGAACAGGTGAGATCAGGGCCGAAGAGTATGCCGACCTGTTAGGCAAAACAGCGACAAAAGATATCGACAATGACACCCACCTCTGCCGAGAAGATATCAGTGAATAAAAAACGCATCGTTTTTCTGACCGGGACCCGCGCCGATTTCGGAAAACTGAAATCGTTGATCACCATTTCACAGCAGTCAGAGCAGTTTGAGGTCCACATCTTTGCGACCGGCATGCATATGAGTAAAAAGTACGGAAAAACGGTCAACGAGATCTACAAGTCGGGCTTCAAAAATATCTACCAATACATCAACCACGACACGGTCGAGCATATGGACCGTACCCTGGCCAAGACCATTGACGGTTTTTCCCACTACGTCGCAGAGATCGAACCCGACCTTATCGTCGTCCACGGTGACCGGGTCGAAGCGATGGCCGGAGCCATTGTCGGCAGTCTCAACAACACCCTGGTCGCCCATATCGAGGGTGGCGAGCTCTCCGGTACCATTGACGAACTGATCCGTCATGCCGTCAGCAAGATGTCGCACATCCACCTGGTCTCCAACAGCGAAGCCAAAAAACGACTTATTCAGCTGGGTGAACGCGAAAATTCCATCTTTGTCATCGGCTCGCCCGACCTCGACCTGATGAACCCGAAAACGATCCCTTCTCTAGCGTCGGTCAAAAGCTACTACGATATTACGTTTGAGGATTATGCTATCTGTATGTTCCACCCGGTGACCACGGAGTATGAGAAGATTGCAGGCTATGCTAAAAATCTCGTCGATGCGATGCTCGCATCGGATAAAAACTACATTGTGATCTACCCCAATAACGACTTGGGCAGCATTGAGATACTGCATGAGTATGAGCGCCTGAGAGAGAACCCGCGCTTCAGGATCTTTCCGTCACTCCGTTTTGAATACTTTTTGACATTTTTGTACCACGCCAAATTTATGATAGGCAACTCCAGTGCGGGCATACGCGAAGCACCTCACTACGATATTCCAAGCATCGATATCGGAAGCCGGCAGAAAAACCGTGTCAATTTTAAAAGCGTCTTTCACTCCGGCTACACGTTCGAAGAGATCGCATCCGCTATTGCGTCGATGAGCAGTCTTGACAGAGAGAGCTTCTCAGCAGAGCACGATTTTGGTCAAGGCAACAGCGACAAGCTCTTTTTGGAGCTGCTGCAGTCAGATGCCCTGTGGGAGATCGAACATCAAAAACAGTTTCAGGACCTGAGCCATGACTAATAAAAAGATCCTCGCTATCATCCCTGCACGCGGCGGTTCCAAAGGGCTGCCGCGCAAAAATATCATCGACCTCGCAGGCAAACCGCTGATAGCCTGGAGTGTTAAAGCTGCTTTAGCATCAAAATACATCACAACGACCGTAGTGAGTTCAGAAGACGACGAGATCCTTGCTGTCGCCGCACAATACGGTGCAAAAACCGTTAGACGACCTGATGCACTGGCACAGGACACAACGGCAAGCGAGCCTGTCATCACCCATGCACTTCAAGAGGTAATGAACCGACAAAATGAGAAGTTCGACTATGTGGTACTGCTTCAACCCACCTCGCCCCTGCGCTCGGCTGAGCATATCGATGCGGCCTTTGAACAGCTGTTGCATTCTGATGCGGATGCACTGATCAGTGTCTGCCAATATGACAAAAAAGTGCTCAAAACATTTCTGAAAAATGATGAAGGCTACCTGCAGGGCATTGCCAACAACAGCTACCCTTTCATGCGCCGTCAAGACCTGCCGGATGTCCTGATGCCAAACGGGGCTATTTATATCATCGAAGCCGATACTTTTTTAAAAGAGGAGAGACTTTTCACCTCAAGAACGATCCCTTTTACGATGAACGATGAGAGCAGTGTCGATGTCGATACCCTTGAAGACCTTCAGATGATCGAAAAGATCATAGCGGTATCGTAATGCATAATATTTTCATTGTTAAGTCGCCGCTGCAGTTGATGAACGCCATTGAGGCAAAGGAGCATTTTCAGACGACCGGTAACATACTGGTCCTGATGAACGCCAATGCGACGAACGACAAACAGATGCAGACCGTACTCGCCCTCTCGAAATGGGATGAGATCATCACCTATGCACCGACCAACAGAAGTTCCACCCTCCTCGCACAGGTGAAATTGATACGTTCACTTAAAAAGCACCGTTATCACTACCTTTTTACCGGTGATTACGGCACCTTCAACCAGGTGCTGATGGCAAACCTTAACGTTGATGACTACTATCTTATCGATGACGGAACCAAAAGTATTGAGATACATAAAGCCCTGATCGACCCGTCAAAAACAGCACTTTCTAAAAAGTTGAAGCTCTTACGCTACACCCTGTTCGGTCTGAAAAGTTCGATTCAAAAACCGATCAATTTTTTCACCTGCTATAACCTGACGCCGATCAAAGATGAGCAGATCATTTCCAACGACTATAACTACCTGCAGTCCATCTTCAAACCGCAGCCGGGTGGGAACGAAGTGATCTACCTGCTGGGGCAGAACATCGATAACAAATGGATGAAACAGGGAAAATACATCGAGTATCTCAAAAGAGTCAAGTCCCATTACAGTGACAAGATCATCTATATGCCCCACCGCCACGAGATCATCTCGGATGAACTGAAAGCACTTTTTGACGAAGAGTTTGTCCTGCAATACAATGACATCCCGATAGAGATCTATTTTCTGGAAAAAAAGATCTATCCGAAACATATCGTATCATTTACCTCATCGGCACTTTTCAACCTTGAGAAGATCTATGCAAAAGCACAGATCGATGCCATTATCATTCATCAAAAAGATCTGATCAAAATGCACGATTTTGTCAAAAGCTGCTACCGGTTTTTCGATGCATTGGATATCCGCCAGATCGACCTCTTTGCCAAGGAGAACATATGACCCCTATCTCTGTCGTCATCATTGCCAAAAATGCTCAAGAGACCATTGAAGAGACCCTGCAGAGCCTGCAGTCATTCTCTGAAGTGATCTTGTATCTTAACGACTCTACCGACTCTACCAAGGAGATTGCGAAGCAATACCGTAATGTACATATAGTCGAAGGCGAGTTCGAAGGGTTCGGCCCTACAAAAAACAGGGCAGCCACATTTGCCAAAAATGAGTGGATCCTCTCTCTGGACAGCGATGAAGTGATCCTTCCCGAACTGCTTGAAGAGATAGCAATGCTCACCCTTAAGAATGAAAAAGAGCTTTTTGTGCTTCAAAGAGACAACTATTTTCTCAACAGACATGTCAAGTACAGCGGTTGGGGTAAAGACTATCTGGTTCGCATCTACAACCGCACTTACCATCAATTCAACGCTAAAATGGTGCATGAGAAGATAGAACCCAAAGAAGATGCCAAGAGCACACTTCTTCAACACAGTTTCAAGCACAACGCCGTGCAGGATGTCAACCAGTTTCTGCAAAAGATCATCAGATACTCTGATCTGGCGGCAAAAGACCAGAAGACCTGCTCTTTTCTGACAGTATTGCTCAAAGCAAATTTTGCCTTTTTCAAGACCTACTTTTTACAGTTGGGGTTTCTGGACGGATGGCGGGGTTTTGTGATCGCCGTCTCCAACTTTAACGGCAAATTTTTCCGTTACACAAAGAGGTATATCAATTGCAAAGAGAAGTAGCCCATATTAACTTTGCCAAAGGCTTTCGCGGCGGAGAGAGACAGACACAGCTCCTGATTGAACAGCTCGCGAAACAGGGATACCGGCAGAAACTGCTTACCCGTGTCGGTTCCGAACTGGCGGAACGTTGTGCCCATATAGAGAACCTCGAGATCATTCCGGTCAAAAAGCCCTATATCTTACACACTGCCGCCGTAAAAGATGCTGCCATCATTCAGGCACATGAGACCAAGGCATTGCAATTCGCCTATTTTACCCACCTACTCTACGGTATTCCCTATGTCGTGACCAGGCGTGTTGACAACCCCCTCAAAACAAACTTTTTAAACAAAAAGATGTACGCTGCTGCTTTCAGAACAGTGGTACTCTCCAAAGCGATTGAAAAAGAGGTACTGCGTGTATCACCCGCAGCTAAAACCACCATAATCCCCAGTGCCTTCAGTGGTATAAGCGTCGATGAGGCTGTGTCACGTCAGATTGCTGCACGATTTAAAGACAAATTTTTGATCGGAAATGTCGGCGCTCTGGTTGACTCCCATAAGGGGCAGTCGCTACTTATTGAAGCCGCTAAAAACCTGGAGGCAAACTATCCGGAGCTCCATTTCATCATACTCGGGCGGGGAGAGGATGAAGCAAAGTTCAAAGCACAGGCGAAGGGAATGAACAATATCACTTTCGAAGGCTTTGTCGACAATGTCAATGACTACGTCAGCTGTTTTGACCTCTTTCTCTTCCCCTCGCGTCATGAAGGTTTGGGTTCTATCTTGTTTGATGTGATGCAGCTCGATGTACCGATCATCGCTACAGATGTAGGGGGTATACCCGACATCATTCAAAACAATGTCAACGGACTGCTTATCCCGCCGGCAGATGCCACAGCTATAGAGAGAGGCGTGTTGACACTCTACCGCGACAGAGAGTTGCGGGAACGTCTAAAAAAGGCTGCGAAAACTACTGCAGATAGATACTCGCCGGAAAATATGGCTCGCGCTTATGACAACCTGTACAGTTCACTATAAGAGCTGAAACAACAAGGAGAATATTATGCTTGAACTGTTCAAACTTCTTTTGACCCATAATCCCAAAAAACGTTTTCGGCTGGAGTGTCAGTTGATGTTTGATTACGGCAAGCGCTCCGGTTTTATGCGAAAACGTTTCCAGAGGAGACTCTACTACATCTATGGATGTGAAATCAGCCCTTCTGCACGTATTGACAAAACTGTCGAATTTATTCATCCTCTGGGGATCGTGATCGGTTCAAAAGCTGTAGTCGAAGAAGGGTGCATTATCTATCAGCAGGTGACACTGGGTTCTGACTTTACCGATATGCAGAAGATGCCCTATGTCAAAAGAGGGACACTGATCGGTGCCGGTGCCAAACTGATAGGCGGTATTACCATTGGGGAGAACTGTGTCATCGGCGCCAATGCCGTCGTAACCAGATCGGTCCCGGACAACTCGATCGTCGTCGGAGCCAATATTGTCAAACCGCGCGACAGGCAAAGCTGAAGGAACGTCGACTCTTTTCCAGCTCAACCGACCTCTTTCAACAACTTCTCAAGATTTCGCATCACTTTCGGCCATTGCCGCTTGACTTTATAGGCCGCATACAGCGGTAGATGGCGATAAAGCCAGAACTTGAATCCCGGACGGCGGGCACCCAGTCCATCGACGATGATGAGTCTATAGCTGCCGTCTTCTTCATGGCGGCACATAATATTGTCAAGACTGACATCGATAAAAAGGATAGTGTTTTCGACAAGATAGACCCGCAGATCTTCCAGAAGTTCTTTGGCCTGCTCCGGCGTGATTAGCCTTTGTCTGACAATCTCACTGAACGTCTTACTGTCACTACCGTCACTGTCGATGACCCGGTCAAAAACATGCCCTGTTTTCCCTTCGACATCGACACGCCCGTAATAGTGGGTAATATGGGCGAAACTGACACCTTTTTTTTCAAGATACCTGCCATAAAGCTCTTCGAGCTTGTTCTGATTGCGGGCCATATGATGTTTATGTGCGACCTTGATGATCTTGGTAGGATCAATCGGATGGATGTAGCAGAGCCGTTCATTGCCCTTTCCCAGCAGCAGAGAATCGTTCAGCTTCAACGCATTCATCGGGATTTGATCCCGCAATTACGCGCCGTCTCCATCAAAACATCACCGCATGTTTCGATCGGATTGGCGGTGTTGATATAACTGTAGATACGCGACGGTTTCTCCAGGTACATACGAAAGAGCTCTCGACGGTAGCAATCGATCGCGTCGGCATTAAGTTCCTGTTTACGTGAAAGCACCACCTCTGTCGGTGCATCCAGATGCA
This sequence comes from Sulfurimonadaceae bacterium, assembly GCA_041596355.1. Lineage (GTDB taxonomy): Bacteria > Campylobacterota > Campylobacteria > Campylobacterales > Sulfurimonadaceae > Sulfonitrofixus. Next base: position 221,038 of record JBFHIS010000001.1, on the reverse strand, counting down.
AGAACCAGAACGAACGCGGTGTCTTCTTCAGCAGTGCTTTCCAATTTTCCCGTAGAGCCGCCTTTTTCTCCGGGAAACGGGTGTCTTTAAGAATCAGATCGTGAAAATAACGGTCCGAAAAGAAAAACCTTCTACCCAGAAACGTCACCAGTGCAAGCAATGGAAAGCGAAGGGAAGCGATCGTTACCAGCCATGCCCCATAGAGATCGTCAAACTGGTTTTTTTCCACTTTTGTCTCCACTCTTCTTTTCAAAAACGGGGCACTCAGCTGATACAAAATATTATGTCTGAAGAGATTTTTAAACCGGTAATATTTTATCTTTGAACGTGATCTTCTCTTCAGGGCGTCGATGATCGAGGTCTTGCCGACACCGTCAGGACCGACGACCGGTGTAATCTTGATACGTCTGAGCCACTGGGAGTAGATACGGTGCATCGAGATACTCAGGCGCACTCTCCTCGCCATAGCTGCCTTTTCACGATCTTCAGCTCTGAAAAGGATCCCTTTCTCGACAAGGGCACTATTTGCCTTTGTCCCGATCTCACTCAGTAAAGTACTGTCCGTCATCAAAGCCATATACCACTGTCGGTATTCAGGGTACTCCTCTTTCAGCACTTCACTATAGTAGTTGAGTCTTTCACGGATCAACGGCAAGGACAGATCTTTCTTTTTCGTCTTGAGATGTGAAATATAATAGAGTGCTTCAAACGCCATCGACAATCTGTAACCCATTGCTTCATCATAGACGATATGCGGCTCGACATCTTCCCAGAACAGGTACCCTAGCGTCTTCTCGAACCGCACTTCCAGATAACTCCATATCTCTAAAACTATAGGTTGAGAGCCCTCTCTTCCGAACAGAGAGACAACGGTCTTCCCGTACTTCACCCGGTTGATAACAAAATTGCATTGAGACGCTGTTGCCAACGTATACAGAACCTCAAGGATAGCGTCAATATTGGCTTCGGATGTGACAAAATCGTAATCCCCGCTGAAGGCGACACGCTCTTCGAGCGGTTTGTAACGCAAAGAGGCCATGACGATCTTTTTTTGAGCGAGCGCGTCAAGCAGCTGTTTAAAAAAGGAGAGCGTGGGATGCATTGTCATATGATGATTCCATAGCAGCAAATCGTAGAGTATCGCTCGACGGTGACGAAGATGTTCATGTAGGCCCTTGGCACAGTTCAGTACTGATTAATAAAGCATATAGTAACGCATTACGGGTATGAATAGACTAAAGAAGCTCCTCAGGCCCGAGCCAAGAAATATGTGATCTCTCCTTCATTTATGGTAACAACGGATTATATATTCTGTATCAACTGTTATAGAAACCGGCACAATCGTTGAAATGTAAATGTAACAATGGCGTATTACCCTCGTAACAATAGAAAAGTACACTGTGATGACTGACAGATCTGTGCGTATCAAATTGACTAAAAGGGAACTATTCAAATGAAAATCGCTATTTTTATGCAGAACCGTCCGCAATTCGGCGCAACGCTTATGCATATTCCACTTGTCTATTCCCTCAAACAGTCGTTTCCTGATGCCGAGATCACGCTCTTTTCAAAAAACAGTTCGGCAGAGATGCTGCTTTCGGTCACGGCGACCAACATCGTCAATGTCACTAAAAAGAAGATCGAAGAGATCCGTTCCTACAGAAAGTTCGATCCGGATATCAGCATCTCCCTGCGAAAAAACTCGCTTCCAGTGACCCTGGCGATGATCTTGTTCAACCGAAAGAGCAGCTACGGTTATGGCAATTTGCTGGCCCGCCTTTTCTTTACCAAGACCATTGACTTCGACCAATCCCTTTTCCGTGCTGACAGCTACCTTTCACTTCTTCCAGAATACTGCGAAAAAAAATTTCTTCCCAGCCAGCCAGACAAAGAGAAACGCATCTGTCTAATGCCGGGAGGTGCTTTTGATTGGAAACATTGGGAGATCAAAAACTATCTGCAGCTGGCGGACAGACTCCAAAGTCGACTACCCGAATACACGATCTGTTTTGTGATGGGCGCGATGGAAGAGCATTATGTCAGCACTATCGAAGCGTGGCATCACCGTTATGCGATCCATATGGACACCCCTTTACACACGCTGTTTGAATTGGTACAGGGTTCAGAGTTGATCATTGCGAACGATTGCGGCCCTTCGCATGTTGCACAGATCAGCGACGTGCGCAACATTATTCTCTATTCCAGTGAGACCAATAACGGTCACGCTGTTGCAAAAGAGTGGTTCAGAGAGAAAGAAGGAAGCTCTTTTATCGTAGGGGAAGAGAACCGTACTATCAATTCAATAGAGCCTTCTACCGTCTATGAAGCAGCATTGAAAGCCCTCAGTCTGAAGCCATAACCGGTTCCACCCTCAGCCGTTGCCGTGCATCCGGTTTCATCTTAACCATGGTATACTTCGATACTTTTTCGGAGTACAATAAATGATAAAAAAACACCTCAGAATAGACTTTAATAAAAATACCAAATTGACCTACTACCTCAACAACATCTTAAGACACCTTCTCCCCGACCTCTTCTACCGTCTTCAATTGCACACGAAATTACAAAAGTGCAACGACATCTCATATATCGAGGATCGTCTTAATTACTACAATAAAATCGAGAAGAGTTTTACGTTGCCTGACGATGCAACGACCATACAGCAGTTTAAAAAAGAGAAGAAAAAAACCTACTTTTTTGATCTTATGGAATATCTGCGTTATTTCAATCCAAGCTTTAAGATCGCCTATCTTTTTGGCGACATTACCACGATACCCGAGCAGCCGACACTGCTCAAAAGCAGACCGGTCAACGGCAAAAATGAGAACTCTGTCTTACTGAACCTAAACAAGATCAGACACTTTATTTTTGTCAACGACAAAGTGGCCTATGAAGATAAAGAAGATATTTTGGTATGGCGGGGGAAAGCTTATGTAGGGCACCGTGTCGACTTTTTAAAACAGTTCCACGACAAACCCTACTGTAATATCGGCCAGACCAATACAAAACATGAGATGGACGTCCCTTGGCAAAAACCGAAAATGAGTCTCTCCGACCAACTGCAGTATAAGTTCATCCTCTGTATAGAAGGCAATGATGTGGCATCAAATCTCAAATGGGTCATGTCATCGAGTTCTCTGGCCTTTATGGTCAAACCCACCTATGAGACCTGGTTTATGGAGGGGCGGTTGATCCCGGACCACCACTATGTACTTCTAAAAGATGATTACTCGGATTTGGAAGAGAAAATAAAATATTACGCTGAAAACATTGATGCCGCTTTGAAGATCGTTGCCAATGCTAATGAGTATGTCAACCAGTTCAAAGATAAAAAACGTGAAGACATTATCTCGCTGCTGGTTCTGAAAAAGTACTTTGAAAAGTCAGGACAGATTTAACCGTTATTGCTCTTGACACCCGTTGATGTCAAAACGGTTAATACTCTGATCTCTGCCTGCTAATATCACCCTGACACTCTTTTTATCGACCAAAGTACGCAGTAGTGTTCTATCGTCGGGAACATGAAATAGAAAGATCGGAACAGTCATAAAACTCTCTTCTGCGCTCTCGCCGTATACCGGGTTCTCTACCCTACCGTAAGGCATGGCTATCGCCGTGATATTATTGAAATAATAGGCTATCTTGTACCCGTTGACCAGTAAAGAAGCAAAGACATTTCGTTCGGGCAGAGGGTGTATCCCTAAAATCGTTTTAAACCCGGCATCCGTGTACTTCGAGAGGGCCAAGGGATTGGAGGCTTCAATATAGAGACGTTCCCTTATGTCATCATCTTCAGTTATCGACAACAGACGATTGATCGCTTGCTGTGTCTCTGCTTCACTCAGATGTTCCAGATTTTTGTAATCCAGCCAAAAGTAATGTCCTTTGCCGACAGCTTTAAAGAGCGCTTCGAGTGAGAGGATCTTGCCATCTTTTTTCGGATAGATATAGTCTCCGTTGGCATCTTTTTTGGGATGCCCGTGCGAAACGATAAACCGGTTCATCTTCACATCGTAGGAAAAGTCGACTTCTCCCCCAAGCGCACCCTGTTCAAATGCACGCTTAAAACTTGTGATGGAATTACGCTCGTCATGCGTGTTATAGAGGCCCCGTGACGACCAGATCTTATGACAATCGGCATAGACGTCATCAACGGCTCTCTCGGCAAGTCCCCTGTCAACATAGACAACAACAGCGTTCCAAAGAACAACGACCAAGAGCACCAAAATAAGAACTGCTGACCTTATATTTATCACGCTCCAACCTTTTTCCAACATCATATCAACACTTGTTATTTTATACGGTATAAACGATTTTGGTAGATATCGTTAAGTACATGAACAAAAGCGGCAGCATCTTGCTCCAGTGTCTGATTATGCTCGGCCGGGTGCAGGTGCTCTTCACCGTAGGTAAACGTCAACGCCTCTTTATTTGGCCGTACTATCGCGACTTTGTTGCCGTTTCTCAGAGCATACATATCAAAGAACTGCATGAGTACCATATCTTTATCCGGATCTTCAAATATCGATTTCCCGAGGATCGGATAGGAGAGGTCCAGTCCGACCGCATCGAGCGCCGTGGCAAGAACGTCGGGTTGTGTCGCCAGACCCTCTACCCGTTTCGGTTCAACACCGCCGCCGAGGATCATCCCCAAAATGTGGTACATGTTGACCGGCACCATATCATCGCCGTAGGTTCTGACATTATGGTCGGAGATGATCATAAAGATCGTGTCCTCAAAGTAACCCGCTTTCTTGGCATCACTGATCAACTTGCCAATGGCGTAGTCGGCAAACTTGATGGCATTTTTAACACCGCTTACAGGTTCACCTTCGATCAGTTCGATACGTCCGGCTGGAAATTCGAAAGGGGTATGGTTGGTCGTACTGAAAAGCACCGAGACAAAAGGTTCGTTGTTAGCATGGTGGCGTATGAACTCTGCATTGGCCCGATTCACAAGGTCCTCGTCACAAACACCCCAGACACCCAGGAAAGCGGGGTCTTCGAACTTAGGCTGATCGATGATCTCGTCAAAACCATTGCCGAGGAACCAGCTGCGCATGTTATCAAAATTACTCACGCCGCCATAGATAAAGCTGCTGTGATAGCCGTATGGTTTCAGCAGTGATGCGACGGTAAAGAAATCACTTTGCGATTTGTTACGCTTAAGCACCCCTTTTCCAGGCACTGCCAAAATACCGGCTGAACTGCCGGCGAGACCGCGAACGCTTCGGGTCCCGTTAGAGTAGACCGAATCAAAAAAGATCGACTCTCTGCTTAGTCGGTCAATGTTGGGGGTGATCCCTTTTTCAGAGCTCAATTCACCGACAAACTGCGCACCCAGACTCTCCTGGACAAAAATGACCAGGTTTTTAGGTTTAGCCGCTTTAAAATGGCTCGGCTGTTCCCGGAAGAAAGGATCTTTACGGTCACCGACCGGTATGTGCAGCTGCCTGGATACACGTTCATACGCCTCATCCAAATCCATTTTTCCGTATCCGGACATCTTACTTCCGTGCATTTTTTGGGAGTAGTAGGCGTAACCTATGGCAAAAAGACTGTTTTTTGCCACCTCATTGACAAGACGCGAGCTGGTATAAGTAGCCAGAGAGATGTTCGCTGCACGATGGCTGAACGACGAGCGGATACCGATGAAAAGAACGGCCAGCAGTGGAAGAAGAAACAACATACGCACCCACCAAGCTGCCTCAAATGCCGCCTTAAAACTGTTGTGTGTCCGTCGCCAGAAGTAGACGCCTACGGCTGCCATCATGACAAAAGAGACAAAGAGCTCAAGTTTGTAGGTCGCCCAGATATTACTCAGAACCTCTTTCGGATAGGCAAGATAGTTGATAAAGATATCGTTTGGACGGACATCAAATTCGGCGACAAAAGGGAAGGTTGCATTTTCGATGTAGATCGCCACCAGCAAGAACAAGAGCAGATAGACCCGAATAAATAATCGCACCGCTCTTTCAAAGATCTTCGGCATTGTAAAAAGCAGCAGTGCCGGAATAACCAAAATGATCGAGACGACGATCGTGTCCATCTGCAACCCGAGAAGAAAACCGTACCAATGGTTGACATTGGCATCAACAATGCGGTCATAATATTGTATAAAAAGAAGCACTCTGCCGATGAAGAAGATAGCGATAAACATAAGATAAAAGATGATCATCTCACGGAGGGTTGCCATAACGGCTTGTAGACTAGTCAGGGGTTTGTTCATAAAGCGTCCAAGAATTTTGATGCAATTATAACTAAACCGATTAAATAAGCAGAAACAAATCCGCCCTGGGCAAACATCTTCAAAACAAGCAAAGTTTGACTATAATCTCAGGATGAAATCACCGTTTTCCTGGGACCATTACTCCGATCAGCCTTACCAGCTTAAAGACAGAACGTATAAAAAAGCGATGCGGAAAAAAGAGCTTTTTTCACTTCTAGCCACTCTCATCAGTGCCCTTTTCATTTTGCCGTTTGCCCTGCTGATAAAGAGGTTCGTACCTGAACGCCGCGTTATGAGCGATCACTTTTTTGGAATGAGCATCAACCTGGATAAAGATCCGGAAGCGACTCAAATACTCATTGACGAACTGGAACCGACAACACTGCTGATCCGCTTCCCTCTTTGGGAGATGGAACGCGTAAACGAGTATGCTGATTTTGTCAAAACCTATCAAGATAAGCGCATTATCCTCAACGTCATGCAGGACCGCGAACATGTTGAAGACCTTTTACTGCTCAAAGAAGATCTGAGCCAACTCTTTGAGACCTTCGCAGAGTGCGTTACCCATTTTCAGATCGGCTCGACCATCAACCGTGCCAAATGGGGCTTTTTCAGTGTCCACGAATATCTGCGTTTTTACCAGGTGGCCTATCGGCTTAAACAGGAGAAGTTCCCCTCGCTCAAACTGCTGGGCCCTTCAGTGATCGACTTTGAGTATCACTTCAGCGTTCATGCCCTTTTCAACCTCTTCAAGCTCAAGTACGATGCGCTCAGTGCCCTGCTTTATGTCGATCGGCGCGGTGCACCGGAAAACACGCAGATGGGGTTTGACCTGGTCAAAAAGATCGACCTGCTGGACACCCTTGCCTATTTGAGCCCGAAGAGCTCGCGACACATATACATTACCGAGACCAACTGGCCTATCTCCAACACCGCCCCTTATGCACCGACCAGTGAATTCGAGTGTGTTGATGAAGAGAGTTATGCCAACTTTATGGTGCGCTACTACCTACTCGCTTTTGCATCGCAAAAGGTCGATGCTGTCTACTGGCATCAGCTCATCGCTCCGGGTTACGGCTTGGTCGACAACCGTGACGGCATCCGTAAGCGCACCGCCTTTAATGCATTTCAGACGATGCAGTCGAATCTCAGAGAGATGGAACTTCTCTCTTTTGAGAACAGCAACGGTCTCTTCACGCTGCGCGCCGGCAACAGAAAACAGACAACAACCGTAATGTGGTCGCTCAATTTACAGACAATCACGTATAATACGTCCCAACACTATATGGAGCGTGACGGAGAACGCCAACTCAGTAAAACGATCGAGTTCGGACCCTCCCCCATCTATTTTATTAAGAAAAGCAACTGAACATGTCCCGAACAGAGATCAAATCAATTCTTATTGTCCTGCCGAACTGGCTCGGCGATGCCGTCATGGCGACACCTGCCATAGAGGCACTTTGTGAATTCTACCCGCACGCGCAATTGACCCTTGTCGGTTCGTTCGTCTCGATCGAAGCGCTGAAACATCATCCCTTCTGTCACAGGCACTATATTGACGAGACAAAAGAAGGGGGTTCGCGGCTGCTCAATACCTACCGGTTTGCCAAGACGATCGGCAGACATGACATAGCCCTCTCGTTTCGAAACCAGCTCCACTCTTCCCTGCTACTGAAGTTTACCGCCTCTTCAATGACGGCGGCCCGTGATTCATGGCATGCTAAACTCTTTGTAGACATTCACCCTATATTAACGCAAGGTCATCTGGTTGAGCAGTACGTCTCTCTAGTCGAAGCAGTGACCAAAGAAGATGTCCAGGTCATCTCACCTCTGCGCCTTTTTATAGAAAAGCATCGCTACGAACGACCCACTCTCGGTATCAATCCCGGAGCCACTTACGGTTCTGCAAAGCGGTGGTACCCGGAGAAGTTTGCCAAAGTCGCAGCCCACTATGCAGGCGAGTATGACATCATCATCTTTGGCGGTCCGACTGAGACAGAGATGGCCCAGTCGATCGAAGACGAGCTCACCGCATTGGGTATCAGAAACCTTACCAATGTCGCCGGGAAGACCTCGATTAAAGAGCTGTGCGCCTATATCGGCGGTCTCTCGTTCTTCATCACCAACGACAGCGGCCCGATGCATGTCGCAGCCGCCTATCAGGTACCGACCGTCAGCATCTTCGGTCCGACACGCCACCTCGAGACCTCACAGTGGAAAAACCGCCAAAGCGCCATTGTCCGACATGACCTCGATTGTGCACCGTGCATGAAACGCGAATGCCCGTTAAAGCATCACGACTGTATGAAAAAGATAGAAGCGGAAGAGGTAATAGAAGCCATTGACTCTCTGTAGCGTTTCATAATCAGTTCGAAAAGAACTGACTTCAGTGCCACAGCGGCCAGCGCAGTCATACGGGCTTTTGCCCGGATGGCGTGACAGATAAGAAAAACGCGAATGCCCGTTAAAGCATCACGACTGTATGAAAAAGATAGAAGCGGACAAAGTGATAGAAGCGATAAAAACGCTTTAAAAATTTTGAATTTTGAATTTTAGAAAGATGGCGATACCCAAGGGGGGGGGGAGACCCAGAGTTCATCGAAAAAAGAGCTGAGCATGTTAAAGTTTCAGATTTGGTGCAGATTGTGCAAAACATCTGACCGATAACGCACTGCTGTGCGTGGAGAGTCAGGTTTTTGTGCAAGATGTGCCGAAGCTGGAACTTTAGAACTTAAACTTGAAGCCGACGAAGTACGCTCGGTTGTAATAGGTATCGCTCTGCATTTTGGTCGGTGTCTCGAGCCCCCTGTACCCCATGGTAATAGCCCCTCTCTCCATCAACTCGATATCAAAATTCGCCTGATACTCCATGTAGCTTGTCGATGTCTCAAAGGCAAGGACCTTCGGCGCATAATAGAATTCGCCGCCGATGTGCAGTGGAATAGCGATATCCAACGGAAGTGTATAGTCCGTGACAACGCCTATCGGCAGTGCTGAGATAGACTGATTGTCAAGCGGTGTATAGACCAGCTTCAGCCCCATTCCCATCATCAGACCCGGTGCCATAGCCGATGTAGACTGGACAATAAACCCAAATTCGCCCAAGACATTGGGGTCTTGTCTGTAAGGCAGTCTGGAGTTATCGATATCACTCTTCATCAGCCGGGCTGTGAGCATAAAACTGTCGGGTTCGATCGCATCATTAAACTGACCCATGTCAAGGTTCAGATGAAGATCCAGGTCTTTATTATTGATATTGAGCTCGAACTCATGCATCCCGTAACTCACCGAACCGGTAAGCAGCAAGCCTAAAAGAAGTTTTTTTAACATATTGATCCTTGAATTTTTTCTATGGTTCTTGTTGTACTTTTGCCGTCAACAAAATCGACCAGTTTAAGTACTTTGGAAAACTCGGTACCGACGACCTCTTTACCCTTATAATCGCCCCCTTTGACTAACACATCGGGTGCGATCATTTTAATCAGATCATGCGGCGTCTCCTCATTGAACTTCACAACGTAATCGACAGCATCCAGTGCAGCCAGGATATAGGCGCGGTCATCTTCCATGTTGACAGGACGGCTCGGGCCTTTAAGCTCACGGACCGAAGCGTCAGAGTTGAGTCCTACGATCAGGATGTCTCCAAAGCTCTTTGCCTCTTGAAGATACTTGACATGACCGACATGCAGGATGTCAAAACATCCGTTGGTAAAGACCACCCGTTGTCCATGCTCTTTTGCCCGTTTGACAATACGGTCTATCTCTTCAAACGTCTTGATATGGGCATCCGAATTGCTTTGGTGGAGTTTCGATTCGTAGATCTCGATCTCATCTAGCGTTACTGTGGCAGAACCGATCTTTCCGACGACCACACCCGCAGCGAGGTTGGCGAAGCGTGCCGTCTCTTCAATACTCAACCCTGCACTCAAGGCAAAGGCGATCGAAGCGATGACCGTATCACCGGCTCCGGTAACATCGAAGACCTCCTGTGCCACGGTAGGAAACCTTTTGACTTCACTGTCGTAAATAGCGATCCCCTCATCAGAGAGCGTGATCATTGAACGCTCCAACGCACACTGCTCTTTTAAAGACAACAGGGCTCTTTCCAGGCTTTCATCATCAACGATCTTGATCCCTGTCGCTTCGGATGCCTCTTTTTTGTTTGGCGTCAACATATGCGCACCACGGTACTTGCTGTAGTCGCTCCCTTTAGGATCGACCAGTACCTTGATGTTGTTGGCATTGGCGAGTGTAATAACAGCCTGTGCCAATTCGTCCGAGATGACCCCTTTTCCGTAATCGGAGAGAATGATCATATCGGTCACAAAAAGATCTTTTTCAATGGCCTTGAGTATCTTCTCTACCGAGGCAGAGCTGATCGTCTCCTTGGACTCTTTATCATAACGGAGGATTTGCTGATTAGCGGCGATAACCCGTGACTTTTTACTGGTCTTACGCCCACTCTGCGCAATAAGCCCTTCTGTTTTGACACCGATAGACTTAAGCATTATAGTCAGCTCTTTGGCGATCTCATCGTCGCCGACGACACTTGCAACATTCACCGTCGCCCCAAGAGAGATAAGGTTGTTGATCACATTCCCGGCACCGCCCAGTACCGACGTCTCTTTCGCAATGTCCACAATCTGAACAGGTGCCTCTGGCGAGATACGCTCCGCCTCACCCCAGAGATAGTGGTCGATCATCAGGTCACCGATAACCAGAATGTTCGGCTTCGCCTTTTTAAGTGCCTGCACTATTTGACCTCTTCATCAAACAGACGTCTGATCTCGGGAATATATGTTTTAATGCCCTCTTCAAAAGAGAAACGCGGTTCATAACCAAGCCCCGTTCTTGTGCTCTCAATATTCGCTTCGGTATGGAACTGATAACGGCCGATGTAAGGATTTGGCATATACTCGCATTCAAAAGAGGTCCCAAGCTCTTTTTGCAGGATGTCGACCATGTCCTGAAATGAGCGGGCATTGCCGGTACCGACATTGTAGATACCGCTCTCTTGAGGATGCATCGCCAAAATGTTTGCCTGAATAATATCTTCTATATAGACGAAGTCGCGTACGATCTTGTCCGAACCTTCAAAAAGTTTTGGATTATTGCCTTTGAGGAGCTGGTGTCCGAACTGGACTACCATCGAAGAGGTTTTATCTTTAAAATACTCTCTTGGCCCATACACATTGAAGTAGCGAAGCCCGACAATACTGATATTGGCTCTTTTCATCACATCGCGTGACAAGTGGTCCATCATCAGTTTAGAAAAGCCGTACACATTCTGTGGGGCTTCAACACCGACTGTCTGCGGTGAAGGAGCGTCACCATAGGTAGCACCCGATGAGGCATAGATCATATTGGCATTTTGACGAATGGCCATGTCAAGCAGATCTTTATAGGCGTTAAGATTGGTCTTGACCATAAGGTCCTGTTCCAATGCTGTTGTGTCCGAAATAGCCGCTTCATGAAAGATATAATCAAAGTTGTAATCTGCTTCAAGTTTAGCAAGAAGCGCTTTGTCATTGATGTCCCCGCTGATCACTTCACCGCTAAAACCTACCAGGTTTTTAAAATGGCCGAAGCTCTTAAGGTTCCCGTTGGAAAGGGTCTCACCGGAACGAAAACTGTCAAGGACCACCACTTTGGCGGCAGGATGGTTCTCTTGAAAATAGAAAGCCAGATTTGAGCCGATAAAACCTGCTCCGCCCGTAATCAATATGGTTTTATTGTTTAGATCATTGTCGATGTAACGCATTATCTCTCTTTATTGTTATGGAATTTTATCCGGTTAGGTAGATGCTGTTTTTGTATGGGGATTATAACAAATAGAGCATTAATCCTTTAAAATAACTTAGTATGGATTAAGATTATAATGCTTATAATTCTTTTGAAATTTTAAATCCTGGAGAATCAACATGAAAAAAATCGCATTAGCTCTACTAGTAGCAAGCGTATCACTTATGGCAGCTGACGGTGCTGCAGCATACAAGAAATGTGTATCTTGTCACGGTGCAAAAGCTGAGAAAAAAGCTCTTAACAAATCTGCAGTTATCCAAGGTTGGGATGCTGCTAAAATTGAAAAAGCTCTTCACGGTTATAAAGCCGGTACACTAAACAACTACGGTATGGGTGCGCTAATGAAAGGCCAAGTGGCTTCTTATGACGATGCTACTATCGCTGCTGTTGCACAGTACATCTCAGGTCTTAAATAATCAGATCTCTTTTCGGAGACTCCTTCTAGGGGTTTCCACCTTCTTCTTCTCTTTCTTAATTCACTTTTTAAAACCGACTTTATAGTGTACATTTAAACGTAATCTTCTTATATCTCTATCTTTATATGTTTATCATTCTTTAATTACTTCATAGTAAAAGAGATTGGAAAGAGAAAAGTCTTCCGCCATTTTGAAGATCGACAATCGAAAATCACTCCGGACGGTAGCCCTCTTTTTTCTTTTTTAAAGCCTCTTTTTTATTCTGCTGATCAGCCGCATCGTTCAGCTCTTCGTTACCGTCATATTGCACCTGATTCAGGAACTTCTCTTTGTCATCAAACTGACCGGTCTTAATGGCCCACATAATGCCAAACAGAGCAAGTGCTCCCAAAAAGACAGAGACACCTAGCATCAAAATAATGATTGAACTGTTCATTGGTCTACTTTATATACCTGATTTTTGAGCCATGACTCGGCATTAACTTCGTTTCCACATAAACTTGATACGCATTGAGTTACCGACAACCAGCAGTGAACTGACCGACATCGATATTGCTGCGATCAACGGGATAATAAAGCCTGCCATAGCCAGAGGGATCGTAATGGCATTATACACCAAAGAGATACCCAGGTTCTGTTTGACCAGCCTGTAGGTCGTACGTCCGATCTTAAACGACTCTTCCAATGCGGAAAGCGAATCATTCATCAAAACGACATCACTGACATCGATCGCGATATCACTGCCGTTACCCATCGCAATACCGATCTCCGCTTGAGCAAGGGCCAGAATGTCATTGACACCGTCGCCGGCCATGACAACGCGATGACCGTCAGCCTGCATCTGTGCGATCATGTTCGCCTTCTGTTCCGGTGTAAGCTCCGCATGATAGTGCCCTATTCCGACCTCATCAGCAACACGTTTGGCCACCCCTTTATGGTCGCCTGTCAGCATCACGATATCGATGCCGGAGTGCTGGAGGGAACTGATCACCGCTGCAGCGTCTGCTTTCGCACTGTCAAAGAGTTCAAAACGGGCGATCAACCTTTTACCAATCGCGAAATAGAAAAGCGTGTGTTCGCTCTGATACTCTGCCCTAATATCGTTTTCACGCATCAAAAGTGCATTTCCGCCAAGCAGCATCTCTTTTTCGCACCGTGCCACCATCCCCTTCGCCGGGATCTGTTCCAACTCATCCAAGATCGCAAGCGAGACACTCTCTTCACCTGCAAGGTACTCTGAAACACCGATCGAAACAGGATGTTTGGAAGCATTTAAAAGTGACATCAATTTCGCTTTGTGCCCTTCTCTCTCTTCATCGCTGTCAAACCACTCTGTCGTCTGAACCCGTGGTCTCCCTTCGGTAATGGTACCTGTTTTGTCCAGCACCAGGGTATCGATCTTGGCCAGGGTCTCAAGATGCGCAGCCTCTTTAAACAGAATACCGCGTTTTGCTCCTTGTCCCAGCCCCACCATCGTTGCTACCGGAGTGGCCAAGGCCAAGGCACACGGACAGGCGATCACGATTACCGAGATACCGACCATAAAAGCCGTCTCAAAGCTGTGCGGCCAGATCCACCAAACCACAAACGTAGCAAATGCCAACAGTAAAATGGCCGTTGAAAAGTACTCAGAAAGTCGGTTGGCAATCTGCTCGATACGCGGCTTTCTCGATAAAGAGCGCTCCAGCATCGTCAAGATATTGGCCAGTGTTGAGTGTTCAAAATCTTTGGTCGCTCTATACGTAACGACACCGTCAATACTGGTCGTACCGCTCACCACATGATCACCGATATTTTTGTAGATCGGTTCGCTCTCACCGCTCAGACTCGACTCGTCAAAACTTCCGGCACCCTCGATGATCTCCCCGTCGATACCCGCTTTTTCGCCCGCTTTCAGCAGCAGGATATCACCAACGACGACCTCATTGACACTCACATTGATCTGTTCACCCTCTTTTAACACCGTCACTTCGCTAGGAACATGTTTAGAGAGTACGTCGAGCGTGTCAGCCGCACTTTTTTTACTCAACACTTCCAAAAACTTGCCCAGGAGAACAAAGGTAATGATCATCGCCACCGAATCAAAATAGGCTTCGCCAAGTTCAAATACCGTGATATAGATAGAGTAGAGATAGGTCAACAGCGCACCGGTCGCGACCAGAATATCCATATTGACCGTTTTGGTCTTAAAGCCGTAATATGCCCCGCGGAAGAAGACCCATCCGCTGTAAAACAGCACCGGTGTCGAAAGGAGCCACTCGGCAATGTTAAGGATGTTTTTAATGTTTTGATCCATCCCGGTGAAGAACCCGGCATATTGGGCCACCGCGATGGTCATAATATTCATCATTGCAAAGGCTGCAACCGCAATACGAAGGTAGTAATCTTTACGCTCTTTCTCCGCGCGCGCTTCCTGGATCTCCGGGTCATAAGGGAAGGCGTCATAGCCGATAGCGCGGATCATGTCGATGATCTTTGAGAGCTTGACCATCTCATCGTCCCAGACTATACGCGCTTTGTTGTTGGTGTGGTTGATGAAAACGTCTAGGACACCCTCCATCTTATGCAGGGCTTTCTCATTCAACCAGACACACGCCGAACAGTGGATACCTTCAATGATCAAAGAGACTTCATGAAAACCTTCACTGTCTTTCAAAACGTAACGGTCATAAAAGGCAGGCGAATTAAAGTTCGCGCTGTCTTGAAACTGCTCTGTAGGCGGGGTGAGTTTTTCATCGCCGAGTTTGTCATAAAAGCTGTCCAAGCCCTCATCCTGAAGCAGATGATAGATCCCCTGACACCCTTTGCAACAGAAAAAATAGGTACCATCTTTGATCATAACCGATTCATCAAACTGAAGATGGCAGTGACTGCACGCTACATTAGACAACTTCAAACCTACCTTCTGCTCTATTTTTTCTGATCCGGTCATACGGGGCGATAATACCGCTCATACAGATGTAAACACCGTTCGCAGGCTGTGTTGCGGCAAACCCAAGGGCCATGCCCAGGTTGAGACTTGCCTCGCATCTGTCGATTGAGAACGGTACCATAGCGCCTACCAGTACGATTACCCGGTTCGGCAAATATTCCGCCAGCTGTTCGGCTGTCAAGTGCATTGTGTCGGTTCCATGGACAACCACGAACACATCTTCATCGTCAGCCGACATGATCGCCGTCAGCTGGTCACGGTCGGTCTGGTCCATCTCAAGAGAATCTTTATAGAGCACCCCCGCAATATCGACCTCATACGAGAAGTGTTTTACGATCTCCTCAATGGCAACATTGTCGAACGGGACTTCCAACTCACCGTTCACCGGGTTATAACGTTTATTAAAGGTTCCGCCTGTGTTCATTATCTTCATACTAGCTCTCTTAATGATCTGATGATCTTTGTTGCGTCACTTCTGTCAGCATACTGCGAAAAAAGATAGGTCTCGTCGACACCGGCCCTATGTGCCGCAATGATATCACGTTCGCTGTCACCGACCAGAAGAGAATTTTTAAGATCGATATGATGTTCCTCGGCCGCTTCGGTGAACATCCCGGGTTCGGGTTTCCGGCAGCTGCACGGACCGGAAATATCCGGATGATGAGGGCAGTGATAGACGCCGGTTATAGTCACACCCTTCTTCTCAAACCTTTTAAGCATCCACTTTGTCAAGGTTTCAAAATCTTCTTCGGTGTAATAACCCCGAGCGATGCCGGATTGGTTGGTCACGATGATGATCATGTAACCAAGTGCCTGATATTTATGGCACAGTTCAAAAATGCCGTCAATAAACTCGAAATCTTCGGCTCTGTGCAGATAGTTCTTTTCAACATTCACCACGCCGTCACGATCGAGAAAAAGTGCAGGTCTGGTCACTGACTACGCACCTACGCCATCACCGAACATCTCTTTTTCGATGGCATCACAGATCATATGTTCGATCAGAAGATGTGACTCCTGGATACGAGGCGTCGCGTTTGAAGGCACGATCAGCGTATAGTCCGCTGCATCTGCCATTTTTCCGCCATCACGGCCCGTTAAAGCGACCGTCGTAATGCCCTTCGCTTTAGCCGATGCAAAAGCGTTGAGAATATTTTGGGAATTTCCTGACGTTGAGATACCGATAAAAAGGTCACCCTCCTGTCCCATCCCTTCGAGCTGGCGGGAAAAGACATAATCATAGCCGTAATCATTTCCGATAGCGGTGAGATTCGAGGTATCTGTCGTCAAGGCAAGTGAAGGAAGAGAAGGACGGTCAAAACCGTAACGTCCCACCAGTTCTGCAGCAAAATGCTGCGCATCTGCAGCCGAACCGCCATTGCCTGCGATCAGGATCTTCTTCTCATTTTTATAGACAAGGACACACGCTTTGATCACCTCGGCAATCTTTTCTAAAAAGAGTGTATCCGCTAATATTTTCTGTTTGGTCTCGGCAGACGCCGCAACCTCTTTTTTTATATAGTTTATCATCTGTTATTACTCAATTTCGCTTTCACAATAATTTCTTTGATCACTGATACCCTGACCTTCTCTCTCATAATGATACGAAACGGGATCTTATCCGGTAAATCAAGCGCTTCGATAATCCAATCAGCCTGCATGGTTGATTCGCTCTGAAAAGATTTATTTTATCGAACTTAGACTAAAGAGCCTATTTTTTCCGTAAAAAGCGCCTAAAAACCGTATTAACTTGACATCTTCAGTGTAGTTGTTATAAAATACGCTTAACAAAACTGAAAACACTTCTTCAATGTATTCACATCTCAGTGAAAAAATTCCATGAACCCACACAAGGTAATCTATGAGTGACACTCGTCAACACAAAAACAATAAATCTTCCCGAACGCATGTTCCCGTCAACGGCCACACTATTGAGGACCTCCGAACTAAACCACTTGATGACCTTATCAAAATCGCAGGCGAACTGGGCGTAGAAGATCCGAATGAGCTTAAACGTCAAGACCTTACGTTTGAGATCTTAAAATCACAGACGTCACAAGGCGGCTTCATCCTCTTTACAGGTATATTAGAGACAATGCAGGACGGTTACGGCTTCCTGCGTTCAATCGATACAACGTTTAGTGACTCGCTGCATGATGCCTATGTGTCAAGCACACAGATCAAAAAATTTGCACTGCGTAACGGTGACGTCGTAACCGGTCAGGTACGCCCTCCTAAAGATCAGGAACGTTACTATGCCCTGCTCAAAGTCGAAGCCATCAACTACCTGCCGCCGGCAGAGAGTAAAAAACGTCCGCTCTTTGAAAACCTTACACCGCTTTATGCACTTGAGCAACTCAAGCTTGAGTATAAACCGGAGAGACTGACAGGCCGTATGATGGACCTTTTCTGTCCTATCGGTAAAGGGCAGCGCGGTCTTATTGTCGCCTCACCCCGTTCGGGTAAAACGGAACTGATGAAAGAGATCGCACACGGTATCACCACAAACCACCCGGAAGCCGAGCTTATGGTCCTTCTTGTTGACGAACGTCCTGAAGAGGTAACCGATATGGAGCGCTCAGTTAAAGGTGAAGTCTACAGTTCAACCTTTGATATGCCGGCTAAAAACCATGTAAAAGTGGCTGAGATGGTGATCGAACGTGCCAAGCGCCGTGTCGAGATCGGTAAAGACGTTGTTATTTTGCTCGACTCTATCACCCGTCTTGCGCGTGCCTACAACACGGTAACACCTTCGAGCGGTAAAGTACTTTCAGGCGGTGTTGACGCCAACGCACTGCATAAGCCGAAACGTTTCTTCGGTGCCGCACGTAACATTGAAAACGGCGGTTCACTCACGATCATCGCAACAGCGCTTGTCGAGACGGGAAGCAAGATGGACGAAGTCATCTTCGAAGAGTTTAAAGGTACCGGTAACTCAGAGGTCGTTCTAAGCCGTAAGATCGCTGAACGCCGTATCTTCCCGGCTATCGATCTTCTGAAATCCGGAACACGTAAAGAGGAGCTTCTTATCGGTCCTGAGATTCTGCAAAAAGTCTTTATCTTGCGTTCAATGCTGCATAAGCAGGAAGATGAGATCGAAGCGCTCAAATTCCTCTACACCAAAATGAAAAAAATGCCGACGAACGAAGAGTTCCTCAACATGATGAACGAGGCGCAGTAAGCCCCCTATGAGAGTCGGTGTATTTGACAGCGGTATCGGCGGTCTGACGGTTGTCAAGTCCCTGCTTGAACACCAACTTTTTGAAGAGATCATCTATTTTGGTGACACCGCGCGCGTCCCTTACGGTGTCAAAGATAAGAACACCATCGTCCGCTACTCTCTTGAGGCCCTGGAATTTTTTAAAAACTTTGAGATAGACCTGCTCATCACAGCCTGCAACACCGTGAGTGCCTACGCACTTGAAGAGATGCGGGCACAGGCCCCTTTTGATGTTATCGGTGTCGTTGAGCCCGGTATTATCGCGACCAAAAATGCCCTCTCGGACACTAATGCCAAAGTCCTGGTTCTCGGTACAAATGCCACCGTCTCTTCCAAAGCCTATGAGATCCTGCTCAAGACCAAAGGCTTTACCAACATAACCGCAAAGGCCACAGGACTTTTTGTCCCGATCATAGAAGAGGGGCTCTTTACAGGCAATGTCCTTGAGAGTGTGATGGAACACTATTTCAAAGAGCTCGATCATCCGGACGCGATCATACTCGGCTGTACCCATTTCCCGCTTATCTCACAGGCTATCTCTGACTATTTCAATGACCATGTCATCTTGATCCACTCCGGTGAAGCGATCGTCGAGTATCTTGAGACCCATTATGAGTTCAGAGAAAAGCACAGTGAGCCGACTATCAAGTTTTTTGCCTCGGAGAACCCGGATGCTCTCCGAAAAGTAGCCCAGAACTGGCTTGATCTGCCGGATGACAAGTAACGCATTCAGAGTGGTGTAAAAACGCTCTTTTACACTCCCCTCTTCATACCAAAACCGTTTGCAAAGAGCTTATATTTGTTTGTCATTCAGACTAATTATCCTCTTCAAAAGCGTTACTGTGTTACACTCATATAAATTCAAAAAGAGGCATCAGTGTGAAAGAGAGTTCAGAAGTTTTAGCACGTAAATATCGTCCCGAAAGTTTTGATGAGCTGATCGGTCAAGAGACGATCTCACAGACCCTTTCGCTCGCCCTTGATTCAAACCGTCTTTCACATGCATACCTCTTCTCGGGGCTGCGTGGATCGGGCAAGACCTCCACAGCGCGTATCTTTGCCAAAGCACTTATCTGTGAGCGGGGTCCAGTCTCCAAACCTTGCGGTGTCTGCGAACACTGTCTCATGGCAAAAGAGGGTCGTCACATCGACATTATCGAGATGGATGCCGCTTCCAGCCGTAAGATCGACGACATCCGTGACCTTATCGAACATACCAAGTATCAACCCGCATCCGGAAAGTATAAGATCTTTATCATCGATGAAGTCCATATGTTGACCAAAGAGGCATTTAACGCCCTTCTTAAAACGCTTGAAGAACCACCGCAGTATGTCAAGTTTATCTTGGCGACAACAGACCCTCTAAAACTGCCGGCAACCATTTTAAGCCGTACCCAGCATTTTCGTTTTAAACGTATCTCAAATGTCAATGTCGTTCATCATCTTCAACATATTCTGCAACTCGAAAACATCACTTATGAAGATGCCGCCCTGGACATTTTGGCACGCAGCGGCTCAGGAAGTCTCCGCGACACATTGACCCTGCTGGACCAGGCCATTATCTACTCTAAAAACCATGTCGACATCCAGACCGTGACGGATATGCTCGGTCTTGTGGACCCCCAGTTTCTGGAAACGATCTTTACGGCCATTTTCAACAACGACAGAGCGGCAGTTCTCGCGTATGTCCAAGAGCTTGAAGAGTATGAAGCCGAAATGGTGGTCGATGAGCTCATCGCCTTTTTGAAAGAGCGTATGTATGCACAAGACAGCCGATATTCCGTTCTGCTGCTGGAGCGCTTTTTCCGTATTCTTTCAGAATCCAAATCGCTCTTCAGTATCAATGCCGACGGCAGTTTTGTGCTGAGTATGGTCTTTTTCAAGATGCTCGAAGCGTTGAAAGTCAAAGAGATCGATCAGATGATCGAATCTTTAGAAGTACAGATCAGCAGCGGTGCCCCGATCCATGTACCGACCGCTCAGCCATCAGCAGCTGTAAAACCTCAAGAACAAGCCAAAACAGTGCAGACACCCCCTCAACCCGTTGCGGCGCCGCAGCCGACAGAGACGGCTGAGACAGTTGCTGCAGAGGAGCAACCGCCGCAACAGGTTGCACCGGAGCCTGTAGTCAATGATGCCAAAGAGCGTGCTATGTTTGAACAGCTCAGTAAAAAGATCGAAGACCGCAGTATCGACCTCGGACGATGTTTTAAAGAGCAGATCACCTTTGTCTCTTATACAGACAATACTCTGACATGGGAAAGTTGTGCTGATGACGAGTGTAAAAAACAGCTCAAGCATGGCTACAGCGTCATAAAACAGTTTGTACGCGAGATCTTCGGCTTTGAGACCAAGATCAAGGCACAGAAGTGTTCACAGACAACCCCACAGACACCTCCGGAGCAAGCGCCCGTTCAAGAGATGCCGCAATTCGGGACCCATAATAACGAGAACCCGATGCAACAACATCCCTCTCAACAAGCAACCGAACCGCAGAACAACCAACCTGCACCGCAATCGTCATCGATGACGGAGGAGTCAGAGGTGGGTACCGGTTCTTGTGTCACCAACTGCAGTGAAAGTGACCAGTCCACAAAAGAGTTCGACGGGCAAGCCATTCTTGACGAGCCGATGATCCAGAAAGCGACCGAGCTCTTTGAAGCCACCAAGATCACGATTCAGAACAAAGTGTAGTGAACAGTCTAAACAGCTCCCTTTTTCACAAGCGCCTGCTCTCTTTCGATGACGGCGCATATGATGTCATATATGACGACAGACGCTATCTATTTCGTAAAGAGACCCATCTTAAGGGCAAGCTCATCAAAGTCTATGCTGAAGAGCTGGGCGGCACCAACTTCATCAGTCTGAATTATTATCCCCAGACGTTGGATGGCCTCTTGAAGCCTTGCGAAATGCCTGATGTAAAAGTTATACGTTTTATCAACGATTGCACAGTGCTCTACGCTTAGAATCATGCTCAATCCTCCTCAGCTTTTGTACAAGGGCGATCATGGTTTTGTCCAACACAGTACAAAGTTATATGTTTACACAAATGTACTACACTAGCGTATCATGACAGACATAACCGAATTACTGAAACCCTTGAATATTATCTATTATGAGTATGACAAGCCCTCAAATATGCTCATCTTGGACCAAAATTACACTAGTGATGCGTCAATGGAGCTGGTAAGTATCACATATCTGTTACAACAGCATCATATTCCATATATCATAGATAAACAGAAGCATCTTCATATCGTCCATAGCACATCATGGATCAACAAGCTTCAACACGCACTAAGCTCACGAGTGAAGCGTATGATCAATAAATACTATGACATCTATATCCTAAGTGACAAGGAGGTGGACTATGCCAAGAACCTCCCTGTTATCATTACGGAACCGTTACCTTCAGAGATAGACTTTAACCTCTATGATGCCTTGATCTTTACTTCCAAAAATGCTGTTCTTGCGATTGACAGCTTTAATAAAGCGTGGAAACAGAAACCGGTCTATGCCCTGGCCCCGCAAACGGCCAAAACGGTCAAGATGCTCAAAGGTCAATTGAGATTCGTCGGTAAAAGTCATTACGGAAACACCTTTGCAGAAGAGTTGCTCAAACCTCTCAAAGGTAAAAGGACACTCTATCTTCGGGCAAAGAACGTAGCGTCTGACCTCTATGACCTCCTCAATGCCAAAGGGATCGTCTGCGATGAACAGATTGTCTATGAGACAAGCTGCAAACCTTTTGACCAAAAGATCGTTCTTCCAAAAAACTCGATCATCATTTTCTCTTCACCGTCTACGATCGACTGCTTTTTTAAAAATGCCGATTGGGATACCACCTATACTGCTATCGCTATTGGGCACACGACAGCACAATGTTTTCCCCAGGAAATCACGCCTTATATTGCAGAGACGACCTCAATAGATGCCTGTATTCGAAAAGCTGTCTCCTTACAACGGAAGCGCTGACTAAAGCTTTTAACCGTCTCTATTAATCAGCAAAGTGTTCTCGCGACTACTTCGTTTCCGCTCTCTTTTTAGTATCCTTGGAGCGTTTTTTATTCTCTACATATCGTGGATGCATCTTCGGCTTTATACTCTTAGTATTCGTTTCACGTTGCTTAGGATGAATTTTGGACTCTATATTCTTCGTACGTTCTACCTTTTGCTTCTTCTGATGCTGCTGCGGATGGACCTTTGGCTGATGCTTTGTTTTATCTATCTTATAGCTATGAGGATCCGTGTGTGATATATGATCGCTATGTTGATCATGATGCTTATGTTGATGTTTCTCTCTTATATCCGGATATGCTGTGCGCTTGTTGTTATGCACATTGTAGGTGCGGTTAGGAGGCATGGTATTATAGTCGGTCCTCACTACATGCTCTGTCGTACTTGGAACCCGGTAGACACATCCGCTGAAAAGAAGCATCGTTGTTAATGTAAGAAGTAATGTTTTCATCTCTTTTTCCTTTTGCCATTTGATCTTAACGGCAAATCGTGTAGAGATCGTGCACTCATCTTGTCTAAGCAGGTGAACCATTCTAAAGCGTAATAATTGAAAATGTGGGATAATAATATTTGGAAATGTTTGTAAGTTTGAATTGGGATTGATAAAAATAAGAGATGGTGCGCACGAGAGGATTTGAACCTCCACACCCGTAAGGCACTACCCCCTCAAGGTAGCGTGTCTACCGTTCCACCACGTGCGCATTTTATAGAAAGTTGTTACTAAAAAAGTAACTGAGGGATAAATCAACATTGTTGATTTAAAGTGCATTAGCACCTGAGCCCTCCGCTGAGGAGAACCCAGTGTTAACGCAGAAAAGAGATTACTCTCTTTTCGTCTTATCCTAGGTACGGGTTAGCGTAAAGAGCGATAAGAGCAATAACAAGTGTATAGATAACTTGTGCTTCGATCATTGCAAGAGCGATGAACATAGTCGTCATAAGCTTTCCGCCTAGACCTGGGTTACGTGCAGTACCAGCGATAGTTGCAGCAGCAGTGTGACCCATACCGATAGCTCCACCAAGTGCAGCAAGACCAAGACCAACACCAGCAGCGATCATAGAGTACGCTTTAAGAGTTTGGTTAGCAACGTCTGCGTCAGCAGCGAATGCAGTAGCAGCAAGTGCTAGCATCAATAATACGATTTTTTTCATTATATTTCTCCAGCGGGCACCTATAAGAGCCCTATTCGGTCTCAGCGGCACAGAGAAATTCTCAATCAAGGCAGTTGCTTTTCTTCATAGCCTTAGCTATGGGGGAAAACAACTAACGCAGAGTGAGTGTTTCTCTGTATCGTCCTGCGGAAAGAGAGATAAGACACAATCTTCATCCCTTTTTATTTTCACCTTAGCAAAGCTAGGGTTTTAAATAAAAAGTGCCAAATCTTATGTCTTCTCTCTCTTCTGAGATCCGCATAGGGCTCTTATAGGTGCCCAGATTAAAATCAAAGTCCGTTCGGCTAGCGTAACCTATCTGAATCGATAAGCCAGAGCCACATAAATGCGAGCCCTGTCCCTACTTAACACTTTGTATGCGGAATTATAGTGAGTGGGTTATAAATGTTTGTTTAAAAAAGAAAGTTTTTTTACCTGGAACTATCGAAGAAACGACATACCGCTTCAGATAGCGCTCTGAAAGGTACAGTTTTGCTGTTGAATATACGCAGATAAACCCGATGTCGTGCATCGCTACGCCATCTCGTATGAAACGATACAAATGCTTCTTTTTAAAAATACAAGATCGACAGGTCAGATCTGCTGACGCTAACTCTTCGCGCGGCCCAAACTGATCTTATTGCCTTTGAACTCCAGTATTTCAACTTTAATGTCATCGCCGATACTGATCACGTCTGCCACATTTTTAATATGTTCGTCAGAGATCTTGGAGATATGCAACAATCCATCTACCCCTCCCGGAAGTTCAACAAACGCACCGAAATCAACAATACGTTTGACCTGCCCTTCGATAACATCGCCAACCTGGTATTCCGGGACCTCTGCCCGCTCTTTTGTCGCGATCTCTTCAATATGCTTACGTGCGGCTTTTACACCTTCACGGTTAATACCGGAGACTTTAACCTTACCGCCTTTGCGGTCAATGTCGATCGCCACTTCAAACCGCTCGATGATGTCACGGATCGTCTTGCCGGCCTGACCGATGATCTCACCGACACGGGCCGGGTCAATATGGAAGATAGTATTGCTTGGAAGGTCATCGCTTAACTTGATCTCTTTTTCGGCTTTCAACATAATGTCAATAATATGGGCACGACCGTCTCTGGCCTGAAATAGCGCTTTTTTCAAGATCTCCAGACTGATCCCGCCCAGTTTGATATCCATCTGCAGGGCCGAAAGCCCCTCTTTTGACCCTGTCACTTTGAAGTCGAGATCGCCGTCATGATCTTCAAGCCCGGTAATGTCGGAGAGAATCGCAAACTCCTCACCGTCAGAGACCATACCCATTGCAATACCGGCAATGGTGTCAGTCAACTCCAGATCAGCCGCACGCATCGCCATATAACCGCCGCAGACTGTTGCCATAGAGGAGGAACCGTTCGATTCCAATATCTCCGAGACCAGACGAATCGTGTTGGATGGTGATTCCAAGGTACACTCGAGTGCCCGCTTAGCCAGGTTGCCGTGACCGAGTTCTCGACGCTTTGGCGCACTCATCGGTGACGCTTCGCCGACTGAAAAGCCGGGGAAGTTGTAGTGCAGCATAAAGCGTTCGCTCTGTTGGGCAGTATCGTTCAAGCTCTCATACATCTGTGCATCTTTATCGCCGCCGAGTGTTAACACGACCAATGCCTGAGTCTGGCCTCGTGTAAAGAGACATGAAGCATGTGCCGACGGCAAGATGTTGGTCTTGATCTCGATAGGGCGCACCTCGGTCAGCGCACGTCCGTCTGCACGGACACCATCAACCAGGATGGCTTTACGAACCATCGCTTTTTTCACGTTGACCAGTGCCGTTTTGACATGTTCTTTGTCCCACTCGTCATGATTGGCCAAGAGGGTTTTTCGGATCATGCGCAAAGCATTAGAACGCTCGCTCTTCGCCATTTGAGCGATCGCATCATGAACAGCGTCACGATAGTGTTCTAAAATATACGCTTCGATCTCTTGCGTCCCCTCGACCTTGTGCAGTTCCATTGGAATCGCCTCTCTTACAAAAGGCTCAAATGCACTTTCATACGCACTGTTTGCATTTTTGAGTGCGGTTTGTACTTGGGTAAGGATCGTAATGAACTCCTCTTCCGGCAAAATATTGGAATGATAGCTCTCTATCGTATCTATTCCCATTGCCGGATCGATCATCGGATCGACCATTGCGGTGGAAAGCATCTCCATTTCAACTGAACCCTGCGCTTTCATCTCGATCATCAACAGATCATCCTTGCTGCCTGCCACATAAAGATCAAGCGTACTCTCTGCAAGTTGAGAGATCGTTGGATTGATGATCAGTTTTCCCTCTACCTTTGCCACTCGACAGGCTGTTACAGAAGTTTTTATATCAATGTTTGAGACATAAAGCGCCGCAGAAGCAGCATTTAATGCAAGTGACTGCAGGTCAGACTCTTCGTCGGCACTTAACACCATAATAGTGATCTGAATTGGGTTGGTAAAACCTTTAGGGAAGAGAGGACGGAGGGAGCGGTCAATGATGCGCGATGTCAACGCTTCAAAATCACTTGGTTTCGTCTCACGTTTAATATAGCCGCCGGGAAACTTTCCTGCCGCGTAGGCTTTTTCTACATATTGAACTGTTAATGGCAAAAACTCGCCGCCGGCAAACTCATTTTCATCGATGACAACCGTTGCCAACATCACGGTTTTACCGCTTTTCACCCAGACAGAACCGTTAGCCTGTCTCGCTACCGCTTCGAAAGCATACTCTTCATTTTTATTATCTAAATTGATCAATACATCATAGTCCATCTTACTCTCCTAAATACTGGGCGACCTGCTGATCGGTCACCGGTAAAAACTCTTTATAGTAACTTGAGGTATCAACATAATCATTCAACGCTGCAACAAGGAAGATACCGTCTGCCAAAGGCTCAAGTACATCCAGCAGGTCATTTGGAACCACAGGCACGGCAACATAGACCGCTTTTGGGTTCATCGCCAACACCGTCTTTATCGCTGCCATCAACTTCAATCCGCTCTCCGCACCCTCATCAATCAACATGATCGTCTTACCGCTCATATTCTCAAAATGTTTCCCTTTTCGGTATTTGTAGATAGAACTTCGGATCTTCTCCTCGTGTTTACGAGAGGCCTCACCATAGATATAGTCATAGGTAATATCGAAGGCTTCAACAAGTCTGTCGTTAATGACGATCTCTTCGTATTCACTGACACGGGCCAGTTCACACTCTCTGTTTTTCGGGGCATAGATACCGGCAGAAAAGAGAAAATCTTTTTGCAGCTGTAGACGTGTATTGAGGTGATGGATCAGTTCCAGTCCACCTGATGAGACAGCAACAAGATGCCACTCTTCACGTTTCATCTGCTCAAGGGGCAACTGCTCTTTCAGCTTGGCCGCAGCATCGCTTCGATCGTTAAACATATACTTTCTGCCATTCACCTTGGCTCCTTATTGACTTTTCAGGGTCTCTGTTGTCCTATAGTTTACTTCAGAACCGCCTAAAGGTTTCATAATAATCGTAAAATAGACATATTTATCAAATACGCTGCTTGTAATTCCACCGTTCAAAAGTACAGGACGGTTGTTTTCTACATATCGCAGACCAAAATCCCAACACCGTTTAGAATACAAGAATCCTATCTCAGAATATTTTTTAATGCTGTTTTCGATATCGAAAGCATATTTTGCAAAATACTTATAGTGTTGATCATACCGGTAAGAGGCATCAGCATTGATGTAGTTTGTATAGGGTTCAGCCTCATTTTTGTAGGCTTTGTTCTCATAAAGATACGAAAAACCGACGTCAAACATCTTATCTGTATAGCGCAGTGTGTTCAATGTCTTTACCCATTCATGACGTCGGAAACTGTAAAAAGAGTCATCATAAAATGAGATCTGGTCCGTAATGTTCCAACGAAACTCATTTTCAAAATCGCCCAATCCTCGCTCCTGGTCAACCGTAGTATCCACGATAATAGGTTGAGAGAGTCGGTGATAGATCGTCTGCTTTCCCCTGCTGTCAATCAGGTATTGCGAAAACTGAAGATCGACGTTGTCGGCCACACTGTTAAGCGTATAAAACTCACACTCTAGATCGCTCGAATCTGTCAACGAGCAGTTATCCTCAACAGTTTCATAGTAGCCTGTCTTTTTATCGCTGCCGAACTTGGTATAGCTTGCCGATAAACCCATTGTGTGCGAATACTCCTCATACCCTTTTGTCAAGTAGGTCCCTACCTCGACAACATGCGACAAACTGCCGTAAAAGCCCTGCGTGTAGATATCATCCGTTACATTATCGTCCGCAATGCCTCTAAAATCGATCATACGACCACTCAGTTGCGCTTTATACGCTATATTGACATATTCGTCAAAGAGAGATGCCTGAAGGGAGACGGGGGCACTGATCTCAACTTCGGCACCCTCTTTGCCCTGCTGACGTACATAATTATTGACATGCATATTCAGGGTATAAAAAAGATGTTGATCAAGAAATGCATCCAGGTAGTGGTGGTACTGCACTATTGGGAGTTTTTGTATTGTTGCTTTACGCTTGCTTGGGTCCTGCGGATCAAGATCGAGATAATATTTTAGATACGTACCATAATAGTTATCCTCTTCATTGTAAAAGAGGTTCACACGTGAGTAGACCTGATTGGAGGTAACATTGCTGATCGTGTCGTTGCTGGAAAGATTGATATAATCGACATCGTTCATCCACTGCACATCACTGTAGAGCCCGGACTGACCTTCAAGATCAACGCCGAACAAGTTTTGCAATACACGCCTGTTCTCATACTCAAAACCGAACCCATAATGTTTGTTATTTTGAAGATTGTTCTCTAAAAAATAGCTCTCTTTTTCGCGGAAATAGCCTAAGGTGAGACTCCCTTTTGAATCCTTGGAGTCGGCAAAACGCAAAGTCCCATAAAGCCCTGAACCGCGGGAAGTACGCAGTTGCGGTTTGATCTCAACATCAACACGGTCCCCTATGACAATGTAGAGAGGCTGTTCATAATAGACCCCCTCAGAACCTGAAACACCGAACGAAGGCATTAGGAGTCCGCTTCGTCTTGTCGTGTCCAAAGAATATCCGAAATAAGGCATATAAAAGAGAGGTATGCCCCCTATATGGAAACGGGCGTTATAGAGGTTGACCCATTTTGTCTCATCATTATAGTCGGAGCTGCTAAAATAGATCTCCCACATCGGGTCATCCGGATCACAGCCGGAGACGATGCCGCTCTCAATGTTAAATACATTTTCACATGCTGACGTTTTTTCAGCAGACAGCCACAGTTGAGACTCTTTTTCCAGCATATAAAAAGGGGTTATCTCTCGCTCATCTTTCTGCATATTGAACTTGACATACTCTCCCATGAGTTGATATTCACTCCCCTTTAGAGTCACGACATTGCCGAAGAGTTCGAGTTCAGTGCTGTTTTTGTCATAGATCGCTCTGTCTGCCGTGATGTATATATCCTGATAAATGATCAGGACATCCCCTTCGGCTACGACTTTTGACTTCTCTTGTTCCAGGTTTTGCGCATAAAACTCTACCTTATCAGCGGCATACAAGCTTGATACAAACAGTAAAAACCAAAAAAGATATCTAGACATTTACAACCAAAGTCCTAGCTGTTTTATCGTGCCAGCTCTGTCTGTTTTTGCTGTACAACGCCCAGACAAATCCCAGATAGAAGACCATCTCACTGATAACACGAAATACCGCACGGTTCAAAGCACTGCCAAAGATCGGTCTCTGCATCGTCGCAGCATCCACAACCTGGATCTTGACTGCAATCTTGCCCAAAGTCGCACCGTAGAAATAGACAAAAAGTGTTTGATAGAGTATTTTAATGAGAAGATATTCAAAGGTATAGCTGTTGATCAGAGCGACCATAGCATCAGGATCACTTATCCCGGCGATCTGGTCATAGATAGTCACAAGAAAAAGAACCGCCAGCAACGTTTCGTCGATAAAAAAGGCAAATGCCCGCTTTTGCACCGTAGCCAACTCAAGGCCGGCATGGGAAAGGCGGTTCTCTACCTCATCATTCATCAGATATCCTAAAGAGCTTGGTAAGCGATGTCTGTACGAAGCTTTTTACCGGCATAATGGACTTGACCGCAGAGTGCGTATGCACGGTCCCTGGCTTCTTGAATCGTATCGCCCAGACCGACACAGACAAGAACACGCCCGCCGTCAGCATAGAGCCTGCCTTCGTCATCAGAACTGACACCGGCGTATGAGATATGTGTGTGTGCCTTAATATCTTCATGCACGATCTCATCGACAACGATCTCAGCCGGAGGTGTGGAACTGTATGGATAATCTTTACTCGCCATCACAACGCCGACGGCATATTCATCCGAGAACTCTACGTTCAATGTATCCAACTGTTTTGTCGCTGCTTTGTAAAAAAGTTCCGAAGCCGGTGTCTTAAGCAGCGGCATCAGGATCTCACACTCCGGATCACCGAAACGCACATTGAACTCCAACGTGATCGGCTCACCGTTAACGACCATAATACCGATAAAGAGGACGCCTTCAAACGGTGCCCCTTCTGCTTTCATACCTTTGAGCGTCGGACGGATCACGCGCTCTTTCACTTTTTCATAAAGAACATCATCAACAAGAGGTGTCGGGGCATAAGCGCCCATACCACCTGTATTAGGGCCCTGGTCACCGTCCAGAAGACGTTTATGGTCCTGCGCTGCCTGTAGCAAGATGAAGTCATCGCCGTCACAGATAGCAAACATCGAAAGTTCATAACCATCCAAGAACTCTTCCACAATCACTTTTTTACCGGCATCGCCGAATGACTTCCCGCTCAACATTTCCGAGACGGCTTTTTTCGCCTCGTCATGACTCATAGCGATGATGACACCTTTACCGCCGCAGAGTCCGTCTGCTTTGACAACAATAGGAGCGCTCAAAGTATCGACAAATTTAAACGCCTCTTCAATATGGCCTGTCTCAATATAACGCGCTGTCGGAATTTCATACTTCGCCAGGAAGTTTTTCATGTAGACTTTTGAGCCTTCAAGCTGCGCAGCCTCTTTACTTGGCCCGAAGATCGTCAACCCCTTGGCTTTAAAGATATCCACGACACCGTCAACAAGCGGTGCTTCCGGACCGACGATCGTCAAGTCGATATTGTTGGCGATCGCAAAATCTGCCAGTTCATCATACTCTTTAATGCTAAGATTTTCACCTAACTCATGTGTTGCACCATTACCGGGAGCAAAAAACAGTTTATCAACTGCTTCATCTTTTTTCAGGGCACGCCCGATAGAGTACTCACGTCCACCACTGCCTAATACCAATATATTCATATAAACTCCAAATACTCTAGCTCAAAATTTTTATAAAAAAGAACATCATTCGTTTTAATAAAGACTCTGGGGAACTTTAAGGGTACCCTTAAAGAAGTCCGAGTGGCCGGTCCGCAGTTAGCTTTGGTTCTCAAAGCCGAAAAAACAGCAAATCGAGCGTTCCCTCAGGCCACAATCTCTCCGGTTTAACCCATCAACAAGACCATCGCACACAAGAACATCTACGAAATTCACTAAAAGAAAATGTAGAACCCTCATATTTGCGAGAAATCGCACCACCCAGGCTATGTAATATTATACAAAACAGGAGCTTTTCTAGGAATAAAACGGGGCTTTATTTTGAGAAGAGTTTAGTGGAAAGTATCCAATCTCCGGCTATTTATGCGTGGATGTTAGATACGGTCTTAAATTGTATCTCTCAACCGCTTTGCCAGCGCCACGCAAGCTTCAACATTCGGTGTCTCCGGCATCATATAAGCCACTTCTTCTGGTAGAGATTTAGCCGTTGTCGTCCCTATGGCAATTACCTCAAAACCCGATTTGAATTTATAAAACTCCAAAAAGCAAGCGATCGTAAAAGGGGAAGTGAAGATCAAGATAGCTTTGTCGGGAAGGTCAATATCACGACAAGCCTGATTGCATAAGGTCTCATAGACAATAATCTCGTCCATAGTAATACCTTGCGCTTTTACACGCTCTTTGAAATCAGAGGCCACCACTTTTGGACGCGGGTAAAGCCAACGCAGTGAAGCGTATTTCTGGACGATGATATTATCTAACGAATCACCGTAACCACTGCCTCTCTCAAGCAGAGTACCGCCTGCATCTTTTACCATCTTCTCAGTTTTAGAGGCAATACTCAAGACGGGGATCTTTTTCCAATCAGGCGAGATCTTTTCAAGTGCCGTCACCGCCAGTTTAGAGGTAAGAACAATCGCATCATAATTGTTAAAATTAATGTCTGGTTGAAAAAAAACTGTGTCTAATATAGGAATATGTGTAACATCCGGATGAGACGTTTTGGAAAAGAGAAAGATAGCACTTTTATTACTATTTGTCATTACAACCTCGATTTGTCAGACACACTTTTTGTTTTTAGCTCTTATTATAACTGTAAAAATGAAGAGTTTAGTGCAGGTTGTACTGAAGTGGTCCCGAAAGCGTACATCGGTACGTCGAGTGGTGAACCTCAGTGCATAATGCACTGAAATCATCGTTTTTTACTATTCCCACTCGATTGTTGCAGGCGGCTTTGATGAGATGTCGTAGACGACACGGTTGATACCATCAACTTCATTAATGATACGACGAGAAATACGCTCCAACAGGTCGTGAGGAAGGTGTGCAAATGTTGCGGTCATACCGTCAACAGCTTCCACTACGCGGACACATACTGTATTGTCATACGTACGGTTGTCGCCCATTACACCGACAGATTTTACGTTAAGAAGTACAGCGAATGCCTGCCATGTTCGTGCATAGTAACCGCTTGCTTTAAGCTCATCAAGCAAGATCACATCCGCTTCGCGAAGAAGTTCAAGGTCAGCAGGATTCACATCACCCATAATACGAATAGCCAGACCCGGCCCAGGGAACGGATGACGGTTGATCATGCCCTCAGGCAGACCAAGCTCAAGACCCATTTTTCGTACCTCGTCTTTGAAGAGTTCACGTAACGGCTCGATCAGTTCAAAATCCATCCAGTCCGGAAGACCGCCCACATTGTGGTGAGACTTGATCACTTCGGAAGGTCCGTTTACAGAGATAGACTCGATAACATCCGGATAAAGTGTTCCCTGAGCCAGGAACTTGATACCTTCATGTTTTTTCGCCTCTTTTTCAAACTCTTCGATAAAGGTGTGACCGATGATCTTGCGTTTTGTCTCCGGATCAGAGACGCCGGCGAGCTTACCCAGGAAGTTGTCAACGGCATCAACCGTGACCAATGGCACTTTCAGGTTGATCTTAAAGACCTGCTCGACCTGTTCGCGTTCGCCTTTTCTCAGAAGACCGTTATCGACAAAGACCGGGACAAGCTGATCACCGATCGCTTCATAAAGAAGTGCGGCTACGACAGAAGAGTCAACCCCGCCGCTTAGACCACAAAGAACCTTACCGTCACCGACTTTCTCTCGGATGATCTTGATCTGCTCTTTCAGGAAATGACCCATCTCCCACTTTTCAGTGACACCACAGATCTTGCGTGCAAAGTTGCGAAGCATCAAGTAACCCTCTTCCGAGTGGTTAACCTCCGGGTGAAACTGCATAGCATAGACACTTTTCGCCACGTTCGCGATCGCAGCATACGGGGAGTTGGCAGAAATAGCGATAGGTTCAAAGCCTTCAGGAAGTTCATCAACCTTGTCACTGTGGCTCATCCAGACTGTCGTTCCGTTGTCAACACCGTCAAAAAGTGCAGACTCTTTGACGATCTCAAGTTCGGCCTTTCCGTACTCATGGTGGTCGGAACGGATCACTGAACCACCAAAGTCAACGGCAATACGCTGCATACCGTAGCAGATACCGAGTACGGGGATACCCATGTTGTAGACCTCTTGATCTACCTCATACGCATCTTTATTATAAACCGATGAAGGACCACCGCTCAGGATGATACCTTGCGGGTTTTTTGCCTTGATGGCATCGATCTTCGTGTGGTATGGAAGGATCTCGCAATAGATCTTCTCTTCACGCATACGACGTGCGATCAACTGTGTGTACTGAGAACCAAAATCTAAAACAACAATGCTGACGTGTTTCAAAATAGTGCCTTTAAAGAAAAAGTAAGTTGGAAAGGATAGCTTAAAGAGGATTAGAAGCGGCTTTTGTTGCCAAAAGAGTGACACTGCGCGGCATGAAGCACCACAGCAGCTGCACGCTTTTTAATATAGGCCTAAAACCTGAAATTGAACGTACCACAGGGCCATTGAAAGGATGTACCCGGCCAAAATAGTCCAGGCGTATCGCATATGTGAACCGAATGTATAAATTCCGCGTAGACGGCCCATAACACCGACACCCGCCGCTGAACCGAAGCTGATAAGACTACCGCCGATACCGGCCGTCAGTGTCACAAGCATCCATTGATCAAGCGACATCTCTGGTGACGCTTTCAAAATAGCACTCATGACAGGGACGTTATCGACGATCGCCGAGATAAAACCGACACCGATATTGGCTGCCGTCGGTCCGACCAGGCTATAAAGATCGTGAACATAATTCAGGAATCCGACATAGTGCAGTGCACCTACCGCAGAAAGGATCCCGAAGAAAAAGAGGAGTGTGTCGTTTTCGATCTTTTTCATGTTGACAAAGATATCGAACCCGTCAGCATTTTGTTGCTGCGTCAAACGGAAAGCATAAAGTTTCAGGATCGATAGCCCGAACAGCATACCCCACATTGCCGGAAAGTGAAAGAATTGGTGACCCATAACCGCTATAAAGATCGTGAACACACCCAACCAGATAATCACTACACCGCCGTCACGCATGGTCGGTTTCTCTTCACTCGAGGAGTCAAAAGGAGGCTCTCCTGCAGGAACAGCCCGACTCAACAGCCATGCTGTTAACAACCAACCGCCGATGGAAGGTACGAAAAGGAATAAGAAATCGACAAACTCACCTTTTTGCGCGGTCCAGGCCATCAAGGTCGTGATGTCACCGAACGGACTCCATGCACCACCCGCATTGGCAGCAACAACGATATTGATCGCACCGGGAACCAGAAACTTGTGGTTCTCTTTGTCAATCGTAAACAGCACGGTTGAAAGGATCAAAGCCGTTGTCAGGTTGTCCGCTACAGGCGAGATGAAAAATGCTAATGCACCTGTCAACCAAAAGAGCTTTTTATAGGTATAGCCCTTAGAGACGAGATTGAATTTCATCACATCAAAAACACGTCGTTCTATCAAGGTCTCGATAAATGTCATCGCCACAAACAGGAAGAAGAAGATCTCGGCTATCTCTTCGATAAGCACCGTCATCTCTTCATGTAACGGGCTTGGATCCATACCGTTAAGTGTATAGTAGATCCCGATCAGCATGAATGAGAATGTACCGATAAAGAGGGCCGGTTTAGCCTTGTTTATCTCATATCTCTCTTCTGTAGCGATAAAATAATATCCTATGACAAAAACTGCTAAAACAGCAATGCCCACCCACGTTGTTGATAAATCCAGCATATTTTCATGCATATAGTACTCCCAATTATTATAGATAACGCACCTCCGGTGTTATTATCTTTGTCGGTAGTGAACTCCTACCGACTCTTTACGTTCCAATGCCGAACGCACGATCTCCTGTGCCGTCAGCAATCGAAGCTTTAACAGACGACCGATGGAGCCTTGCAGCATCTCTTCGATCGTTGCAAGAGCACCTTCAAGCCCTTCTGTCGTACGTACGATAGAAACATGATCCCACATTATACGGCGCAACTTCTCTTTTTTCTCTTTATCGCCGTCCACATAGAGTGTTTCACTGTTCTCCTCTAACGGCCCGATACAATGCGTTCCTTCACTTTTTAACAGTGATTCTGCTGCACGCTTTGCAAAGACCAACCCTTCCAGAAGTGAATTACTGGCAAGACGATTTGCCCCGTGAACACCCGTTGAAGCGACTTCGCCCACTGCGTAAAGCCCTTTTACGGACGGTATCCGTCCGTAAAGATCTGTTTTTATGCCGCCGATAGCATAGTGAAAGGCGGGTGAAATAGGCACTTTGTCTTTTGGCAGGTTATATCCGAAGTCTGCAAAGCGAGTCTCTATATTTGGAAAACGTTGTTTGAAGTAGTCATAATCAAAGCTCTTAAAAGAGAGATAGACCTTTTTTTCTGTTTTTTGTGAATAATCAAAAATCGCACGGCTAACGATATCACGAGGCGCCATCTCGCCACGCTCGTCGTAATCAAATAAGAAACGGTACCCGAGGTCATCGACGATCTGTGCACCTTCACCGCGAAGAGCCTCTGTAAGCAGCTGTTTTTGCGCTGTCGTGTTGTCAACATAGACGGTCGGGTGGAACTGCATCATCTCCATATGTTCAAGTTCAATACCTTTTTCCAGACAGATACCGTGCAGTTCACCGCTGATACTCGAAGCATTTGTATGAAATTCAAACAGTGCCCCAACGCCGCCGCTGGCGATCACGACTGAATCAGCCAATATCTCTTTGCGTTCGCCTCTGTGCATCACAACAATGCCGCAGACCTGATCTTTTTCCAAAAGTAGATCGATTACGGTTGCTTTTTCAAGCATCGGATGCGGATTTTTTTCCAATAAAAAGTGGTGTAGATAACGTCCGGTCGCATCCCCGCCCGCGTGCAGGATACGTTTTTGCGAATGGGCTGCTTCCTGCGTATAAAGCAGTTCGCCGTTTTCGTCAGCATCAAATTCAAACCCGCGTTCGATCAGATCGTGGATCACCTCTTGAGAGTTTCGACTCAGAACTTCAACAGCCTCTTTATTACAAAGTCCGGCCCCTGCACCCAGTGTATCACTGATGTGAACGGGAATGTCGGCATCATCTTTAGCCGTTGTCACACCGCCCTGGGCATAAAATGTATTACACTCCCAGGGATGGGCTTTATTGACAATAAGAACTTTTTTATTTCGGGGGAGATTGATCGCCGTGTAAAGACCGGCGATGCCTGCGCCGACAATGACAACATCATAATGTACCATATTCACCTACTTCTCATTTGCCGAAGGCGCATAAAAGGGATCGCCTTTATAACCGCAACCTGCGAAAGTTAATAGGCTAACTGTTATAATCACTGTATGAAAAATTCGGCTCAAGTTCTCTCGCATATCGTTCATCAACCCCAATATAAAAAATTATCACAACATCAATGTATAAATACCATTAAAACACTTTTGCCGCCGCATTTACAAACAATGATCAGCTTTGCCTATGTCAAACATAAAGTGCTTTATTTTGTTCTCAACCATCCAGGCGCTAAACAAGAATTCGATATTATCATCGCTTCAATTAAAACGCCTTTAAAATTACACCCGCCGCAAAAGTGTCAGGAGTTGGATTTTGAGGATATTCGGGCCTATGTCTCCCACAAACCGCTTCCAAAAGAGGCGGAACCGGTAAAAGAGACTGTTCCTATGTACGAAGAACGTGCAACCGGCGAATTTGAGAACCCTGTAAAAGATCCGGAACTTCACAATATTATTGAAAAGATACGTGCCACCATCCATGATAGACACCATTAGAAACCTTCCAAAGTCACCTGGTATCTACCAGTACTTTGATCAAAACAACAAACTTCTCTATGTCGGCAAGGCCAAGAATCTTTACAATAGAGTAAAAAGCTACTTTTTATTCTCTCCAGAGCTTCGTCCCAACAGAAAACTTTCTCCCCGTATTGTCAAGATGCTTGGTGAGACAACATCTATGCACTACATTGTCGTTAACAGCGAACATGATGCACTGATCTTGGAAAATTCGCTGATCAAACAGCTCAAACCCAAATACAACATACTCCTGCGTGACGACAAAACCTACCCCTACATCTATATCGACACCAGCGAAAAGTACCCCCGGTTCGAGATTACACGTAAAGTACTCAAGGGCAAGAGTATTCAATATTTCGGTCCCTATTCTGTCGGTGCAAGGGACATTCTCGACTCTATTTACGAACTGTGTAAATTGGTGCAAAAAAAGAGCTGTTTAAAGGGAAAACAGGCCTGTCTCTACTACCAGATGGATCAATGTCTGGCCCCTTGCGAAAAAGAGGTCTCGACAGAACGCTACCACGAGATCGTCAAAGAGGCCATGCACTACATCGAAAACAAGAGAGTGTTGACTACAAAACTTCAGGAAAAGATGGCTTTTTATGCTGAAAACCTCCGTTTTGAAGAGGCAGGTGCACTGCGTGACCGCATAGAACGTATCTCCAAAAGCGAACTGCTCTCGCAGATCGACCTGGCATCGACGGAGAATTACGACATCTTTGCCATCAGTTATAATGAGCAGCGTGCCGCCATAGTACGTCTCTTTATGCGTGCAGGCAAGATCATCTCCTCAACGCACGGTTTTATCAACCTTAACAGCGGTTTCGACATTGATGAGGCCTATGAACGGGCCCTGTTAGAGTTTTACGGGCACCAAAAACCGCCGGTGATCGCACCGATACTGGTCGCGCATGCATTCAAAGAACAGAGACTTGTTCAAGAACATCTTTCACTTCTTTTTGAAAAAAAAGCATCCATTACCGTTCCCCAGAGAGGCAGTAAAAAACACCTCATAGAGCTGGCTTTAAAAAATGCTGCTGAACTTCTACGCCAACAAAAAGAGAAGAGACTTGAAGATATGGCGGAACCGCTTCAGGAGCTGCTTTCACTGCAATGCCTGCCCCGTCGTATCGAGGCTTTTGACAACTCGCACATGGCCGGTGAAGCCACCGTCGGCGGTATGATCGCCTTTGACAACGGCGATTTCGACAAAATGGGATATCGTCACTACCATCTGAAGGCACGTGATGAATATGGTCAGATGAGAGAGACACTTACACGTCGTATCGAAAGTTTTGAGACAAATCCGCCACCCGATCTCTGGCTTATTGACGGCGGTACAACACTTTTGGCACTGGCCAAAGAGCTTCTGGATTCTGCCGGCGTGAACTTAGACGTAATTGCTATCTCAAAAGAGAAGATCGATGCCAAATCCCACCGTGCGAAAGGGAGTGCACATGACCAGATTCACACTCTCTCAAAAAGTTTTAAACTGGCCCCTTCCGACAAACGCCTGCAATGGATGCAACGTCTTCGCGATGAAGCACATCGGTATGCCATTACCTTTCACAAAAAAACAAAGCTCAAACATGACCAGACATCCAAACTGTTAAATACAAACGGTATATCACAGGCTAAGGTTGTCAAGCTGCTGCAGCACTTTGGTACCTTCGCAGCTCTCCAAACTGCAACGCAAGACGATATTGCAGCCATACTGAACCAAAGTGATGCAAAAAAAATCAAGAAGCTATATAAATAAGTTATATTTGCTTTTAATTATGATATATTTACCCAAACTCCCAAAACTTGGGAATCGCTAAAAGTTTTACCCAACTAAGTTTTTAGAGATTTCCAACTCAAACTGAGTATTTTGAAAATAGAGGTTCTACATATGGAAAGACCTGACGCAATTGATGAAGAGTATATCTTTGAAGGACGTGCGATCATCAGTCAAACAGATACAAAAGGTGTCATTACTTTCGCTAATCGAAAGTTCTGTGAGATCTCCGGCTATTCACCTGCTGAGCTTATAGGCCAACCCCATAATATCATCCGTCACCCGGACATGCCAAAAGCGGCATTTGCACAGATGTGGGAAAGAATCCAGACTGATCAGTCATGGCATGGTATCGTTAAAAATCTGCGCAAAGATGGTCTCTACTACTGGGTAGAGACTGAAATCTCACCAGTCCATGACGATGAGGGCAATGTGACCGGCTACATTGCCGCCCGAAAACCTGCCAGTCGTAAAAATATTGATGAAGTCTCGCAAGTGTACAAAACAATGCTGGACAAAGAAAAATAAGGAGTATATGTGCTAATTTACGATCATAACAAAGAGTTCACCGGAATTGATCAAGAGACACTGAAACTGCTTGGTTATGAGCGGTTTGACGACCTTATTCACGAACATAGGGATGTTGCAGAACTTTTTGTGAAAAAGCCGGGCTATATTCATAACTTTACCAATTTTCCTTGGATCGACTTTGTGTTACATGCTGAATCTGAAGAGGCAAAGGTGATCATTGCCGGCAAGAGCAAAGCATTTTCGGCGACTATAGATATTTCGACCCTCTATCTTAATGAAGCACCCAATGAAGACGCCTATCTGATTAAACTCAAGAATGTACAGAATTATCAACTTGATGCATCAGAGAGACCGGAACCGACAGCTGCACCTTTTGAACCTGTTGCGAAAGAGTTTAATGCTGCACAGGGGCCGGAAAAAACCGTATCACAACCTAAACCAACAGTTGAACCTGAACCTGTTGCAGAGCAGGCACCGCTCACCTTTGATGACGATATATTTATTCAAGAAGAAGAGAACACTGCACACTCTTTTGAGACGGAGTCTCTCTCCTCTCTCAACGATGATCATGAAGAGCTTGATATCTTTTTCCACGATGAGGAGGAAGAGCCGGAAGACGCGTCGCAGCGCTTTGAATCTGAACCGGAAACTCCCGCTGAACAGCAATCTGTCCTGGACAATCTTCGAGAAGAGCCTAGTACGCCTATGCTTGGCGCCTACCTGAGTGAGACAGATAAAGCTTATTTGGCCGATCTCAAATATTCAGATGACTACGTTTATGATCCGAACATCGCAGCGGATGAGCTTGGCCTTCCTGTCGATCTTATTGAAGAGTTTATCGGTGACTTTATTAAACAGGCGCATGAGTTCAAAGACCAACTTTTCAAAGCCATTAAAGACAATGACTTTGACAACATTAAAGTTTTGTCACACAAACTTAAAGGTGTAGCGGCCAACTTGCGTATTGAAGACTCTTTTGAAGTCCTTCGCAATGTTAATGAAACATCAGACATACAAGAGTGTGAAGCCAATCTGAAAAAGTTCTACATAACAGTTGGAAAACTTGAAGGTAAAGATATTGAACAGGTCAAACAAGAGCTTGAAGAGCCTGCTGATGAAGAGTTGTATGACCTTACACCTAAGTTTGAGCCGGTAGAGCGAGAAACATGGCAGCCTCTCGATCTCGTTGAACTTGATGAAGACGAATCAGCAGCCGAACCGGTCCCTCTTGATAATGTTCATCAAGATAAAAAAACACCTGCAGCTTCTGAAGAGGACAACTCTGATCTATATGATTTTGGTCTTGTTACCGAAGAAGGCACTGAGCCTATGATGGTGATGGATGATGAAGAGGAGATCATGTCAGATCTTCATAATTTTGAAACTGTCGAGAAAGAAGAGAGCCATAAAGATCTTCCGGAGTTTGAACCGGCAGAAGAGAGTCATGAAGATCTTCTGGAATTTGAACCGGAAGAAGATAAGGAAGAGACCAGTACAGCTGTACTGACCTTTGATGTCAATACGGCAGCAGCTGAAATTGGTCTAAGTGCGGATCTTGTCAGCGCCTTGATAGATGACTATATCGTAGAAGCCAATGAGATGAAAAGCAAGTTGGATGATGTCATTGCAACTTCGGATGCCATACGTTGGAAAGGTTATGCAACCCAGCTTAAAGGGGTAAGTGACAACCTACGTATCAAAGAGATATCCGATGTACTTCAGAAATTGATTACCAGTACAGAAGAGAACCAAGCAAAAGCCGCTATACAAGAGTTTTACGGCCTTATAAACCAACTTTAAACAGGAGTTACGATAATGATAGCACTAAAAAATAGATTGCGACTGATCAGTCTCTTTCCGATTCTGATCCTATTCGCCCTAGCAAGTTATTATGTATATACTGCATATAATAGCTACCAGGCTGCAAAAGTCTTACAGGCAAAACTGGACGAAAACGTCTTTTTGAACGACCTGATTCGTAACCTTTCGCGTGAACGCGGTATGACCGTTATGTATCTGGGTAATCAATCTGAGACGACCAAAAAGTCACTTATTGCACAACGTGAGATCGTTGATGAGAAACTTGCTGCTTTCGATCAGCACCTCTCGCACAACGAACTTTTACACGACCATAGCGGTAAGGTGGAATGTGTCGCTTGTAAAAGTCAAAAAGATATTGATGCATA
The DNA here is from genome assembly GCA_041596355.1 of Sulfurimonadaceae bacterium. Classification (GTDB taxonomy): domain Bacteria; phylum Campylobacterota; class Campylobacteria; order Campylobacterales; family Sulfurimonadaceae; genus Sulfonitrofixus. The sequence continues at coordinate 179,198 of JBFHIS010000001.1, read as the reverse complement.
TTTCCAGAACATTGTAGACAAACGTCCTGATATTGATGCCGGAGAGCTCGAGTTCGAAGATATTTACGAGACAATTTATGGTGCAGCAGAGGCGGAAGTCCTTAATGAGCTCCGAACCATCGGTGCGTTTGAAGTTGACCCGGACATTGCATCGTTGGCAAGTGCCTATATCAATATTTTGGATGCAAAACACTATACAGGGGACGAACGTGACTTTATTAGTTACGCCCTCGCCCGTGCAACCAGATTTGATGCCGAAGAGTTGAATATTTGGATTACACTGATCGGTAAAGCCGATTCAATCAACTATGACGGTGTTCAAAATCCTGAAGTCAAAGCGCAATTGAATGAAATATTCAACGATGAAGACAATGCTGAACTGTTTGAAGATATTACGACGGAACGTGCCGAGATCATGCAGGCGGTTAATGACGGTCTTTACTCAACAGAATCAGGTATCTGGTTTACAATGTTGTCTGAAAAGACCAACCTGCTTTCAGAAGCAGAAAAGGTCATTATTACGGCGATGGGCGAGCGTTCAAATGCTGTTCAGGAGAATGCGATCCAGGTACTTTCGATCGCCGTTGCGATCTGGGTAGCTTCCCTCTTGCTTGCCTTCCTTGCAATCGTCCTCTCAAATGATATTGCACGTAACATCAAAAACCTCGAATCGGTCCTTAACCGTGTTGCGGAAGACACGGCAGAAGAAGATGGCGATTTGGCACATAAAATTAACCTGGATACGGCAGATGGAACGGCGCAAGCCTATGCTCTGCTTGAAAGTGTTATCGACCAGACAAAACAAGAGACGGCAAATGCGCAAGAGGCTTCAGAAGCCAAATCGATGTTCCTTGCCAACATGTCACATGAGATCCGTACGCCGCTTAACGGTATTGTCGGATTTACAGAGCTTTTAAAAGACACCGATCTTCAAGAAGAGCAGCGTGAATTTATCGATATTATTGAGAAAAGTTCTGAAAATCTACTCGAGATTATCAATAACATTCTTGACCTCTCTAAAATCGAAAGCAACAAACTTGAGATCGAAGAGATCGTCTTCCATCCGATCGAAGAGTTCGATTCAGCTGTTGAAGTTTACGCGGTGCGTGCTTCTGAGAAGCATATTGACCTTGGCTGTTTCATTGATCCTGAACTTGAACGTCCGATCAAAGGTGACCCTACCAAGATTAAAGAGATCATTATTAACCTTCTCTCTAACGCAGTTAAATTTACGAACAGCGGCGGTGCGATTAATGTCGATATCCGTAGAATTCCTGTTGATCAGCCGAACCGTACCCGTATCCGATTCTCGGTAGAAGATAGCGGTATCGGTGTTACCGCAGAACAAAAAGCAAATATTTTTGAAGCCTTCGGTCAAGCCGATGTTTCTACTTCACGTAAATATGGCGGTACCGGTCTAGGTCTTACCATTTCAAGCCGTTTTGTTGAGCTAATGGGTGGTCAACTTGACCTTGAAAGTGAACCAGGCCACGGTACGACATTCTTCTTCGAACTAGAATTTGAAGAGATCGAGACACTCAACGAATCTATCAGCGGTACATATAGCTATATCAATGCCCTGATCCTTGAGTCTGATACGAAAACAAAACGTCAAGAGATCTATCTTAAACAGTATCTTGACTTCTATGGTGTCAGCTATACAACGTTTAAAGATATTGCTGAACTTCAGAAACTTGAGCGTCAGATCAACTATGACATGCTTTTTGTAGACTTTGACTACACTAATGAAGCGGGCATCGAAGAGTTCTCTAAAACACAAGAAGAGCTTATTCTGATCACAAAATCATACTACATGAAGAAGATCGACTCTATGGGTCTGGATATCTTTAAAGTGATGTATGAACCGATGAACGGTACGAAGATCAAAAATGTTCTTGAATCATTTGACCTGGAGTCGTTTAACAATAAAAAAGCGCAAAAGATCCGTCACAAGAAATTTGATGCCAATACATCAAAATTCAACGCAAAAGCGCTTGTTGCCGAAGACAACATCATTAACCAGAAACTGATCCGTCGTACACTCGAAGACCTTGGTCTGGATATTACACTGGCAAACAATGGTCTTGAAGCCTTTGAAAAACGTAAAAATGGTGATTTCGATGTCATCTTTATGGATATCCAGATGCCGGTTCTAGACGGTATTGAAGCGACTCAGGAGATCCTCGATTATGAAGAGGACTTTGAAGTTCCGCATATTCCGATTATTGCTTTGACTGCGAATGCCCTCAAAGGTGACCGTGAACGCTTTATGGATGCCGGTATGGATGAGTATACGACCAAACCTCTTGTACGTACCGAGTTAACGTCACTGCTTAACCATTTCTTGTCTGATAAGATCATTGATATTCACGAAATCGAAGCAGCCAAAGCGGCAGCTGAAGCGAAAGCAAATGAACCGACTCCAGAACCAGCTGCAGAGACTACTGCAGAAGCGGCTCCTGCGCCGGTAGCGGTACAAGAAGAAAAGACACTTGACATTCTCCTCGCGAAGAAAAGTCCGATTGAGACTAAACTCTTTTCAATGCTGTTGGATGAGCTGAAGTTGGATTACAACACCTCTAAAACATTCGATACCTTGATCAAAGATCTAAAAGCGAAAAATCCGAGCATGATACTGATCGATAAAGAGATGCCGGACATAGACTATGCACTGCTTAAAGAGACAGTTGACAATCTTCCTAAGAAGACGTCGATCGTCATGATGGTCGATCCTGCTGCACAACAGAATACTGAGCACAATGAGATAGCTGACGAAATTATTAACAACCTTGTCAACAAAGATCTACTACGTCTCATCGTAGAAAAATACACTAAATAATAAGGAAATAAATTATGGCAAAAAACTTAAAGGTACTGGCAGTTGATGATGATATGATCAACTTGAAACTGCTCAAGTCAATGTTACTAAAGAATGATGATGTTAATGAAGTCATTGAAGCAAGAAATGGTGCGGATGCGATCAGTGTTCTTAAAGAGCGTCATGACATCGATATGATTCTTCTTGATATTATCATGCCGGTAATGGGCGGATTAGAGATGCTACAGATCGTACGTGCTGATGACAACCTGAAACAGCTTCCGATCATTGTATTGACAACGGATGAAACAAAGAAAACTGAAGCGTTGGAACTAGGCGCAAACGGCTTTTTGATGAAACCAGTTCGTGCAGCTGATGTCGCTGAAAAGATTTCTACTCTCAGTTTATAAAGAGTCACTTACAGCTTTGCTGTAAGTCATACTCACTCGATTCACCTTTCTACTCACCTATTTCATTCTAACAACTTCTCTAATGACTCAACTGTTTATATGGGTGGGATGTATCTATTAATATAGAAACGTTATGATTCTGATAATTTTTTTAGCAAGTAGTGCTGTAGCAGACAGGAGAGAGAGACTCCCCCTATGTGAGAGATAGTTCGCAGTTACCCCTAGACGAGCATCTTTTCCAGCACCTCTTCAATGCGTGAAACAGGTGTAATAACAACCGCTTCTTTAACTTCGTCAGGTATATCTTCAAGGTCACGTTCATAGTTTTTCTGAGGAATCAGAACTTCTTTCATTCCGGCTTTATGCGCGGCAATAAGCTTCTCTTTCAAACCGCCGATCGGCATGACAACACCCGTCAAGGAGACTTCACCGGTCATCGCAAAGTTTGAACGGATCTTTTTACCACTTAAAATCGATGCGATCGTCGTACACATCGCAATACCTGCACTAGGACCGTCTTTTGGTGTTGCACCATCCGGAACATGTATATGCAGATCATACCGCTTATAAACTTCACTACTGTCTACCGCTATCTTCTCCTCTCGTTCTTTTACGGTAAGAGGAAGCTGCTCTTTGCCAATAACGAGTTTATTGGTGTCAATAAGTGTTTTGACAACACTCATAGCTATTCGTGCAGACTCTTTCATAACATCACCGAGACTTCCAGTAAGCTGGAATGTCCCTTTACCTTTAATCCGGATACTCTCTATTTTAAGAACATCGCCGCCTACTGCAGTCCAAGCCAATCCGTTTACAACACCGACTCTGTCGATATTGTCTGTTTTATCGATCTCAAATACCGTTTTATCCAAGAACTGTTTGAGGTTTTTAAGCGTAATAGTAACCTTGCTCTTCTCAGGATGTTCCAATATGATCCTGGCAGCTTTACGTGTCAAATCTGCAAGTCGGCGGCGTAGATTACGTACACCGGCCTCTCGGGTATAACTGGCGATGATCTCTTTAAGTGCCGGTTTGGAGATAGAGAGCTCAGACGATTTGAGCGCATGCTTTTTAAGCTCTTGCGGCAATAGATAGCGCTTAGCGATCTCAAACTTCTCCTGCGGCGTGTACGAGCTCACACCGATGAATTCCATACGGTCACGCAGGGGTGCAGGAATACGTCCGACATCATTCGCCGTCGCAATAAAGATAACATTACTCAGATCAATATTGAAATTGGTGTAGTAATCTCTAAACTCACTGTTTTGTTCCGGGTCTAGTATTTCCAGCAAGACAGCGGTCGGATCTCCGCGCTGTGAGCGTCCAACCTTGTCGATCTCATCGAGGACTATGATCGGGTTCATCTTCTTCGCATCGATCAGCCCTTGAACAATACGTCCCGGCATCGCCCCAATGTAGGTACGACGGTGACCACGCAGTTCATTAACATCTTCAAGACCGCCCAGGGCGATACGTATTAACGGGCGTTTCAGTGCCGTGGCAATAGAGTTCGCCAGAGAGGTTTTACCCACGCCGGGAGGGCCCGCGAAACAGAGTATCGCCCCACTCTGTTTACCCTCTTTTTTACCGCGCAGTTCTATAAGTTCTTTGACAGAGAAGTATTCTGCAATGCGCTCTTTCGGTTTTTTGAGTGAAAAGTGGTCTTTGTCCAACTGCTTTTCAACATCTACAATATCCATCTTTTTCTTGGAAAGATCGCCAAAAGGGATCTCCAGGACCCACTCAAGATAACTTTGTATCATACCGGCGTCAGCAGAATCCGGGTGCATTCGTGCAAAACGTTCCAGCTGCTTATTGATCTCTTTGTAGACATCTTCACCCATTTTGGACTTTCTGGCTTCCAGTTTATTGCGGTACTCTTCAATCTCTTCGTCGCGTTGATTGTCGGTACCAAGCTCTTTTTGGATCTGCTTAAGCTGCTCTTTTAAAAAGTACTCTTTGTTGACTTTTTCAATTCGGTCCTGAACTTTTGATCGGATCTCTTTTTGCAGTTTGTTAGCCTCTATCTCCCCGACAAGAACATCAATAAGCATCAAAAATCGTTTCTCGATGTCTGCTTCGATAAAGAGTTTGTAGGCTTCATCTTTTTTTATTTTAATCGTGCTGCAGATCAGGTCAGCAATACGGTTATGCTCATGGTTCTCTTCTATGGTACGGAGAAGATCAGGCGGGAAATAACCACTTACCTGTGAAAGTGTACGTACTTTCTCGCGCACCACTTCGATGATAGCATCCATCTTAAGTTCATTGACTTCAAGCGGTTCTATCGTGGAAATCGTCGCATGTAGAGTTGGTTCTGTGGTCAAAGGGGCCACGATACGACCGCGTGCAAGGCCTTGAAAGAGCACTTTTACACGGCCATCGGGCAGTGCGACCTTACGCATGATAGAACCGATCACACCGGCATCATAGACCGCTTCAAAATCACGTTCGCCGACATGGTCATCCTTGGTCGGACAGACAATAATAAGAGAATCATTCTCTATCGCTTCGGTCGCTGCAGCAATGTTTTTTTCATCACTCAAAAAGAGCGGTGAGATCATAAAAGGGTATAAAAAGATATCATCTTCAGCAATAACGGGTAGATTGGTTGGAAATTCATCGTAGTTGTCTAATTGCATCAAAACTCCTGAATTTATTTGAAATTTGTTATTTCCGACTTCCTTCATAGACAAAAAGAAAGTTTATGGAAAGATTTTATAATTGTATTTACAGATAGGTATTTTCAAATGCACAATTGATTCGTTAATACCCCACTTGTAGATTGCATTTTGTATTCTATAGCTCTCGACTGAAGTTTAGCCATTGTAGCTAACGGGATAAAATTTTATAAATAAAATTTAAAAACCGCTTCCGCCAGGATTAAGAGCACGCGGATACTCTTAATCCTGCTCTTCTTTCGTTCGCTTATCAGCCACTTTGACCTGGCCTTGACTGTTACGAGAGACAACACTTTGGGTATCCGGAAGAAGAAAGGCATACCAGCTTGCCGTACCGTCACCCTCAAATATCTCTTTGAACCAGACAACGTTCGCTTTATTCACATCCGCCCAGTCAACCCAATTCTCTTTACGAACATTCAAATAATGCTCAGCACCCATCGGTTTGTCAAGACGTTCATATAACAGTGCAATACTCTCGTTAAGGCTTGCCCGTGCCAACACCAGTCGGGTTACCATAGTATCGACGATCGGATAGTAGATAGAGTGCGGATACTTTGTTTTAAAATGGTTTCCGGCGACGATGGCTTCATTGATGAGCCCCTGATCACGGCGCGGGTTTGGCAGCGCCATATACTTCGCTTTGATCTTAAGAAATTCACTGTACTCTAATTCACCCGGGGTCGCATAACGTTTGATATATTCGTTGAGAAAGTGTTCCGCCAACAGATACTCTTCATACTGCAGGTGAGCCTGAGCCATGATCATCGTCGCTTCAGGCAGCAGCGGTGAACCGATATGCTCACTTTGCAGAGAACTGTAGTAGTTGTCTGCTTTGTCAAGATTCGCGTTTGAAACCGACTCGATCATTCGTTTGTACCAGTATGCTGCAGGCTTGTTATACTCTTCTATGTCTTTACTACAACCTGCCAGAAAAAAAAGAAATGCTAAAAATAAAAAAACTTGTCTCATGTACTCTCTATATGTAAATATTTTGAAAAACCTATTTTATCAAAGTTGTTATTAATAGTGTATCCATTTGTCAAATAAACGCATTATTCAAAGATTTGGCGTTATACTTACCCATTCATATGTTGATTTGTGCTGCACAGAGTTGCTCAATGACAGCAAGGATTTCATTAAGGTGTAAATATGATCGAGCACAAAGACCAGGACAAGTTCAAACGTCTCGGCATTCAGACTGTCTCTGCCCTTGCGACCATTGCACCGACTGCCTATGAAGACAAACGGATCAACACTAAGATGCAACTGGACAAAATGCAGGTCGTTGATGCCACCGTTGAACACATATCGCATTCACCAAAACGTACCGTGATCACCCTTTTTGCACACAACTTCAACCATCGTATCGAGGCTGTTCTTTTCAATCCCAAGCCCTATCTGATCCGACATTTTATCATTGGCGAACAGCACTTCTTTTACGGAAAGATAAGCTGCAATGGCGGGCACTGTCAAATGACACACCCGCTCAAAACAGAAGAGGTCGGCAGAGTTGTCCCCAAATATAAAACAGCTTTAAGAGCGGATGTGATGCGCCGATTGGTTCAAACCTATATCAACAGCAGCAACCTCAGAGCCGAAGGGCTTCCCGACACTGTTGTCAACACCCTTTTAAGTATTCATTTTCCGACAATGGAACAAGGCGACAGACTCTCACCACGACAACTGCAGGCACTTAAATTTACGGAACTCTATGATTATATGAAGGTACTTGGAAAGAAAAGACGCTATTTCCCTTCTCTGTTCCAGCTCAATGGCCAATGGAGAAGTTGGGCGAGTACACTTCCTTTTACCCTGACCCAAGAGCAGACCGATGCTATAGAGTCAATAGAAGATGACCTTCAACAGAATGTCTCTGCCAAACGCATGGTTGTCGGCGATGTCGGCTCAGGTAAAACAATGGTCATCTTGGCGTCTGCACTTATCGCACAGCCACACCGTGCAGTCTTAATGGCCCCTACGACCATCTTGGCAAACCAGCTCTTCGAAGAGGCACAGAAGCACCTTCCTCATCTTAAAAGTGTGTTGGTACAAAACAGCACCAAAAAGTCACTTGAGCTTTCTGAATATGACTTTATTGTCGGCACCCATGCCCTGCTTTACCGTCCGCTGCCTGAGTGTGGGCTTATTATGATCGATGAGCAGCACCGTTTCGGGACAGCGCAGAGGAAACTGCTTGAGACGCTTATGAGCACAGGAGAAAAGCGTCCCCATTTTCTACAGTTCTCAGCCACACCTATACCGCGTACACAGGCCATGATAGACTCGGCACATATTGATGTCAGTCTCATCACACAAACACCGTTTGAAAAAGATATCGACACAACGGTTATCCACAGAGATGACTTTAAACGTCTCCTTGAAAAGATAAACAGTGAATTAGAGCTTGAGCACCAAGTCCTTATCATCTACCCTTTGGTCGAACAGAGTGATGCCCTTGATTACCAAAGTATAGAAGAGGCAAGAGGCTACTGGGAAAAACGTTTTGATGACGTCTATGTCACTCATGGCAAAGACAAAAACAAGGAGGAGATCCTAACAACGTTTCGCGACAAAGGCAAGATCCTGCTTTCGACTACAGTAGTCGAAGTCGGTATCTCACTTCCGGAACTGACCACCATTATTATCGTTGGCGCCGAACGGCTGGGTCTCTCAACACTCCATCAACTTCGCGGACGTGTCAGTCGCAATGGGCTGAAAGGCTACTGCTATCTCTACACTAACCAGATAAAAAGTGAGCGTCTGGACGCCTTTGTAAAAACAGACAACGGCTTTGATATCGCAGCACTCGACCTAAAGTTCAGAAAGAGCGGAGACCTGTTGGTCGGCAAAACACAGAGCGGCGACAAATTTCAATGGATAGATATGGGTGAAGATGAAGCCATCGTGAAAGAGGTCATCTCTTCGCTTCGTGAAAGCGATGCCTGATCAATAGAGCATCTTCAACTCTCTTTCCGATGAGAGCCTTTTACGGCTGTCCAAAATTTATTAGTTAAAATTGAGAATCATCTCTTCGCTGTGCTATAATATTTACAATATCAACTAAAGGCATATCATGAATATCTCACTTACCGGTCGTCATATTGAACTCACCGAATCAATCAAAGAATATTTAAACGCTTCATTAGCCTCTATGGAAAAATACAATTTGGATATTATCTCTGCCAATGTCGTCATCGCCAAGCAGGAGCGTCATCGCGGTATCTCTCTGGAGTATACCCTCAACATCGCCGGTAAAAACACGGTTATCATCAAACAGAAAGATGATGATCTTTACGCAGCGGCCGACCTGGCCACAGACCGCACACAAAAAGCACTGCGCCGCCTAAGCGACAAGCTCAACGATCACCGCAACGAAAGCCTTAATGAAGCAAAAAACGGTGCTGTCAACGTCGATATGCAGAGTGCCAAAGAGGAGATCGAAGACGAGATCGTCCCGCTGGAACTTGACCTCTACAAACCAAGAGAAGTCGCTGACGTTTTGGATGAGCTCAAAACAGGTAACAAGCAGTTTGAAATCTTTAATGACATCGAGGGAAAAACACGCGTCCTCTACAAACGCAGTGACGGAAAGTTCGGGCTCTATTAGAATAAAGCGTTAAGCAAGATGGCGCAGCTCATCTCAACCACCCCTGAACTTTGTAAAAGTTTCAGGTTTGGTGTAGATTGTGCTGAACTAAGGCCGAAGACGCACTAGTGTGCGTTGAGTGTGCCGCAGTTCAGTGCAAGATGCACCGAAGCTGGAACTTTTAAAGTTTTTGGAGGGTTCGACGGTGGTATCTTACCGGTTCGTCCAGATTCAGACTTGCATCATCTTCCACATAGACATCAATCAACATCGTACCGTTAGACTCCGATGTCGTAACCGATGAAGCGGTGCCATTACCTGTGCATCCTGTTCCAAAGCCATGATAGGCAATGTCCACTTGTATATTGAAAAGGGGATTTGTATTGTCTGGGTAGACGGCGGAGACAAATTTCAGACAACCAGCCGCCGTTCTATCAACACTAGAAACCTGTAAGATGGCATATTCAACGGCACTTTTTGCCAACAGTTGCGCCTGTTCATTTAGGTAAGCTTTTGTCGTCTTTTCAGCAGTTTCTGCTGTTGAGCTTAACATATAGGTCAGCAACGTGGCCATAATGATCATAAAAAAGATCGCTGTGATCATGGCAAAACCGTCACGGTTATTTAGAATACGACTTTTTCTTTGCATATTGAATACTCTCCTAACCCAGATACATTGTCATCTGAAACACACACCTGAATCATCAAACTGTCACCCAGTGATCTAAACTGAAATGTTGTTACATCCTCCATCAAAACCTGACCGTTACTCATAGAACCACCATTCCATGGCTGATAGCCAGAGTACAAGGTCAAATTTGTATCCTTTAGCTCGACTGCATAGGCTGACTTTGAGAACTGATAGAATTCGTAAATATCCTGCCCTGCAAAGTTACCTGTTACCACACCGGCCCCTATGTTCACTGGTATCATAGCGGCATTCCAATCGGCATTTGATGCAATATCGACATTACTCCCGATAAAGAAAACAGCACCATTTCCCGCACCGATAGAACCGGGAGAGACCAACGACACATTGGTCGTAGCCGGTGCCCTGAGATCAACGAACCCGCTCCAAAGAGGTGTCCCCGTACTCCGCCATCCATCTGAATCGATACCGATCCACTCCAAAACGGTTGCATTTGCCAAATTACCATTATGAGCGTCACCAACGGTAATCACGTCAGTACTACTCGAGCTCAACCTCGCAATCGTCATGTCTTTGATCCTATATTGCAGTCTGTTGGCGATCTGCTTCAAGGCCAACTCACTCTGACCGGACAGTCTGTTGTAGGTGTTGCTGTAGATGTAGTTCTCATACATTTTATAGAGCAGTTCAACACCGAACTTTGACATCACTCCCAAAATCACAATGACAAAAATGACTTCGAGTAACGTAAAACCTCTGCGCATTAGAAGCTCCTCTTTTCGTAATCGACTTCGCCGATGTTGGCCATATAAGCGCGTAGTACAACATCATAATATTCATTTACGTCAGGGTCAAACTCGACCGGTATTCTCACTTCGATCATCTTGAGATTGCTCACACCTGTTGCTGTTGTTTCCAATACACCTGAACTGTCAGCAACATAGCGACTTGTACCATTTACGTCATAGTCATCTTTGTACCCTGCGATATCAGCGGCTGAATTATCGATAGACAGACCCAGCGGTACTGATACGCCCCCGGTTTGAGCAGGCGAGGTCAAACCGTTGTCAGGTGCGCCTGCCGTATCATTATAGTCAAAAAACTGTCTATGTCTACTTTGATCAAGACCACCGACGCGGAGATTTGACGTCAACGAAGTACGATTAAAACCACCTGTCCCTACTCCCGCCAAAGTTCCTGTATCCAGTATCTTGGACAGAATATATACATCGACATTACCCGTGTCAACGACCGAGCGGTTGTCCCACACCAAAGTCGATTCCGATGCGACTACAGACGAAGCCAAAAAAATCGCTTCGCCGACAAGACTTCTTTCAATGGCTTTATTGTTTGTCTGGATCATCAGAGGTACCGTTAAAAGCGTAATCCCCACAACGACAATCGCGAAGATCAATTCGATCATCGTAAATGCTTTACGATAATGTACTAAAGAATGATTACACTCTTTATATGAATCTACCATCTAATTCTCCGGTTTGTCTTTTTACTTTTAGTCGTATCGCCTTCTGAGTGTGTTTCCAGGTCACCCGTAGTCGTCCACTTACCAGGACCATAGTACTCCACTTCTACTTTCTTTTGCGTCGTACCGTCAGCGCTGTATTGGTCGTAGATCAACCAGGACTGCGTTCCTCCACCCGCTGCGCTACTGACTATTGTAGAACCTTTATACGGGTAGCCTTTATCGCCATTGTACGTATAGGTTGTCCTAGTTGTTGCACCATTTGGAGTATACCCAGGCGATGATGATAGCGGTATATTTGTCGTCGACGCGGTTACATTACCATCCGTAGCTGTGTTATGCAGACTGTTTCTATACCAGTTTACACTGTCGACACTGCGCTGTTTACCCGTGCCTAGAAGCGCATTGATCAGCGTCGCATTGGCATCTTTGTCAGCATAGAACTCATAGAAGTAGGTCACATTGGCTGCACATGAGCCGGCTTGACACATCGCACGGTAACGCGGGGCATGGACACGTCCATAGAGAAAAGTAACATTCGCATCTGCAGTGTTATCTATCCCAATAATAGTCGCTGTTCCTTCCGGTGCCGTACCCGTGTAGGTGGAGCTGACATTCACTGTGGTCTTATTGCCATCTATAATAAATGGGTTCACCGCTACATTTGTTGTTCTCGGGTATTGAAACGACAACTGCAGTGAGGTGTTTGAATCATTCCATAAAACAGTGCCTTCACCGTTTCCAAATTCGAGTAGATCTGTTGAGACGATATCATGAACAGTAGCCGAACCTACACCGGAGACAGCGGGAACGGTTATATTGACGACTACGTCATTTTCATAAGAGTTGTCTTCAAAGTTTGTTGTAGTTTTATTTGTAAAACCTTCAGCCGTGATTGTCACATTATATCTCGCAGACATTTTAGACTGATCCGATTCTGCCGAGAGGTAAGTGAAATTATTGCCTCCTGCACTGTTGACAAGTGCCGCAGATACATCGAAGTGGTCCGGTATATAGGTTGCATTACGATCACCGCAGACGTAGCTGCCGTCAGGATCACATGTTTGTGGGGTGTCTAAAACATCGACCGCTGCAAATGTCTGGTCTTCAATATGGATCGTGATCTTTCCGACTTCGTCATATATATATTTAGCCGTATCCAAGACACCGTCAACGTAGGTTTGACCATTAAGAATATTAAAGATTGAACCCCAAGTTGCCTCTCCCTGCATAGAACTGTCTACGGTACCGTTTATATCATATTTGATAAGATTAGTCGTATTGAGATCCGCGTAAGTACGGTTATAATCCATACTGTTCGTTACACCGTCATAATCTACACCATTGATCGAGAGACCGTAACTTTTACCTGCACGCAAGAGATCAGGATAACTTGCGTCTGTACTATCGATAGTAAATTTTTCAGGTCGAATCGCAAAGTTGTCCTGCGAACATGTAGAAGCAAAACCATCCAGACTACATTCCAGACACCCAAATTCACTGTCGTACGGAGCAGTACCTACACCACCGTGACTTGACAGACACGGTTGACCGTTTGCCGACCAACATCGATCAAATGCTATTGGTCCAAATACAGCTTTATAGTTTTCAGCCGCTTGGGAGACTTCTGTGTTTGATGTCATACATTGAGGAAGACCTTCTATCCCTCCGCCTGTTGTAGAGTGGTTGACACAATTTATGCCACTGTTGGTGATCAGGGCGTTATAGTCAAAGGCTTTGTACTGGAACCTTACATCCCGTTTCGCAAGTTTTGTCGTTGACCCGGTGTTGGCATATGCCATGGTAAACGGAGTACTAGTTCCGGTCACAGAACCCGGATCGATCTGAACAACGGCTTGGACACTTCCGCCTACCGTCGTATTGAGCTTGACAGACGGCAGAGTCTCACAGGTACCCCCATTGGACATATCGACCAGTTTTAAAAAGACATAGAGCGGTGCCGCTTTTCCATCGGCTGTACCGTCCGGTGCATGATAAGCTTGCGGTTGTGGGTTCAAGGGGTCTATGCCCAGATAGACAGCATTGATCGTGTCAGTTTTACCCGATACTTTTGTCGTAATAGCAGACTCATAGCCGGCGCCTGAACCACTGTACGTGTCCATTACATCGACATTGCTCTGTGTGATGACTACCGTTTTTCGGCCCCAGAAGCTGTTGTTAAAATCAACACATTTGTTGGTAAGCTTGCCCTCATAGAGATCACCTGTTGTCGGGTTTAGGTAGGCTATATTATAGTCAATAGAATAGTTTTGGTCCGTTGTAATAAAGGCATTATATGTAAACTGGGATTCTCTATTTGGATCGAAATCACCCCCTGTAGTTGCCGTCGCACCTGTTCCAAGGTTTATCTCGAACTCCCCTGTCAACTGTTCAGTTGTTCTGGCAGCCTCGGTAAACGTAAAGATATCATCCCCTGCTCTATCTGTAACAGACCGATAGACGGTATTGAAATCATTATCCTCATACGTTGATGCCTGTTTATAGGTAAACTGATCGGTAAATGTACGGAAGATCTTCACCTGTTCCGCTGTTTCGTTATCTTCATTTTTGAGATAGACTTTGACATTTACCTGGTCTCCATAAGAGACTTCTGCACCATCGCTAAGTGCATTGCCATTCATATCGTACACTTCTTCAAAATAACAGATTGCCGGCTGATAGAGCTGGGTGGAGAAACCGACGACGCTTGGATAAAATGCATCATAATTAGAGTCAATTACAAGTGTTGTGTCTGTTTGAGCGTTTGTCATAAATGCACTTGTATCAAAGGTATCGATATCAATACCATTATTGTTTGGCAAGGTAGGGATGGCTGTAAATCCTGACATCGTCGAATTAAAGACATTGTTAGCAGCATTGTTACCGTTGCTTACATAATTAGTAGCACCACCTACCGTAATATAGTCAGGGGTATATGCATATTCACCTTCGCCTGCAAATGTCAACAGACGAGAAGAGACTGGTCCGAAAGCTGGAGTGTAAAATCCTGTAATTGGGATCGTTACAGGATCCATTTGCACCCTTTTTAACCCGTCAAACACAGAGTTGTTATGTAGCGTACCGTTGGGATCTTCATAAATAACAAAAAGAGACCAGCCTCCATAGTTTCCGTATCCCCACTTACCTTCCATACTTTGAAGGTCGGCAACCGTGTACGTACCGTTGGCTCCACTAGCGGTTATAAGGCCAGTCACATTGGCAAAACCGCTGTAAACGGTCCCTTTTGCCGAACTATAATAGATATAATCAACCGTCTGGGCCGTCACTACGGTGTACTCAGTAGCAGCTGGTTGTTTAAATTTGACCTGGTGTGCATTAGCTGCTCCGGTACTTACGTCAACACTGTCTGAGCTAATGGATGTATCACCATGGAACCTACAGACATTGCTGTCGCCACTGTCACAGGAGTGTAAGAAACCTTGCCAGTACAGTCCTGCCCAGACAACAGTCGAACCGGCAGGGATATCCAAGATGGCTGATGAAGAGTTAAATGTGCTGGCATCGCCATCAATATCAACATATTTGGTATAGTAATCATTAGAGACGTCACTAATGTTTGCGCTGTCGTTACAGACGAACGGAGTTCCAAAACTATTTTGAAAGGCTGTCAAGCATTGAACTGAATTACCGATAGCAGCGACATCCCCTACAATATTACGGGTATCTTCAGGATTTCGCAAAGAAAAATCCCGTCCGTCAGAATAGTAAGTCGGACTCAGAGACACTATTATAGTCACTGTTGCTGTATCGCTATTTCCAAGAGTGTCCGTTATAGTATAGGAAAACGATTCAGTCCCTTCATAACCGGAAGCCGGTGTGTAACTGAAATCACCTGTTGCGAGATTGAATGAGTTCATTGTACCAGACAGACCGCTGATATCGGTCGCCGTAATAGTAATACCCGAACCTGCATCATTAGCCAAGACGTTACCGCTCAGTGTTGTGTCAATTTGAGTGCTGAAACTGTCATCGACCGCTGTTGCAAATGGAAAATAAGTTACGGTAATCGCATAATTAGTATTGTTATTTTTACGTTCGGCATGAATGTAAATCACATCCGTATCAGATATAGTAATAGACCCTGTCGTACCACTGGTTGCGTTACTCGTGCTCAAGTAGTTATTGCCATCACAAGTCGAGCCAACTTCAAAATTAATGCGTTCATCAGATGAGTAACTGATAGTTACGGTTCCCTTACCTGGTGAGTATTGATAGTAGTCATCCAGATTATCCCACCACCAACCATCATAAAGGGTACCACTGACACTACCATTTATAACATCACCCGGGCAGGAGTTAGCAGCTGCTGACAAAGAAGTCGTCCCTACAAATGTCACTAGCATAACAGCAGCAATCAGATGCACAAAATGTTTTGTTTGCTTTACTGCTGCATTTATAGCACCAGAGTTAGTCTGGATGTTGTTCACACACAAAACACCCTGATCTCGTAAAGGAGGGGGAATCAAGCGCGCGAAAAAGGTGCATTCGGGAATAAAACGTGAGATGATTGTAAAAAGGTTCATCGTTGCCTCCTAATGACATGCCTATACAGGCACCATTTCTTTTGGATAGTTTATGTTGCACTTATTTTAGAGCTTTGATATGAAACCATACTATCCACCTATTCTAATAGTATAGTTCGAATTTGATTTAGATAATCTTAACTTTTCATCTTACATAAGTACTAATTATTAAAGCAGGGCATTATTTCAGTGTAATTTATACAAAGTAAATCTTGATATACACAAACTTGGGTCGCTTGACGAAATAAAAACTGACCAATAATTTAACATAAACGAGATGCAGTAATAAAGTTTGTGTCAAATTATGACCGTGAGAGAGAAGTAGATCGCTTACATCACGAACATACATGCAATGTAAGCAATTGAGGTATTGTTAATAAGTACCAGTAAATTTAAAGACTAAAGAACCGTATGCTTCTACAAGATAGTCAATAGTTCCGATCTTCGCAGTATCACCAAATGTCTTATTACCTCTAACACCAAGTTCAATACCAAAGTTTTCAACAATATCGATGTTGACGCCGACATCACCACCGGCATATGGATTCGTAGTAGCGTACTCAATAGCACCCACTGTTGTTTGCGCTGCCATACCACCGCCGTTTACACCTAAAAAGATATTGAAATGCTCACCGGCACGGATAAGATATTGCATCTCCAGGCCAACCGTTGTCACATAATCATAGTTTTCAACGTCATGATAGCGTGCAGATAAAAATAGACGATAGTTTTCAGACTCCCCACCCAATTTCAGACCCGCACCATAAGCATTAACGCTTTCATTTGTGACAACATAGTCGCCTGCACCTGCATCTTGCGTCAGCTTAGTCTGCGCTTGTCCGACAGCACCTTCAAGTGCGATCAGACCCTTGGCATCCCATGCATTTTGAAAATAATTTTCACCTGCGCTTGCGTAAACACTCGCCAATAACATTAATGATCCAATTGATTTACGTATCATTTCATTCCTTTTTTACTTAACTTCAGTATATCTTTTTCTTCTTGAATAAAATATAACTCGTTTTCTATAATATTAAAACTCGCTAGCCAAAAGTACGTCTTTGACATTAATACTACCACCCGATGCACCTGCTGTATAATCACAGCTGATCCACGACTGACATGCTGTCGTGGAATATTGGTCAGCTTTCAAAACGGCAGATGATGTACATGTTGCGTTGACATCACCTGATGTTTCTGCCAAATAACCGAATCGCGCACTTCGTAAATATTCTGCCGTATCAGTCAATCTGATCGCGAATGAAACCGTACCCGTTGCAAAAGCCGCAATATTGTAAGATCCGGGGTCATCCATTCCGTGACCGCGTAGAGTGTGCTCTTCGATCTCGCCCAGGCGCATCTCTTGACCCAGTTCCTCGACAAAACCCAGGACGTTGACATTCATCATAATCGTTTGACCGACGGCTCTCGGCTCATAGGTCATAGAGACGATGGCGACACCATCCGAATTCACCGTATAAGTTCCGTCATAAGAGTCGACATTTAAAATATATTTATCGTTTGTACAAAGGTCATTACGATAATTTCGTCCGATGCTGAAAGAGAGTGCATCGACCGGTGTAGCACTGTTAAATGTGTCTGTCAGGAAAATATCGGAACCGACGACTGAATCTATATCCCACTTGCCCGATGCATGGAACTTATAATCAGCACCGTAGGTCATCAATATGTCATTGTAAGGGTCAACGTCGCTCAAGTCAATACCGCTTGCCACCGTCAGCTTGGCACCAAGTGGATCAGCTGACATTGTTGCCGTCAGCGTATTATCTACCAGGTAGTCGTTACCTACACCGCTCGGCGTGATCGGCGTGCCTTTATAGCCGGCGATACCGCTTACGTAGATTTTAGGCATGGTATTGACAGGGTTGTCCCATTTGTCTGCCAAACGTACGATCATTTTCTCGCTGAAAATCCCATAATCGCTATTCAACTCTGTACTTACATAGTGAATTGTGATTGCTGTTGCAGGACCTGAGAAGACAGTAACTAGCTTAGTGACATTTTTGTCACCGATCGCACCGTTTGCATCCCGGATGCTCAGCTGGATATCGAAGTCCGCTAATCCTGACTTTCGATACGTTTGCAGCTTGAGCGTTGATGGGTTTTTCTCAACAAAAGAGAGTGTCGTCACTTCGGTCCCGTTCTCATCAAGGAACTGTACAAGATCAGGCCGATTGGACGTAATGGTCGCATTGAGGTCTGCAGCCGCCACCAGGTCGCCCTGATCGTCTGTCACACTCAATGTATAGATCGCCACATCTTCCAGGTTGGCCGTAACATCCCCTGTAGAGCTGACAAAAGAGACATTGTAATTTGTCAGCACTGCCGGTGGTACCGTCGTGTCGGGATTGAATGTCACCGTCATGTCGACCGCATTCGCTTCATTGTCCGTATCGTAAAAAGTAAATGTCCCACTGGTATAACCAGCATCATACAAACCGGCAAGATTCGACGGACCCGTGTAATTGAAGGTAGCGACACCATCAACGATTGTAGCGCTTGTTGACGGGTCGAATGTTCCTAGGACTATACCGCTGAGCACTTCAGACGGGTAACGTAGCGAAATGCTGCCGCTGGTGACCGGCGCATTGTTCTTGTCCCATACTCTTACCTGGATCTGTCTGTACTCGTTGTTCTCCGTAATGTTGAAGTCACTCACCGTTATCGTCACGATCGGCGAAGTGATGTCACCCGAAGCGCTCACAGGAGCCAAAGCGTTCCATGAAGATGTAACATTATTCTCATCCGTCTCCGTCGCACTCAACGTGACTGCCGTTGTGGTACATGCCGCATCTAGTCCGATGGTCACATTCGTGACAACGGTGTTGTTGTCGATATACGTGATCGTATCACCGGCACCTACAGTAATCGTCCCGACACTACACCCCGTAATAGAAGCGCTAAAACCGGACAGTGCCGCCGTACCGGTCAACGCATCCGGGTAGTGCGTCGTTATCGTCCCCGATATTGACGTACCCGCCGTATCATATTGTAACGAACTACTGTCTAATTCCACGACACTACCGGTATTGACCAATGGCGGGTTACTTTGACTGCTTCCACACCCTGTCAATGCAAGAACAAATGCAAGTATAGAGATAACCGAGGAAGTTTTTTTCCATCTGTATTTTAAATTCATTTATACACCTTTTAAGAGACAGCTTTCATAAATCTGTCGTCAAGTTGTTTCGTCATCGAGACCATCGGTTATTCACCTAGAAATTTAGACGCACATTTGAACCATTATACTACCTTCGAATTTAACTATTCTTAAATGTTATAAAACTTACAACAATATTGCAAAATCTATGTAATATTGTTGATTATTGGTTTTGAATTCGAAGCCAAAAGCTTCTGTATTATAGGATGTCTGTTGCAACAGCCACTGCTGAACTAAAGGCCCACTGGAAGTTATAGCCGCCAAGTTCACCAGTTACGTCAACAACTTCACCTGCAAAATAGAGTCCGTCTGTAATGTTACTTTCCAGTGTCCAACTGTTAATATCTTCGGTTTTTACACCGCCTTTGCAGACTTCTGCCTTGGAAAAGCCATATGTTCCGGCCGGTGAGAAGGTATAGTTTTGAAAATTGAGCGTTAAAAGTTCAAGTTCTTTCTCTTTATAGACGTTGCAGGGTTTATCTTTAATCTCCAACCTTTCCAACAATGCCTGTGTAAAGCGTTTTGGCAGAGGAAGTGATGTTGAGAGTAGTTTTCTGTTGTTGTGCAGCAGACTCTTCATCTCTATCTTGGGTAAGAAGTTGATGCTCAGTTCGCCTTTGGTCCAGTAGAGTGAAGCGCTTAAAATGACCGGGCCGCTTAAACCGCGGTGGGTCATCAACATATCTTCGCGCAATATCTTCCCGCCGACATGCACTTCAGCCGGAAAACTGATGCCGCTTAGCTCTTTCATCCAGAACTCATCGGCTTGCAGGGTCAGACCGGCCAAAGCGGGCATGAAAGGCTCAATGCTGTGACCAAAGTGCTGCGCCAGTTTCAGACCGATGTCACTGGCTCCCAGAGAAGCGAAACTTTTTGCACCGGTGGCAATAACCACCTTTTTTGCCTTGTAATGTTCTGTTTCGGTTTCCAGTTCAAAACAGTCTGCTTTTGTGAGCGATCGTATCTTTTGACCAAAGACGTAGTGCGACTTCTGACTTGCCTTGGCCAAGACAGAGATGATCTCATCTGAACTCTCTGCACAAAAGTAGTACTGCTCTTTTCTGATGACCGGGTCCAGGCCTCTCTGCTGCAACCAAAGCAGCAGATCATCTTTTGAAAACTGTGAGAAGACCGCTTCTATAAGTTCTTCATTACCGAGATAGTTATGGGCGCTGACATTGACATTGGTGATGTTGCACTTTCCGCCGCCTGAGACCTTCAGTTTTCTGGCCGCTTTTTCATTGCCTTCAACAACCAATACACGCAACTCGCTTCGCTCGTTAAGCTGTGCCGCGCACATCATGCCGCTGGCACCAGCACCCAGTATCATCACATCGTAGATCGTCTCTTTTTTTCCCAATGCAGTTCCTTACAATATCTGTGAAATACTATCATAGCTTGCCCGTAATAGAGATGCTTTACTGTGGCTGAACTTCTATAGCTAACTATAGCTGATCACTCTTATCCATAGATCGTACGGATTGATTCCAATATAAAGGGTACGCGTGCGGTAAATGCTCTATCTTCGTCATTATGTTATAATTCGCGTAATAATAAGGGGTAGATAAGATACCCATAAGGACATAAATGAGCAATAAATTGCATATCGTCTCTCTCGGATGTAACAAGAACCTTGTCGACACCGAAGTGATGCTTGGGCGCCTTAAGGCCTATGAGATGACTGATGACGCCAGTGATGCCGATGTTATCATCGTCAATACCTGCGGCTTTATCGATGCGGCCAAAGAAGAGTCAATCAACACGATGTTAAATCTTGACGCGGGTCGTAAAGAGGACTCTGTCTTAGTGATGGCCGGCTGTATGAGCGAGCGTTACCAGGACGAACTTTCCAAAGAGCTTACAGAGGTCGACATCTTTACCGGTGTCGGTGATTATGCCAACATCGACAAGCTCCTCGCTGAACGCGAAAGCCGTTTCAGTGATGCCGTCTACCTAATCGACGGTGAAGAGCGTGTTGTAACCGGTTCGACCTACCACGCTTACATCAAGATCTCGGAAGGGTGCAACCAGAGCTGCTCCTTTTGCGCGATCCCGTCGTTTAAGGGCAAGCTAAACTCACGAAATCTCGACAGTATCGCCAAAGAGGTCGAGGGACTGGTCGCTAAAGGCTATTACGACTTCAGTTTCATCTCCCAGGACTCCAGTTCATTTCTGCGAGATCAGAATGTCAAAGACGGCCTTATTCATCTCATCAAGCGTATTGAGCTAATCGACGGTGTAAAAAGCGCCCGCATCTTGTACCTTTACCCAAGCACAACGAGTATGAAACTGCTTCAGGAGATCGCAAAGTCTAAACGCTTTCATAACTACTTTGACATGCCTATCCAGCACATCAACGATGATATGCTGCGCATGATGAAACGCGGTTTTGGCAAAGAGAAGACCCTTGAACAGCTCAACTACATGCGTTCTCTGCCAAACTCGTTTGTACGTACGACCTTTATCGTCGGTCATCCGGGCGAGACGCAGGAGATGTTTGACGAGCTTTGTGACTTTGTAAGAGAGTTCGGGTTTGACCGTGCCAATGTCTTTGGTTACTCGGATGAAGAGGGAACATCAGCCTACAGTGCAGAACAGAAACTTCCTCAAGAGCTTATAGACGAACGTGCCGAGATCCTGGGTGCCATCTGTTCAGAAGCGGAACTGGCTTCTCTTCAGGCTGAGATCGGCAAAGAGATCGAGCTGATCATCGATGGCGAAAGTGATGAGCATGAGTTTCTGCTCTCTGCCCGCAAGACGATCTGGGCGCCTGATATCGACGGTGAGATCTACGTCAATGACAAGTCCATCGATGAAGAGCTGGCTTTCGGTGTCATCTACAGGGCAAAAGTGACCGACATTGTCGGCACGACGTTGACAGCGACCGTTTTAGGTCTTGCTTAACGCCATGCTTAACCAAGAGGCGCTTGCCCTGCTGCAAGAGGGCAAGAACCTCCTTGCCTTTTCCGGCGGCGTCGACTCCTCTGCCCTTTTTCATCTACTCCAACAACACAACATCCCTTTTGATATCGCCATTGTCAATTACCAGACACGTCAACAATCCTTCGAGGAAGCGGCTTATGCAAGATCATTGGCAGAAGCGTGTCAAAAAGAGTGTTATGTCTTAGAGACCGTGCTGACAGAGCAGAACTTCGAAGCGACAGCCCGACATCTGCGATATGACTTTTTCGAGAGCTTGATCAAAAAACATGGCTACACCCATCTCATCACGGCCCATCAACTCGATGACCGCCTGGAGTGGCTGCTGATGCAGCTGAGCAAAGGGGCCGGTCTTTACGAACTGCTTGGTACACAGGTAGTCGAAAAAAGAGAGGGGTATCTCTTGGTACGCCCTCTGCTGGAAACGACGCGCACTGAGATCCAAACCTACTTGAACAATAGTGCCATCGATTATTTTGAAGATGAGAGTAACCGCGATGAAAAGTTCAAACGCAACTTCTTTCGTCACAACATTGCGACACCAATGCTTGCAGCGTTCAGCAGCGGGATTAAAAAAAGTTTTACCTACCTCAATGAAGACCTGCAGGAGCTCATTGAGAAAGAGCTGCAGCCGAAGTGTGTAGAAGAACTCTGCTATTTCAAGACCCCTGCTTCCAGACGCAGCGCCATCATCCTGATCGACCGTATTTTAAAAGAGCAGGGTTTTTTAATGCGTCAAGGCGATAAAGAGAGACTCAAAACAGAGGATGAACATATCGTCGGAAGAAAATATGTTATCAGTTTCCATCCCAACTACTGTTTTATCGCCCCGTACCTGAAATATGAGATGTCAAAATCGTTCAAAGAGAAGTGCCGTCTGCTTAAAGTACCGCGCCGACTCAGACCTTATCTCTTTAGCGATGAAAAAGCCTTTGATACGGTTGTATCACTTTTAAACGATAGTAAAGTGTACTGATCAAAACTTACCGCGTATAGACCTTCAATGTAAAACGGGTGGCGATCCCCTCTTTAAGACCTCTAAAGTGCAAGGTTCCGTCCACTTCAACAACCCACTCAAATCTATTTAGCGCATTGATAAAGCGGTAATACTCATCCGGAGAAGTGATCCGGGCCTGAACATCAAGCTCATGGACTAACAGGCCGTTTTCCTGCAGGTCCTTGACACTGTTCAGTGTGAACGATGAAAAATATTTGTCAAGATATTGCGCAAACACTTTTTCATCAAAGTGTCTGTGCAATGCGATATCAATATTTTTTTCTTGCTCCTGTAAACGCTGAAGATCCGCATATTGTTTGTCAAATTTCTTTTCCGAGGCTGCCAATTCAACACTGTTGCGCTCTATCTCGATTTTGAGTGCCCGATAGGTTTTGATCTTGGGGGTAAATACCCAAAAGCCGAACACAACAATAACGCTTAAAAGCAAGAAGAGAAGGAGAACCGAACTGAAAGAGGAGAACTTACTCATCTGTCTCTCTCCTTTATCGAGATGTTCTCAAAGCGGTACTCACCTTTTTTCACTCGTGTGAACGTTGTCGTGCTTCTGTCGAAAAGTGATTTCAATGAGAGTTGAAGCGAGTTATTAAACTGCTCTTTACTGACCGTCACACCTTTCAATCTCAGCGTATTATCGCGAAACTCGACCAGTTCCAGTGTCACACCGTCCGGGACAAGGTCAAAGAAATTTTTGACATTCTCTTTTTTCAGTCTGTTGCTTGTGTTGATCGCTTCGCGCAGTTTGTCCAACTTTTGAAGCCGTTGACTTTCCGAGAGGACCTGTTCTTGTTCACTTGCCACTTTCTCTCTTTTACTCTCTACACTCTTTAACGTTTTGGTATACGTCGAAATCCTGCTGTCTAAAAAAAGTGAACTTCCCAACATCACTGCCAACAGCAGTACAAATGTGAACAGGAGCCATTTCAGTTCTGCTCCGACAACGCTTTTTTGACGGGGAGATATAAAACTGTGTTTCAACGCAGCTCCTTTTCACAAAGAAGTACCAGTTCGTGAGAGAGGTCAATTCTCTGTTTTTCGACCTCTACAAAAAGAAGCTCTTCCAATCTGTTCTCCAGATCCGTATCAAAATCGAGTGTATCGGCAATATAGAGTCGTTCAATAAACATATTGTCGTCCACTTTTGCTTCGTAAAAAGCTTTAACACAAGACTGGATCGTGTCGATATATCTATCGAGTGCCTGCACCGAATCACTTAACCTCAGTTCATCCTGCATAAAACGTTGTGTTCCAAAGAGGAGCGTGTTATCTTTAAAGACGGCAGCGATGAGATAGTCGTCTGTCAACAGAAGGTAAAGGCCATCGCTCTCTCTTAACTTCTTCTCATAAAAACTGGCCAGAAGCGAAAACGGGGAGAAGAGGAGATCCAGCCCGATCTGTTTATAGTCTTTCTGGCGTTCAAAAAGTTCATCTTTATCGATAAAGAGACCCCATCGCTTTTCAATACAGATCTTTTCGACATTGCTCAGGTCACTGCCCTCTGAATCTCTGCAGCTCTGCAGTACCCCTTGAGACGCTTCAGTCTCCAAGAGGGCAATATAGCTCACAGAGCTTTCACGTTCAAGCGTTTTGATCTCTTTTTCCAAAGCGGCGCCGAATTCGACTCTCTGCTCCTCAAAACGCTTGATCATTTTACCCTTTTTGCGCAGTTCACCATAAAGACGGATACCGCCGCTTGAAGGGATCAAGGTGATAAACAGTTTTGGTAATAAAGACTCAAGAAATCTCATCGTCATCCTGACATAATGGGTGTGCTTTAATATAATTATCCATCTTGACACTGCTGCCCAGCTTGGTATAGATCTGGGTTGTGGACATCGAGGCATGTCCCAAAAGTTCACTGACATCCGCAATACGCGCGTTGTTGTTCAGCAGCGCTGTTGCATAAGAGTGCCGCAGTTGGTGCGGTGTTACTTTCAGCCCGACACGTTTAAAACATTTAGTGACCAGATATCTTAGACTATTTTCACTTAATCGAGCCCCTTCCGACTCAAAGAGAAACTGTTTCGGGTTCATCTCATCTCTGTAGGTATTGATTAAACTTAGGCTCGACGCCAACATCGGGACATCCCGTCCTTTTTGCCCCTTTCCCATCACCCGGACCCATTCGCTTGAGATATCCGTCAACGTCAGCGAAGAGAGTTCAGAGATACGAAGGCCCAGCGTATAGAGCAGTGTGACCACCAGCTTCTCATTGAGCGGTGCAAGCAAGAGCGCCTCTTTTATGTGGGCATCGCTAACCGGTTTTGGCAGTGAAGCCGGGACTTTGATACTTTCATCCGCTTTAAGCGAGACCTTCTCCCCCTGGTCGTTTATATAGGCGCAGAAACTGCGCATTGCCGAGATCTTTTTGGAGATGGTCTTTGGTTTGAGATGGGCGATGTGGAGACGATACGGCATGAGGTTTAGGGTCGTGTGAGCACCGGCCTCTTCGATTTCAAGAAAAGAGAAAGCCTCTTTTAGAGATTCGTCATAACTCTTTAGCGTAAGATCCGAATAGCCTCGGAATTTCTCCATATAGATCAGAAACGCTTTCCGGTAGTGATCGAGGCTCTGTTTCATGGCTCAGTAGTCGTGTACCAGAAGTTTTTCTTTGATCAACGTCCTCGCCTCGTCCATCGTCATATCGGAGACATCCAACGGTTCTGAAGCATAAAAATCCAGACGGGTGAAGGGTTTTGGGATCGTGAAGCGGTCCCAGCTCTTGAGTTGCCAGTAATGCTCAGGGACACAGGAGAAGATGATGATCTTACTCTTCGTCTTTTGCGCCATAACGACAATTCCCTCTGCGACTTCGTGGCGCGGTCCTTTCGGGCCGTCCGGTGTGATCGCAACGTCGCTGCCGTTTTTCAGTGCTTTCATGGCCGCTATCAAGACCTTTGCACCGTTACGGGTAGTTGAACCGTGAATCGTATCAAGATGCATATACTGCATCGTCTTGGCAATAAGCTGTCCGTCAAAATGTTCACTGATGACGATCTTCGCATTACGGTTTTTGCGCAGCTTGAAATAGGTAAAAGGCTGCAAGAGAAGATCCCCATGCCAGCTGGCGATGACAAAGGGCTCTTCAGGGATATTTTCCGGAAGGTGAAAATGCTTTTTGCCTGTCAAATAGAGCAGGCGAATGATCAGTATGCCGATCGGTGGAAAGAGAAGGAGTGTTAATGAGCGAAGCAGACGCTTACGCAAGTAATTCCCCATTTAGGTTCATTCGTGCCGCGGCAGTGATCTTGACGTCACGTATCTGGCCCAACAGCTCTTCAGACCCTTTGACCTTGACCAGGAAATTGTTACTGCTACGGCCGGCGACATAACCATCGGCACGCAGCTCCTCAAAATAGACCTCAAGCGTTTTTCCGACCTGCCCATGCATTGTTTTGTCCACGACCGTATCCTGGAACTCCTGAAGCCTGTGAAGACGTTCAGATGCGATCTCGCCGTCGACGGCATTGTCGTACTCTGCCGCTTCCGTCAGGGGACGCGGTGAATATTTGAAGCTGAACATCTGCTCAAAGCCCACCGCTTCAGCCACCTTCATCGTCTCCTCAAAGTCGGCATCACTTTCACCCGGGAAACCGACGATGATATCGGTACTGATACTCACATCCGGTGCCATCGCACGCAGTTTGGCAACACGATTTAGAAACCACTCTTGAGAGTAACCGCGTTTCATCGCTTTTAAGATCTCCGTCGAGCCGCTCTGCAACGGGACATGCATTGACTTACAGATCTTTGGATTTCGAGCGAACTCTTCAATAAATTCATCATCCATATGCAGAGGATGCGGCGACGTAAACCGAATACGCTGCAACCCCTCTATCCGGCTGATTTGTCGCAACAGCTCCGTGAAGTTCACCTTCTCATGTTCACCGGAAAAACGACGGCCGTAGTTGTTGACATTCTGCCCCAGCAGGAAGACCTCTTTGGCCCCTGACGCAACTGCCTTTTTAGCTTCGTTTACAATCAGCTCAGCCGGAATGGAGATCTCATCACCGCGTGTTTTCGGAACGATGCAGAAGGTACAGCTTTTGTCACACCCTATAGAGATGTTGATAAAGGCTTTAAAAGGAGATGAGCGAAAATCTTTAAATGCAAAATCAGACTCGTCGTAGTTGATATCGATCTCTACCGATTTGTCTTTTTCCACCACTTCTGCAATTTTGGAGACATTACGCGCTCCGAGGACAAAGTTGACGTAAGGAGCACGTTTGATGATCTCTTTGCCGAGGTGCGATGCGGTACAGCCGGCAACACCGATCTTCGCACCCTCTTTTTTATGTTTGTTGAATGTACCCAGTTCGGAGAAGAGTTTGTGAACGGGGCGTTCACGTACCGAACAGGTGTTGATGATAATAAGATCAGCCTCTTCAGAGTTGGTCGTGATCTCATAAGGTTCTTTCGCATTTAGTTCGGCGATCATATGCTCGCTGTCGCGAACATTCATTTGACAGCCAAGCGTCTCTATAAACAGTTTTTTAGACATTAATCCAATTACACTTTATAAGATGTGTACTTCGTACATATACTCATTATCCGCAAGACCGTAACGGACTTCACGCATGTAAAAGCTTTTACCATCGTTTTCAAAATGGTCTTGAAGAGCAAGAAGATCTTTATGTGAGTTCTCACGGTCAAAATAGAGGATCACCGTTCCCTCTTTCTTGACCATCTCTTCAATTTTTTTAACATCTATCTTTTTCGCTTTTGACTTAACGTCTGTACGGGCGATTTTAAGCTCCATTATAATCCTTTGCTGCAGTTTATATTATTAACTGCATTATAGCTCCCAAAGGGTTAATTTTGGCATAAACTCACCGTGCACTTTTTGATGTAGCCTCTGAATATATTTATTTTGCCTGTTTCAGGGCTATAAACAGACGAAACAGTTCAGTCATTATTGCAAAAAGACACGACACTGTTTTAGTGTCAGGAGATAGTTTGTCTAAATTTCTATCTGCCGTTAATCAGAGTAAAATCAATTTATGCTATAATTCTACCCTTCCTGGAAATGAATCACTCAACATCTTTTTTTGGAACAAATTAGCGGAATACTAATGGAGATAATTATGGAAAATGTATTAGATATTATTGATGCGCTGGCGCACGAAAAAGGACTGAGTCCCGATAGTGTTAAAGTCGCACTGAAAAACGCATTTATCAAAACGGCCCAACGTCTTATCAATGAAGACTTTACCTTTGATGCCGAAATCGATGAAGAGACAAAAAGCATTCGTGTTTATCAGACGATCACCGTTGTCGATGATGAAGATGATGATCAGCTCTACACTGAAGCCGGTGATGTCAACCAGGGTTTCATATCACTTACCCGTGCACGTGAAGAGGTTGATCCTGATGTTGATATCGGCGATGAATTTCAGATCGAGCATGACATTGAGGGGCATGGCCGTACTGCAGCTATGACACTTTACCGTGAGATCGAATACCATGTTCAACGCCTGGTCGAAGATGAACTTTATAACAAATATAAAGAGAAGATCGGTACGATCGTCAACGGGCGTGTAACACGGGTTGATGAGAAAAACACGACCTATATCGAGATGGACGAGGTCCGTGCCGTTCTACCGATGAAAAGCCGTATTAAAGGCGAAGCATTCGTTGTCGGTGATGTCGTTAGAGCCGTTGTACGCCGTGTCAACATCGACAAAGCCAACGGTATCCAGATCGAGCTTTCGCGTACTTCGCCTAAATTCCTTGAAGGTCTTTTAGAACTTGAAGTACCTGAGATCGCTGATGGGGTCGTACTGATCGAAAAAGCGGCCCGTATCCCGGGCGAACGTGCGAAAATCGCACTTATCTCTACACATCCCCAAGTCGACCCTGTCGGTGCGACTGTCGGTGTTAAAGGGGTGCGTATCAATGCTGTCAGTGAAGAGCTTCTCGGCGAGAACATCGACTGTATCGAATATACGACCGTGCCCGAGCTCTTTATTGCCCGTGTTATGAGCCCGGCGATCATCAATGCCGTCAGCATCGAAGGCGAAGCTGACAATCCGGACAACCCGTTAAAAGCGATCGTCACTCTTCCTGCTGACCAGAAGTCCAAAGCGATCGGGAAAAGCGGTATTAATATCCGTCTTGCCTCTATGCTTACCGGTTACTCTATCGAGCTTGTCGAACAAGCCGGCGGGGAAAGTGCTGAAGGGACTAAAATCGAAGAGAAGAAAGAAGACCTCTCTTCTCTTGAAGCACTGTTCGGTTAGGCCGAGCCATCCGTTACAACAACGGGCTCTACTCAGAGCCCCTGCTCAGAATGAACTCTGCTTAAGAACATCTCTCCTCAACCGCATAACATCAAACAAAAAACCAGATCAACCTTGCCGTTTTGCATAAGGATTTAACGTCAACAGCAGCATATCCGCCAACATATTTCCCAAGAGCGTCAAAAAAGCAGTTATGATCAAGATACCCATAATAACAGGATAGTCCCGACTCAAGGCGCTCAGATAAAAGAGCTGTCCCATTCCCTCGATACTGAAGATCTGCTCCAAGATGACACTGCCGCCGATCAACCCCGGCAGTGAGAGACCAAGCAAGGTCACCACAGGCGGCATAAGGTTTCGAAGGATATAACGGCGCAGCAGGATAGTCTCGCTCAGTCCGCGGGAGCGTGCGAAATAGTAGTAGTCGCTTTTAAGGATCTCCAGTGTCAATGAGCGGATATAGACGATCATTGAGCCCAAACTCACAAAGACCATGACGCCGATCGGCAAAATAAGATGCCATGCCATATCGGTATAATAGGCAAAACCCTCTTTCGGCTCGACTGAGTGCAGCCCGGCGATGGGAAGGATTTCCAACTCGACACTGAAAAAGAGCATCAAGAGCAGCGCCAGGTAAAAAGAGGGCATCGCAAATGAGACCAGAGAGAGCTGGCGAATAGCGTAGTCAAGCCATGAGCCGTGTGAGAGTGCAGCCTTGACCCCGATATAGATCGAGATAACAAAGACAAGGAACATGGATAGGATATTGATCAACAGGGTGATCGGCAGACGCTTTGCGATCTCACTGCTTACATCGGCTCCAGAGACAAAAGAGATCCCGAAATTGAGCTGCAGCAAGTTGATGACCCAGTCAACGTACTGGCGGTAAAGCGGTTTGTCCAGACCATAAACGGCTTTAAGCTGTGCGATCGCCTCTTCGGTCATGTTGGGGTTGAGCTCCCCCGCTCCGAAAAAGCTGTTAGGCGCAGCGTGGATCGCTAAAAAGGAGATAAGCGATATCAGGACTAACATCAAGATGATATAACGCAGTTTTTTTAAAGCCGTCGGCATAATACTCTTTTCAGGCGTACCCTATTTTTATAGCAGATTATAACAAGTTGTCTGCCAATCACCGCTCTCAGTCGAGGATACCGCGCATCTCTTTTCTAAGAAAATAGCCCAATCCATGGATAAACAGCCAAAGTGCCGCAAGAGGAATAAGAACCGTATTAATGATAAAGACCGTAATAAGACGGATGATGCTCTCCATAGCGTCGTTGAATTTCGCGATAAACTGCTCCACACTTTTTTTGAGTTCATCTTTATAGGCCGCATACTTTTTAGTGATGTTGAATGTCTCTATAAATGAACTCTCTTCATCCATCTGATTCTGTTTTTCCTGCACTTCGTCGATGATCATCTTCACCTCATCCGAGGTCTTGGAAACCATCTGAAAGGAGCTCTCATACTCCGGCTCCAGCACATAGTTGAAAACCGCTTCGTTCATCATGACGAAGAGTGGTATACTGAACCGTAAAACGGCGAGAATAAGCACCACTTTGAAACTTGTTTCAACATGCCAGGGCAATCGGAACTCAGAGACCCAAAGCTGCAGTAAAAAAAGCAGCGTCATCACGCCAAAGAGCACTTTAAAGAGGGTTGTTTTTCCAGCGTGCAGCATAATCTCCTGGATTCCGATGGAGACAGAGCTCATCAACATCACCCAGGAAAAACGTTCAACCATATCGTTGACCGGATCCAACAGCTGACCCGGTGCAAATGTGACGCCCACTCCTGCCGGGGAGACATTTACCTCGGTACCTTGAATCACCGAGACCACACCATTGAGTCCTCTGGCTACGGCAAAGGCACCCAGTGAACGTACTAAAGCATTGTCAAGCTGTTCGGAACTCTTGGTGTCCAGACTCTCGGAAAGAGAGAAGCCGACAAACACAATACATAAGATTGAGAAAACTATTTTTTTGATCATACACTATTGTAACAGAGTCACACGCTCTTTTACAAATTCACCAAGCTGAAATGACCATTATACAATCGCCTCTTCTATCGATACCTTTGAAAATACGGGCATAATATCAAAGAAAAAATATCACAGATTATTTCAAAAGGCACACAACGTGATCAAAGACCTGACCCAAGGCGATATCAAAACAGCACTCAGATCGCTTGCGATCCCTGCGACCATAGGCTATCTTTTTCATACCCTCTATAATGTTACCGACACCTACTTTGCCGGTATGATATCAACAGAGGCCCTGGCCGCCCTCTCACTCTCCTTTCCCGTCTTTTTTCTGCTGCTCGCTGTCGGTATCGGGATGAGTGAGGGGTTGAGTGCCGTTGTCGGGAACGCTCTGGGGGAAGGCCGAAGAGACGAGGCCGTCAACATGAGTAAAAACGGGCTGCTGCTCTCTCTTATCATCTCTATACTAGTCACCGTTATCGGACTTCTCAGTACCGACTTTTTGATGCGCCAACTTGGCGCCGAAGGCAGCTACCTGCAGAGTTCACTGGATTATATAGATGTCGTTATTTTGGGAAGTTTTTTCATGATCGCCGGTATGTTCATCAACGCCCTCCTCTATGCACAGGGCGACACCACCTCTTTTCGCAATATTCTGGTGGTCTCTTTTTTCCTGAACATCGTGCTCGACTACAGTTTTGTCAAAATGGGGTTTGGGGTCAAAGGTATCGCATACGCCACCGTAGCAACGGAGTTTATCAGTATGCTCTACCTTTTTTACCGTCTCAACAAAACGCCGCTGCTGGGCAAAGGATTCTATTTTGACAGACCCTTTTACATACACCTCATCAAACAGGGGTTGCCCCCTACGACCAATATGCTTTTCATGGCCTTGGGCGTCTTTATCATCACCTATTATGCCGCTGACTTCGGACAATCCATCGTTGCGATGCTCGGAATCGGCATGCGGATCGAGCAGATCGCCATCATGCCGATCGTCGGTATCAACATCGCCGTACTCTCCATGGTCTCACAAAACAGCGGTGCCGCTCAGTATGAACGCATCAGATCGATCATTAAAGCCGCCCTCGGCTACTCCCTCTATGTTTCCATCATAGCGTTCGTTGTCCTGATGCTTGTTCCGGGGCAGTTGGTCGCCCTCTTTAGCAGTGACCCTTCGGTCATCAGTGAAGGCATCGTCTTTTTACGGATAGAAGCGTTCATTGTTTTTGCATTTGCCGTGATCTTTATCTTTGTCGCACTGCTCCAGGGAATAGAGCGCCCTAACTTTATCTTTTACCTCAGTCTTGCACGCCAGATCGTTCTGCCTCTGATCTTACTGGAGATCATCACACGCCTTACAAACGACGTCATCTATGTCTGGCTTTCGATCGCATTTAGTGTTGTACTCGCCGCAGTTGTCGTTTGGCTCTATGCGCGCAGTGAGTTGCTAAAAAAGGAGTTATCCCACGCCAGCCAAAACGTAGACAACAGGGAAGTGGTTTGAGATCTTAGACGATCCCGGAACGGGTTACGCCTCTTCGTCGGAAGCCGGCTCTTTCTTCATTGAAGGTTTGGCCAGGATCTCAACATAACATTGCGTCCATGAGGCTTCGTGCGCCTTGTCCAATGCGCCGGTAATTCCCGACACAGGAAGGCTCTTCGCCTCAGCACTGCTCTCTCCGAAACGACAATCAAAGTCCCAATAGACCGCTTCTTCCGGCAACTTTTTATTGCGTTCACGTTTTAGATATTTACGGATCTCATTTTTAATGGCCTCTAACAGACGGTCCGGATTTTTGTTCTCTTGCTGTAGTAAAAATACTTTTTTCAATGTTTGCCTTCATGCAGGTTATAGTGTTGTGATTATACAGTACTTTGACTGTTAAGGGGGAGTGGTCAGAAGAGAGATCATATTGCCGTCAAAAGTGTGGGAACGGCCCCACTGCTTACATCAACCCCCGCATCATCAGGTGCCAGTACATCGGTTTGAGCATGTAGAGATCGAAAGCCCACCAGATCCATCGCTCTTTACCCACGTCCAGAGGAAATGACGGTGCGGCGCCTTTATAATCGAACTCGGCCAGAATGATCTTGCCATATTGTGTTTTAAGCGGACAGACCGTATAGCCGTCAAATTTCTCTTTCAGCTCTTTTTTCTCCATCTCCGCGATAAGGTTGGCGACCATGATCGGAGCATGGTGACGCGCTGAACCGCCGGTCTTTCCTTTCGGTACGCCAAGCACATCACCGATCCCGAATACATTGTTGTAACGGCGGTGCTGCAGCGTCTCTTTGTCCACTTCCAGCCAACCTTTTCCCGACCCCTTCTGCCAGCCGAGAGGCGAGTTTACAACCGCATCAGGAGCACTCATCGGCGGAACGATATGGATAAAGTCATATTCCATCTCGACCATCTCGGTTTTTTTGATCATGTCATACTCTTCAAGGTCCTCATCGTACTCACCCTGTATCGTATAGTTATGTTCAAAAGTCGCCACTTTCTTTGCCGTGTCGATCGCGACAAGGTTGTGTTTGAACTTGTTGGTGATGTTGCCGTAGCGCGGCTGTACCTCTTCGACCAGGGTCTTGTTGACAGCAGGCACACCAAAAAGCGAAGCACCGTTTGTTGCAAAGGTGAAGTCGGCCGTCAAGCCGTCACGTTTGAGGTAATCATCGCTCAGGTAGAGGATCTTCTGCGGTGCCCCGCCGCACTTGATCGCCGTTGCCGGCTGCGTACAGATAACACGTGGGTTGCCCTCTTTGGCAGCCGCATGCACGTCCTTGAACCATTGGTGAGTAATGGTTCCGCCGTCAGCCGTCCCTTTTTCCGGATCATTCAGATAGACACTCGAGATACCGTTTTTACCGATATCATCAACATGAAGACCTTTGATCCATTCATAGTGATACTGTAGACCTGTCGCAACGACCAAATAGTCATAATCGATCGTCTCTCCGGCACGGGTGATCACCCTGTTGTTGTCAGGGTCAAACGTTTTGACCTCATCTTTGATCCATTCCACACCATCAGGTATAAGGTCCGCACTGTTTTTGGCAATATCGTCAAAAGTGTACTCTCCCGCTGCCATAAAGACCTGTCCCGGTTGGTAAAGGTGCACCTCGTTTGACGCGATCAGTGTAATATCCGGATTTGAGAGTCCCCGGCTCAGACGGGCTGCCGCCATGATGCCTCCGGCACCGCCGCCGACGATCACGATCTTACCCGTTGCACTAGACGCTTCTGCCTCCGTGATAGAACCGGAGGTACTCTGCGCAATAACACCGGCTGCGATAGGTGAAATACCCAAAAACTTCAAAGCGTCACGGCGTGACATCTTTGGCAGTTCCTGCTCATTTTTTTCTAACAGTTTCATAAAGGATTTATCTAATTTCATCTTCTCTCTTTCTAGTATCGGTAGCTAACCGCTATTCTCAGATCACTCGCTGTAATATCCACTTTTTCAGAGTCAACCCAGCCTGCACAGTTTACATTTGGCGTATAGTCATGTTGTGCATAGGTGTATCGGATCTGCGACGGCAGATACTTTACACCAAAAAGATCGAAGTTCCAGTACGCTTCATAGGCATCACCGCGGACGGCTATTTTTGAACCTATTGCACTGTCTTCAGCCCACGTCATCGGCGTCCAGTATTTTGAACCGTGATTGTACTCAAAACCGAACTTGCCCTTGTCGGTGATCATATCCGGAATGATCGCACCGACCCATACAGAACTGCCGCTTTGACTCCCGCCATCTTCTGAACCGAGAAGCTGATAACCATCTTTTGCATTGTAGTAACTGTATGCACCCGATGCGAAAACAGTTGTCGCGTCAAGGAAGTCACTCCACTCGTCACCTATCCCGTCTACTTTCAATCCAACTGAAAAGAGGTCAGCTGTACCGGCTGCAGCTGTTTTAGTAGACGGATCATTATATTGCTGCCCTTTGGTGTTGAAGATATGCGCCCATTCATACATAATCTGGTACTGTCCATTATCGTAAGCATTACCCGGCATGACAAAAAAGTCAACGTTCTTGTCGTCACCGTCCACTTTGGCATATGGGCTCCATGGATTAGTTGTACCCAGACCATAGATATTCTCGATCTCACCGCTGTGGGCCCTCCCATAGACGAACTTGGTATAGGCACCTTCCACAAAACGGCTCCAGTCAAGCTTGAGCATCACGCCATTGACTTCCATATTGGTAATGTGCGCCAGTGGCGAACCGGGAGTTTTTTCATTTTCTCTGTAGTTCGCTAAAAAACCGTTTGTTGACGGACGGCGACCGATTGAGAAACTGACAGGCTGAGAACCGAGCTTGTTCGAATAGACAAAATAAGCTTCTTTGATTCTCATAACGGTGTCCGTTGGCTTGGATGATGCCGACCAGTCTTTAAGACCTGCAGAATCGGTACCCGTCGCACCCGTATAGTTCAGGTGTGCTCCCCACATAGCATAGACAGCCAATCGTCCTTTAAAGATAAGCCCTTCCATCGGTGAAGCCGCCATATCAAGATAGAGTCTGCTCGTTAAAAGGGAGTTGTTTGAAGCCGTTTCATCGGTATCATTGTTTTTATATTCAAGAACATCTACAGCATTTCTGAAATCAGCGCTGAACTTAAGGTTGTCATTAGCGCTCTGTTTGTTCACTTTGGACAGCTGCTTGTTTTGATAAGTATTTATTTTTTCCATCTTCGTGATCTTTGCGTTCAAAGCATCGATCTGTGCTTGCACGTCATCAGCAGCAAAAGCTGTTGTAGAGAAGAGCGCCAATGCAGAGAGCAGTGTTATGTTTCTTGTCATTTATAATTCCTTAGATATCAATTTCCAATGCCGTTGCAGACCTGTGTTGCGTATACAGCTGTATTAAAAACGTTTGTTGATGTTTTGGTTTAACAGGAGTGAGCGTTCACTCCTTTAATTAACAAGAGGGGATGTTGCCGCTGTCGCTTGCAAAATCATAAACGAAGTCATAAAGATGTTTTTTATATTTATTTTGGAACTTGTCGCTCTCAAAAAATGCTTTACCTGCCGGGCATTCAGCTTCCATCATCTCAGCCAAAGTGCCCTCCTCTTTTGCATTTTCCCACTCCATTTGCGTATGGGAAGCGGCGAACACTGCACCTGTCTTTCCGCAAGACTCTTTGAGCTTCTTCTGATAGATCTTTTGACCTTTAGCGGCATCCGCATAAACCGTTGTACTCAGCACAGTTAAACCTAAAAGTGCAGCCATAGTTACTTTTGAAAATGATGTCATCGATCATCCTTTTGAATAATTTTGGAAAAGTCTAACGGAGCAAAAATTAATATAACTTGAAGTTAATAGTTTGATAATTGTTGATTATATTGTTAATTATTTCGTCAATATAGAAAAATATTATTTATCAAATTTTTGTTGATATATAACTCTTGATTAAGCGGAAAAATAGGATGTTTTATAGTGAAAGACCTTGTTAAACTCCTGCTTTAGGCTTGTAAAAATATTTGCATACGAGAGACTCTTCTATTCAGTGCATGAGAAGGCAATACATATTTTGATTATTTTTCTTTAGTAAGACTGGCAGACTAAATAACATGACGAACAGACCGACACAATCTATAAATAAAATAGTGTGTAATATCGTAACATGTATATTATCAGCTCAGGAATAGCACGAAGATATAAGGTAATGAATAATTATCAAAATTAGACCTTGTAGGCCGTTCACGCTAAAAGTACTCGCTATTGATCACAGCAGGCATAAAACCCAAAGATAGGGGTTTGTACTTTCTGCTCCGATCTCCTCTTTCAAGCGTCCTATATATCATCTCTGCCAAATTCGGACACTATCCAGAGGCACAGGCAATCCTATTATTATAAATTATTATATATAAATCCAGGAGGATTTTTTCATAACTTAAATGTCGTCGAATATCTCGCATAAACAGATTATAATAATTTATTATATGTAAATCCTCTGTAACATCGGCTATACCGTGTCATACTGACTTTACTGTAATTACAATTATGCACACAGAAAAAGTGTTACTAATTGCTACATCAGTATAGTTTATCTTAACATTTTCAACTTTATCATGTTGCAATTACCTGTTTTTTGACTATGATAATTCGACATAACAAAAAGGAATTCACATGAACAAAGTGATTATTACTACTCTTATCCTAGCTGCTACAGCTACAGTCGCATCTGCAGATGCTTACGCCAAATGTGTCTCTTGCCACGGTGCAACAGGTGAAAAAGCTGCTCTTAATAAAAGCAAGATCATCAAAGACATGTCAAAAGCGGACGTTGCTGCGGCACTACACGGCTATAAAGACGGTTCATACGGCGGCCCAATGAAAGGTGTAATGAAAGGTCAGGTCGCGACATTGAGCGATGCGGATATTCAGGCAATTGCAGACAAGATCGGTAAATAATATCACTCTTCTTGATGACAGCATCCCTGCTGTCATCTTACATTTCTTCTCCACTATACTTACAACTCAACATCCAAATGCCTATAACGGGTTATATACAATCTGATCTTAGCGATTTATCAGCCTGCACATGCCGATTAATAGGAGGTATACCGGTAGAATAGTAGCTAAGGAGTCGAAATGGGTATGCGTCATCAACCTCATGCAAGAGTGCACAATAAGCTAACTCTGAAAGTCAAAGCCCCGTAACAGAGACAATAGTGGAAATCATCTCATTCTACTCTTTACTCAGCAGCCACTACTCTATTTTTTCCTTCAGCTTTTGCCCGGTATAGAGCTTTATCGACTTTATTGATAAGTGTATCAGAGTCGTCATTCGGTGCATATTCAGCGACACCAAAACTGCCTGTGACAGGTATATCCACACCAAACTCTTTTTTTGCAATAGCTTCACACATCTTTTCTGCCAAAATACGGCCACTCTCCAACGCGCTATGAGGACATATAATAAGAAACTCTTCTCCGCCCCATCTACCTACGATATCAGTCTTTCTGGATTGACCGGATAGAACGTCGACAACCTTTTGAAGAATGATATCGCCTTTGGTGTGACCATAGGTGTCGTTGATGACCTTGAAATCATCAATATCCATAAGGATAAGAGAGAAAGGGGTCTTGTATCGTTTTGCAAGATGAATAGCCTCTTGCATTCTCTTGTCAAGATAACGTCTGTTATAGATCTTCGTGAGACTGTCCGTGATCGAGAGTATCTCCAACTCATTGTTCAAGGCCACAAGTGTTTCGTTGTGCTCTTTCAACATTCGATATCGATAGAGCATAAACAGCAGTATCAGACCAATTATCCCCAGTACTTTCCACAACAGTGCATAGTCAAATCCCTGTTCATAACTGATACTCATCCACTCGTTTAAGATCGCTTGCTGGGTCTTCTCGTCTACCGTACTGATAGCTTTGTTCAGTATATCAACTAGAATCGGCTCATCATTACGCACACCGATACCCAGATCCCAGTTTTGATTGATACGGCCAGCAACTTTCAAGCTCCCGATGTAGTTTTTCTGCATCTGATAGCCGATCGCCGCCAACGTATCTATATAGCCGAACAATTTACCGTGATCTACCGCTTCAAAACCTTTTTCAATACTTTCAACCTCAACCAGATCAAGAGAAGGGTATTGACGTTTGAGCAGTTCATAAAACGCGTATCCTTTTACTATACCCAGCTTCTTGCCTAACACTTCATTAAGATCTGTAATAAAAAATTTATCTGTTTTCGTGGCAATCACCAAAGGAGTACTTAGATACGGACGTGTAAAGTCCATGTACTTTTTGCGATCCGGTGTCGCCATAGCCAGAGACCAAATGTCACATTTACGGGCTTGTGCATACTCCATAGATTGACTCCAGCTTGTCGTAGGTACGACTTTTAGCGGAATATTTATTACGGATTCGACGATCCGCATATAATCGGCGCTCATCCCGATATGTTTACCATCCTTAATCTTTTCGAACGGCATCCAGTCCGGATCGGTACAGACCTTTATCTCTTGCTTGCTTGTGAGGTACTGCTTCTCTTGGGGTGTAAACGTTGCTGCCTGATTTTCTGAACAAAGATCTTTTAAAAGAAAGTTTTTGAACGTTTTATCATCAATTTTCGGTGTGACACCAAAACGGGTGAAATTTTCCGCCATTTCTTTGAGTATCTGACAATCGATACTGCCGACATCATAGACATTGGGCAAGATCAGACTTTTTGTGATCTCTGCCTCGTATTGCAACTGTTCTCTGGACTTATGTTGCGTATTGTACTTCTGTAAAATAAGGTCGATGATCTCGTCACTGTTATCCAAAGCATATTTCCACCCTTTAACAGTGGCCTTTCTAAAACCTTCAACCCGTTCAGGACTGTTTTGAAATTCAGTTGCCGAAGTAAAGACATTGACATCATAAAACTGAGAACCATAGCTTGTCGGATTATGAATGGTATATTTAACCCCTTTACGATTAAGAAGGTAAGGTTGATTTGTAATGAAAGCCGTCATCGCATCAACACGTTTTTCGACAAAATCATCTATCGTATGTGTGGGCTCTATGACGTTGACGTCATCGACACTCATGTTAAAACGATGGAACATCATGGTAATACCGGAATTTCCCAACTCCGTCCTGCTACCCATGACGCGCTTTCCTATCAGGTCAGATGGGAGGCTAAACTCTTTTTGCGATATCAGGACAAGAGCAGACTGTTTAAAGATATTGGCGATCATCACCACCGGTCTGCCCTGAAGGTATTCGGCAATCAGACTTGAATAGGTAATACCGAAGTCGGCCCTCCCATCCAAGACTTCCTGAACAGGGTCGAGACCCGGCTGAACTTCTCTAAGTTCAACCTCCAATCCCTCGTCAGCATAATAGCCCTGTTCGATAGCGGCATAGAAACCGGCATACTCAAACTGATGCTTCCACTGCATCTGCAGTGAGACTTTTTCAAGTTCTACTGCCTGCAGCAAAAATGGTGTAAAAAAGAGGATAAACATCAATAATATTGTTTTCACTTCAATACTCTTTACTATAGAATTCGCTAGCTATGTTAACAGTTATTACATAAATCAGCACCTATTATCAGTCAAACAGTACTTTGGAATGCCTCTAAAAAGAGCTGCTTAAGGGGTGATCTCCAACGGCGGTTTTTGTTGTTTAGCGCGCAGCCAATTGATGAGCCGTAAAAGTTTTGGCCGACTGATGATCTTGCGCTCCAACTGAAACTTACCGGGATAGTCCATTAGTATAAGCCCCAGAAATATGCTTAGCAAACCCTGCCCCGGCAAGACCAACATCATGACACCTGCCAAAAGTAGAACAAGACCGACTGTATTTTTCAAGATCAGAATCATATAACGGAATATAGGGTGTAACTCTTTCCACCGTGGGGGTTCTCTTCGCATATGCGAGAAATAATCAGACGGAATCTGTGCCACAAGCCATGGTGTCACAACAAGACTGGCGATAAAAATGAGCACTGAGGCGACCCCCATAAATGTCAATATCATCTCGTACTCATCTATCAACTTGTACAGAAAATCCAACATCTTCTATCCTCTATCATTTTCTCTAGACTATCGTAGCACTTAGATCGTAAAATGCAAGTAATGACACAAGAACCATCTTCAAAGGTACTGCTCGACAATCTCTTCTCGCATAGTGTATCAATTTGTTCTTGATAATGAGAAGTTCAATATCGGTTGCAGTATCGGTATCGCCATCTATCCGGACAATGGCACGACAACAACTGACCTGCTTTCAGCCTCAGATACAGCGATGTACAAAGCCAAGAACAACGGACGCGGCATCTACGAGTTTTAGAGCACACGTCAAATCTCAGGGACAAAGGAAGAGGTCAGACCGTAAAGTTTGAAAAAGCCCCTTCGACACTCATGGCACTTTTATAGCGCGTCTGTGTCAGTTTTACCCTCTTTGTCTTCAAGTCACAGACCGCAATGCGGAAATTCGACCCCATAAAAGGCTCGACGATGCAGATGATCTTGTCATCGAGCTGGCGCGTTGCATGGATGTTTCCCTGAAGGCTCGGAAAAAAATATTTCGGATAGGTCAGCGGCGTGATCTCAACGATCTCCACACTCTTTCTCTCATCAAAGCTGTCGGCAATAAGGCTGGCGTCTTCGTAGTTGTCAAACTGAACGCACCACTCATCAAAGACTTTATTGAAATGCTCCATGTCTTCATCCAAAAAGCCACCCGCAGGCGATTGCAAAGCGAAGATACTCATAACACAAGCCTTAAAAGAAGTTCGAAAGATATAAAGGCATAGTAACATCCTGTTTCTATGCGCATGATCTTTTGGAATTATATTACATGACCCTTTCAACTTATCATATACAGGCAAAATTTCTGACAATAGTACATATTAATTTGGGAAAGATAGAAGCACTAGCACCGCACAGCTGTTCTCATCCAGCCAGATCGGTATTATAGATATTGGTATCACTTGACCTACATAGTTACTTATTTCTAACAGTAACGTTAATCTTAGCATGAGATTTTCACCATACCTATCCAAATAATGGAACTATGATTATGCTAAAATCCATTATGGCAGAAAAAACAATTCGCTTTTTATCGTACTTAATACAGGGGTTTTGTCGACATCGGCTATGACGGTTATGAAGAGATGCTCTAATGTTGACGGAGTATCCAGATCAATTTTCTTACAGGATTTTACATGTTCAGATGGATGCTGATCTTTATCGTTCTCGTTCCGCTTTTTGGGGCCGAGCCTGACTTTGGGAAATTGGATGGAACCGGTATTGTGCTTGACCTTAACCGTTCCAAAAAACTTCTGTTTGGACAGAGAACGGATGAGCGGCTAAACCCGTGTTCGACCTTTAAAATCCTTAACAGCCTCATTGCACTGGACAGTAACGCTGTCAAAGATGAGAACGAGACACTGGTGTGGGACGGTGTCGTACGCGCTTACCCTGTATGGAACAGAGACCACTCCATGCGCTCAGCCATACAGGTTTCAACGGTCTGGTTTTATCAGGAGATGGCACGGCGAATAGGGGCTGCAAAGATGCAAAAGATGGTGCAGGCATCGCATTACGGCAACGGTGACACCTCACGTTCGCTGACGGACTTTTGGCTCGGTAACGGTAGTCTAAAGATCTCTGCAAATGAACAGATCGATTTTCTCACCAAACTCATGCAATACCGGTTGCCGTTTTCGGAGCGTTCTATAGCGACTGTGAAAGATATCATGGTCATAGAGAAGAATCAAAACTACATGCTTGGCGGTAAGACCGGCAGTTGTGCCGGGATAGGATGGTTTGTCGGTTTCCTGGAAGAAAAAAATGCGACTAAAGTTTTTGCTTTCAATGTAAAAGGTGACGGGGCAAACGGTGCTGAAGCCAAGAAAATTGCCATCGACTATTTAAAATCAACGATGCGCTAAGAAGCAAAAATTCTGACAATATTATGTGTTAATTGGGGAAATGAACAGCACCGCGATCGCAGGTGCTGCCATGTAGAATACTTTCTTGTACTTTATGAAATAACTATACGTTAGGTAGATCAAAGTCGGTATGACAAATTACATATTTGTTGAATACTAAGAAAATTGTTTTTAAAAATTGTAAGAATTAAATGTGTGGGAAATAATCTTGA
The DNA here is from genome assembly GCA_041596355.1 of Sulfurimonadaceae bacterium. Taxonomy (GTDB): domain Bacteria; phylum Campylobacterota; class Campylobacteria; order Campylobacterales; family Sulfurimonadaceae; genus Sulfonitrofixus. The sequence goes on along the minus strand of JBFHIS010000001.1, from coordinate 136,044 downwards.
AGTTTTAATGGTGCGCCCGACACGATTCGAACGTGTGACCGCTGGTACCGCAAACCAGTACTCTATCCAGCTGAGCTACGAGCGCACACCATCTCTGTTAAGAGGCCGAAATTATAGCAGTTTATCCTTAGACGAAACTAAGACGGAGAAAATTCCCCTGTTTATTCTAAAAACCGGACTAAAGTGCCATATGGTCAAAAATAATAAATGCCAAAAAGACGATGCCTAGATAACCGTTGATCGTGAAAAAAGCGCGGTCGATCTTGGTGAAATCTTTGCGGACAAGATAGTGTTCATACCCAAGCATCATCGCACTCAGCAGAACGGCCAGCCAGGCAAAGAGGCCCAGGTTGGCACACCAGACGAACATCGCCCACAGGAAAACCGTCACGACATGAAAGATCGTAGAGATCAGCATGGTCGCTTCGGCGCCGTAGATCGACGGGATCGAGTGCAGACCGCGTTTGACATCAAAGTCGATATCCTGCAGTGAATAGAGAAGATCAAAACCGGCCACCCAGAACATTACGCCAAAACTCAGCAGTACCGTCCATGCAGGAACGGTTGCTTCCACAGCAATAGAACCCGCTATAGGTGCCAAACCGAGAGAAAGTCCCAAGACGATATGCGCCATAGAGCTGAAACGTTTAAAGTAAGAGTATGATCCCAGCACGACCAGCATCGGAAAACTCAGGTAAAAGGCGAGGTCATTGATCATATAGGCAACGGCTATGAATATCAGCGCATTGACCACCGTAAAGATCAGGATCGAACTGGCATCGAGACGGCCGTCTACACTGGGGCGGTTCTGCGTTCTCGGGTTTTCGGCATCAAACTCTCTGTCAGCATACCGGTTCAGCCCCATCGCAAAATTTCGGGCACTTATAGCCGCCAATACACCCAACAGAAGCAGTCCGAAACCGAACCAACCTTTGGCAGAGACGATCATCGCTATAAAGATAAAAGGGAGAGAGAAGATGGAGTGTTGAAACATCACCAGCTCATTAAAATATTTTAGTCGTTGAACCATTCTTCGCAACACAGATCTCCTTGATCACATATTATATATTTTTGTATTTTACCGTAAATCAAAATATCTTATGTTGCCCTACTCTTCAGTTGCATTGTGCTCGTAATAGCGAACCTCGCATGGGAGGGCTGACGCCTCCCCCAGAACCCTCTCTATCGTCTCCAACAACGCCTCCTTTACTTTTGGATTGTGTATACACTCAACATGCCCTGCCCCCTCAACGATCCAGATCGCTTTGGGCTCTTTTGCCTGGAGAAAAAGTTCAACAGAGTGTTTGGGTTGAACGACCTCATCTTTTAGACCTGCTAAAAAGAGTGTCGCTGTTTCTGTTTTATCGACGAACTCGATCGAATCAACGCCCGTAGGGGTAAAGTTTGAAGGAACCCAGCTCCATGGCCACAACAGAATGTATTGGTCCATTATCTCTTCAGCCGAAGCGCTGAAACTTGACATGGTGGAGTCGATGACAAGCAGTTTGACATAGGGGTACTCTTTTTTGGCAACGGCATCGATCACAAAAGAGCCGCCCATCGATTGTCCGACAGCCACCATCGGCAGCTCTTCGTTCAGTGTATGAGCGAACGCTATCGCTGCCGTGACATCGTCGACAAAACCGTGCATGTCGACCTCCCCTGTCGACTCACCGTACCCGCGGTAGTCGAAGATAAAGAGGTCGTACCCCTCTCCAAGCAGCCAAGTCCACTCTTTGAACCGTTCAGACATGTTGTAGCGCATACCGTTAGCGACGACGACCATTCCTTTCGGCCTACCCGTAGCCCTGAACCACCACCCTTTCAGAAGTGACGTTTGCGACGAGTTGAAGTCATAGGTTTCAAACTGTAGTCTATAGTTATCAGGAGAGTCATAGACCTTCGTGTCTGTCGGGAAGAGACTGTTTTTACTGCAGCCGGTAAATAGCAGTACCGCCGCCACAAATATATAGAGATTTTTACGCATGAACCATTCTATCAAAAAGCAGATTACTGTTATACTACCGCCATGAAACAGATCGCGATCATCGGCCCTACTGCCTCCGGCAAAAGTGACCTCGCCATAGCAATGGCGTTAAAACATAATGCTTTTATTCTCTCTATCGACTCTCTCAGCATCTATAAGGAGATCGACATCGCCTCGGCAAAGCCCTCCGCCGAAGAGTTGGCACAAGTGAAACATTACGGTGTGGACGAGCTCTACCCGGACGACCATTTCAGTGTCGCTATCTTTATCGATCTCTACAAAGAGGTGGTTGTAAAAGCCAAGCAGGAGAAGAAGAACCTCATTATCGTCGGCGGCACCAGTTTTTACCTGAAAAGCCTTACTACCGGGTTGAGTGAACTGCCGACTTATTCACAAGAGACCATTGAGAAGGCGGCATCGATGCTGCTTGACCTTCCTGCGGCCTACGACTATCTTGTCGGCATCGATAAGGCGTATATGAAAGCGATAGAGCCAAGTGACGCCTACCGCATTGAAAAGATGCTGTTGCTTGTCCTGGAGAGCGGTATGAGTCCGACAGCATGGTTTAAGACGCATCCGCCGGTCCCGGTTATCGACGCCTTGGATATCTTTAACATTGATATGGAACGTACGCTGCTTCGTGAGAGGATCATCAAACGTACCCACAAGATGGTAGCGGCAGGAGTTATCGATGAAGTGGCGATGCTCGAACATAAATACGGCCGTGATCACAATGCCATGAAAGCAATAGGCATTATCGAGGTACTGGAGTACCTTGACGGTGACTGCACAAAAGAGGCGATGATCGAAAACATCATCACCCACACGGCCCAACTGGCAAAACGCCAGCAGACCTTTAACCGTACCCAATTTGAAAACGCTGTTTCGGCCAAGTTAGAACTGTTGCCTCAGCTCATATCAGAAGTTTTCATCTAAGCAAGTGGTTTTCATCCACTGATTTCTCGAATCTACACGAATGAGGGAAAAAGAGCGTTTATAAATAATTCATGAATAGATTCTGCTTAGTCCGCTTATAACAATAGTTACTGTATTATTGCAACAATAAAAGAGAAGGAAAATCTTTGGGCGAGACCATTGCAAATAACAAAAAAGCTTATCACGATTACACTATCGAAGAGAAGTTTGAAGCCGGTATTGTCTTAAAAGGTAGCGAGATCAAAGCGATCCGTGCCGGCCGGGTCAATCTCAAGGACAGTTTTATCCGTATCGATGGCGGTGAGGTCGTCCTCTTTAACGCCCACATCGGCCTGCTTGAGACCACGCACCACTACTACCGCCATGAAGAGCGCGGAGCACGTAAACTTCTGCTGCATAAAAAACAGATACTCAAACTAGAACGCGCCGTTCAACGCGACGGCATGACCATCGTCCCCCTCTCCATGTACTACAGCGACAAAAACATTGTCAAACTGCAGATCGGTATTGCCAAAGGTAAAAAGCTGCACGACAAACGTCAGGACCTTAAAGAGAAAGATATGAAAAGAGATGTTGACAGAGCAATGAAAGAGCACTAGCTTTTTAGCTTTTTTTACGAAGTAAAACTTCAGTGCCACAGCGGCAAGCGCAGTCAAATGGGCTTCTGCTCATTTGACGTTCACATCAGATGATAAAGCTGCACGACAAACGTCAGGACCTTAAAGAGAAAGATATGAAAAGAGATGTTGACAGAGCAATGAAAGAGCACTAGCTTTTTAGCTTTTTTTACGAAGTAAAACTTCAGTACCGGCGCAATAACATCATTTACGTAGCCGTTAGCTTAACGCGATCGCTTGAAAAAGGGTGATCCCCACTGCTAAAAGCGCAAGTGTTATAGCTGCATAATCCGACAGTTTGATCTTCTTATAGATGCTTAACAGTTCAGGATCATTGAGCTCTTCAAACTTTTTGGAACGTATGTATTTGACGGCATCGCGGAATGCATCGTCGGCAAGCTGTATCTTCCATCGGGGTCTTCCCATCTCTTCATAAAGTTCTTTATGGGCTTTGTCAAGACGGTTGAAAAAAGCCTGTGTTGCCAGAATCTGAATGACCATTGCAAGAATGAACAGCAGTGCCGATAGTGTGAAAAGTGTATTTAGCATCAGTCCTCGATATTGTAAGGCAGTACTGCCGGTGCTGACATGTGTGGCACCTCATCATACGCAAAGACCGCATAATACTTAGATACATCCTGGTCACCAAAGTTGTCATAGGTGTAGGAGTCTGTACCACCGTAGAGTTTTTGTCCGTCATAGGGTGTAGAAGGAACATGAAAAGCATTTTTAACGACGATCACCCCCTGGAAACCCTCATCTTTCGGATTGGTCCAATCCAGACGGATCATGCCGTTCTCAATACTGCTTCGCAGGTTAGTGGCAGCTTTAACACCGTTACGTCGTTTTTTGATGTAATGCATTCTAAGACGCGGGCGGTGCTCACGTTCAGCATCCATCCAGTTGACCGATTCTGACTTCGCATAAGATTTAGGCGACGAGGCTTTGATGACAAAAACGATCTTCTCGTTTGCCTGGATGGTCGCTACCATCTCCTCTATGGCAAGAGAATCAAACACGAAGCGTTGGGAACGGTCTTCCCGCAAGTCCGCAACGCTCACCTCATACCCGACCCGCTCGATGACCTCGCGCTCGCGCATCTTGGTATAGCTCTTTTCACCATCGCCCATCTTGACCATCTCGATGTGGTAGCGTATGTTACTGTTGGCTTTAATACCGATGGCATCGAGTTCAAGATAGGCCTCCGATATGATCGTGTTCTGCATATCCAGGATCTGTGTCATGTCAAATTCAAGACAGCCGTAAATACGGCTTGAATTCTCTGCAAAGCCGGCGATCAGGCTCTCCTCTTTGACCTCATCTTCTGTGATCGTATACTCATTTTGCGAGAAAAGCTCTATCTTCGCATTTTCAAGCGTGTAAACGACCTCAAGTTTCGGACGGAAGGTCAATCCGCCGCTGAAAGAGCCATAGCCGATATCCCACTGCATCAACTGTGAACCGCGGCTCAACGGCAGTTTGGTCGGCCCTTCCATTCTAAAGAGCGCTTTGCGGCGCTTCAAAGCATCCTGTAGAACATTACGCTCTTGCTTGTTAAAACGATAGGTACGCCAAATACCCTGGGAGAGCTGTGAGGATTTGGTTGCCATACCGATGTAGCCAAGGACTTTGGCATCTTTGATCTCATCAAAACTTGCCATATTGTCGATGGTCCTCTCATCCAAAAGCGCGACGCGCCATTCTCCGAAGTTCTCGACCTGAACACTGACACGGTTCATCGGATAGAAAGAGATCTGTGCACTTTTGATCACAGCATTCTCCGGCACGGTCTCCAGAGAGAATCCGCTCACGCCAAAACAGGCACCCTTGTTTTCGGAGATACCGACAAAAAGTGAATTCTCGCCAAAATGCTCCTTGTTTTTCATCGTCTTTTCACCCACGTAACCGATCTCGCTTCTGAGCGGATAGAGGATCTTGGAAAACATGACCTTATCCGGATCGGTACGCACACCGACCACCGGAGCGAAAGGTGATTTGATATAGCGCTCTTTGCAGACAGCCCGAATAAAATAAAAATAGTTGGTTGCCGAGTCTAACTGACGGTCTGTAAAACTGTGTGACATGGTCGTGCCGACACGGTTTGATGACTGGGTATACCCTTTGACCTTTTTAGAGCGGTAGATCTCAAAATAGACGGTCTCATCCGAAGGGTAATCCCATGTCAGCTCAACCTCTTTACTGCCTACAGATGCAACTATGAACGCTTCGACTCTTGGAAGATGTTTCTCTCTCTGATAGTTCGGTACTTCTGAAAGGGCATAGTTCAGCCCGGCAATGTTTTCATTAATATGTGCAAGCATATTTTCTTGATAGTCAGAGATATTGCGTGAACCCACTTCGACCGTCAACGCCAAAGCTCCCTGCGAGTAGTAGAACTCGCGTCCGCTTCCTGAAATAAGATGGGTCGGCGGTTTACCCATATGGACTCCGTATTCACGACCGGAGATCTTTTTGATCTCCTCTGCCATATTGGCTGAAAGAGCATTGAGATCCGTAGCGTCAATAGCATCTTCATGGATAAAGTTATGTGCCGGGAAAAAGACATTTCCCTGTGAGTGATAATCAAGCGCGATCGAGATGTTGGGGTGACTGACAACAAAGTCTCTCAATGCTGCCGTTTCAGGCTCTGAAAAGGGTTGAGGACCCGAGTAGACGTTAGACGAGGTGTTTTTACTCGGTGCATAACCGATCGAAAAGTTGCGGTTCAGGTCAACCCCGAACGAGCCGTCGGCATTTTGACGACGGTTTTTACGCCAGAAGGAGAAGTGGTTACGGGAGTACTCAAAACCGTCAGGATTGGCACAAGGTACCATGTAAAAGGTCGAACGTTCCAGCATCTGGTTCAACTGCGGATCAAAGTCGATATGTTCCAGAAGATGGCGGCCATACCCTACGGCAAGCTCTATTCCGACCCACTCGCGTGCATGTATGCTTCCGGTGTAGAAAAGTGCCGGATTCGTGTCAGCATTTTCCATATCTTTAGAGATGGTGACCAGGATCATGTCCCGTTCTTCCCAGGTCTTTCCGATGGTGGTCACTTTAAAGAGATCGGGATGGGACTTTTCAGCCTCACGGAAAAAATCGACACATTCTTGATAAGAGATATATTGTTGGCGCACGGTCTTCCTTGAAACAATTAAAATATCTGAATACAACACCTTATACTCAAATATGTCAATGCATAAAATTATATGATTTGTTTAAGAGCCCTTCTAAAGACCCCGTTTGTAGATTCCGGATAACACCGGAATGATAACCTGATCTGTTACTTAGTTACCTGTAAGTTTAGCAAAAAGTTTTGACCAGATACCTGACTGTTCCGGTGTAATGAACTCTTGCTCTTGCAACTCTTCGAAACTTTCGACTTTTTTATCGTCGATAAGCTGTTTGATCTCGACAGCTGTCTCTTCCTCCATTGAGTAAAGAGACATCAGCTGTGTCAATGTCACCTCTTTGAACTTTATCTTGTCGTCACTTTGTGCGGTCGAAGCGCGTCCTTCACTTTTAGCAAATGCGTCTTGCACTTCTACTGGAAGTTTGTTTTCAGCCAGCGGCGCGATCGAATCCGGTATATCACTCTCAACGGATTCATCGGTACGTTCCATGTCAAAGTTTCCTTTGTCTGCCAACCAGTACGCACCATCTGCTGACGGTTCATACTTCGCAAAGTATAGATGACGAAGCGTACGCAGAACCGATGGGTCCATTTTGCCCAGCTCTTCCCAGGAGAAAAGAGGAATGTGTGGCATTCTGAACTTCCCGCCGCTTAGGTCCCACATGGTGTATTGACCGATCCAATCGCGAATGTATGGGAAAGCGGCAAATGCCGTCGCACACTCCAGAATGTACGGTTCGTCCGTATTTTCGTCAATAGCGATATCACACGCCCAGTATTCAGCCTTGGCTGCTTTAGACGCTTTTACCGCCAGTTCAAGTGCGTTCATCGGTACGTTCTCATAACTCATAGAACCACCCTGAGAGGTGTTGGTGATCCACTCACCTTCACCTGAAAAGCGCCAGAAGGCACAGACAGGTTTATGACCGATCAGCATGACACGGATGTCACCGCTGTATTTTAGAGGAATCGCATCTTGCGTATAGATAGGGTTGTATTTCTTCTCATCTAAAAGTGCTTTTGCTTCTGCAAATGAGTCTGCTTTATGCACAAAGTATCCGCCGTAGTTGGACGGCCCGTATGAACGTTTGATGATCTGCGGGTATTTGGCTTTTTTGAGGTAGGCATACCCCTCGTCTTTGTCATAAAATATACCTGTTTTAGGTGCCTGGATGTCATACTTGTTACAAAAAAGTGTTACATTCTCTTTCGATTTGTTTGGAAACTGCGTCTCTAATGATGGAATAAAACGGACATGAGGCAAGGCCTTGGAGATCTCTCTAAATGTCTCATATGCCGTAGCGGGGATATTACCGACCAGCACATCGATGTTTTTACGGCGTACTTCATTGATAAAACGTGCCTTGTCGTTTTTCCAGTGATAGGTCACTGTTTCGATCTTGTCCGGCCACCCTTTAAAGTTGCTTTTGTCAAAAAAGCGCAGGACATAGTCCAGGTAGAGCAGTCCGAGTGTTGGTAGTTTTTTCTTTTCCATCATTATTTCCTTATTTTTTTGTAATTCTATCGATCATATTGACGATCAATTCGATCTTTTTGTCATTAAAGTCCAAGCCTATTGCCTCTTGTTCCGGCGTTGCAAAAGCAGGGATGCCGTTCACTTCCAGAACAATATATTCTTCTCTCTCTTGATCGTACAATATATCCACGCCGCTGATCTCCAGGTTTAAGGCCTTTGTCGCACGTTTAGCAAGATCGATGATCTCATCGTTTGCCTCGCGTAAGATGACACTGCCGCCTGAGGTGATGTTGGTACGCCAGTCACGTCCGTTGGCTCTGCGGCCGTAGCAGGCGACAAACTCATTGTCAACAATGTCGACACGAAAATCCGAGTAATCATTTTTTATGAAACGCTCAACATAAACATTACGCGTATCGCTTTTGTTGATAAACGGCATCAGCGTATCGAGCATGGCCTGATTCTCTATCAGCGCCATACCGTTGCCTCCCCAGCCGTCGATCGGCTTGTAGACCATTCTGTTATTCCACTCTTCAAACTGTCTGTTTAGACTGTTCATATCTTCTTTATGACAAAGATAAAAGTCTGAAGTTTTTACACCCGCTTTAGCCAGGATCATGTTCGATTGGAACTTGTCTTCTGCCAATGCAAAAGCCTTGTAATTATTTAGCGTCGGGATGAACTCGCTGAGCATCTGATACATATAGACCTGTGCGACCGTCTGCTCTCCGGCATTATAGGAGAAAAATGCGTCAAGTTCTGTCATATTGACACCTTTGCAGAAGAGTCCCTCTTTTGAGCCTTCGGCAAAACGGAGGTCAAGTCCGGTCACGGAGTTGATACCGCGCTCAAGCAGTTGCAGAATGATCTTCTGCTCTATCTCCGGACCGCCGCTGTTTTGGTACATCCATATCCCGACCTTACGGTCACACTCTAAACTGTCAACTGCATTCATGAATTACCCTTGAAACCCGGAATTTTGTATAAAATAGCCTATCAACTCTTTTGAGAGCGCGATGCGTTCTTCAAAACTTCTTTTATATGCACGTTCATGAACCGTATGGTCACCATCACCAAACGGGCCAAAGCCATCGAGCGTAACAACACCGCAAGAGCTGACAATATTTGCATCACTCACACCGCCACGCTCTTCCGTAGGCAATTTATGCCCCGTGATACGTTCAATAGTATCCACAAAATCAAAAGATTCTTGTGAGCTCATCATCACGTCGCGTTGAATACCGCCGCTTAATTTAGAGGTGGTCCCCTCGACATACGAAGTAGAGACTATCGTATCAATCGCAGCCTGTACACGGTCACGTTCATCCGTCGTCTTATAACGCAGCTCGAAGGTCAGATGGGCATGCGGAGAGATCGTGTTTGCACCGATACCGCCTTCGATCTTTCCGACATTGACCGTGGTTCCTTTAGCAAGGTCTGTCAAAGCAACCAGCTTTTGCAGCTTATGAGCTGCTTCGAGATTTGCATCGACACCCTCTGCATAAAAATTACCGGCATGTTTGGCCACACCGGTAATGTCTACAAAGAAGGTGCCCACACCTTTTCGCCCCGTTACAACTTCACCCTCAGGACCGGCTGCTTCATAGACAAGGCAGTAATCATATGCCGGTGCCAACTGTGCCGTCAACAGTTTCGAGTCATCGCTGCCTGTCTCTTCGTCACTGACTAAAAGGATATCGACATTACAGATCTCAACACCCTCATCTGCAAGTTGACGCAGTGCTTCCAGGGCAACGATATTGCCCCCTTTCATGTCGCAGACACCCGGGCCATAGACCCATTCATCATCTTCGCTGAACGACTCAAACTTACCTTCCGGAAAAACAGTGTCCAAATGGCCGAGAAGAAGAAGTTTTTTACCCTCGTTATGCCGGGAGCGATAGAGTCGATGTTCGCCTATCAGTTCACGCTGGTAGAGTGTCACTTCGAAGCCAAGTGGTGTAAGCCATTCATCAAAGACCAGGCCTACTCGATCAACACCCGCCTTGTTCTTTGTAAACGAATTGATATCAATAACCTTTTTTAGGTCGAGTAGATAAGACACGGTCATCCTTCGTCAATTTTCTAAGCGCGATTGTAGTCAAGGTTTATTACATTGTTGTAACGAATAAGTAAGCAATTATACTAAGATAGAATTAAAAAAAGGGAGAAGAATGGTTAAAAATTGGGCGGTAAAAGTCAACTGCCAAAAGGCAGTTGGAAGTGAACTATTTACGTAGTTCTTTAATACGTGCTTTTTTACCTGCAAGATCACGAAGGTAGAAAAGTTTAGCACGACGAACGCGACCGCGACGAAGTACTTTGATCTCATTGATAGAATCAGTGTAGATCGGGAAGATACGCTCAATACCAACGCCGTTAGCGCCGACTTTACGTACAGTAATAGTTTGACCGGTACCCTGACCACGTTTAGCAATACATACACCCTCGTAATTTTGAACACGAGTTTTCTCGCCTTCTTTAATCGTTACAGCAAGGCGTACAGTATCACCGGCACGGAATTCAGGAATGTTTTTCGATGCAACTTGTGCAGCTTCGAAATTTTCAATATACTTATTTCTCATAAGATGTCCTTTTTTTGTGCTTGATAAGCTGCTCAGGTCTGAAAAACGAGGTCTTCGCTTCAGACATGGCATATTTTAGTGCGGCAATTTTACTGTGATTTCCCTTTATATATTCTGACGGAACCGCACTTCCCTCGTATAAAGTTGGTTTTGAAAACGAAGGTGCTTCTAAAAGTGGCGTTTCAAAGCTCTCAATTTCGAGAGATTCGCTGTTGCCAAGGACACCGTCGATGTTTCGAGCGATCGCATCGCTCATCACCAACGACGGTAGCTCCCCACCTGTCAAAACATAATCACCAATGCTAAAGAGCTCATCCGCAAATGTCTCAATAACACGTTCATCAATACCTTCGTAACGACCACTTACAAAGGCGATATGACTTTTTGATGCTAAACGTTTAGCATCATTTTGCCTAAAAGGCTTCCCAACAGGAGTCGTAAAGATAATGTGCACATCGTCCTGCTCTTTGAGTGCACGGAGTGCATCATAAAGCGGTTGCGGTGTCATTACCATACCTGCCCCGCCGCCTGCAGCCGTATCATCGACTTTCAGGTGTTTGTTGGTCGAAAAATCACGCGGGTTGACAAAATCGACTGTAAAGAGCTCTTTTTCTTGAGCCCTTTTCAAGATCGAATCCTGAAAATACCCCTCTATCAGGTTTTGAAAGAGTGTGACATAGGTAAAACGCAAAACGCCGGCCTATGAGGCTTGCAAGAGATCGATAGCACCCTGCACGTCTATGCGTTTGGTATCGATATCTGTGCTGATTATAAAAGGTGCCTGATACGGGACCAGGAAACTTTTACTCTCGCCTGCATTGACAAGAGCGTCATCGGTCTGAACACTCAAGTAATCGGTTATTGCAATACGTTCAACCTCTTTCACAACACCAAGTCTCTTGTCGCCCTCATAGACTTCACAGCCTAGGATGTCGAACCAAAAGTGCTGACCTTCTTCCAATTCACACTGTTCGCGTGTCGCTTCCATGGTGGTGAAAAGCTTGGTATTGGTCAGTTTCTTGGCACTTTCCATGCTCTCGTAACCCTGGATCTTGATCGTTCCTCTGGCTTCGTTAACACTGTGGATAGTGAGTGTCTCTCCCTTTTGCGTGTAGAAGGTTGCCCCCGCTACAAACTGTTCAGGAAAGTCGCTTTTGTCATGAAACTTCATATCGCCGTATAGACCGACAGTGCGGCCTAACGTAGCAATATGAAGCATCTCTTTAATTGATGGCTTCGACATTGATTCGGTAACTCTTACCGTCTTTGGCTTTACAGCCGGAGATAAGCGTCTTGATCGCACCAATCATCTTGCCCTCTTTGCCGATGAGTTTACCTACATCGGCCTGGTTAGCATGTAAAACGATCTCGATCATCTCATCACCTTCATGCGCTTCAACCTGAACATCGTCAGGATAGTTGGCGATCATTTTGGCGAATTGTTCGACGAAATCAGTAACCATGACTATTTACCAGTGATTTTTTTAACGCGGCTGCTCATTTGAGCACCAACGCTTAACCAGTAGTCAAGACGTTCGTTGTCTACAACCAATGTCTTCTCATCGCTCATCGGGTTGTAGTGACCGATAAGTTCGATCCAACCACCATCACGACGTTTACGAGAATCTGTTACCGCGATACGGTAGAAAGGCTGTTTTTTACGACCCATACGTGTTAGTCTAATAACTGTCATATGATTTCCTATTTTTATAATTTACCAATTGCTGGTTACATCTGCCGTCGGAACATAAAAAGAGATAGGGGGAAAGTGGTTAAAGAGAGTGTGAAACACTATAGATAATTACTTTCCTCTCATCGCCATTATGTGGACGTACACATGTAACCGGCACAAAAGGTTAAAAAGAATGTCTCTAAAGAGATTCTTTTTAATCTTTGTACCCGCTACTTCACTTTCTTATCACAGAGGGATTATTTAAGAAAATGTCTTTCGTGGATGGAAGTATAGCGAAAAATACTAAAACTTCCAAGTATCATTAGCGGCTTCCCCTGTTAGCGCGGGAAACCGCCGCCTTTCATCTGACCCATCATTGCCTGAAGGTCCTGCATCCCTTTTTTACCTGAGAATTTTTTGGCCATCTTCGCGGCATTTTTGAACTGCTTCAAAACGCGGTTGACTTCCATCTGGCTCATACCGCAGCCGTTGGCGATGCGCAGTTTACGGCTGTTGTTGAGAAGATCCGGGTCCTCACGCTCTTTCTTGGTCATTGACGCGACCATCGCTTTGATCTGATTGATCTCTTTCGAGTTCTCCATGTCGAAGTCTTTAAGTGCTTTTGACATGTCGCCCATCCCCGGGATCATCCCCATAATAGACTTCATAGAACCCATCTTCTTCATCGACTCCATCTGCTCTAAAAAGTCGTTAAAGTTGAACTTTCCTTTTTTAATCTTTTTGGTCAGCTCCTTGGCCTTCTTTTCATCGATGACATTGGCCGTTCTCTCCGCAAGTCCTTCGATATCTCCAAAGCCCATAAGACGGTTGACAATACGTTCCGGCAGGAAGACCTCAAGATCTTCCATCTTCTCACCGCTACCGATAAAACGAAGCGGCACTTCAACCTGCGAAGCGATACCAAGCGCGACACCGCCTTTGGCGTCACCGTCATACTTGCTTAAGATAACCCCATCGATTCCGATCTGCTCTTTAAAACTTGTCGCAGTGCGCACGGCATCCTGACCTGTCATCGAGTCAGCGACATAGAAAATCTCGGAAGGATTGGCCATATCCTTGACCGCTTTAAGTTCACCCATCAACGCTTCATCGATCGCCAAACGACCCGCTGTATCGATCAAGACAACATCATAAAGATTGGCGCGGGCCTGTTCGAGTCCCGCTTTAACGACGTCGACCGGATTACCGGCTTCATCTGCAAAAAGGTCGACCTCTATCTTCGCCGTGATCTGACGTAACTGCTCAACCGCTGCAAGACGCTGAAGGTCAGCCGCAATGATCAACACTTTTTTCTTTTTTTGTTCTTTAAGATAAGTAGCAAGTTTACCGGTAGTCGTTGTCTTACCCGAACCTTGGAGCCCCGTCATCAAAATAACGGTCGGCGGGTTTGGTGCAAAGACAAACCCCTGGTTGCCTTTGACGTCCAAAATTGCGCTGAGACTCTCACGCATTGCTTCGAGAAACTGGTCTTTACCGATTCCTGCCGTTTTGGTCTTATGCTCGACCTCGGCAATCAGAGAACGGACAACGCCATGATGCACATCAGCTTTTAACAGTGACTTTTTAAGCTCGCCCAGGGCTTTTTTAAGCGCCTTTTCATCATCATGAAAACGGATCTTTTTTATGGCCGATGTAAACGAATCTGTCAATGTATCAAACACATTATCTCCTATATAGTTAGCTGCTCTGGACAGTAAAATTGCCAGAAAAAGTAGCGGATTATAACCAAAACATACTTTGTCGAAACTCTGTAAGCCACTTCTGAAAAAGATGTAAGAAAAAGATGTTTTGACACATAACGTTTTATCGTTGTACGCTAAAAAGAGAACACTTCAGGAAAACTCTAACTTTTCAGATATCCGTCAACCTCTGCTGTTACGCGCTTTAACTCCGGTTGATAACGGTGTATCAGCTCCATCAGGTTTCGGGGCATCTCGTTTGAGATCGAAGCGTGTATCTTCGCCGCAATATTGGCAAGGTTCTGTGCACCGATATTGGCTGCTACACCTTTGACATCCAGACAGAGCTGTCGGAGGTCCTCCAGTTCATCTTTAACCAGAAACTGGTTCATCTTGATATCCGAATCCTTATACATCTGCATAAACTCCCGCAAGATCTCTTTATACAACTCTTCGTCAAAACTTGCCATTTCATACCCGTCACGCGCTGCCAAAGTGACTGTGTTGATAAACGGTGTATCGGTCACATTTCTGTCGTGTGCTTCAGGGTCCTGGTCATCGACACTGAGATAATTATCTAAATACGTATAGAGCATCTCTGCCTGAACCGGTGTTGATAAGTGTTCATCTACAGCCGAGGTATCCGCCTCTTTAAGTGTGCTGCCCATGATGATGATCGGCACACCTTTGTATCGGTTCATATGCCGGATGCGTCTGGAAAGCGTTAAGCTCTCCTCATTATCGATCCCTGCCGCCAACAAGATAAACTCAAATGTAGGCAGGTTTTCCAGCATCCAAAGCCCTTCTTGCATATTTTTGGCCAATGTGATATTGATACCGGATCTACCCAGCAGTGAAAGAAGCATTGCCTGGTTACTCTTGTCACTTTCTATAATAAAAAGGCGTTTTCCCTGAAAGTCCTCAAAGACCTTTTGATTGATCTCCTCTTTGAACTCGGATTTGGCACTCGCCTGCATTGCCTGGCTCATAGAAGGCGGGGTATGTTTCTCTTCGAGTGCAATGATAGAGTTAAATACGCGCTGTATTGTCACCGGTTTGACAAGCAGCTGATCGGCTGCTCCGACAGGAATCGTATAGTGCAGTTCATCTTTGGCATTGATCAATACCGTCACATTGACCTTATGCTTCTTCTTGACCGAACGAAAGTGCTGAATAAGCGACAAGTTTAAAAAGTGTTTATCGATAACAACTGCTTGATACTTCTGTATCTGCTCCGGATCTTGAAGCAGGTCAAACGATGAGATAACCGTCACCTCATTTTTAAAATACTCATACATGGTCTTGATGGATTGGATCAGCCTCGGGTTCTCATCGACGATAAGAATCTTTTGGCCCAACAACGAATGTGAAGGTAGGTGGTAAAAACGTTTTTCATCCGGGTTAAACTCGGCAATAAGCAGTTCGACATTAAAAAGGTTTTTGCCATCTTCGCTTTTAATAACGGTGATATCTCCGTTCATCATCCGCGCCAGTTCTCGTGCGATATAGAGCTCTATTCGCATGTTCTCATCGAGTTCACCATCAGAAAACGGCTGAAAAATAAGCGTCAGATCCTCGACCTCGCTTACAAGTACACACCCTTCTACACGTAGAGAGAGACGTAACTTACCACTCTTTTCTCTGGTACTTTTAGCATGTAAGATCAGTTGAGAAGGGGGATGATAATGAATGATGTTTGAGAGAAGATGAAAGAGTATCAATCCAATGTGTTTTGGGTCGCCCAGTAATCTTGGAGAAATACCGGTATCAATATCAAAGATCAATTCAACATGCATTCTTGCTAATTGAGATCGTAACCGTTTTGCCAGAGCGTCCAGTATCTCGTCAAGATGAAACGGCGATGATGTCAACGTAACCTTTCCCGATTTTATTTTAAGAAAATCAACAAAACTGGCACTTAAGTTAACAAATTCCTGCTCAGACTCGGCACGTTTTTCGTGTTGATGCATAAGGTAATTATCCAGTTCCTGCTGCAAAAGCGTATGCGGGGCACCGGTTTCAGCTTCAAAAAGGTGTTCTTCATTAACAACACTGTCGACGAATAACGAACTGTTCGCCATAAAACTTTCCCTGTCAAGATTTGCCTCTTTCAAAGAGGCCTGGAGGAGTCCGATCTCTTTATCGGTTTCGCGTTTTCTGTACAGAAGATAGAGGGAAACGAATATAAAAATAGAGAGGAAAAGAGCGTAGACAAGTTCAACAACGCTCAGCTGTAGATACTCTTTTACCAGCTCTATCATAGTGAGATCATTGAACTGGATTTCACTGTTGTTCTTTATACAGTGAGATTAGAAGGTCAAAGACCTTTTGGACCGTGACGGGCTTTGAGATCTCCTCATCAAGCAAGGCGATGACCTCAGCGTCAGTATGTTCAAATGCCTCGTTTTTATTGAGAGAGACCGCTTTCATAACACGTTTGGATTTGATCTCATCGAGTTTCGCAATGAGATGTTTTGAGAAGTAGCGTTCCTGGAGAACAACAATGTCATAATCGTCCAACATCTCCAAGGCTAAAAACAGTTCTTTCGATGATAGTACATCCACCTCATTTTTAAAATACTCAAACATCTTCTTCACGGCCAATGCCGATTCATGATGATCGTCTACGATCAATACTGCATGCCCCACCATCGTTTTAGAAGGAAGACGGTAATGACGCATTTCACTTGGATTTGGCATAAAAAGTTTTAAATTCACCACGAAGGTACTGTCATGTTGACCATTGACTTCAAAGATAATATCACCATGCATCAGTTTGGCATAGGCTTTGGCCAGGAACAGCTCCAGTCCACTCTCCGTACCTCCGCCTATAAACGGTGTGAATATCTTTGATCTATCTGCTCTGAAGTTCTCATGGTTACAGACAATAGTAAACTGTAGATGAAGAGCGCCATCACCTTGTTCCTGACGTTCAATCTTCAATTTAATAAGATAGTCGCTGCTTTTCAACACAACATTCTGAATAATAAAAAAAAGAATATCCTCCATTCGGTCTGCATCACCGATAATCTTTGAAGGCACATTCGCGTCGATATCAAAAACAACCTCGAAATTTCTTTTGTTCTCTAATGCATGGATTCGCGTCATTACTGCATCGAGTGCCGTGTTAAAATCAAAAGAACCTGTTTTAATCTCAACCTTTCCCATTTTCAGTTCAAGGTAGCGTCGGTACAGCGGCGCAAGCTCTTCTCTTTTTTCCGGTGCCACATTCTGTGTAGTCAGAAGTTCTTCTAATGCGATCTCCATCGGATCAGTAGGTTTTGCTTCTTCCTCTACTTCCTCTGCCGGGGTCTCTGGCTCCTTGGTCAACACTTCTTCTATAGGAACAGCCTTCTGACGAACTGCTCCGGAGGAAGTTGACTTGAGTTTTCGTAATAGAAAAGGCATTGCGATCAAGATCAATACGACGACAGCAATGATCTTCATGATAAAGAGGTTCTCTTCGACCCGAATCTCTTGTAGGGTCTTCTGGGCATAAAGAGTTGATGAGATTAGTAATATAGATACTAGAGTAAAAAACTTCATGACTCACTTTCTTTAAAAAACAGCTGTCATAACTCTGTCTAATCGTAACATCTGCTTTGTACATTATTTTTACTGATATTAACACACTCTCTTTTCAGGTTGCTTTAGAAATTGTTACTTATCTCTATAACGTCTTATTTTATGACGAATAGTGCGCAAAGATCTTCGGTTCATCCGCTGTAAACGTTTTACCGAGAAGTTCGACTTTGCGGGCATGCAGCATCACACGTTTAGAACGTCTTCCGCCATATTGTTCATCTCCCGATATCGGAAAACCGATTGAACGAAGATGACAGCGTATCTGGTGTGTGCGGCCTTCACGAATAACCACTTTGACTTTTGAATATTTACCGACGACTTCCAACGGTGTAACTATTGTATGGGCGGATTTGCCTTTAGGCGATATCTTCGAAAATGCCTTATTGTGGCGCTTCTCCGTCAAGATCGGTTTATCGATCTCTGTCTCATCGATAAACATCCCCTCTACCCATGCAGTATACTCCTTGTAAACCCGGTTACGTTTAAATTCACCGATCGCTTTGAGACGGAACTCTTCATTTTTAACCAAAATAAGCACGCCGCTTGTCTCACGGTCCAAACGGTGCAACAGCTGTGTCCCCGGATATTGGCGTTCTATTTCATCAGCATTCAAAAAAGGCGGTTTATCGACCACTAAGAGGTCATCATCTTCATAAATCACCTTAGCCGATGCGATCTCTTGCACATTAAACGATGATTTAACCGGAAGCTCACCCCGCGCTACTGTTACCTTTCTGTTGGCAACATAGACCAGACCGCGATCGATCAATGCCTTTGCCTGTGAGTTCGAGATAGACTCCTGGATGGCTAAAAGTTTATATGCTTTTTCCATTTTCTCACTGTTTTTCACGGTGCGCGAAGAGCCCTCCATCAATTCATTCCCGGCAGCGTCTTTGCTCTTTTTATCTGTTTTTTTAGGCCGTCCGGCATCGGCTTTCGCAAAGGCTTTGGCTCTTACTTTCGCTTTTGACTCATCTTTTTTGTTTTTTGCACGCTGTTGTGAAGCGACTTTTTTCTTGCTGTAATCCATAATCTACCTTTTTATCTACACACTATAATAGTTCTATTTATTTAAATACCTAATTATACTCTCTAAATCGATCTTTTCATCGACATAGGAGCTTTCCATTTTTTCAGCCTGCTTTAGCGCTTCTAAAATAGCACTCTGTTCCACCTCTTGCACGTTATGCACATACTTAAAAAGTTCCTGCTGCATAAAAGCATGCTTGCCCGTTATGATCTTACATCCAAAGTGAGCCGGTTCAAGCGGATTGTGTCCGCCGACATCTTCTTTAAAGGCACCGCCGATGATCGCCACATCGCTGATCGCATAGATATTGTTCAACTCACCCATGGCATCGATCAGAATAATGTCTGCACTGAAGTCATCGGTCTCGCTCCACCTTGAGAGAGTCAGTTCATCGCCTTTCATCTTCGCAAGCAGCGCATACACGTTCTCAAACCGCTCCGGATGCCTTGGTACGACAACAAGTTTTGCATTGTGTACTTTGACATACTCGAGATAGGCTCTCACGATCAGCTCTTCTTCGCCCTCGTGTGTGCTTGCCGCAACAATGACTTCACTCTGAGGTTTGACATACATTTGCGTCGCATTGATCTGTTGCGCCAATTTAATATTACCGACGACTTCGATGTTGCTTGCGCCCAAAGCTTCAAAACGCTCTTTATCGGCTTCGCTTTGACAGAAGATCTTATCAACACGTTTAAACATCTCGGCATAGAACCAACGCAGTCGCATATACTTTGGAAAGCTCCGCTCCGTCATACGTGCATTGAGCAGTACGACTTTAGCACCCTTCGCACGGGCTACGGCGAAAAGAAGATACCAGAACTCAGCCTCCAAGACCACCAGAAAACGGTGCTTTTTGACCCAGAACGGCAGAAGCGATTCGAATGGCAGATAGCGTACCTCAGCTTTATATTTCGAGGCTTCAGCAAACCCGGTATGGGTAATCGTAGAGATCGATACCCTTCGGCTTTTCAATTTGGACAAGAGCGGCTGCAGTGCCCTCGCTTCACCCAAAGAACAGACATGGAACCAGATATCTTCTTCTGTGAAACGAGGGTTCTTTGTCAGAAAAAAACGTGCAGGGATCGATTCCCGATATTTTGCTCTAAACGATAGGAAAAATAAAAAAGGGAGTGCTGCCAGATGGAGCAGTGCAGCTAACGTGAAGTATAGAAGTGTAAATGGTCGGATCATACTACACTCCTGACAGCGAAGTGTAATTACGCTTCAGCTGTCTCTGTCGATGGCTCGATATAAAGGATACGGCCACAGTGTGGACAGTTTGTGATCTCTTCACCTTTAATGACTTCGGCATAGACTTTGTCGTTGATGACCATGTAACAACCCATGCATGCCTGATTTTTCACTTCAACCGCAGTGGTGTTCTTGGCCCATCGACGGATCTTTTGGTAAAACGAAAGACCTTTTTGGTTCATTTGAGAGACAAGTTTCTCTTTTGCTTCGAACACTTTTTGGCGGGCTTCATTGATCGTAGCAAGCTTGGCTTCAACCTCTTCTTTAACGGAAGCGAGATTTGCATCGATCTCTTCCATCTGCGCTTGAAGTTCAGCAATTTTTTCATGCTTGTTTTCGATCACTTTTTCCAAACGTTCGATCTCTTCGTTGGCAAAAGAGACCTGCTCTTTAGCGATCTCTTCTTCAAGCTGAAGTGACTTCATCTCACGCTCAGTTTTCACATCACCGCTTTTTTTGCTGTTCTCTTCAAGTTTGGCTGAAAGCTCTGCAATGTGCAGCTCGTTTTTCTGCTTTTTAAGCTGTTCTGCTTTTGACTCTTCGTCAAGTGTAGCGATCTCAGATGCTAAATTATCTTTTTTAGCCAAAGCTGCTTCATACTTGATATTTGCCTCTTCGATCTGTGGTTCGAATGCATCGATCTCTTTGTCAACTTTTGAGAGGTCGATTAGTTGTTGTAGGTGCTTGTTCAATCTTTTTCCTTAAAATAGCGCAGTCCATGTATTAATTACACTGCAAAAAAGTGGTAAGAGTGCCCAAATGTCGGGCACTGCTCATCTACAAATAAGTAAATGGGTTTTCTGATGATGAAATTATAACCGTTAATCCTAAATTTTTCAAATCTTCAGCCAATATTTCACCGAAAAAGCGTTCACTTTCAAAATGGCCGATGTCGATCATATTGAGTCCGAGCATTTTTGCTTCCATCGCATCATGGTATTTGATATCACCTGTTAAAAAGAGATCAGCATCGATTTCCCGTATCATCGAGGCACCCGAACCGGTACACAAGGCCACGCGTTTGATCATCCTATCATGTGCGACAACACTCTTGACGTGGCTAAGACCAAAGGCTTTTGCCACCTCGTCACGAAGCTCTTCAAAACTCTTTTCTTCCGCGAAATAGATCAGGTATCCATCACTGTTGAACACGCTCTTGCCTAAGACTTTCTCCGCCACATATCGGTTAAGATGGGTCTGATCAAAGTTGGTATGCATCGCAATATTTGCGATCTTCTTTTCGATCATCTTTGCCAGCAGTTTACTCGGGTAGGTTGTAAGATCCATCGACTTGATACCGCTGAAGATAAGCGGATGATGGGTAATGATCAAAGTGCCCTCTTCAACACGCTCCAAAAGTGCCTCGTCGATATCAATACTCAAAACGACAGCTGTGATCTCCTGATCGTAACGGCCGAGGATCAGCCCCGAATTGTCCCAGGCAGCCTGCATCTCAAAAGGCGAGATCTCATTTAAACGCGTATAGATCTCCTCCAACCTCATTTATAACTCCTTTTACGTTTGACACGCACCCTTACGGTACTGTTCTGCGCCAAAGGGTCCACATCTTTGAACTCAAAAAGTTTAGTATCTTCTAAAAGGTCCCGTAACTTTTTAAAGCCGTAATTCCGCGGATCAAAATCGGGTGACTTGTTTAAGATGTTCTGCCCGACGGAGCCAAGATGAGACCAACCTGCTTCATCGGTAGTATCATCCACTGCATGACGCAGTGTGTTTAAGATGCGAAGGTCCAGTGTCTGTGATTTTGCGACCGGTTTTCTCAATTTCGGTTCACTGGTATCATCGACTTTACGCAGTATCTCCGTATAGATAAACTTGTCGCAGGCACTCACAAAAGCCTTCGGCGTCTTCTTCTCGCCAAAGCCATAGACTTTCAGACCCGCCTCGCGGATACGGCTGGCCAGGCGGGTGAAATCGCTGTCGCTGGAGATGATGCAAAAGCCGTCGAGTTTTTCACTGTAGAGAAGGTCCATCGCATCAATGATCAATGCCGAATCGGTCGCATTTTTTCCGGTGGTATAAGCAAACTGCTGAACAGGATTTATGCCGTGTTCAAGCAAGGCACTTTTCCATCCTTTAAGACGGGTGTCGGTCCAATCCCCATATATCCGCTTGACACTGGCAACACCATACTGCGCGATCTCGTCAAGCAGACCCTCGATAATGGCGGCCTGGGCATTGTCCGCATCGATCAGAACGGCTAACCGTGCCTGCTTATCGCCCATTTAATTTCTCCAGCTCTTCTTGCGCCGCCGTCAACTCCGGCTCTATTTCCAAGGCCTTCTCATACATCATCTTAGCCTCCGCGATACGTTTCATCTCCACGAGAAGGTTACCATAATTAAAGTAGGTCACCTCATATTCAGGGTCGAGCTCGATCGCCCGCTTATAATGATCCTGCGCCTCGTCCAAACGCCCCATCGCTTTTAATTCCGATGCCATCGCAAGATGTGTCACATCATCTTCTTGCAACGTCAATGCGTGGCTGTAAAGCTTCAGTGCATCCTCATGGTTGCCCATAGCACTCATCACAAAACCTAAGCGGTTGGCCAGTTCCGGGATGTTGCTGTCATGGTCATGTGCCTTTTGCAAAAGCTCTCTTGCTTCGAGCAGACGCCCTGCATCATACGCTTTATCTGCTTCTTCAACCAGCGCGTCGACATCGATGCGATCTGTTATAGCTTTATCTGTTTCGTTACTGCCATCAGGGTCTTTTAACCCCTGCATATGTTCATAGATCTTAAAGGCGAAAAAAGCCGAAGCTGCCAACAAAATGATCTGCATTATAGTCATAGAAATTCCTTTAGATCTAAAAGTATACTAAGGCAATGGTTAATAAGGGTGGTGTCCACTCTGTTTCAGGAAGTTCAACCCGCTATAAACAGAGTTTTTCGATTATTTTAAAAGTGATGTATTTCATATGAAAGGGATAAAAATCAAACAAAAAAGATATCGGAAAACGACATCAATTTAATGGAATTTTTCTAATAAGTATCAAGTAGATGTTTTCTCTGTTTAAGCACTGCTTGCTATCTAAGAATCATTGCGGTGTGTTTTAACTATACTGAATACAAAATCAAGTCTGAAAAATAGAGCTGCCTCGATAAACTTTACAATACCTCTTTACAGAATTTGCACTGAAGATGCGGACTAATGCCTAAAACAGTAGGCTAACACTCCACTTACACACCTGTTTTATACTTACATTTTTAACATTCATCGAAGGGGACACCATCAAAACAACGATCAAAGACAACAGACGTAGAGACTTTATGAGACTAGTTGGCTTGGGTATAGTGGCGAGCGCCTCTACTGCATTTGCCAAGGGTAGAAAGAGCAGTACATCCGTCACTGAACTGACCGAAGAGCAGAAAGATACGCTCTTTTACATCTTTCAGGAAGAGAAAGTTGCCAGAGATGTTTATATCACCTTGGGTAAACAGTACCCTGGCGAAGCGACCTTTGCAAACATTCAACTATCCGAGCAAGAGCATATCCTCTCGGCACAGGTACTTTGTGAACGTTACGGCATCGATACTTCAAGCGTAAACCTCTCGCTTGAAGATGACTTCGTCGGTCAGTTCGAACTTCTTGAGATGCAAGAGCTCTATAACGCATGCATCGAATTGGGGCAAGAGTCTCTACTGGATGCACTGAAGGTCGGTGAGCAGATAGAGATCACGGATATCGACGATCTTGATGATGCGGCCGAAGGCATGCCGTCAGACGTCGTCAATGTCTACGCGAGCTTAAAAGAGGGCAGTCTCAATCACCTGGATGCCTTCCAGAAAGCAATTGCAAGCGTATCGTAACCATTTCATAATCATAGAAAAAAGAAGTGATGAATATGCCGATGATCAAGAGCAGTACAAAAGAGACCTTGACAAAATTGCTTCTCACTTATTATGATGCACTAAAAACAGGAGAGCTGCAGATGCTCTCTGCATTAATGACTAAAGAGTCTTATATTATCACGTTAGATGTGTTAGGATTTAAACGGGCTTTTAAAGAGCCTGACTTTAAAAAGCTGCTCAAACAGATCGGTGATGATGACGTCTCATTACAAGAAGTACAAAGCATTTTATCTGCTGATCTGGCGAAACAAGCGAAAGAACATGAGATTACACTGCTCGCTTTTGATTTCAAAGGAGATGACCGTATCACCGTTCGCTACACAGAGGATGGGCATCCTAAAAAAGTCTACTTCTCGTCAGCCAGTGGAGAGTGGAAGATCGATTATAAAGCCGGCCGTCAAAAAATCTGATCACTGTTTTAAAGTTGTAATATACTCAGCCATAGGCTCAACATTATCCATCCCTACACCTTTAAGCTTTGCCTGGTGCATTCCAAGATAACGTGAAGAGATCGAGCTTGAACCATCCAACATCGCCGATATCGCCGTTACCAACTCTTCCTGACTCAAAGTGTTTATTATCGGGGAGGTCTTTAACGCCACTTTCTCACCGGCATTGCCGTGACACATCGCACACTTTTTATAGACCTTATTGGCATCAAATGCAAACAGGGCAAGAGAACTTATCATTAAAAGAAGCACCGTCTTTTTCATATTCCTCTACCTTTCCAACATATTATTTCTTAGTCTAGAGTGTTTTTACTTAAAAAAAATTTTAAGTAATAAAGTTTACAATTTTCTAACATCTCACCTCTAATTGTGATTAATTTCATCATTATATGTTGTAAAATTACTACAATAACTTCAAGAAAACAAGGAATAGATGTGAAGAAAAGAGGTCCCTCTTTCATACTTTCTTGCTGTTTACTGCTTTTAGGCTTGCTGCAGAATGCTCAAGCCGTGCCCGGTTTTGCAAGGCAAACCGGGCTTGAGTGTATGTTCTGTCATGCACAGAACCAGAGCAAACTAAACAGTTTCGGGCGGGAATTTGCCCGTTCAGCCTTTACAAAAAGTACCAACGACGGTCTACAGTCACTGATAGTAGGCGAAGAGATCGGTCTGGGTATTCCGATGGTCTTAAATGTCTCGTTAATGTTAAAAGCACGCTATGACAAAGGCGACGGCGTTATCAACGGAAAAGGTCAAGTCCTCCAGACAAAAAGCGGCGATGCCATCGAAAGTAATCGCGGAATATATGAGGTCTTTAAAACCTCGACGATCAATATTGCCGGACGCGTAGCCGACAATGTCGGCTCTATCATTGAGTTTCGTGAAAAAGAGGGCAAAGCCATTTTCGGCGGTAAAGTCGCCACGGCTTTTGAAGTAGGCAGCGGTTATGGCGGGTTCTCTTTCTTTACGACCAATAACTATGGTCCGTTTACCGGAATGGAGAGCTATAATACAGGGCTCTATAAACCGCTGCGCCAGTTCGAGAACCACAAGCTGACCAATGCGGCGCAGGCAACAGACTTTGCAAGCGGACCGGCTACCGGGCTGCAAACCTACTATTCTGGAAACAATCTTTTTCTGACGATAGGCGCATATGTACCCGCACATAACAGTGACGGTATCGATATCGGATCGACAATGATCCCTTTCATGCGCTTTGCCTACGAGCAACCTATCGGCAGCATGACACTCATCGGTGGTTTTTATGCCATGAAAGGCAAGGCAAAAGCCAGTAACACCTACTTTGACACCTCACTTTCGGGTCAGATACCACAGGCCTTGGTCGAGGTCGGGAAAGAGGCGTACGGTTTCGACCTTCAATTGGAGGGAGACCTCAAAGAGATGAATACCCTGGTCACATTCAATGCCGTCCTTAAAAACAAGACAACGCTCAATGATCCTTATCTGATGAGTGACGGCGTTACCGTATTCGGTGAACCTTATGACGCTGAGATGAATGGATATTCCCTAGACGTTGCGCTCTATCCAAAAGCTGCTTTTGGTGTCAAAATGGCCTATTTAAAAGTCGTTGACGACGGTCCCCATTACTTTCAGCCTGACAGAGCCGATGTCAAAGACAAAACAGCCGTCACTATGGGCTTTGACTACTCATACCGCCAAAATATTAAATTGACCATGGAGTATTCCATGGTCGAACCGACAAACCAGGAGATCGAAAACTATAACGATCTCTTGAGTGTATTAACCATCTCATTCTAAGCTAGGAGTATCTGATGAACAAACGAATCCGTAATCTGCTTTATCTCTCGACACTATTACTTATCTCTATTCCGGAGTCTGCCAATGCTCTCCCTGGATTTGCACGACAAACAGGTCAAAGCTGTACAACCTGCCATACCCAGAACATGCCGAAACTCAACAGCTATGGTCGTCATTTCGCCCTCACAGGGTACACCCTGTATGACAAAGAGAGCGAGATACAGTCCTTGATCGAAGGCACCGATGTCGCTCTGGGACTGCCGGCTGTTCTAAACATCTCTGCCGTTTTAAAAGCGCAATATGCCTACAGCTCTCTGCAGCAACGGGCCGACAACGGTGATCCTATCGCTGAAGAACGTGGAGAGCTGCAGGTCCTTGAAGGTTCAGGACTCTATTTCGGCGGACGTTTTGCCGATAATGTCGGCGGGATTGTCTCGCTCACGGGCGACCCCTCCGAAGATCGTGACGTTGTTTTTAGCGGCAAAGGCGTTCTGGCCTATCCGACATTTGACGGATTTAGCGGCTTAGCGCTCTACTCAACACAGATCAACGGTATCTTCTCCGGAATGGAGAACTACAACACAGGGCTTTATGCCCCGCTCAAGCAGTTTGAAAGTCCCAATACAACCAATGCCGCACAAGCAACAGGCATAGGTCGCGGCCCCGCCACAGGGGTTCAGGCCTATTACGGTGATGAGCGTTTCTTTGGGACCATAGGTCTGACGATTCCTTCACAAAACAGTGAAGGCATAGATGCAGCTGCCAGTCTTATCCCATTTGGACGTCTGGCCTACAACCAGCCCATAGGCGAGTGGAATCTCATGGTAGGTCTCTATGGGCTTTCCGGTGATGTCGAAGCGAGTGATCAGAGTCTGGACGGTCTGATCATCGATTCCAAGGCGAACATCGTCAAGGTCCATAAAGAGGGATACGGTCTTGACGTGGAAGCCACAGGAGAAATAGGCGGTATGACAACAATGACAACCGTCAACCTGGTCATAAAAAATGTCGTTGATATCACGCTGGTCGGGGCGTTAACGACTCCGAGTCTGCAGCAGACGGACAACCAGGCAGCTTCCATTGAATTTCAGATCAATCCTATCGCCCCGCTTGGTGTTAAAGTGGCCTATCTAAACTACAATAACATCAATACAGCTGATACGCAGGAGTTTATCAAAGCCTACGACTTTGATGCCTACTCCTTCGGGGTAAACTATCTTTTCCGCCAAAACATCATTGTGGATTTTCAGTACAGTTATAACCATCCTACAGAAACAGTAGAGTACTATCATGACATTTACGTCAGTGCCGTTCTCGCCTTCTAAAACCTATAACAAGGGCACTTCATCCTGCCCCCCCCCCCAAAAAAAAACTTACACTCGACTAACATTTCTGCCTTATACTTCAAAATCTAAACGATAAGGCATAACCATGAGCAGACTTTTACAAACCCTTTCCACGGGTTTCTTATTCACACTATCAGCACACGGCTCCGAGCAAGCCTTTATACAGTCGCAAGAGAGGTTCATCACGCAGTATCAACAGAGTTTGAGTCAGAACAGATATCAGTACAAATACCGATATGAGATCTCACATGGTAAAGGTATCCGGTTGGATCACAACGCTGTGCAGACAGGTAAGTCGAGCCACTTCAAAAACAGTTCAGCTTTTCGAATCAGTAGTAAGAAACGCTAGAGTAGAGCCATAGAAAGATCTCTTAAGCACTGTTGCGTATTCAGCCCTTTCCATTTAGCTTATTATGCAGTTCGATTTTAGAACTCACCCCATATTTGCTGAAAATATTTTTCATGTGGGTTTTCAGGGTATTGATAGAGATATTGAGCTCATCGGCGATCGCCTTGTGGGTCTTACCCAGTAACACATGCTGCGTGATCTCCCTCTCTTTCTCGGTCAGACGCTGCATCTTTTCATCTATCTGCACACACTTTGCATGCAGAACACGCCGCTTTTCATCATAAAACGGCTGAATCAATATTTCAAAGACTCTGGTTAACTGTGAGAGCTTACTGCTATCTTCCTCTCCACCTTTGATATACAGATAGATGATCAATCCTATCTTTCTTCCCGCCCTGTTTCGTATAGGATGTAAACGCGCATGATCAAAGTCCAGCTCTTCTTCAAATTGCACTGTTTTTTTCTTTGAGAGATGACCGTCAAAGATCTCATGCAGACTCTTTATATAAACACTTTCAGGCGACCGCGTAAAATGTGTATTGCACTGTTCTATGAATCTCTCGAGTTCCATGTGTTTTGGCAGCAGCTTATATTTTCCCAAGAGGGACATAAACTGCTCCCTCTTCTCCAATATCAACTCAATATCAACACCCTCTTCATTTTCAAGACAGACTGCAATAACATTCGCACCGCTCTCACCTAAAAAAAATGAGGTCTCTTGCCATAAGATAAATCGTAAACTATTACCTTCAATAATTGAAGACTGGATAGTTATGATTTTTTCTAATAACTCAACTTGTTCGATCCTCATATTAATACACTTTTTTATAAATTTTATATTTAGTTTAGCAGACAAAAACAAACATGACCCAAAGAGGTGATATAGATTAAGTCATGTTATAAAAAACGTTTCGATTATGCTATAGAAAGTTTTTTTTCGATCGCCTTACTTGAGACCAAAAAGTGATCTGAAAAGAGGAATTATCTGCTGAGTTCTGTCCTCTTGTCTACTCTAGTACATCCCCTGTTACAGGTATGTTCCCCGCTTATGTTATAATCACCAAAACTACTTTATAAAAGATGAGCGTATCGTGATCAATCTAAAAGACCCAAAATTCTATAACAATCGTGAGCTTTCATGGTTACAATTTAATACCCGTGTTTTAAAACAGGCGCAAGATGAGACGCAACCGCTGTTGGAACGCCTAAAATTCCTGGCTATCTACGGCACAAACCTTGATGAGTTCTATATGATCCGTGTCGCCGGTCTTAAAAAACTTTTTGCGGCCGGAGTCATGGTCTCGGGTGCCGACCGTCTTACCCCGATGCAGCAGCTGCGTGAGATCCGGAAATATCTCCACCAGGAGCTTCAGGTCGTCGAATACACACTGACAGAGATCTTTAAAAAACTGGAGAAAGAGGGGATCTTTGTCCGTTCGTTTTCCGAGGTCAATCAACAGCAGAAGTATCAGTTAAACCGCTATTTTACGGAACAGATCTACCCTGTCATCGTTCCGATCGCGGTCGATGCTACCCACCCTTTCCCACACCTCAATAACCTCAGTTTCGGCCTGATCGTCAAACTAAAAGACCTGGACAACGAACAGATCGAACGCAACGGTATTGTCCGTATTCCACGTGTCATACCCCGTTTTGTCGAACTTGAAGACGGTACCTATGTCCCGGTTGAAAGTGTGGTCGCCGAACACATCAGTGACCTCTTCCCCGGTTATGCACTTAAAGACCATGTACCGTTCCGGGTAACACGAAACGCCGACATCACGATCGAAGAGGAAGAGGCAGACGACTTTATGGAGATCCTCGAAGAGGGGCTACGACTTCGCAAAAAAGGGGAGTTGGTACGTCTGGAGCTGGGGCATGAAAGCAATCCGGACCTCCTGAACTTCTTTAACCGTCACACCAACATCTACAAAGATGACATCTACCGATTCAGCACTATCTTGAATCTGGGAAGCCTCTGGCAGATCGTGGGCAGCATAGATTTTGCCCATTTAACGGCAGCGCCGTTTAAACCACGTCTGTTGCCGCCTTTCGACAACACCGAGAATGTTTTCAACGTTCTGGACAAACAGGATGTCCTCTTGTACCACCCCTATGAAAGTTTTGAACCGGTAGTCAAACTGATCCAGACGGCGGCCAAAGACCCGGATGTCGTCTCGATCAAGATGACACTGTACCGTTCAGGTACCAACTCCCCGATCGTTAATGCCTTGATGCAGGCGGCCGAAATGGGCAAACAGGTGACGACGATGGTCGAACTAAAAGCCCGTTTTGACGAAGAGAACAACCTTATTTGGGCCAAAGCTCTTGAAAGTGCCGGTGCCCATGTCATCTACGGGATCCCCGGCTTTAAAGTCCACGCAAAAGCGACCTTGATCACACGTCGCACAGATGGAAAGCTCAAGCAGTATGCCCACCTGGCAACAGGAAACTATAACCCGCAGACGGCAAAGATCTATACCGACACCTCTTACATGACCTGTAAAGAAGAGATCACAAACGACCTCACCCGGTTTTTTCACTTTTTGACCGGGTTTAGTAAAAAAGGGAAGCTCAACAAGCTCTATATGTCTCCGACACAGATCAAACCCAAAATACTCTCAATGATCCAGAACGAAGCGAAAAAAGGAAGTGAAGGGCATATCATCGTCAAAGTCAACTCCCTGGTTGATGAAGATGTTATCCGTGGCTTATACAAAGCCTCTCAAGCCGGGACAAAGGTCGATCTTATTGTCCGCGGCATATGCTGCCTCAAGCCGGGTCTTGCGGGAATAAGTGAAAATATTCGCGTTATCTCCGTCATCGGTAAATACCTGGAGCATGCCCGTATCTTCTACTTTAAACACGCGACACCACAACTCTACATCTCAAGTGCCGACTGGATGCCGCGTAACCTTGTTCGCCGTATTGAGCTTTTGACCGGTATCGAGGACAAAGAGAGCGCAGAAAAACTGTTCAACATCCTTCAACTTCAGGTTTCAGACAATGTGCTGGCACATGAACTTCAAAGTGACGGCTGCTACCACAGGGTCAAAAACGAAAAGAGCAAGATCATTAACAACCAGAAACTCTTTGAGAGCCACACCAACAAGGTCTATAAAGCCCTAAAAAAAGAGACACCGAACTATGTACAGAAACTGGCAACCAGACTCTTAAAAGAGAGTTGAACCTGCAACGGAAAGAAGAAAACTATGACCTATACATTTAAACAGTGGTCCCCTGCATTGGGAGCAAACACATGGATAGCCCCTTCAGCTGACGTCATTGGAAATGTGACTATGGGTGAAGAGTGCTCCATCTGGTTCGGCTGTGTCATCCGCGGCGACGTCCACTACATCACTATCGGTGACCGTACCAATATCCAGGATCTGAGCATGATCCATGTCACCCATTACAAAAAAGAGGACATGAGCGACGGCAACCCTACCGTCATCGGCTCAGACGTCACCATCGGCCATAGGGTGATGATGCACGGCTGCACTATCGGTGATGCCTGCCTTGTCGGTATGAGCGCTACTATACTCGACGGTGCGGTTATCGGTAAAGAGTCTATTGTCGGCGCCGGATCATTAGTGACAAAAAACAAGGTTTTTCCGCCGCGTTCACTGATCATGGGAAGTCCTGCAAAACTCGTACGTGAACTTAACGACGAAGAGGTCAAGGAGCTTTACGCTTCCGCGTCCCGTTATGTTGACTTTAAAAACGACTATGCAGACAATTAAAAGATGGATATCTTCTTATTTACGGACATCATCGGGATCATAGCCTTCAGTCTGAGCGGTTTCCTAGTCGGCGTACGCAATAGACTCGATCTGTTGGGGATTGTGATCGCAGCATCCCTGACCGCCTTGGGCGGCGGTATCCTGCGGGATGCCCTGCTCCACCGCACACCCTTTGCTTTCAGCGAATACTACCCTGCCACAACAGTTGTCCTCGTCATCATTATCGCCTTTGTCTTTCAATCTCTGCGTTCTGAGAAGATCGAGCATAAATGGCTTTTTGTAGTCAGCGACACCGTCGGTCTGGTCGCGTTCAGCATCACCGGTGCCCTCCTGGCCATTCATGCCGGGTACAATGTATTCGGAGTAATCATATTGAGCTTCCTGACCGCTGTCGGAGGCGGTGTCACACGCGACATCATGATCAACAAAGTCCCGGCCGTACTGGTCAGCGACTTCTACGGCTCCATCGCACTTATAGTAGCTCTCCTGCTTGCCCTTTTGAACGTCATGAACATGATGACCGACATCGCCATTATGAGCGTTGCCCTCATCACCGTACTGCTACGTCTCGTCGCTTATAAAAAGCAGTGGCATCTGCCGACAATGAGTTAAGCGTTAAGCGTTAAGTGTCAGGTTCCACCACGTTGTTGAAGCCAGAGGATAGCATCAGCTCTGAATTTCTCAGGGTGTTTTGTAAATATAGTTGGATCTAGATTATACCAGCTTTGTAAAGCTTCATAAGGTGTTCTGACATTGAGCTCTCTTTTTAGACTGCCGTGTCTTCTTGCAAAAAGGTAATACAACAAGAACTTATCGAGATCAGTGATCATCTCTTTCAAGTCTTTATACTCTTCTACTTTGATCGTTCCAGCCTTGATGATTCCATTAGCACGTTCGACCATACCATTGGTCTTTGGTGTAAACGGTTCTGTCAGACGATGTTTGATATTGAGTGCAGCACAGGCTTTATCAAAGCGATGGTTACCTGTAGGTTCGTTCGCTCCTCGAGAGAAACGGTTTGTGAACTCTAGACCATTGTCGGTCAAGATATGCGTGATCGTAAATGGAAAGAACGCCACACACTCACTCAAAAAGTCATTGCTGCTATCTACGCGTCTATTTGTATAGACTTTATAGTACATCACACGTGTAGCACGGTCTATCGCAACATACAGATAGTACTTCGCGCCATCTATTCTTGGCAGATACGTGACGTCCATATGCAAGTAGCCGGGTTCATACTCTTTGAACTTCTTTGCTTCAGCTTTTTTCTCTTGGGGGACTTTGGATATCTCGAAGTATTGAAGTGTTCTTGAAACTGTTGAGCGCTTAGCGTGAGGGATTACGCTCTGTATCGTATCGACCAGATCATCCAGGGCCATCCATGTCATCGTCCGAACGACTCGAATGGTCTCTTTCTCCAAGGGATCTAATGCATAGTAGATCTTTTTAGGTCTTGAACTCTTATCTTCTGTACTCGTCCGGTTCCGCCATTTGCTGACAGTCTGTTGACTGACACCATAGGTTATAGCTAAAGCATTGTTACTTAAATCAGATTCTTGTATACTCTTACGCAGATGCGAATTGGTCTTCGCATTGCTATGATAGCTCTGTTGCATCTCTCTTCTCTTTCAACTCTGAAATGTTTCAGGCTATCGCTTTCTTATTTAATCCTCTATTTAACTCTTTATCAACAACGTGGTGAGACTAGACAGTTTAAGCGTTAAGCGTTAAGCGTTAAGAAAGATGGCGAAGCTCATCTTAAACAGTTCTTGAACAGTAAAAAGTTTCAGATTTGGTGTGAGTTGTGCCAGGTGTGAACCCGAAGACGCACTGCTGTGCGTTGAGAGGTGAACCCCGGTGCAAATCGCGCCGAAGCTGGAACTTTTATGTCATTTACAAGAACTAATGTTACTGACAAAAGTATTGATTTAGACTCATATTTTAATACGCCAATATTTATGTTATGGGAAGCATGTCAATAAAATATACTTCCTCTTGACAAAGTAAGGCTATCATCTCATCACTAGCTTTTAAAAAAGCTCTTAAAAAGACCTAGAAACCAATTATTTTTTTCACTTATACTTTCTGCTTGGATCTCTTGATCACTTTGTGAGCTGATTTTATCATTCTCAGTCTCACGATCAATTTTTCTAAATCTTCTTGTTGCCTCGATTTGTTCATCATCCCATTTATCAGACCAAACAATCTTGTTTTTCTTGATAAAGTAATGAGATTGGCATTCTAAACTCCAATTTCCGATTGATGGACTTAACGAAATACTAACCCCATTATAAGATAAAGTCCATCCTGAAGGTGAAAGCGGTGTTACTACCTTTGCTTTGCACCCGCAGGCGCAAAGATGTGTTGCCGTTTCAAACTCAGTTGATATGTACAAGACATTCTCTTCCAATTTACGCGGGATAGTTTCTACAAATTCAAAAGTAAATTTATTGCTATTCTTCATCTGCATAATCCTGATTTGATAATGTTTCGTCCGATATCGCATATATTTGATTGAGTGACTTGTCAAAGTCGTGGTAAAAACCAAAATGCTTTTTCCATTTGATCACGGACATTATTGCAGCAAGTGCATTAATCTCAGAGATCTGTATGTTTTGCTGGTATTCATCCTCATCATCTCTTTTCACAGTTGATATATGCTTGGTGACACGTTCATATTTGTCTGGAATTCCCATTGTTATACGAACTTGACCGCGGATCTCACTTGTACTTTCAATAGATGTCACTCCTATCCCGGTATCAATGAAAGGGATATTCTTATCTATCAGATAATCCAAAATAATTTTTTTCTCTTCCGACGCATCCATCGATAAAAAAACAAAATCCAAATTCTCGATCAAATCTATATTGCTTCCATCAAGCATAGTATCATGAGCAATGATATTTTTATGCATATTGGAATAATTGCTTTTATGATAATTGACTTTACTTTCTCTTGCTGTCAGCCTCTCATGTACTGCTGCACCAGGTGCTCTAAACGCATTATGAAAATCAAAAATATCACCGTCAATAAGATGGATCTCTTGTACAGGTGTTTTTGTTACAAAATCAAGTAAATAAGAACCTGTTCCTCCAAGACCTATAATCCCGATTTTTTGACCTTTCATTTTTTCAGATGACGAGGTAATACTGGCTCTGCTAGAGTTTGTATCAACATAATTAAAAACACCCTCATCATAAGAATCTTGTAAAGGTCTAAAATATTGTGCGGTAACACTCGAATCTAAACTCTGCGCAGGTGCAATCAAAAGTTTAAGATACTGAGAAAACTTATGATGAAAATCTCTATACTTCATCGCCGGCATCGGTTTACTAGAAAACATGAATTGAGATCTATATTCGCCGCATACGACATTACGATTAGCACCATTTACGAAACTCCCGACTATGGGAGTTCCATTTTTGTCACATGGTTGTGAACCTGTAAAAAAAACCGTATGATCACGTTGTACAATTTTAAGCCCTTGTGGTGTATAAGGGGACATGAGGGCTCCGTATTGTATTGTTTTATTAGCATCAACGTATGGTATATCAACTATAACTATATGGCCGTTGATGTGTCTCACATCATAGCCATCTTTTACAAGTTGATTGATATCATCATTATGAACGATCAGTTTTGTCAACTTCAAATCTCATTTTGTTTTTAACTTCGACGACATCCCCTGCTGCCATACTAGTATATTGCCCGTCAGTTTTCTTGTACTTGTATTCGACGGTATATGAAATTTGTGGGTTATTATCATAACTTCCAAAAAACTCTATGACAACCTCTTCAAAAGAGATCGTTTTTTTAT
This sequence comes from Sulfurimonadaceae bacterium, assembly GCA_041596355.1. Lineage (GTDB taxonomy): Bacteria > Campylobacterota > Campylobacteria > Campylobacterales > Sulfurimonadaceae > Sulfonitrofixus. The sequence goes on along the minus strand of JBFHIS010000001.1, from coordinate 100,703 downwards.
TCCATTGATGTTCTTCACCGCTTATGAAAATCGTAAAGGTATGATGTTTTTCTTCATCAGAATCATTGCTGCTAATAATAGAAGAGCTTTGCATCTGTCCATGAAACACATGGATAGCTTTTTCCATTTCATCGGCACTGGTAAATTGAATACTTTTACCAAGTACAGATGAATCCTCGTCATGAAACTCAAATGTATTATCAACAATGATAAACTTAGAACGTTCGCGGGAAAGTTCTTGAGTTTTCTTAATACAATTTCTTACACCTTCTTCAGTGACAAAACCTACAGAACTGAATATTGTTGCTCCGCTGATTTTTAGACTCCAACTGTGAGGAGCCTCATTGCTACCAGCATCATTTAGTGCTATATAGCTATTTCTTTCATCGTGCATATTATCTCCTTTTATAATAATTATGCTACAATCCGAAAGCTTTTTAAAAAAGCTAAACCTATATCCTTAAGTACCTGTGTATAGAGAAGGCCAATTCTCTATGCACAATAAAATTCTATCTTATTCAATCGGGTTTCAAAAACCGATTTTTAAATTCACAGTAATCTCGATTATATCTTCCGTAATTTTCTGTCTTATACAACACTTACTTTAAATACTTTGTGACAATCTCGGAAGCTTCACCATATGCCTCTTCACAATTCTCTTTTAGATCTACAATCCCAGTAAACTCGTTATAATGAATCTCATTTAAGGACATCTGAGCCGTGAGCTTAATATAGTTTTTCAAGCATTTTGGAGACTCGACAATAATATTAGGTTGGTATGCTTGAATAATTAGCAATATTTCGGCAGGATTAGATACTAGGAGTTTCACAGCAGTGTATCCCTCCTTAACGTTGTTTGATTTGAGTAGCTTAATGTTTTTCCCCTCTTCAAAAAATGGCAACTCAAATATTGAAGGCTTAATGTTTGAATTTATATGTAATACTACTTCTTGAGCCCAGTGATTCCTAGGAGCATGAAATGCGTTTATTGCATATTTAGAATTTTTCAATAAACTTGAATAATCTTTATTTGAGTCCTTAAAACTCTCTCCTATCTCAAGGTCTCTTATTCTTGAGAGTTTGGCATTCCATATTTCCCCCGTCTCCTTATTTTCACACTGTAAGTACCAAAAGTACTCTAAATTTATCAATTGTATAGGGAATGCCTCATAAAAATCATTTTTTTTATACCAAAATGTTATTTCGTTTTTATTGTGTATTACATTCTTTAGTGTGGTAAATAATTCAAATAGTTGTTCATCTTGATCAATTTTTAGCATAGACTGAATGGTTGCGTATTTTTCTTTCTCTCTTACTTGTTTAGCGACAATGTACTCTAGTTTTTCGATAATAGGTTTACCCTTATTACCAAGTTGTCTAATTTCATCGTAAACAAGATACTCCATATACATTGATTTTGGATCACTATCTTTTTCTAAAAAATTTGTACGCGTCTGAAAACCTCTTATGTGGGGGGAATTATTTTTATAGTGAAGTTTAAAAACTTTTTGTAGTTCACGCCTAATTCTGTCTTCTTGTTGTCGCACCCACTTTTCATTATCTTTTTCAGATCTTAACTTTCCTCTTAAAGAATCAACTGATATTTTTCCAGTGGAATTTAATTCTGATAATATATCCGGTATGTAATACAATAAATCGACTGGGTCATGTATTCCCAATACTTCAACCTTTTAATTATTTTTGAAACCTATTAATTTTACCTTAATTTTGTCATCTTTTGGACTGGCCCAATTAAGCTCTCAAATGGATATACGCAAAACATTCAAACATGAGCGAATTGTCTCAAAAGATATTTATTTACCTCTCGGAAATCGATAATATTTTTAGCTTCCTCATCTAAACCAGTTCTTAAACAGATAAAAGTTTCAGATTTGGTGTGAGTTGTGCCGGGTGTGAACCCGAAGACGCACTGCTGTGCGTTGAGAGGTGAACCCCGGTGCAAATCGCGCCGAAGCTGAAACTTTTAAGTACGGTAATCCGCGTTGATTTTGATGTACTCGTTGCCGAGATCACACCCATAAGCCTTAAAACTACCCCCGCCAATACCAAGATCGACATTAATCGTAAAGGCATCACGTTTCATGATCTCCGAAGCCAGCACTTCGATCTCGTCGTTAAAAAGGTTGTCACCTTGTTTAAAAAGAACGACATCTTCATACGCGATGGTCAGTTTCTCTTCGTCACACATCGCTCCGCTCGCTCCGACCGACATGGCGATGCGTCCCCAGTTGGGGTCCTCTCCAAAAAGTGCCGTTTTGATAAGCAGCGAGTTTGAAAGGGTCTTGGCCACCTTCTCAGCTTCAGTGTTGCTGTAGGCTCCTGTAACGTGATACGTCACAAGTTTAGTCGCCCCTTCCCCGTCACGGACCAGCTCTTTGGCTAAAAAGTCCATCACAATAAAAAGCGCCTCTTCAAAGGCATCATCATCATGACAGACTGCACGTCCATTGGACATCAAAAAGACCGTATCATTGGTTGATGTATCACCGTCTACACTGGCGGCATTAAAGGTTTTGGCATTGACCCGCTCGAGAATCTCTTGCATCGTAATGTAATTGATCTGCGCATCGGTGGTGATATAACAGAGCATGGTCGCCATTGCCGGATTGATCATTCCGGCACCTTTGGCCATGGCTCCGATTGTAAACACTTTACCGTCTTCAAGTTCAACATCGACTGCGATCTCTTTGGAAAAGCGGTCCGTTGTCATGATCGCCTGTGCTGCAGCATGAGGGTTTTTGACACTCAGGTCAAACTTTTTCGCACCTTCGAGGATCTTCTCTTTTGGAAGACGCACCCCGATCACACCTGTAGAGCTCATTAAAGGGTTAATAAGACCGCTTTGTTGCTGCTTGACACCTTCGAGTATCTCTTCGAGATCAGCCATACCCGGCTTGCCTGTCATAGCATTTGCATTTTTGGAATTGATCATCACAAAGTTTGTCTGCTTGACCCCTTTAGCATGATGGATCGGTGCCGCAGCCATCTTGTTAGTTGTCAGAACCGACGCTAAAGCACAGACCTGGTCACTGTAGACAAAGGCCATATCTTTGGCCCCCTCTTTTTTTAATCCTGCAGATATCCCATCAGCATAAAAGCCAAGTGGAGCACAGACACCTTCGCTGTTACTCGTAATTTTATACATATTTCAATTCCTCTGGTTTTTGACGTTTTTGTACAATACCTTTGGTAATGTTTATCCCTTTTTGGGTTCCAATCACAAGCAGTTTTGACTCGCTTGTCACCAGTTTGTTTCCATCCGGCATCGGTACAAATTTTCCATCTTTTTTGGTCATACCGACAACAGCGACATTAGCGATCTGTCGAAGGTGGGTCTCTTTGAGTTTACGCAGTACCATCCAGCTGTATTTCGGGACAAAGACCTCTTCCATATCAAGCGGCGTATCTGTCTGATATAAGAACTCTTCCAGAAGGTTCTCCATGTCCGGACGTGCTGCCATGGCAGTAATACGTTGCGCCGTCAATTTCGTTGCCGATACAACGGTATCCGCCCCGAGCTTTTTAAGTTTACTGACATCACTCTCGGTCTCTGCCGCCGAGATCACGTTGTACGGTTTCGGTATGAAGTGCTCTTTTTCAAACAGACGTACCGAGGCGATGATGGCAATATTGTCTGCAATAGAGTCTGAGAGCGTAATCATGCCATCTGCTGAACTCAGATGTGATTTCAACATCGACTTTTCCGTGTGGGGCTCATCCTGAATAAAGTAGGGGTATTTATATTTTTCCGCGATCGCTTCCATATCTTCTCGTGGATCAACCACAACAAAAGGGATCTGGTTGGCACGCAGTTGCTGTGTCACCTCTATGGTGTAATCATTATGATAACAGATTACAAAATGCTTTTTAAGCCGCGCGATTTTGTACAACATACTGCGCTCCTTTATTGTGTTTAAGAGATGACCCCGGTTTAACTCAGTGACCATAATACCTACGGCCATTGAAAAGACGGCAAATCCCGTAATAATAAGTGTGATCGTAAAGATCCGACCCGCATCCGAAATAGGAGCTATCTCTCCAAACCCAACCGTTGTAAAGGTAATACCTGTCTGATAGATGGCATCCATGAGCGTAAAGTCGTCGATAACGATATAGCCTAATGTACCAATTAACATGGTGATGACGGTAAATACTATTGGGAGACGGAACGCGTGAAGATTAGAATAAAAATCGGGAAGTATAGATGGGTCGGGTTTAGGAGTTTCCTCCCAATTTAGAAATTTTCGAAGCCTGGTTGTCAGGTTCAAAATTTAACCTTAACGGTTACGAATTCTTCTTAAGTGTGCGAAGCTCTTTAGCAGAAATTCTGATCTTTTGAGTAGTACCGTCTTCTAGTGTGACACGTACTGTTCTAAGGTTTGGCAAAAAACGACGTTTAGTTCTGTTTTTTGCGTGAGATACATTATTTCCAGCCATCGGGCCTTTACCACTTATTGCACATTTTCTTGCCATAGGGTATCCTTGCGTAAGTTTTTAAGTTGCGCATTATATCTATGTAAAGCAAAAAATGAGCTTAACAAATAAATGGACAAACTTTTAATTCGGGTTATCGATAATTATAGCGTAATCAATAAGGAAGTTTCGCTAAAATTACAAAAAACAAAAGTAGTCTGATATGTTAGTAGCCCCAAGTGTACTCTCTGCCGATTTCGGTAACCTCGAACGCGACGTCAAAGCGATCTGTGACGCCGGTTGTGATCTTGTCCATGTTGATGTGATGGATGGCCATTTCGTCCCCAACCTTACCATAGGGCCGGTTGTGGTCTCTGCCATTGCCCAAGCAGCGACAAAACCGTTAGACATTCATCTTATGGTTGAGAACAACACCTTTTTTGTTGATCTCTTTGCACCTTTAAAGCCGGGCTACATCTCTTTTCATATTGAAGAAGAGAAAAATCCGCACCGCTTAATACAGTACATCCGATCTCTTGGTATCAAACCGGCTGTCGTTTTAAACCCGCACACACCGGCTGAAGCCATCGAGTACCTGCTTCCTGATCTTGAAATGGTGTTGGTTATGAGTGTCAATCCCGGTTTCGGTGGTCAGACCTTTATCCCGACAGTTGTCGAAAAGATCAAACGTCTTAAAGTCCTGCGCGACAAGTTAAATCCGGAGTGCCTCATTGAGATCGATGGCGGTGTCACGGGTCAAAATATCGGGGTGCTGAAAGAAGCAGGTGTAGACGTCTGTGTTGCCGGTTCTTATGTCTTCAAACACGAGAGTTTTGAAACAGCTATTCAAAACCTTCGTCCGTAAAGAGGCAATGTGCGTGTAAAGATCTGCGGTATCACGACATACGAAGATGCCAAAATGGCCATCGACGCCGGTGCCGACGCACTCGGTTTTGTCTTTTACCCTCCCTCCCCCCGATTTATTACACCTCAAAAGGCCAAGAAGATCATCGAAAGACTGCCTCCCTTTGTCGAAAAAGTAGGCCTCTTTGTCAATGAAGATGCCACCTCTATCAACCGTATGAGTGAAGAGAGCGGCATTACCTTGGCGCAGATCCACTTTGAAGCCCCTCAGGAGACCTTGGAACAACTTTCACTCCCCTATGTTCAAGTCACAAGAGCTGTATCGGAAGAGGACATCTCTACTCTCGACGGTCAATACCGTCTGGTTGATGCCTATTGTGAAGCCTATGGCGGCATGGGAAAGCGTCTTAACCTGGAGTGGTTCAGAGGCAAAGACAACAGCCACATTATCCTCGCAGGCGGGTTAAGCCCGGAGAACGTTCATGAGACCTTGGAATACGGCTTTTATGGTGTTGATGTCAGTTCAAGTGTTGAGGCGGCCAAAGGGGTCAAAGATCCTGTTAAAGTCAAAAATTTTATTCGCAATGCTAAAAAGAGTTCGCTTTAATGCGTCCCTTTGATCACAAAACTTCTCTGAAACTTGCTTCCAAAAAGGGTGCCGACATTACAGAACTGCGCCCTTTTCTTGACGAGTCACTTGAGCTTGAGCTGTTACTGGCATCTGCCCAGGGTCTCGAGATCATTGTCAAAAACAACCGTTACTATTTTAAGACCAATACACAGTTGATCAAAGACGCGAGTTTTTGCATTGTCGACATAGAGACAAACGGCTCTAAACCTGAAAAACATCAGATCATAGAGATTGGTGCCGTGAAGATTCAAAACGGCAAGATCGTTGATCAATATGAGAGTCTGGTACAGTGTGATGAGATCTCGAAACACATTACCGAATTGACAGGTATCAGTGTGGAAGATACGAAAGATGCCCCGCCGCTTCAACGCGTACTCAATGAATTTAAAGCTTTTTTAGGGACAGACGTCTTTGTTGCCCATGCTGTTAAATTCGACTACGGTTTCATCTCGGCTATGTATCAAAAACTTGGTATGCAGCCTATGTTAAACCGCTCACTTTGCAGTATCGATCTTGCCGAACGTACCTTCTCGTCATATCGCTATGGTTTGAACTATCTTAATGAATCTCTTGCACTTCACCATACTGCAACGCATCATCGTGCACTATCAGATGCTATTACAACGGCTAAACTCTTTTTGAAGTCCTTGGAGCTTATTGATGATGAGATCCAAACGGTAGAAGAGTTAATACTCTTTTCAAAACAGGCAAAACGATTTAAACGCCCTAAATTTGATCCTCTTATGGAGATGCCTGACAACGGATAGACTTGTCTCAATTCAGTGCACCTCTAATCATACCCATTTTTAACGGTACGTTTTTGCGGTAACACCGCATTAGAGTGTCGCGAAGGAGAGATCAGAATTTTGTCTCTTTAAAAATGTATACGTGAAATAAAAAAAGAAGTTAATAGGAAATGCAGGTACTCCCCGCATTACGGAGAGTCAAAAAAAGAGAGATTATTCTGCGTAGGCGCCCATGCTGACCAGACGGTTATAACGTTGATCCATACGTTCTTCAGAGCTCAATGCTCCAAGTTCGTTGACACACTTCAGGAAATAATCACCGATAGCGTCAGCTGCACCTTCTTTGTTGCGGTGGGCACCGATAAGCGGCTCATCGATCACATCATCGATCAGGTCAAGGCCTTTAAGGTCTGAACTCGTGATCTTAAGGGCCTTGGTTGCAGCCTCTACTTTAGAGGGATCGTTCCAAAGAATAGCTGAACACCCTTCCGGAGAGATGACAGAGAAGACGGAGTAACGCATCATCGCCAGCTTGTCTGCAACACCGATAGCCAGTGCTCCACCGGAACCGCCCTCGCCAATCACAACCGAAACAGTGATGGTATTGAGCTGTGCCAGTTCAAGAAGATTACGGGCAATTGCTTCAGACTGGTTACGCTCTTCGGCACCCAGGCCCGGGTAGGCACCCGGAGTGTCGATGAGCATAAGCAGCGGAAGATTAAACTTCTCTGCCAGCTTGGCAACACGAAGTGCTTTACGGTAACCTTCAGGGTTTGGCATACCAAAGTTGCGTTTGAGCTTGTTCTTGGTACCGCGTCCCTTCTGTTCACCGATGACCACCGTACGTTGACCACCGATATAACCCATATAGCAGACAATCGCTGCATCATCAGCAAAGTGACGGTCGCCGTGAAGTTCAACTTTATCGGTCATTAACAGATTAATATAATCCAGAGCGTAAGGGCGATCAGCATGACGGGCAAGCTGTAACTCCTGGTATGGAGAGAGGTTTTTGTAGGTCTTCGCTACCTCTTTTTCAAGATCACTCTGAAGGATCTCTGCAGCATGTTTGTCGTGACGAACCTCTGCAGAGATGATATCTTCTTGAATCTGTTTGATTTTTTGTTCAAAATCGAGGTATGTAGCCAAAACTTCAGTCCTTGCCTATATCTTTTTGAAAATGACAACACCGTTTGTGCCGCCAAAACCAAAAGAGTTACTCATAACACAGTTCAGCTCTGCTTTACGTGCCGTATTTGGGACAATATCAAGATCACAGTTCTCATCAGGTGTCTCATAGTTGATCGTTGGAGGAACAATACCGTCACGCATTGCCATAATTGAGACAACCGCTTCGATACCGCCTGCTGCACCAAGGCAGTGACCTGTTTGACCTTTTGTCGAAGAGACAGGAGGGCAGTTCTCTTTACCGCCGAAAAGCTCTTTAAGTGCTGCGGTCTCGTTTTTGTCATTGACCGGTGTAGACGTACCGTGTGCATTGACATAATCGACTTCTGGTTCGCCTGCCATTTTGTAAGCTGCTTGCATCGCACGTAGAGGACCGTCCAGACTTGGCGTTGTAATATGGTTGGCATCACCGCTCTCACCGAACCCGACCAGTTCAGCATAGATATTTGCACCACGGGCAACAGCCGCTTCATACTCTTCAAGAACAAGTGCACCTGCACCCTCACCCATAACAAAACCGTTACGGTTTGCATCAAATGGACGAGACGCTGTCTTCGCTTCGTCATTGTTCGTCGAAAGTGCTTTCATCGATGCAAAACCGCCTATACCGACGCCGGTAATAGCTGACTCTGCTGCAACAACCAACATACGTTCTGCACCATTACACATAATGGTCTTTGCCGCTTCGGAAATAGCGTGTGTACCTGCTGCACAAGCCGTTACAGCTGAAAGGTTCGGCCCTTTTAGGTTATGGTCGATAGAGACAAAACCGCCAAGCATGTTTACCAAGGCACCCGGAATAAAGAAAGGAGAGATACGGCGTGGACCGCGTTCATTCAGGATAATAGAGCTCTTCTCAATAGAAGGAAGGCCACCTATCCCTGAAGCGGCTGCAATACCGAAACGTTCCATATCAAGGTCGTCACCCAACTTGGCATCTTCCATCGCTTCTTGCGCTGCTTTGAGCCCAAGTTGAATAAAGCGGTCCGCTTTTTTGACCTCTTTGGCTTCCATTACGGTTGTCGGATCAAAATCTTTGACCTCACCTGCAATTTTCACCGAATAATCAGATGGATCAAACAGTGTGATCGTATCAATACCGCAAACACCGTCACAAATTGCTTTGAAAGCGCTCTCTTTATCATTTCCGACTGCATTGATCATACCAATACCTGTAACTACAACTCTTCTCACATTAATCTCCTAAAAATGATAAATGTTCTTAAATATCAGCTTCGAAAAGCTCTCATTTTAAAACATTGAAAAAGGCCGAAGCCTTTAAATTACGCTTTATTTTCTACGTAGTTAAGAACGTCTTGAACTGTTTGGATCTTCTCTGCTTCATCATCAGGAATCTCGATATCAAACTTCTCTTCAAGAGCCATAACCAATTCAACAACATCAAGGCTGTCTGCACCTAGATCTTCAACAAATTTGGATTCTTCTTTAACCTCATCTGGGTTCACGCTTAGTTGCTCAACAACTACTTCTTTGATATCATCGATAAGTGCCATAACAGCTCCTGTTTATTAAAAAATTTCGGAAAGTATAGCACAATAAGCTTAAGCAATGAGTGAATCCATAACACTTTTAAACGTTGATACCATGGGTAACAGGGAGGGGTAATACTGTTAAATGTTGAATGTTGAATTATAAGAAGATGGCAATGCCCAAGGGGCAGACCCAGCTCATCTTAAATGCAAAAGAGCTATTAGAAATTTTAGATTTTGCGTAGATTGTCCAAAATGTTCAGCCGATAGCGTACATTAACCAAACTGTTGGGCGAGATACGCTGAAGCTGAAGCTTCTAAGCCATGTTCATGCCGCCGTTGACTTTCAAAGTCTCTCCCGTAATGTATGAGGCGTGGTCAGAGAGTAAAAATGCGGTCGCTTCCGCCACCTCTTTGGCATAGCCAAAACGTCCCATCGGGATCTTGGCGGTAAAAGCATCTTTGATCTCATCACTTAGCTCATCCGTCATATCAGTGGCGATGAAACCCGGAGTGATCGTATTATAACGGATACCGCTCGTTGCCGCTTCAATAGCAAACGATTTGGTCATAGCGATGACACCGCCTTTGGAAGCAGCATAGTTGGTCTGACCTGCATTACCGGTCTCACCAACGATTGACGCAATGTTAACAACCGCACCAAACTTCTTTTTACGCATCACTTTCATAGACTCGCGGCAGCCTACAAAGGCTGATGTCAAGTTCGCATTGATCACTGACATAAAATCTTCTGTTTTCATACGTAACGCCAGTTTATCGTTCGTAATACCTGCATTGTTGACAAGGTAAGAGAACTCACCATCCGCAGCAACAATGGTTTTAATGCCTTCTACAAAAGCAGTTTCGTCACTTACATCAAAGCCGATCACCTCAGCCTCTCCGCCATTGGCAATGATCTCAGCTCTAACAGCCTCAGCAGCTTCGGCACCGCTTCGGTAGTGTACCCATACTTTTAGACCAAATGTAGCAAGCACTTTCGCGATCTCAGCACCGATCCCGCGACTTGAACCTGTTACTAAAACATTTTTACCACTAAATTTCATCTATGTCCTTTTTTCGTTTAAATTATTATCGAGCATTATAAGCTAAAAGTGCTAACACTATATCAGTGCGTGATCCATCTCTGCCGGTTTTTCAATATTCATGAGTTTCAAGACTGTCGGTGCGACATTGTTAAGCGCACCGGACTCCACTTTTTCGACACCCTCGGCAATGACGAAACACCACACTTTTCCAACCGTATGGTTAGTCAGGACATTACCTGCATCGTCACGCATCTCTTCGCAGTTTCCATGGTCAGAAGTCAAGACGACTGCATAGCCGTTCGCTTTGGCCTTTTCGATTATACGGCCCAGCTCATGATCGACCGTCTCGACTGCTTTGACAGCCGCATCAATATTACCGGTATGTCCGACCATATCTCCATTGGCAAAATTGACAACAATAAAGTCATAAGCTTCATCCATAGCAGTCAGCACTGCGTCACCGACAGCCGGCGCGCTCATCTCAGGCTGCATGTCATAGGTTTTTACATTCGGACTCGGGATCAATACACGTGATTCGTTCAGATAAGGCTCATCGATTCCGCCGTTAAAGAAGAAAGTGACATGGGCATATTTTTCTGTTTCAGCGGTATGAAGCTGACGTAGTCCGGCATTTGAGATCACCTCGGCCAAAGTGTTTTTAGGTGTATCTTTCTTGAAAAGTACAGGGTATGTAAAACTTTTATCATACTCGGTGATCGTTGCTACATTGAGTTTGATATCTTTACGTTTAAAATGTTCGAATGTTTCCGCACCCAGCGTTGTAACCAACTCGCGCATGCGGTCACTTCTGAAATTAAAGGTCAAAACAGCATCACCCTCTTGCATACCGTCATACCCTTCGAAAGCAGTCGGAACGATAAACTCGTCGAGTTCCTCTTTTGCATAGGAGTTCTCAATGTAATCACTCGGAGTGTTGTCTGTTTTCGGTTCTGCATTGACAATGGCATCATACGCTTTTTCAACACGTTCCCAACGGTTGTCTCTGTCCATGCCGTAAAAGCGTCCGCCGATCGTCGCGATCTTGATCCTGTCATCCAGATGCGCCTGGAGTTGATAGAGATAGAGTTTTGCCGATTTGGGTGAGACGTCACGGCCGTCTGTCAAGAGGTGCAGCCAGACTGTTTTACCTGCTTTTGCACCGATCTCCGCCAGACCGATAAGATGCTCAATATGCGAATGCACGCCACCGTCGCTCATCAACCCGACAAGATGCAGTGTCTTTGAACTCTTCAATAGCTTCGTCAACTCCGGGTTGCTCGCAAGGTTCTGTTCCTCAATGGCAAGAGAGATCTTGACAAGATCCTGATAGAGTACGCGTCCGGAACCGATAGACATATGCCCCACTTCCGAATTACCCATCTGCCCTTCAGGAAGACCGACACTCAGACCAAAGGTATCGATCAATGAATGCGGTGCCTCTTTAAATAGTTTGTCGTAGGTCGGTTTTGTTGCTTTATGGAAAGCATTCGCCTCTGTTTTAGGGCTATAACCTATACCATCGGTGATTACCAGTATCGCTTTTTTAGCCAAACCTAATCCTTTAAAGGTAAAATGTGCACGGATTATATTAAAATGTCGCTTTTACATTGATTATTATTTATTATTAAAGGGTGCTTCTAAAATAATATCTGAGTCCTAATTATAGGCTCTATTATTAACCCTGGTCTGGATTGCAATGCTATATTGGTTCTATGAAACCCTCAACATCAACCTCTTTCAATACATCACTCTGCGGGCAGGATTCGCCTTTTTTATCGCACTGATACTTACTATGTTTTTAATGCCGCGTTTTATCCGATGGGCACAAAAGACATCAAGTGTGCAGCCCATTAACGACTGGGCTCCGGACACGCATCAGGCCAAAGCAAAGACACCGACAATGGGCGGGATCGTCTTTATTATGGCTACGATCGCCGCTTCGTTAATGAGCGTAAAGATCTTTGATCCTTATGCCATCGGCGGTCTCTTGACCCTGCTCTTCTTTTCACTGATCGGGTTTCAGGACGATTGGTCCAAGATCAAACAAAACGCCAACCTGGCAGGGCTTAGCGCGCGTGCGAAAATGCTCTTGCAGTTCCTTGCAGCCGGAGCCATCGCCTTTTTTCTCTGCCACTTCTCGAACATGAACACTGACCTTTACGTACCATTTTACAAAGCACCGCTTATAGATATGGGGTATTGGGCGATCATTTTCTGGGCATTTATTATGGTCGGTGCTTCCAATGCGGTCAACCTGACAGACGGACTTGACGGTTTGGCCACCGTCCCTTCCATATTTGCGCTGCTGACACTCGCGATTCTCGTTTATATTACCGGAAATGCGGTCATCAGCGACTACCTGCTTTTACCCAACTTTCCGGTCGGTGAAGTGGCGATCATTGCCAGTGCTCTTGTCGGTTCGTTGGTCGGTTTCCTGTGGTTTAACTGTCATCCGGCTGCCGTCTTCATGGGCGACAGCGGTTCACTGACACTCGGTGCTTTTATCGGGTATATGGGGATCATCTCTAAAAGCGAATTTTTACTGATATTGATCGGTTTTATCTTTGTTATCGAGACCATCTCAGTCATCTTGCAGGTGGGCAGTTTCAAACTTCGAAAAAAGCGCGTCTTCTTAATGGCCCCTATCCACCACCATTTTGAGATGAAACAGTGGGCGGAGAACAAGATCATTGTCCGTTTCTGGATCATTGCCATGCTCTCAAACCTGCTGGCGCTCATCACTTTGAAAATCCGTTAAGTCAGGCCGACCGTGAAAAAAAAACTCAACCTTACACTTTTTGGATACGGCGTCACAACCAAGGCGATCGCCAGACATCATGGACCGGCCAACTTCTATGACGACAACGTCACAAAGCCTTTTAAAGATGAAAACAGCAACAGACTCCAACCCACCGATGCCTTTGAACCCGAATACTCTTCCATAGAGATCCCTTCGCCGGGTATGCCCCCGAAACATGTTCTTATCCAACGTGCACAGAACCTTATAAGTGAATATGACCTTTTCCTCGGCAGCTCATCACCGCTCAAAATGGAAAAGCTTCCGTTCAATATCTGGATCAGCGGTACCAACGGAAAGACAACGACCACACAGATGCTGCAGCACCTTCTTGCCGAAAAAGGTTCACAGGCCGGCGGTAATATCGGCACCCCTCTCGCCGACCTCGATATCGATGCCCCGATCTGGATCCTGGAGACCAGCTCCTTTACCCTCCACTACACCAACGAGGCCAGACCCAACATCTATCTTCTGCTGCCGATTGCCCCCGACCACCTCTCTTGGCACGGCAGTTATGAGGAGTATTTCAAGGCGAAGCTCAAACCGCTTGCCTCTATGAAAGAGGGGGAAGTAGCGATTGTTCCCAAAGCATTTGCAGACGTTGAAACAGATGCTTTTTTGATCACGTATGATAATGACCGGGAGCTGGCAGACTACTTTGGTATCGATACAGAGAAGGTGAAGTTCAAAGGAGCCTTTCTGCTTGACGCCGTCATTGCCATGGGGGTCGAAAAGATCCTTTATGACACGATCGACTACGACAAGATAAACGCCTTTATGCTCGACCCGCACCGTCAGGAAGAGTTACACGACAAAAAGGGGCGTCTCTGGGTCAATGACACCAAGGCGACCAATATCGATGCAACGCTGGCTGCTTTGGAGCGTTATAAAGAGCAGCACATCCATCTTATCCTCGGCGGTGATGATAAAGGGGTAGAACTCCAGCCCCTCTTTGATGCACTGCGCAACTATGATGTAGAGATCTACACGCTTGGCTCAAACGAAGAGCGTCTTAACCTTCTTGCACAAGCGAACAATATCAAGTTCACTGCCAGCTCCACTATCGAACAGGCAGTAAAAGAGATTGCCGCTCACCACGACAAAAAAAGCGTTGCCCTGCTCTCTCCGGCCGCCTCAAGCCTTGACCAGTTTCCCTCTTATGCCGTCCGCGGTGAACGTTTTAAAGAAGCTGTCAACAAATTGTCTTAATTTGTCAATTACCTAAGCTAATATTCAAGCTCCTATCGATATACTTTCGCCTCTTAATAAAATAGATATGGCTCATTAGCTCAGTCGGTAGAGCAAATGACTGAAAATCATTGTGTCCTTGGTTCGATTCCGAGATGAGCCACCACGTCTTTTTATTAAGTCTTTTAACTTCTATAGTGGCTTATTAGCTCAGTCGGTAGAGCAAATGACTGAAAATCATTGTGTCCTTGGTTCGATTCCGAGATAAGCCACCACTTTCAAAACACTTTTTCCTTTACTCTGCGTTGTCAAAGAGCTTATGTACAGAAGTACACTTCACTCATTTCCGCCTTGATTAAAGAAAAAATTGCTTTGAAAGCAAGCTTTTTTATTCTCTTTTTTCAAAACATTATTCTTTCTCAATATCGACAAACAGCTCACGTACAGCAATGCTTCGTCAATTCAAGTACAGAGTGCAACAACAGTCATTTTGAACTCGATTTACCTAAAGGTATTTCCTTTGGTCACAGATCCAGCTCTTTATGACAATGCGATTGTCATCTGCATCTAAGATGCAGTAGATCCCAAATCAAGTTTGGGATGACAAATTATAGAAAATAGACTTTTAGTCTAGAGTAGTTTAGCCTCTTCTCTTTATCATCGAATTACGCTAATTAAACGAATGGTTTTTTTAAAACTGCTCTTGTTTTTACGATACTGGATTTTACGACACAGAATTTAATTCTGTCCTGCATGGGGCTTTGGCCCTGTAATCCCGCCCAGGGTCTGCCCCTTCGGGTATGCATTGGACTGTTGGTCCTGATAATTCGCGGACATTAGCGCAATTAGATGACCTCTGCTGAGGCCTGCTTTTGTCCTGTCCCTTTATATGTACCCGCCTGTTGAATTTTATATCTGTTGCACTTTAAACTTGAAGTGGCGCTTCGTCTGTTTCATTGTTATGTTTTTGGGATTTACTTTTGGAGGGGTAGGTGATTTACATCACCTCAATTTTAGGAGAGTTCGACCGCTTTTTTGTAGGCTCTCTGGATCGCATCGATACAGGCGGCTCTGACGTTGCCGTCTTCCAACGCACCGTAGCCTGCAGCCGTTGTACCGCCCGGGCTCATGACACCGTCTTTGAGCAGTGCCGGATGAATGTTCTGGATAAGTTCGCCGAAACCGCCGAAGAGACCGCGCATTATAGCCATGGCGTCATCACGTTTCAGACCCTGTTTCACCGCACCGTCAGCCAGCGCTTCTGCCATCAGCGCCAGGTAAGCCGGTCCTGAACCGGCGAGTGCCGTTGCGATATCGATCTCTTTTTCAGAACCGAGCCATCTGACCGCACCGATACCACTGAAAAGCTGCTCGGCCTCTTCCTGATAAGCAGTGTCGCCCGTCAACGTTGTCATTGACTTTTGCACCGTTGCTGCAAGGTTTGGCATGGCACGGACGACCGCTTTGGTTTTCATCTTTGACGAGAGTGTCTCAAGGGTCGTTCCGGCTAAAACCGAATAGACGACTTTAGCCTCTCCCACCAACTGTGCCCCGACCTCTTGCACATTGTAAGGCTTGACACATAAGACGACAGTTTTACCATGGATGTCACCACCGTTCATCAGTGACTTCTTGATACTGCAGTCCAATGCTGCCTCAAAAGCGTCAAGTTTTGCCATACTGCGGCCGATCACCTCGATGGCATAGTCATCTTTCAGACCTTGTGCAATGGAGAGCGCCATGTTGCCGTTGCCGATAAATGTAAGTGTTTTCTTCATTTTAAATCTTTCTATTTTAGGGGTATTGTAACATATTGCCGGACAAGCATCTTCAAAATCGAATCAACAGAATTAACATGATATTCAATAATTTATATATAGCGATATCGATGCATATAAGATACACTGCCTCAAAAATTTACCTTAGGATAATTATGAAGAAAACATTGCAAAAAACAGCCGTCGCAGGCTTTGCTTTAGCCGCCTTGACAAACAGTGCCTGTGCAGAATCGCACAGTTCAGAACTGGCAACACATACAGGTGTCTATGTTGAACCAAAGATTATCATTACCCTGGGAGACACAATCTCGCATGAGGAGTCAACACTTGATGGCGATATCGGTTACGGTGTAGGTTTTGACCTGGGTTACTCATTCACAGAATATTTTGCCCTTGAACTCGACGGTTCATATGCAAGAGTGAATGTCAAAGAGACCCTTCCGACAGACGAAACGGAATCAGACAACGCTTCGTTTTATACTTATGGCGCAAATGCCGTCTTGACCTATCCTGTAACCACCCATTTTATCGCATTGGGAAAAGTCGGTTACGGGTACGAGTATGAAGATCTTGGAAGTTTAGGGATCAAAGGGACTGACCAGAGTATCAATTGGGCAGTTGGTGTTGAATATTCATTTACGCATCATCTGGAGCTCTCGTTTGAATATGAGGGCGCCGATATCGAAAGTGCCCGCGGTGACAGCCTGCAGCTAGGTCTCATTTACAAACTCTGATATCTCATTTAGAAGAAGAGGCATGAAAATTTACGACTATTCATGCTCGTAAAAACAGTGAAAACTGTTTGAATGGATTTTTAGAGAACCGGGGGAGCGGGCCCTCTGTTACAATGTGGCTGTAGTTACGATTTAGAGACTTTGAGTGACAGCAGATAGTTGACGACATTGTCTACGAATGCATCATGTTTACGGTCTTTACCATAAGCGATATAGAGTTTGCGCTCTATCTTTTGACCTTTAAGACGCGCTTCAAAAAGTGTACCGTTTGCCAACTCATCTTGAATAACATGACGTGAGATCACCGATACGACCGGACGGGCAGAATCTTTAGGCGAACGCATAACCGACTCTTTGATCGCTGTCGGGCTCTGGACCACACCGATAACATTAAAACTTGCACACTCGACACCGATCTCGTCAAAAGCCTCGGACATAATACGGCGTGTGTGCGACTTCTCGTCGCGACAGATCCAGTCAAAAGTATACATGTCGTCACGGCGAAGCTGTTTCGGGATCGGCTGGTTTGAAAAGACAACCAGCTCATCATCCATCCACTCCCGGTAAATAATCCCGTCTCTAAAAACCGGTGATTCGATCAAGGCGACATCGATCTTTTTGTCTTCAATCGCGTCGATCAGCTCTTCGGAGAGGCCGACATTCATATAGACTTCATTATTTATTTTCTCTTTTATCGCACCAAGATAACGTGGCATGATGTAGTTACCGATAGCGTACGATGAACCCATAATAAATGTAAAATCTTTATTGATGATCTTGAGTAGATCCTTCTCGCTTGCGTTGATCGCTTTTTCAAGACGTACCGCGATGCGGTAAAGATCTTCACCCTCTTTTGTCAATTTGATACCGTTTTTCTTTCGCTCAACGATTTTAGTATCAAGGTACTCTTCGATAAATTTTATCTGTTGTGTTACTGCAGGCTGAGAGATTCCCAATTTGGCAGATGCCTTGGAAAAACTCTTCTCTTTGATAACTGTCAAAAAAGTATGGAGTTTTGCAAAGTCTTTTAACATAAGCTGTCCTTTTATGTATGATAATAATATTAGAAACATTATAACGCAGAATTATAAATAAATACAAGGTAGAAGGATAATCATTTCTTATTAAACGCTTTTGTGATTATAAATTGACAATATAATTTTTATAAATGAACAGTAAAGCGCAGATACTGTTAATAACAGGTCAAAATGCCATGCACCGCCATTGTTTAAATCAATTTTGCTATAATCAAACTATATATACTAAAAAAGACAGTAGCCTTCATGGATAAAATATTTACCAATTTAAATGAATCACAAAGCTCAGCGGTTAAACAGATCGATGGTCCTTTACTTATCTTAGCCGGAGCCGGCAGCGGTAAGACCAAGACGATCACCTCACGGTTGGCCTATCTGTTGGATGTTGTCGGCATCGCACCCAACAACACCCTGACGCTCACCTTTACCAACAAAGCGGCTAAAGAGATGCGCGAGCGTGCCTTTTCTATGATCAAGCCGACCTCCTACCCGCCACTGCTCTGTACCTTTCACAAATTCGGTCTGCTCTTTTTGAAATTCAACATCCATCTGCTCAAGCGCCAGAACAACTTTGTCGTCATCGACACCGACGATAAAAAACGTATCTTGAAAAAGATCAACAGCGAGCTGCCGCTTCCCCTGATCGCCAGCGAGATATCGCGTTACAAGAACTCACTGATCACGCCGGGCGAGGCCTATGCACAGGCCGAATTGAAAAACTACAAGCAGATCGCAAAGATCTATGAAGAGTACGAAGCCTACCTGCTTGAAAACAACCTGGTCGACTTTGATGATCTACTGGCTCTGACCTACAAACTTCTCGATGAGAATGAAGAGCTTGCCAAACGCACGAGCGAACAGTATCAGTACATCATGATCGACGAATACCAGGATACCAATGAGCTTCAGTTCAGACTCCTCCGTAAGCTCTGCCAGACCCACAATAACCTCTGTGTTGTCGGTGATGACGACCAGAGTATCTACGGCTGGCGCGGGGCGCATGTACGCAACATTCTGGAGTTCCATGAGGACTTTGAAAACACAACCGTTGTAAAACTCGAACACAACTACCGCTCCCGCGCAGCGATCCTGAACGTTGCCAACGAACTGATCCAGCATAACCGTTCACGCCTGGGTAAAAAACTGATAGCGACGCGTGAGGGCGGAGAGTCCGTTGTCACACTCAGCTCCCACGATGAGAACGAAGAGGCGCGTAAGATCGCTTCTAAAGTTACCGAACTGATCAACAGTGGCGTATCACCCGAAGAGATCGCCATTCTCTACCGCGTCAATGCGCTTTCACGTTCACTCGAAGAGGGGCTCAACCGAGCGGGCATCGCCTATAAACTTGTCGGCGGTCTGCGCTTTTACGACCGGGCGGAGGTCAAAGACCTTATCTCCTACATCCGTCTTATCACCAACCCGCATGACAACTTCTCGATGAAGCGCATCATCAACAAACCCAAACGCGGTCTCGGTAAAGCCAGTGTCGAGAAGATCGAGTTGGCTGCGATCGCCAAAGCGATCTCGATGTATGACTTTATCAAAGAGAGCAGCGTAGCGGAGCTCGAAGCTTTGGTCAAGAAGAAAAATACACAGACACTCAAAAAGTTTGTTGCCGACATCGACGAAGTCGTTCTGGTCGCAGAACACTCCACTTATGACTTCATTGATGCCCTTGAAGAGCGTTTCAAACTCAAAGAGATCTACAAAAACATGCCTGACGAGAGTGAACGTGTTGCCAATATGGATGAGTTCTACGGTCTCTTCCGCGACTTCATCAAACAGTCTCCCGAGGCCACACTCGATGAGTTTTTAAACGAGCTTACCCTCCAGAGCGACCAGGACGAAGTCGAAGGCGAAAGCATCTACATCATGAGTATCCACGCCTCCAAGGGTCTGGAGTTCAAACACCTTTTCATCATCGGTATGGAGGAGGGGTTCCTGCCGCTTATCGGTGACGGCAGCGACACCGAGGAGGAGCGCCGTCTGGGTTATGTCGCCTTTACCCGGGCCAAAGACACACTCACCCTTTCGCATGTCAACAGCCGCTTCTACAAAGGGCGCAGGACCGACCTGAGCAAGAGCCGTTTTCTGACCGAGTCGGGTCTCTGTGAAGGCTCCCTCAAAGTCGAGCAGAACACCGCCTTTAAAAAAGGGGACCTGGTCCGTCACAAGATCTTTGGTCCCGGACGCGTACTCGGTGTCTCGAAAGCGGGCCGTGAGTTCAAACTCAAGATAAATTTCGGCGGTACCCAGCGTGACATCCTCGCCTCTTTCGTGGAGCGCCTCTAGTACAATGGCCAAACAAAAACGAGACAATATCGATCGCCTTTTTGTGGCGTATAAACCGTCCAATATAGGTTCGAATCAATACCTTTCACGGCTCAAATGGAAGTATAATGCCGCAAAGGCAGGATTTTCCGGGACCTTGGACCCTTTCGCCAAAGGTGTCCTCATTGTGGCTTTTGGAAAATACACCTCCCTCTTTCGTTTTTTAAACAAAACGCCCAAGCGCTACCGTGCCACTTTGTGGCTGGGTGCACATTCAGACTCGCTTGACATCGAGATGGTCAAACAGATCGACACACTCGATGCCTTGGACGAAGCAAAAGTCAAAGAGGCCGTCGCTTCACTTGAAGGCGAGCTTGAGTACTATCCGCCGATCTTCAGTGCCAAAAAGATCGATGGAAGACGCGCCTACGATCTGGCCCGCGAAGGCAAAGAGGTGAAGCTCAACACCATCCACTCCACCATCTATGAGATGAAGTTTCTTAACTACTGCCACCCTTTTGTCACTTTCGAGGCCACGGTCTCCGAAGGTACCTACATCCGTTCTCTTGGACGGCTGATAGCCGACAAGCTGGGTGTTGAAGGCGGGTCTCTCTCTGCCTTGGAACGTCTTAATGAGGGTCAGTTTCATTTTGAGGATGAACAAGCGCTTGACATCAAAAAATGTCTCAATATGCCACAAAACGTCTACACCAAAGAGAGTAGTACTATACTCTTGGGACAGAAGCTTCTCAAAGAAGACTTTGAAGTGACTGAAAACGGGACATACTGGGTCGACAACGGCGATAGCATCTCTATCTTTGAGTTCGACGATGAGGGTGTCCACTACCTTTTAAACAGAGTGAGTCTGCATGAAGAGTTATAAAGCCTATGCCAAAGTCAACATCTTTTTAAAGGTCACCGGCAAACGCGGCGACTACCACGAGATCCTCTCGCGTTTTGTTCTGGTCAACGACCTCTATGACACCCTCACCTTTGCACCCAAAGATAACGAGGACTTCGTCATCGATGGCGACTTTAACTGCGAGACCTCGCAAAACACCATCTATAAAGCCTTTAAAGCCCTTTTGGAATCTACCAAGTCAGAGAGTCTGAAACGTCTTATGCAGAGCCATGCCATAAAGGTCGAGAAGAAGATACCCTCTTTCGCAGGACTCGGCGGCGGCAGCTCCGATGCGGCGACCTATCTCTTAATGTGCAACGAGGTGCTTCACCTCGGCCTCAGCCGAGATGAACTTGCGGCGATCGGGGCCAAGGTCGGCGCCGATGTTCCTTTCTTTGTCTACGGCTACCAGAGTGCCAACGTCTCCGGCATCGGCGAGATCGTCGAACCCTTTGACGAACCGCCTCTGAACATCAAGACCGTCACACCGAAGATCGAGATCTCGACACCGAAGGTCTATCAGGCTTTCCGCGAGCACTTCTACAAAGAGCTGAGCATTGATGAGCAGATCAGACTCGCACACATCTCATCCATCGAGGCGCTTAAAGAGATGACCCCGACAGAGGCCAACGATCTTTTCGAACCCGCCCTTCTCCTCTACCCCGAACTGGAAAATTACCGTAAAGAGGGGTGGTACTTCTCCGGCAGCGGCAGCAGCTTTTTTACGGTGGGGTGACGGCCTCCTTCTATGCCGTTAATACGGCACTTTCATGAGGAACCCATCTTTTTTGCCCAAAGCTGTATTGCCGTCGAGTACATCGCTGACATAACCGGTCAACAGAATATTTCTGTCGGTATCTATGCACATGTCGTTCATCCCGTCCTTTTTGAGGGAACCGTACAGCCTCGTTTGTAACATATTCCCGTTCCCATCAATCTGCATGACAAAAAGATCAGTCTTATCATAGTTTGCAACATCTGGAGAATATGGTATCTTTAAGTAGTTATCGTATAAATCGCCAAAGGCATCGCCAGTCACATAGATCTCGTCATTGCTGTTGACGGCTATCTCCGTCGGTGTTTCATACTCATCCGTACCATACACCTTGCTCCAGACCAATACCCCGTCAACATTGACTTTTACGACACCGACATTCAGGTCATAATGGTAACTGCCGTCTTCCTGATCCCAGGACTCCTCTTGCAGTGCCAAAATATAGATGTTATTTGCACTATCTATTGCCAGCTCCTCATAATAGGTCCCGGTGCCGTCAACCCAATAAACAGATTCTTTACTCCAAATAATGTCACCGCTGCTTTGATCAAACTTCGTTAGGGTATTGCTGCCTTGACTCGCCAACAAGTAAAGTTCACCATCTGCATTGAACGCTATATCTTTGGCATAGTCATAGCTCGATGAACCGAATTGAGTGAGCCACCTTGTTTCACCCTGGGCAGAAAGTTTTGCGACAAAGAGGTCGTAACCGCCGCTGTTGACATACCCGGTAAAAGCACCCGACGTATTACCGGCCGCGATCACATCTCCATCGGTGTTGACGATGACTTTTTTAAACGCATCCGAGCTATATGTCCCTGAATCAATCGTAGTCGACCAGAGCAGTTCTCCGTCCGATGTAAACGCTGCGATCCATGCTACATCCCGGTAATCTGTTCCCTGTGTACCGGCAAGATAGATC
This sequence comes from Sulfurimonadaceae bacterium, assembly GCA_041596355.1. Taxonomy (GTDB): domain Bacteria; phylum Campylobacterota; class Campylobacteria; order Campylobacterales; family Sulfurimonadaceae; genus Sulfonitrofixus. The sequence goes on along the minus strand of JBFHIS010000001.1, from coordinate 77,898 downwards.
GTGCCGTTGGCATCAATGGCCATCGAGACAGCATTTACCTTGAGTATCTCCGGGTATTCACGCGTCCAGAGCAGTACTCCGTCACGGTCATACTTCCGTAAAAAGAAGTTTTCCATCGTACCGCCGAGATAGACGTTGTTTGCACCATCGGTTCCAACCAAACTGCCTTTGTCATCCAGTTCCGTTCCAAACTGTCTGCTCCAGGTGTTGATGTAAATCGTAACATTTGCTTCGTCACTGTCGCCGTAACCGTTGTTTGCGATCGCCTTAAGATCATAATGCTTTCTAGCGGTATGATCCAAGTCAGCAGTTGCTGAAACGGTAACGTGGCCGGAGGCGTTAATATCGAAATCGTCTGCCCCGTCACCGACAAGCCGTATCGACACATTAGCATCGAGTCCCGGGTAGACGTAGAGCTGGCCTACAACTTTACCGGTCGGGGCATGCTCATCCATACTTCCTGTAAAGTGATGGACTGTCGGCACCCATTCGTTGATGTCGTTGACATCCACCTGCACCGTCACTCTGTTCGCATACGTGCCGGTACTGTTCCTTGCTCCGATGTCAAACAGGTGTACTGGCGCCTTTTCAAAATCAAATACCGCCTTAGTGAAGATCTCCCCGCTGACGTTGATGCTAAAAGGTTGTTCATTGTCATAAAGAAAGAACTCCGTCAGGTTACCGTCGCCTTCGTTAACAACATTTACCGAACCGACATACGTTCCGACAGGAGCATTTTCATCGACCGTCAAGTTGGTGTCGGCAAGTTCTGCTCCCTCAACGACGTCATCGACAATGATGCGGATACTCTGCGTTGTCATGTTTGCAGCGCTGTCGGCGATGCTGATGTCAACTTCGTATACATTATCCCCGTTGCTGTCAACTGGCCGTTCATAGTTCGGTATTTCAGTAAACTGCAGCGCATCGCCCAGGCTATACCCGCTCACAATTTTAAATAGACCACTGTCCTCCCCGCCAACGATCGTGTAGGTTAACGGTGTACTGGCATCGGTTGCCAATTGTGACGTCCAATAGACGATGTTCTCGGCAATATGAATAGTACTTTCGGCAACAACCGGAGGTGTCGTGTCAGGCAGACTAAACGTCTGCAACTGCGTATCGAGGTAACTGTTGCCCGTCCCATCCGTGACAACGAAGCTGAATTCGGCAGTATAAACTTCACCATCGTTCAGAGTAACTGCCGGATAGATCATCAGTTCACCATCGATGATCTCAAAAGTGAAGTCAATAACATTACCGGCGGCATCTTTAACGACAATATCCTCTTTTTGCAGCACTGAAAGGTCTACGAATAGGTTCGGTTTAATACGAACAATGCTCCCCGTTCCGCTGACATCGACACTGATACTGTCTACTGTTCCGGTATACAACAGCTTATAAACGTTGAGATAGATATCTTCGTTCTTGTAAATTTTCTGAACGATAGGCTCTATCTTCTCATCGTAATCGAACAGGAGTTTGTCTTTGTCAAAACCGGCCATCCATGATGTCACATCTTCATAGCTTACGATACCGTCTTCTGTCAGATCGCTTTTGATCAGCCGCTTAGAAACGTTATCGAGCATAGCAACCAATTCGTCCTTTGTTGCATTTTCATCAATTACCTTATGTACGGCTTGATAGACGATCTCTGTTAAAACATTGACCTTGAAGCTGTCACCCTGTACATGATTTCCTCCAATAATAGCGTGGATCGTTCCCAGATTCTCTTGCGGAATTTCATCAAACGTAAAATCATCGTTGGCATCCAGGTCGTCCCCTTCTGTTACACTCACTGTAAAAAGGTCATCACTGGAAACCGACTCACGGATCGTTTGAGGGAATGTAATGATGCCGTTTTCAATAAGCAGTTCACCGGAAGAGGTTACCCCTTCATAGATAATACTACTTGACTCTACACCGAACTGTTGCAACGAGAAAGTTCCACCTGCAATAGGTCCCAGTGCCACCTGCTGGAGCGGCATATAAAGCTGACGGACGTACTCCATACATTCGGAGGCATGAGTACAAACTGAAATATTGACATGGGCTTGATTGCTTTTTCCAAAACCGTTGGTCGCTTCTGCCGTTAAGTTAAACTCTGAAGCAGATGACGTTGGCAACGTGTCTGCCAACCGAATAGATCCATTGAAATCTACTGTAAAAGGCGACGTTGGAGAGAGTGTTAATACACTGATAGGCGTATCCCCATGATCAACGATAACATTACCCAAATCAGTGTTGGTTCGAACTCCTGTATAGTAGGTAGCATTAACATCGCGCAACAGAGGTGCTACTTCCGGAACATTGACCAAACATATCTCTAAAGGTACTTCATTACTTTGTCCATATTCATTTTCAGCATGTACTGTCAGATTATAAATCCGTCTCTTTTCATAATCAAGTTGTGCGGCCATAGCCACACGGACAGTACCATTATTATCAATAATAAAATTCGTATTATCACTCAAAGTAAAGGAGTCAATGGAAGAGAGACCTGTAGACAGGACATCTATAGTTCCAACCAAGGTTCCAAAAGGTGCATTTTCAGCTACTGATAATGTTGTCCCTACAAGATACGGTTGAGAGATTACCTTAATCTCTATTGTCGATGCATTACTTGTACTATAGCTGTCAGCCGCTATGGCAGTGAGTGTATAGTTTGTCTTGTCTGTATCTAATGCTCTTTTAATATAAATGTCACCATTGAGTTTAATCCCAAATGGCGAGTCTGGAGATAGTGTTATGATTTTAATAGGTGTATCGCCGATCTTCGATAGTACATTGGCGATAATATTGCCTACGACGAATTCATGATAATACTGTGTAAAAGTCGCATCATGTAAAACCGCCGCGACGTCAGGTACATCCACGACTGAAATATAAAGTTTATTACTGCTGCTACCGACAGCGTTTGTGACTTTATAGTCTAAATCATAATATGTCACTCTCTCAAAATCAAGATCAGCAGATGGCGCTACCGTAACAAGACCCTTATCGTTCTCAACTGTAAAGTTTTCAGAACCTGGACCGGAGAGTTCAATGGAAACTTCTTGAACACTACCTTTATTAAACTGCAACTGGCCCACAGGCGTTCCACTTTTGCTATTTTCCGGAATATCTAATCTCGTAGAATTAGTCACCGGTGGTTCAACAAGAAGATCAATAACATGAATAGTTACTTTTACTGTCGGACTATTTCCGAAACTGTTATGAACACTCAACCAACGGTCATAAGAATCTTTTTTTTCAAAGTCGATAATCGCACCCTGTGCGACAACAATTTCTCCTTGAGTAGTGATACTGAAAATGCTACTATCTTCTCCGTCACTTCCATATAAATAATAGGCATCTACTTCTGATTTGCCTTGACGTACAAACTCAGCCTGAGCGATAATGGTACCCCCAGGACTATTTTCTGCTACATTAATGTCAAGGCTTTTAAGAAGAGGGATCTCTCCCCCATCTGAAATATTAACGGTGATCGTTGCCGGTTGGCTGTCTCCTGAATCATTAGTCGCTATCGCCTGAAAATTGTACTCTTTTGCCAAAAAATAATTTTTTAACGTCTGATTTACAGAGATATTCCCATCCATGCTGATTTGAAAATAATTGCTGTCTTCTCCGGTTAGTCGAACAGAAGTAATCGGGCTAATGCCCTCGTCTATTTCAAGTTTACCGACATATGTACCGGCTTCGGAACTCGAATAAACAGTTGCAGCGGTATAGCCTGTAAATAAAGGTGCATCTTTAACATCACGGACCACTATGTAAATCGCTGTTTTTTTACTTTCACCAGCACTATTCGTTGCAGTTACTTCAAGATAGTACTGTTGAACCGTCTCATAGTCTAAAGGTTGCTGAAGCCGGATTACTCCATTATCGTCTATAGTAAATACATCGGCGTACGCACCATACAGTTGCATACTTTCTATCGACGAATTTCCTTCATGTTGCACAGGTATTGTTCCGACAATTGTATTGACTGACATATCTTCCTGCGCATAAAACACTTTACTCTGTAAGACGGGTAAAATTCCATCGGGAAAGTAAACCAAATTATAGGCATCTTCATAAATATTCATACCGAGTAAAAGATGCTGAACGATAGGCACTACACGCTTCTGATAGTTTGCATACAACAGAGATTGGTCCCAAGTCGGCAGCCACTCCAGTAGATCGACATGACTCAAATCACCTTCACTCTCTGGATATATTTTTGCGTTTAAAAGACGTAAAGCAATGTCATCTAAAGTCGCAAGGATCTCTTCGTTTGTCTTTGTTGCGTTGGCAATATCCTCTTTAACAATCTGGTAAGCGACTTCAGTAAGGATGTTAACTTTTGGCGTGATCATTTTGAGTTCACTGCCGCTAATAATCGCATGCAGAGTCCCAAGGTTTTGAGTAGGAAAACTGTCTACTACCATATTGTCGTCAGCATCAATATCCATACCACCAGAAACGGTAATAATATATAGTTCACTGTCGTTCAGGTCAACTATCGTCTCTGCAGGAATGTTAAGAAGACCAGCTGTAATGAGCGTGTCGCCTGTACTTGTTTTACCCTCATACTTAGCGCTGTTTGTTCTAAAATCTTCTAAACGGTACAAAGCTATATCGGCACCGCTCAATGGCCCTGTCATCGCCTGTCCAAGATACGGAACCACCCAATATTCACATGGATTACAACCACAGCTTAATCCACAAGTGGTGTTAACAACAGCTTCACCTGAATTAATGCCACTGTGAACACGTGGATAACCTATAGGTCTTATACCACCACTGACGCCGCCACCGTTTGAAAATATAACCTTACTGACTCCAGTTTGGAGTGTCACTACAGGTTTATTGTTGACATATGCTACAACAATGTCAGCTAGATGCCCTGTAGTATTAGCATCAACTTTTATAACTTTACTTTCACCTGGGGTAACAATACTCACATAGTAAGTACCACTGACTTTATCTGTCGATTCCTTTGTCACATTAACAGGATAGCGTCCTGGATATATTGAGAATTCTGATTTTACATATGCATGTTCCATGTTACATGACTCTACATCATGCACGCTTCCCGGCATGTCAAGTTCGAGGTCGTAGTCGGCGCCGTTGTCCCAGCTAAGTGTAACTTCGACGGCACCTGCAGTCTTGTTGTTGAAAGGAGTCGGGACTACACCATCTTTTTTAACAACGGCAACCCCTTTTTCAGCCCCTATATCACCGTCAAACATAATAGTGATCGCTAAGGTAGGGTCATCGTCTGGAAAACCGGCATCAATGAGCTTTTGTCCGAAACCGACAATACGAACCTTCTGTTTAACAAAAAGGTCGTCTCCCAGTGGGTATTCCATAATGTGGACACGCGTGCCGTCAGGTTTATCGGCATAGATGTTAAAATGCCCGCCACTTTTAAAGGTTACAACACTTGGATCAGCAACCAACGCAGGATTAGAGACATTTTCCACATACAGACCGCACGCTGTAAATTCGGCATCTAAACGACCTCTGAAAAAGTAGTTGACGAAGCCAGAGGCATTGCCTATGGCTCTTGGGATAAGTATCTCACCGTTTTCTTTTAAAACAGTAAAGTCCCCATCAAACATAGGAGTTTTATCTAGTTGAATTGTATCATTCTCATCACTTTCATAAAGTTCATTTAGTACATTGATGATATAGCTTTTTACTCTAATTGCAAGTTTTCTATTATCTGAATTATGTTTTATATACACTTTTTCCACAGTTGGTGTAAGCCAAATACTTTTATCTTCATAGGTATCTGTTTTTGCAGGGTATGGTTGTGTAAAGATTGTGTCTTTGCTAAAAAAATTATTGGACGTATATATTGCTTCGGATGTCATATATTGCATGAAATTTTTATGCGTTGTCGCAATTCCTGCGGATGGAGAGAGACTTCCGGCGGGCGCATTGCCTTTTATGTAATAACCGGTATTTTGATTATGATCTTCTCCTCCTTTCATCCAAAGCTCAAGAGGTTCATAAAGCGGGTGCAAGTCACCTCTTACATGTGCAGGGACGTTCATATCGTTAGTCATATGCATCATCTGACCGACACTTACAAACATCTTGGCTTGGTATCTGCGGCGTTCGTTTATGTCGGGTTCGCTGAAGCCTTTAGCGAAGTATTTCATGGCGTCAATGTAGCTGTATTGGTTGCCGCTACCCATCAATGCCCATATTCGAGCATCATTGCCGCTTGGCCAATGACTTTGGGGATTGTAAAAGTGGTTTAAAAAGCGGCCGTGGGCCTGGTCTGCTTTATTTGGCCACCAATCAGGATGCGGCCATTGTGCGTCTTCTAGCATGGCTCCGGCTTCGAGGAGGGATTTGTAGTCTATTGTTTCTGGAAATTTTTGTCCTAATGCTGATATGCCATTACCTTCTCCATACATAATATAGTATGTGTATGTCATCCCATAATCTTCAAACATTTCACTTTTATAATCATCAAATAATTCTACACTTGATGTAAAAGCTTTTAAATTTTCAGTATTCTTTAGAGCTTCTCTATCTATTGCTCTATGCGTATTAATTTCCCATGAAAATAGATTTACGCTCAGCAATATTAGTATAAATAGTTTTTTCATTTTTCTCCCCTTTTACATTCTCATTGGATTACAGATACCATTGTTTTTTCTGCTATCTGCTTTATAGTCTTTAAGTTTGATCGTTTGATTTGATCGTTCTAATAGAAAGGTAACAACAGTTTCACTTTTTTTATTAAAAGCAGTGATAAATATACCATCACCTGTAATATATAGTTCTAGATCAATTTTTGTAGAATTAGCACTAAAATAACAATTTTCAACATTCGTGCCATCAGTAGCTTTTTTACAATTTCCTAAAGGATAAGGAAGATTCGGTATCCCCGCCATCGATTCAGGTATCCCATTTTTAAGAATATAGTTGCTTATCGCTTCCGCCTGAGGTGTCATAATCTCAACATCTTTAGCATTTGGTCCGCAGGTTTTGGTGACATAAAGATTAAAAACTCCCATAACTACTAAAAATCCAACAAACGCAATTAAAATTCTTTTCCATCCTTGACGCATCACAAGCATCACTATAAGAGTTAGTACCATCAGGGCTATAAGCCCTAGCATTATTAGTCCTGCCATTTTATGCTTCCTTCATTTTGTTGTTTATGTCGGGTTCGCTGAAACCTTGGGCAAAGTACTTCATAGCGTCTGTGTAATCGTATTGGTTGCCACTGTTGTATGCCCAATTTACTGCATTTTTGCCCAATACAAATCCTGAACCATCATCTTGTGGATTGTAGAAATGGTTTAAAAAACGTCCGTGGACTTGATCTGCTTTATTTGGCCACCAATCAGAATGTGGCCATTGTGCGTCTTCTAGGATGGTTCCGGCTTCGAGGAGGGATTTGTAGTTTGTATTGTCAAATATTTGTTTTAAATCAGATAAACCATTTAATTCTCCTTCTCCAATATATTTGAAGTATGTCATGCCATAGTCTTCAAATATTTCATCCTTATAATTTTTAAATAATTCTACGTTTGACACAAATGCATTTAAATTTGAGGCATTATTAAGTGCTTCCCTATCAATAGCTCTATGAGTATTGACTTCCCAAGCAAAGAGATTGTAAGTTATCAATAATATTACAAATAATTTTTTCATTTTCTCATTCTCCTTTACTGTCTCATTGGATTACATAATCCTTTTCCAAAAGCTAAATGAGCATTTAAATTTTCTAGTATCCAAGTTCCATCATTTTGTTGTTCAAAATGAGCTGCAACTCTAGTAATACCATTTTCATGTGGTGTATCTATCCTTAGAGTGTAAGAGCTAGGTATAAATCTATAAAAATTTATTGTATAAAGTTTGTTGTTATTCCTATAGGAACATATCTCTTCTGTTTTAGTTTGCTTACTACACTCCTCCAACTTATATGGAAGATTCGGTATCCCCGCCATCGATTCAGGTATCCCATTTTTAAGAATATAGTTGCTTATCGCTTCCGCCTGAGGTGTCATTATCTCAACATCTTTAGCATTCGGTCCGCAGGTTTTGGTGACATAAAGATTAAAAACTCCCACAACTACTAAAAACCCAACAAACGCACTTAAAATTCTTTTCCGTCCTTGACGCATAAGAAGCATCACTATAAGAGTTAGTACGATCAGGGCAATAAGCCCTAGCATTATTAGTCCTGCCATTTTATGTTCCTTAGTAAAAAAACCGGATGATCCACTGTCGTCCGGTTTTTATCTGTGGATTTATCGTCACCATTTCAAAGCCACCACCATACTCTGTTCCATTTACATCTATCATTATCTTCACACTTGCATATCCAGAGTTATGATAGGTCTGCTCCCAACTTGTTATGTTTTTATATGTCTTTGCAAGAAAAGGTTGTACTTTTGGATTTGCATAAATATAGTTAATCAATCTTTCGTTATTTCCAAAGAATCGCTCTACAGATTCTCTGTCATTATCTATAATCGCTTGTACATAACTCTTAGCTTCATCAATCGGCTCTGCACCTTTAGGATCACTCTGATTAGCATCAGCCTTAACATCAAGCGAGAGTGAAAAATCGTCACTACTGTAAAGCACATTGTCAGCAGTACGGACGGTCACACGCGGTCTATAACGCCCTTCTTGCATGTAGTTGACACTAAAGTTGCCGTCTGCCAATGTTTCATTAATAATGCCGTCACCGTTGCTGTCAAAGAGATACTCTTTGACATGTAAATGCGTTCCCGCTTCAACAATAGTTTCCAACGATCCAATCCCTGTATAACTTCCAGCACGCATGCCTATTGGGGCACTACCATTTGCTTCTGATGTCAGGTTAATAATACTGGAGAGTGAGACATTGGCTTCGCTGATCGTAGTAATGTTAATCTCGTTCTTTCCTTGAATAAGCGGTAGGTTATAGAGATAGTAAGTTCCGTTGTTGTCCACACCAGTTATATTGATGGTTCTATTTTGCTCGGTAACCAGACTTTGGTTTACTGCACTTAGACTTCTCATGTCGGCAGCCTTGACCTCTAATGTGACATGGTCATAAGCAAGCGTCGCATTTTTTTCAGGCGAGAGGAGAGTAAAACTTGACGGCTGGTCGCTTTCTTCGGTATTACTGTTTGAGAACCCGTCACTCGAACTGCACCCAAGCATAAAGACTGCACCTGATAGTAACGATATTAGCAATAGAGATAAATGTTTAAACATATTTGTTCCTGTTTTTTTATGTATTTGTATGTTAGCAGAAGTATTCTTAACTTATACGACGTCTTTATGGTTTTTGCCATTAACTCGTCAATAGTAACCTATAAGCACTTAGTATGTTAAAGATAAGATCGAAAATGTGAAAATTGAGAAGTAACTATGAGAAGATCAGACTGGCAGACAGCCTGCGATAATGCAAAGAGTGTATATTATTCCAAGTCAGCCTACATTGAAGACGATCTTCACACCTTCTTTTACAATGACGACATTTTCTATCGTCTTGACCGCTTCTCCTACCAGACCCTTCTCGTTTTTTAACGAATAGACAGGACGTGCTTTGAAATATTCGTTAAGGAGCTGGTCCATGGTGCTGTAGAGCATGGACTTCATGTCGGCGCTGATGAACTTGCTGTTGATCTCAACGACCTTGATCTTGCGCAGATAGAGGTTCCCGCCTTTACTGTAGGCGATACGTGACGTAACATTGACAACGGCACTGACCGCTCGTCCTTTGCTGTCTTGGATGTTCGGTATTTTCAGATCGCCGGTAAAATCCAGGCGCTGTTTGGTACCGTCGAGATGCAGCTTCGGGTTGGAGACATGAAAGGTCAAGAGCAGCGTCTTGTATTCGATAGGGAACTCTTTTTTCATCCGTTCCTGCAAGATAGGTTCAGCAATAATGAAATTGTAGTTGCTGGCGAAGAGTGAGGTTAACGATAGAAAAAGAAGTGATAATAGACGCATTCAAAGTTCCTTGTTTATAGTACGTAACTATACACAAAAAGAGCGAATAAAAAGTAGCTGTAAAAGGTAGTGGGGAAATGGCGAGAGAGGCCCTCCCGCCAAAAAGATACTAAAGATCAGTACCCTGAGTTGTAGACAAATCCACCGATAAATTCGATCAGCGGGCTTACCATGATAAAGAGGAAGAGAGAAGCAAACGCTGCCATTCCTACAATAGTTTTAAGCGATGTCGATGCATTCACAAGGTAGTTCTGCTCACGGATCGGATCTTTCATAAACATGTAAACGATCAGTTTCAGGTAGTAGTAACCGGCGATAGCCGAGTTCAACGCCATGATCAGTGCCAGTACCGTGAAGCCGCCGCTGACCGCTGCACCGATAAGGTAGAGTTTACCCCAGAAAAGTGCAAATGGCGGGATACCTGCCAATGTCAGCATAAAGAGTGCCATCAACGTTGCCTGGATAGGTGATGTCTGGAACATACCCGAGAACTTCTCGAACGGGTGATCTGAACTCTGACCCGGAAGAAGCTCTTTTTGACGACTTACCCACAACATGGTGAAGGCGCCGAGATTAGCGAAACTAAAGAGTGCCCAGTAAAGGAAGAGACCCGTGTTTGCCTGCGTCGTACCGATCAGTACCGCTGCCATTACAAAACCGGCGTGTGATACAGATGAGTATGCCAGCATACGTTTGACATCACTCTGGACAATAGCCCAGATATTAGCCGCCGTCATCGTAACGACGACCATCGCATAAAGGATCACTTCCAGCCAAACGACACCTGAATGGATCAAGAATTCGAAAAGACGCATAGCAACGACGAAGCCCGCGATCTTAGGTACGATCGACATGTAACCGGCAAGCGCTGCAGAAGAACCTTCGTAAACATCCGGTGTCCATGTATGGAACGGGACAAGAGAAAGCTTGAACGCGAATGATGCAAACAAGAAGACCGTAGCGACAAGAACATAACCGATATTGGCATAGTTGTCTGCTGAAAGCACAGCTGCGATCTGGTGGATCTCAACCGAACCGGTAAGCGCATAGAATACCATTGAACCGAATGCAAATAGACCCGCTGCCAAAGCACCCATCGTGAAGTACTTCACAGCCGCTTCGAATGATTTGCTGCGGTTATGAAGTGCGATCATCGGGTAGAGTGCCAACGACGCTGTCTCAAGACCGACAAAGATCAGAATGAGGTTGTCCGATGCTACCATGAACTGGAAGCCCGCGATCATGAACAAGAAGAGCGCAAAGAACTCCGGATAAGAGAACTCATGGAAACGCTTGGATGTCAATGCAAGCGGTATGAACATCATCGATGCGATGACGATGACCAGCTGGGCCAAAATCGCCAAACCGTCTACCAGCATCACATCAAAGAAACCGAGTTGCGTACCGTTGGCAGCAAAAACGCCTGCTGCATCCATCACGGCACCAAGATCCAACAACAGGAACAGCAGTGAGATCATGACGTAAAGTGATTTGTTCAAACCGCCTTTGATCAGATCGATCACGATAATAGACAAGGCACCGATCACCGCGATGGTCATCGGCACAAGCGTTGCGACATTTAATGAGGCCAGTGAAACGTTTACTGCTTCTAACATTAGTGTGCCTCCTCTGTTTCAAATTTTGCGATAGACGGAATCACCGATTTTGCTTCGGGTGAGATCGCTTTATCGTGCATTAGCTGTACAACAGACTCAACTGAGTTGTTGATCGGCTCAAGGACCGGTTTAGGATAGACCCCTAACCAGATCGCAATGATCGTCAATGGAATAAGACCAAGAAGTTCTGTCTTGTTCACATCTTTCAGCTCTCTGTTTTCATCTTTGGTCACATTACCGAAGAATGCTTTCTTATACGCCGCAAGCATATAGATAGCACCGACGATGATCGCCGTTCCGGCAAGGAGTGTCATCATATGAGACTGCTTGTAGAATCCCAGAAGACTCAGGAATTCACCGACAAAGTTGATCGTCAACGGCAGACCGACAGACGCCATCATCATGATCCCGAAGATCAGTGCATATTTTGGCATGATGTGTGCAAGTCCACCGAACTCGCTCATCAGTTTTGTGTGACGGCGGTCATAGATAACACCGACAAGCAAGAAGAGCGCGCCGGAGACAATACCGTGTGCGATCATCAGGAAAACAGAACCGGTAATACCTTCGACATTAAGTGCGAACGTACCTAAAATAATAACACCCATGTGTGATACAGACGAGTAGGCAACGACCTGCTTAATGTCTTTCTGTGCGTATGCCACCATCGCTGTATAGATGATCATAATGATCGCCAATACGGCTACCGGGTACATAAAGAAGACAGACGCGTCCGGGAACAACGGCAGAGAGAAACGGATAAACGCATAGGTACCCATTTTCAAAAGTACCGCAGCAAGGATCACAGAACCGATAGTCGGTGCCTGACCGTGTGCATACGGCAACCATGTATGGAACGGGAACATCGGAACTTTGATCGCAAAACCAAAAAAGAATGCTACAAACAACCAGTACTGAATATTCTCAGGCAGGATCAGACGGTACCACTCAAGTAGAGAGAAGCTCCATTGACCTGTCGCCTGGAAGTAGAAGTACGCCATAAAGAGCATACCGACAAGCATGATAAGTGAACCTGCAAACGTATAAAGGAAAAACTTGACCGACGCGTAGATACGCAGCGGCCCGCCCCAGATACCGATGATAAGAAGCATCGGTACAAGAGAAAGTTCCCAGAAGACGTAGAACAAGATGGCATCAAGCGCGGCAAAAACACCGATCATCGTCATCTGAAGGAACAGAAGGGTGATGATAAGGTCTTTGATACGGCGGGTCTCTGTCAATGACATAATACCGATCATTGTAAAGAACGATGCCATGATAATGATAAACAGAGAGATACCGTCAACACCCAGAAGGTACGAGATACCGAATGCCGGGATCAGGTTAGCCTGTTCCATAAACTGCATACCCGGAACAGTGCTGTCAAACGAGTGCCATAACCAGAGTGAAAGGACAAATTCAACAGTCGCTACGATAATACCGTACGCACGCATACTGTCTTTGTGGACAATGAAACCGAGCACTGCCGCGAGTGCCGGGAAAAATATCAAGATCGATAAAATATGGTCTAACATCTATATAACTCCTAATCCAGAGAGTAGTTCGACTACTGCCTCTGATTGTCCAAGTGTGAATGCTGCCGCAAGTGCCAATAAGACAACGGTACCCACAACCATCCAGCGTAACATCGTAGAGAGGTTTCCGTTTTGCATTGTATGCGTTTTCTTACCCGTGTTGTAGAAGACATTGGCAACACCGTCAACCGTTGCATCAACGACTTTAAGGTCGATCTTCCACATCATCTCTGAAAGTTCACGGTACATCTTGGAGAAGTACTCTTCGTAAAACTGTGGAATGTAATACTGGTTATAAAGAAGCTGGTAAAGAACACCCGACTCCACTTTTTTGTCCACTTTAACCGCTTTTGCGTATTTTTTGTATGCATAGACGATAGCAGCGATGACAAACAGCTGTGTACCGATCGTCATGATCCAGAATACCGTGTGGTTATGAATGTGGTATTCAATCGCCGGAAGCAGCTGCGTTACCATCTCAAAGTATGGTGTTTTAAAGACCATACCTGCGATGACGGCCAGGATAGCCAACGGTAACATACCCCAAAGCATAAAGTTATAGGCTTCATGCGGATGAACACCGTTCGCAGTGTGTCTGTCGTCTCCATGGAAGATCAAGGCGACAAGACGGAACGAGTAGAACGCTGTCAGACCGGCAGTCAACAGAAGAACCGTGTATAGAATGTAGTGATGTTCAACAAACGCCACTTCCAGAATAAGGTCTTTCGAGAAGAAACCTGCCAATGGATAGATACCCGCCAATGCTACAGAAGCAAGGGTCATCAGAATCCATGTCCATTTCATCGGAGTTTTCAATGCACCCATCTTGAACGGATCAAGCTCGTCGTGCATTGCGTGCATAACATTACCCGCGCCAAGGAAGAGAAGCGCTTTGAAAAATGCGTGTGCCATAAGGTGGAAAAGTGCCACCCAGTACGCGCCAAGACCGGCTGCCACAAACATATAACCAAGCTGAGAAAGTGTCGAGTAGGCGATAATACGTTTCATGTCACGGTTGACCAGCGCCATCGTTGCAGCAAACATCGCGACAAAGGCACCCAGGCTGGCGATAAAGAGACCGACATCAGGAATAAGGTCATACAGTGGATAAGCACGGACGACCAGGTATACACCCGCCGTTACCATCGTTGCCGCGTGGATAAGTGCCGATACCGGAGTAGGACCTTCCATCGCATCTGCAAGCCATGTATGTAACGGGAACTGTGCCGATTTACCCATTGCCCCGATGAAAAGGAAGATACCGATCATCGTCAACATTGAGTTGTCTAGTGACGGCATAGCCGCAAATGCTTCGCTGTACTGAATAGAACCCGTGTTCCAGTAGATAAGAAAGATACCGATAAGCATCGCAAGATCGGCAATACGGTTCATGATGAACGCTTCGTTCGCCGCCCATGTCGCTGTCTCTTTGTGGTACCAGAAACCGATCAGTCCCCATGAACAGACACCAACACCTTCCCAACCGATAAAGAGGCCAAGGAAGTTGTCACTCATAACAAGGACCATCATCGAGAAGACGAAAGCCGAAAGCCAGGCGAAGAAACGGTTAAAGCCCTTGTCGTGGTCCATGTAGCCGATTGAGTAAAGGTGAACAACAGTTGAAACTGTCGTAACGACCATCATCATCGTTACAGAGACCTGATCAACAACAAACCCATATGGAACATAAAGGTCACCCGTCGCCATCCATGTCATCAACTCAACCTGGATCGGTGCGCCGCCGCCTAAGATGTAGATCAACAGTTTAAGACTTGCCAGGAATGAGACAAACAGCAATGCAGTCGGAATAATCCCTGCAATGATATTCTTTTTGCTCATACCGAAGAGTGCTGCAAACAGTGAACCTACCATCGGTGCAAAAAGTGCAGTGTATAAATAAAATTCCATATCTATCCTCTCATCGATGACATTGCATCAAGATCAATTTTACCGGTACGCTTGTACCAAAGAACAAGCAGACCAAGGCCGACCGCGACTTCAGATGCCGCAATCGCAATAATAAAGAATGCAAACATCTGACCGGTAAGGTCACCGTAGTAGCTGCTTATCGCTGCAAATGCAATGTTGACAGCGTTGAGTAGGATCTCTGTTGCAAAGAAAAGTAACAGAAGATTTCTACGACGCATAACACCGATCAAACCGATAGCAAAAAGTACCGTTGACAAGATGAGATAGTGCTGTAAAGTGATTTCCATCATACTTGAGCCTTTTCATTAGTTTGACGTTCGATCTCTTCTTCTTTCATCAGCGTAAGAGAGTGATCCATCTTCTTGCCGGCAAGAACGATACCGGCGATCATTGCAACAAGAAGCATTACTGCCGCAACTTCAAACGGGATCAGGTACTTGGTGAAAAGAACCATACCGACCATCTGCGAGTTACCGACACCGTCAATAGACGGATACAGTGCTGTAATGTTTCCTGAAACGATCGGCGCCGTGAACATCGCGACAACCGTCAATGCTGCAAGACCTGAAAGACCAAAGATGATCTGCGGTGATGTACGTCTCTCAACAACCGTACGCGTTGTATCGAAAAACATCATTCCGAAGGCATACAGGGCCATTACTGCACCTGTGTAGACAATGATCTGAATCGCACCCAGGAAATCTGCACCCAGCAAAAAGAAAAATGCTGAGATGAAGATCATACCTGCGGCCAATGCACTCAAGGCATACAACGCGTGGTTAGTCAACACTGTGATCAAAAACATCACTGTTGTTAAGATAGCAAATGTATAGAATGCTATAGCTTCCATCCTGACTCCTTAATACGCAAGCGGCGTAGATTTTACGCGCTCGTCTTCATGTGGTGTAATCGCACCGAAACCTGGGTACTCAGGTACTTGACCCTTGACTGCCATGTCAAAAGGTGTCAACATATCTTCATAACCGATGTAGTGTGCACGCTGTTCGGAAGTATTCTCGTAACGTCCGCCATGAACGATCGCCAACTCCGGACAGACTTCTGCACAGTAACCGCAGAAGATACAACGACCGAGGTTGATCGTGTACTCAGTGACCTGCTTACGACTGTTTTCGTCGATTTTAGTGTCCATACGGATACAGTCAGAGATACAGATCTTTTCGCAAAGACCACAACCGATACAACGTTCCGTACCAGACTCCCAAAGGCGCTGCATCTCATGAACGGCACGATAACGTGGTCCGATAGGCAGCTTCTCTTTCGGATACTGGACGGTGTGGATGTCAAACTTGATCATCTCGCGCATAACGACATACAGACCGACGAACAGTTCACCCTTGAACGTACGGGAAAAAACGCGTTTCGCTCTTTCCCATCCTGTCTGCGGATACTCTTCGATGTCTACTTTGTAGTAGGCACCTTCACTTACATTTCTATTTTCAAATTCTTCTATACTCATCATCTACCCCTAAAACATCATTACAAAACCGGTGATCACAACATTGACCACCGCTAAAGGCATGAGGACTTTCCAACATAACCACATCAATTGATCCGGTCTGATGTCCGGCCAAGCCGCACGTACCCATAAAAAGAAAAAGAAGAAAAATGCCATTTTTCCCAAGAACGCGAATGCACCCAGAACAGAACCGTCACCAAAACCGCCCAGGAAGAGCAATACGATAACAAATGACATAAAGAACATGTTCGCATACTCGCCGATGAAGAAAAGACCCCAGCGCATACCGGAGTACTCTGTACCGAAACCGTCGATGATCTCGTGGTCGTTCGCTACAAGGTGGAACGGTGTACGGCCTGTCTCAGCAAATGCCGCGATCCAGAACAGCAGGAACGCGACCGGCTGTGACCAGATGATCCAGCCGTTTTCAGCCTGATAGTTGTTAAAATCGATCAGCGAGAACGATCCGACCATCATCAAAGGTGCAAGCAGTGAAAGACCCGTCACAACCTCGTATGAGATGAAGATTGCTGCCGCACGTGCTGCAGAGATAAGCGCAAACTTATTGCTTGATGCCAATGAACCAAGAAGCGGTCCGTAAAAACCGACTGCCATGACACCAAGGATATAAAGAATACCGATATTTACGTCGGCAACGATCGGATGAACCGTGTAACCAAAGAGCGTAAACTGCGGTAAAAATGGAATCGCTGCCGCCGCCATAAAGGCTGTTGCCGCTGTGATGACCGGTGCGATCTTAAAGATCGGTCCAACAGCGTTTGTCGGGACAATGTCCTCTTTGGTAAAGAGTTTAATACCATCGGCCGCGATCTGTAAAAGTCCAAAAGGACCAACGTGCATCGGCCCGAGACGACGCTGCATAAAAGCCAGGATCTTACGCTCAAAGTAGGTTCCGAAACCTGCTAGGGCAGAAAATACCAACAAGATCACGACGATCTTGATCAGCGTTTCAATAATGTATGCTACTTCCATTAATTACACCTTTTTGATAGTGGCAGCACTGAAACGGTAACCGTTAAAGAGTGCCTCACTGTTTAGATTTGAATCAAAACTTGGAACGAACGGAATATTTCCGCCGACTTTACTGTCAATTTTAACATTAAGTTCCATAGAACCTTTTGTTGTCTCCACTAAAACAGAGTCCCCCTCTGCCAATTCATTCGCAGTTGCGTAGTCGCTACTCACATAGAGACCCGCTTCCTCATTGAGCTGGTGAGACTTGTTTGTGAAGTCATTAAACTGAAGTGTCGGATTGGCAAGATAGATCATCGCATCTTTCATTGCAGCTGCTTCATCGAATGCAGCCACTTTTTCATCACCTGAAATCGCTGCTTCCGTGATAGTCAACTCATACCCGCGCATCTCTTCACCTCTGTTGGTGTAGTGATTAGGCAGATCGTCGAAGTCAGCGGATGCAAAACCGGCGATCTTACCCAGTTGCGCCGTATAGTCGATCGTCAGTTTTGCGTTCAGACCAAGCGCATTGGCAATATCATTAAGGACATAACCGTTGTAGCCGAGAGCCGCATTGGTCGGATTCACACGAAGCTGAATGCTTGTCAGTGTCCCCTCCTGCTGATTCATAGCCGGCATATCAAGATCGCCATTGCCTGTCGCACTCAGCGTGAAGTCGCCTTTAACGTTGTAACCGATCGTCGAACTGCCCGCTTCAGCATCAAGGTCGCAGATCATGGCGACGCCCAATGAGTTCCCTTTTTCCGGGATCATTGTGATACTGAAATCCGTATACTTCTCGACCAGTGCGACAAGGCGGGCAAGGTTGGCAGCATTCGGATGGCTGTAAAAGTCCGGTCCGACCATCATTGCGAACGTATCTTTTTTGTTTAGAAGTTTTTCCAGAGACGCTTCAAAATCTTTTGGTGCGTTCACGATCTCCAAAAGGCGGTTGTCGTCGACTTCAACCTCTTTCTCGACCTTCTTCGGTACCATTTTCGACTTCTCGACTTCGACCTCTTCCTCTTCGCCTGTCTCTTCGTTGACCTTCATCTCTTTGACGATCTCGACGACTTTCTCTTTGATCGTCTCAGTCACTGTGATCGTCTTCATCGAGTGGAACGAAGCCAGATACTCAGCCAGCTCGGCAGGAAGTGCATCTTTTTTAGCGAACAGGTCCAGGACAAGGTACATTACCGCCTCTTCCTGCATTGGAGCATGATTGATAGATACGATATTTTTACCCATATCATCAACGACAGGATCTGCTACCGGATGGAAATACATCGCGGCACCTTTGTTCATGATCATCGAGTTGTTCATCGCAAAACGGGCATTCGGGTTGTCCGTCTTTATCGAAGAACCGACAGAGATCACGAAGTTGGCATCGTTCACTGCTTTAAGCGGTGTTTTGTATGTTGCAGTCCCGCTAATAGCCGAATACTCTTTCATAAAGGCTGCAAATCTGCGCGCCTCTTCGTTGACAAGCTTGTACCCTTTTGTCTCTTTGAGCTTCTGAAGGATCAAGGCCTCTTCATTCGTGATCTGAGAATCGAAAAGAATCGTATCTGCTTTTTCAAAGGCTTCGATCGCATGTGCAAATGCCACTTCGTCTTTAGCTTCTACTCTGTTCTCAAAATCATAACCGTAACGTCCTGCGCCACAGAGTGAGACATAGTTCCACTCATTTTTGACACGATAGATCTTCGGCTCCGGATTGTCGATCGTAGCATGCTTGACATCATACTGGATCTGACAACCGGCTGAACAGTGTGAACAGGTCGCAGGAACTTGTGAAAGTTCCCAGGCGTTGCTCGTATACTGGAAATCTGCAGAGACGAGTGCCCCGACGGGACAGACAGCGGTACACTCGCCACAGTCGGTACAATCAAGCGTATCACCCGCGTTTGGCTGGATCAGTGACTTGTTAAGTTTGTTCCACATGGCGTAAGCGTCTTTCGGCATACTTGCCTTAAACTCTTCGTCAATAGCATCACCGCCGCGTGGTTTTGTCGAGAGTGCACCGTCACCGATCATATCTTTACAGACGGTCGTACAACGCTCACACATAATACAGAGTGCCGGGTCATAGTTGATCAGACCCCAGTGTTGAACCGGTTTAAAGGTATCTTTGATCGCATATGTCTGTGCATCAACGCCAACTTCCAACGTGTAGTTTTGTAGTTCGCACTCACCCGATTGGTCACATACACCGCACTCTAACGGGTGGTTTACATCGTAAACTTCCATAATAGCGCGTCTTTCGGCTTCGATCGTCTCGGTTGATGTCGTGATCTGCATACCGTCTTTAGACTTCGCATTACACGCATACACCTGTTTACCGTCAGCCTCTACAAGACAGATACGACAAGCCAATGTAGGGCTACAACGTGTCAGATAACAGATAGCCGGAATAAAGATATCGTTTGCACGCGCCGCATTGAGGATATATTCACCCTCTTCGGTCTGTATCTCTCTGCCGTCTATCGTAATAGTTATTTCGCTCATACCTAATTACTCTCTCTCATAAAATTTACATGTTCAAAACGGTAACCGCTTGTCACATTCAGACCCAGATCAAACGTCGGGTGAAGTGCCACCGTCCCTTTGAGCGTATCATCTAGCTTGAAGATACGACGAACAGTTTCACCAGCAACTTCAAATGCCACTTCATCACCGTCACTGAGACGTGCTGCTGCTGCAAAAGATGCTGAACCGTGTAGGTTGTTGTCGTTTTCAAGTTGTTCAGCTTTCGCCGTAAAAGCATTAAACTGCAGAACCGGGTTCACATGATAGATCACTGCACCGTTAAACTCAGGGAGTTCTTCTATCTCTGCCGGATAACCGCCGCGTTTGACGGAGACATCGCTTAGGCTATATCCGCGAAGATCTGCCCCTTTTGCCGAGTAAAAGTTCTCCAGATCGTCGAACTCAACCGGTTTGAATCCAGCCGCTACCGGTAGTTTTACCGTATAGTCGATCGTATTTTCAGCATGCACACCCAAAGCGTTTGCCAAGTCATTCAATGTATAGCCTTCGAATGAAAGTGCCACATTGGTTGGAAGCAGTTGTTTATCTATACTGACAAATGTACCCTCTTGCTGATTGAGTGCCGGAACATCCAAGTCTCCCCCACCTAAGGCAGAGATAACAAAAGAGCCCTTAGCGTTGTAACCGACAACATTTTCTGCTGCGTCATCAACGTCAAGGTCCGCTATCAGTGAAACACCCAGCGTATTGACTTCGTTCGGTACGACAAGAACAGTAAAATCACTGTACTTTTCGACCAATGCCACAAGACGTGCTATATTTTCGGCACGTGCATGTGACAACAGATCAGAGCCCACAACCAAAGTCTTAGCTTTCGAACGGACAAACTGTTTCGTCAACATAGCCAGTTCATCATCACCGACATTCGTCTCTGCACTCAGATAACCTTCGTCCAGACCGTCGATAAACGCCTGTTCGCGTTGCGTAAGTTCTTGACCAGCGATAAGGGTCTGTGCCAGCAGTGCCAACACACCCTCTTCTGTACCGACTTCATACTTGATGAACTGGGTAACCGTGTTCTGAAGCAGTGCATCTTCGAGCGGGTGCATGTAGACGACTTTGGCACCGTTATGGCGCGCAGCCGTTGTCATCGCATAACGTACACCCGGATTGTCGGTTGCAATACGGCTTCCGACGACAATAATTCCGTCCGACGCTTTAAGCGAGTCGAGTGTTGCCGAGTAGTGCATCTTTCCGCTTACCGAACTGTATGCATTCATAAATGTCTGCATCTGGCGAGCATCTTCATTAAAGAGCTTCACTCCCAATTTCGTTTTCAGGCTGTTTAAGATCATCGTCTCTTCATTTGAGATCATCGATGAAAAACGGATCGCATCTGCATTTTGAAGTGCCGAAAGAGCGGCAGCAAACGCCGTTTCATCTTTGGCAGCGCTGTTTGCAAAATCAAAACCGAAACGTCCCGCACCGCATAGTGTCGCATATTCGAAATTATTCGTTACACGGTAGATACTCTCTTCGCCTGGTGAATCGATACCTGCATGTTTGACCTCGTACTCCAAAGCACAACCGGCGCTGCAGTGCGCACAGGTTGCCGGGATCTTTGAGAGTTCCCAGGCATTGGCTGAGTACTGGAAATCAGAACTGACCAGCGCGCCGACCGGACAGACTGCAATACACTCACCGCAGAATGTGCAGTCAAGCTGATCTGCATTTTTAGGGATGACTTTGGAGCTGTAGCCGCCAAAGAGCAGATCCAATGCATCATCACCGATCACTTCATTACAGACGTGTGTACATTTTTCGCAAAGAATACAGAGAGAGGGGTCATAGTTGATCAATCCCCAGTTCTCGATCTTACGCGGTTGGTCTTTTGCAGAGAACTGCTGCTGACCGACATTGAACTCAAGTGTCTTGTTCTGAAGGTCACATGCACCTGATTTGTCGCATACGCCACACTCAAGAGGGTGGTTGACATCATACATACGCATAATGTTTGTACGTTCCGTCTCCAGTTCATTCGAATCGGTGATCACGTTGATCCCCTCGGTCGGCGGCGTATTGCATGAGAGTACAAAACCGTCATGTCCTTCCACTTCGACACTGCACAGACGACATGATGCACACGGTGTTGTCTTCTCAAGGTAACACATCGTAGGGATATAGATATCTTCACGACGTGCAACGTTGATGATCGTCTCACCGCGTTCAGCTGTTACGGAGCGGCCGTTAATTTTAAAGTTTACCATCCGACCTCCTTAGTACGCGACCATCGCGATATAGTAACAACGCATACAGCGATCTGCTTCGCTCAATGCCTGCTCTTGTGTGAAGCCGAGATTGACCTCAAGGTTGTTGAACTTACGCTCTTCAACCCCTACAACCTCTGACTGCTCACGAGGGAGGCCCGGAAGCCATCCTGTGATCTTCTCTTTTTTGTCATACACTTTCATTCGGCGCAGGTGATCTTCCATGATCTCATCATCAGAGAGGGTGATCTCTCCGCCGTTTTGGACATAACGCGCCATAACCGAAGCAGCACGCTTCGCCTGGCCGACCGCATTGACGATCGTCATCGGACCGTATTCACAGTCACCCGAAGCGAAGATGCCTTTGCGTGATGTCATATAGTCTTTACCGTTTGTCTTAATAGTCGCCCATGAGGTCATCTCGATCTCCCACTCTTCAGGAAGAAGGTCAAGGTCAGCCGACTGTGATACCGCAGGGATAAGGAAATCGGCTTCTATGACATAATCAGCACCTTCGATCTTCTCGAGCGTCGGACGCCCGCCGTCCGGATCCGGTACGAGTTCAAACTTGTTGATCTTGAGACTTTTAAGAACATCGTTTTCATCCACCATCTCTTCAACCGCAGAGTGGAAAAGGAATTCAACACCCTCTTCTACCGCTTCATGGTACTCTTCATAGGTCGTATTACGGATGATCGTCTTTTCATCACGACGATAGATCATATAGACTTTCTCGGCGTTAGCACGGATCGAACAGCGAACAACGTCCATCGAGGTAAATCCACCACCGACACAGACGACCGTCTTACCGGTCAGATCGACCTTCTCACCGATGCCGTATTTCTCCCAAAGATTGACCTGGTCCAGCATCTCAATAGCTGACCAGTAACCTTCGATCTCAGGACGCTCGTTTCCACAACGCACTTTTTTCGAGATACGGGTACCCGTTGCGACCATGACAGCGTCATACTCTTTTTCAAGTTCACGCATCTTGTCGGCCGTCACTTTGGCGTTCACTATAAAGTTGACGCCAAGATCTTTGACCGCTTCGATATCTTTATTGTACTTGTCGACCGGCATACGGTACTCAGGTACACCGACCGCGACTTCACCGCCAAGAACAGGCAGCTCTTCGAAGACATCACAGTGAACACCTTCAAGTGCGAGGTAGTACGCTGTCGTCAGACCGGCAGGACCGGCACCGATTACCGCTACTTTTTTGCCGGTATCCGGTTTTTTCTCTTCCGGATGGAAGAAGCCGAAACCGTGGTCTGTCTCGTAATCGGCACCCAGACGTTTAAGCGCCATAATGGAGATCGGTTCGTCCAGGTTCGTACGACGGCACTCATCCTCACACGGGTGAGGACAAACGCGACCGCAGGTATGCGCCAACGGCATCGTTTGACGCGTTGCTTTTAGCGAGTCATCAAAACGAAGGTCACGTACACCCTCGATATAACCCGGGATGTCAACATGCGCAGGGCAGGCATCGGTACACGGTGCTGTGATCTTGGCAATGTAGTTGACTGACGCATCATAATCTTTTGACGGTTTCTGCTCTTCGATACAACGAACGAAGTCCGCTTCAAAATGTTCCATCAGGTCCAGTAGCGGTGTCGGTACGGTCTTACCTATCTCACATTTTGACGTTGTCTGCATCGTACGGGAGACCTCTTTGAGGTGTTCCATATCCTGCAAACTCCCTTCGCCACGTGCGATCTTGTCCATCAGGTCATACAGAATGCGTCCGCCCCAGCGACCCGGAGCACAACGGCCGCAAGCCTCGGAATAGACCTGATACTGCGCTGCGTACTCTGTTGCCAGACGTACAACATCTACCTCTGAATCGAACAATGCAACACCATCCCAGCCGATAAAGGCTTTGGATGAAGCGTGTTCATTGTACTGCTCAGGCAGATTGTATGCGGATTCTTCCCATGCATCGTCAGCTTTGTCAACATTGTTGATAGACTCACCACGCCAGGTCGAAAAAAAGACTTTACTCATGGGCTATGCCTTACTTTTTAACAACGATAGTCCAGTCAGCTTCATTAAATTTCAATGAATTAGCTAACTCCAGCCCACACTCTTTTACAAGGTCAGCACTACGTTGGATCGGAGTAAAGTCGCCTATTTCAAAAAGGAAAATAGCAACTTCACCGGCAGGATGTTGGTCAACCAGGATCTCTTTCATTCTTGGTTCAAACGCATCTTTAAGATGTCGTAGATCATAACGTTTCATCAGCTCTCCTTATCGATCGACTTCACCGAATACGATGTTCGTCGTACCGATGATTGAAACAACATCCGGGATGTAGTGACCCGGAAGCAGGTCTGTCAAAATACCTGTGTGCCAGAACGAAGGCGCACGAAGTTTAAGACGGTATGGGTATGGACCACCTTGTGAGTTTATGTAGAAACCTAGCTCACCTTTTGGTGACTCAGTAGCAACATAGACTTCACCGACCGGCGGACGCATTCCTTGAGTAACAAGTACAAAGTGCTGCATCAACGAGTAGTTCTGCGTCATGATGTCAAGTTTTGGTGCCGAGATATATTGCGGTGCATGTGCCATCAACTCTGTCTCATTGTTTTTCACCGTTTCGGCATACATGTCGATTGTCTGATAAAGGATCTTCGCAGACTCTCTCATCTCAGCCATATAGATCTTATAGCGCGCGTAGTTATCACATTTGTCAGAGTACGGTACTTCGAACTCGACTTCGTCATAAAGCTCGTACGGCTCTTCTTTACGGATATCCCACTTAACGCCCGATGCACGAAGCATTGGTCCTGTACATGCCCATGAAAGTGCCATCTCTTCAGAGATCACACCGACATTTTCCATTCTCATCAACCAGATACGGTTTTTGTCAAGAAGGTCTTCATAATCTTTGATGTTCGCCGGCAATTTGTCCAGGAACACTTTAAGATCGTGAATAAAGTTGTCCGGAATGTCCAAAGGCACACCACCGATACGGATCGCGGCATGCGTCAAACGTGCACCACAATAATCTTCGATAATGTCCATAAGGTACTCACGCTCACGGAAAGCGTAAAGGAAGACTGTCATCGCACCGATATCTAGAGCCGTTGTCGCCAACCAGAAAAGGTGTGACATCAAACGGTTGATCTCAAGAAGCATCATGCGGATCACTTTTGCACGACGTGGAACCTGTACATCGATCAGTTTCTCAACAGCAAGCGCGAAACCGTAGTTGTTCGAGCTTGACGCGATATAGTCCATACGGTCTGTTGTCGGCATGAACTCATTGTAGATCATGTTCTCAGCCATCTTCTCCATACCGCGGTGAAGGTACCCGATATCCGGATGGGCTTTCGTGATCTGCTCTTGCTGCATGTGCAGAATAAGACGTAACTGACCGTGCGCCGAAGGGTGCTGCGGTCCGAAGTTGACGATCATCTCATTGTCTTCTCTGTCAAACGTGATATTTTCAAAGAACGGACGTAATCTATTTGGTTGTTGCATATTCGCCCCCTATCGCTTTCTGTCTTTGATGATGACTGCGTCATCTTCGACAAATTTTTCAATTAAGAAGACACCGCCCTCTTCCTGGTAATCAAGGCCTTTTTCCGGCTCACCGTTCGCCTTGATGTCGTAGCCCATCGGTACTTCGTGGCCAAGACGGGAGAAACGCTCTGTGTCGTAGCGGTTGACTTCGGCACTCTCACGAATTTCCGGCCCGATAATGTCACGTGCCTCTTTACCGTAGATACGGTCGACTTCGTACCATGCAGCGAACTCGTCACCTTGCAGCGGATACGTTTTACGAAGCGGGTGGCCTTCCCAGTCATCCGGCATCAAGATACGTTTCATATAAGGGTGATTGTTGACGATCGTTCCCATCATGTCGTACATCTCACGCTCTGACCAGTCAGCAGAACGGAAAAGTGCACTAACGCTGTTGATCGCCTGTTTTTCGTCGATAAAACATTTAATACGAACACGCTTGCGCTTGCTCATAGAAAGCAGCTGGTAGAAGATCTCGAATTGACCCTGTTTTGCCAGCCAGTCAATCGCCGACATCTCTGAAAGCTGTGTGTAACCCAGTTCGTCACGCAGCAGTTCCAGGACACCGTAGTTGTCTTCAGGTTTGATGTAAACGACCATCTGCTCTACCTGGATGTACGCGTCGCTCACCTCAAACTTCGCTTTGATCGCTGCAAGGTCTGCTGCGAATACGGCATCGTCTTCGACGGCTGATTTTGCTACCTGTGGCGCAACCCAGTAACGGTCCGTGTAATACGACTTTTTCTGTACGTCGTCTTTTGGCTTGTAGGCTCTCATTATAATAACCTTTTAGGACGTTGTGCTTTGCCCGCTTTTTCAGAACGGATCTTTTTTTGCAGCATCAATACAGCATACTGCAAAGTCTCAGGACGAGGTGCACATCCAGGTAGATAAAGATCGACCGGGATAACACGGTCCACACCCTGTACCGTTGCATACGTATTGAACATACCGCCGGTGTTGGCACATGAACCCATTGAGATAACCCAACGAGGCTCTGCCATCTGGTCATAAAGACGCTTAATAAACTCGGCATGCTTTTTTGTCAATGTACCCGCGACGATCATTACTTCCGACTGACGAGGCGAAGCACGAAAGATCGTACCGAAACGGTCAAAGTCATAACGTGATGCACCCGATGCCATCATCTCAATACCACAACAAGCCAGACCATAAGTCAATGCCCATAGTGAGTTTGAACGACCCCAGTTTACGATCTTGTCGATCGACGTCAATGCTACCGGAAGACCGGCGTCTTGCGTATAATTTACTTGATGTTGTGCCATTCAAGGGCTCCTTTTTTCCATGCGTAGATAAAACCGATTGTCAGTAGCAAGATGAACATTAACATCTCTGCAAAACCGAACCAACCTAAGTACTTGAAGTCGATTGCCCATGGGAACATAAAGACAACTTCGACATCAAAAAGCAAAAACAGTAGTGCGAACAGATAGAACTGCGTCGAAATACGGTTTGGCTGTTTTGTAACTTCCGGACCACATTCATAGATTGAAAGTTTCAACTTTTCAGTGTCTTTGCGCGCCAAAGCACGGCTCGCCCAACGCGCAGCAATCGTGGTTGCATAAAATGCACCGAATGTGATTACAAAGAGTACAAAGACCCCAAAATAAGGGCTTGTAGTGCTTACATGTTCCATACGGATAACCTTTTTAGTTGTTTATAAACAGCTAAAAACACCTGTTTTAGGGGTTTTTAGAGCTATGTTTTCTATAGAAAAAACAGTTAGAAGCAATATAACCTAAAGAGCTTTAAAGCTACTTTTTTCGTAATTTCAAATTGAGGGGGTGTGCTACAAAGGGTTACAGAAATATATGCTACAGGGGAGGAAGTGTTTACTTATGAAACAATTATGCAGATAAGTGGATTATGAATTATGAAAAGATGGCGCAGCTCATCTAACCAGTTCCAAAACTAATAAAAGCTTCAGATTTGGTGCATATTGTGCGAAAGTCCAGCCAACAGCGCACTCATGTGCGTCGAGAGCTGGACTTTCGTGCAAGATGTGCCGAAGCGGGGCTTTTAAGAGAGGAAACCCATTAATTTTTCGGAATCAAAGTTCCCTTTTTTCTCTTTTTCAATCTCCTGTTTAAAAGTCTCCATCGTAAAGAGCGGCTCTTCCTGTGTTGCAACGCTATAGGCACAGTTTTTGACAATGAGATTGATCTGCCCGCCGCTCAGGTCATACTTCGTCAGTTCTTCGATGTCGAAGCCCTCTTCATACGGTGCATTTTCAGGCAGCATCATGCTCCATAGTTTTTTACGCTGGACTTTGTTCGGACGTTTGAATTCGATTTTGTAATTGAAGCGGCGTGAAAAGGCCACATCAATATTTTCGAGAAGATTGGTGGTCGCAATCAATATGCCGTCGAACTGTTCTATCTGCTCCAGAAAGATGTTCTGCATCTGGTTGTGCATCTGCTCTGCACCGCCGCCGGGACCGCTTGAACGTGAACCCAAAAATTGGTCCGCTTCATTCAGAAGCAGGATAGGTTCGGTTTTTGTCTTCGTGCTCAAGTCTCTGAAAGTATCAAAGATCTTTCGGACATTTTTTTCACTCTCACCGACATACATCGACAATATCTTTGAACAGTCAAACGCGAGGACCTGTCGTTTCAGCGACTTCGCAAGAGAGTATGAAGTCATCGTCTTCCCGGTACCCGGAGGTCCGTAAAAGATGATACGGGCATCCAGTGCACCTTTTTTCTTTTTGATACCCCAATCTACCAGACGGGCAACGACCTCTTTGTCCATCTGACGCATCAGGTTTTGCAGTGTCTCATGGGTTTTAGGGTTTAAGACCACATTATCAAGATCGTTCTCCGGGTCGATCAGCTCAAAGATGTCCTGGTCTTTAATAGCCATGTCCATCTTGAGTTTATGTACTTTTTTCTTCTTCTGCGGATGCATGATGGACTGTACAACGTCCTCGACAAGGTAAAATGCTCTCGATATCCCGCCGAATGGGTTTAACATCTCTTCGTAATCGATAATGTCGCCTGTCAGCAGCGTCGAACCGTCTTCGAGCAGAGAACGGTTTTTGATGCGGTCATACTCGTCCAATGAGATAAGATCGATCAAAACGTTCATCTCACGAAGCGAAGCGTCGCCTGCATTATATTCCTCTTTAAGCAGGGCCAAAAAGATGATCTGCTCTTTTGTATCAAGCTTTTTTTGTTTGAAAAACTTGTCAAGTACCACATCTTTTGTCGTCTGGGCAACGCGCTCTTCGATCCGTTTTTCAAGCAGTTCGAGCTTGGAGCGGATACGATTGATACCCAATGAGTGTTCATGCACATTCTGTCGTATCGTACTCATCTTCTGGTAGAGCTCAATACGGAAAAACTGGTCCTGCAGGTATTCCAGATGATCTTCATACGGTTTGATATCCGGCAGTTCAAGTTCGAATGAGCCCTCTTCAAGAAGACGAAGAAAAGATGTTGTCAGTGCCACTGCAGTGTTCAACAGTTCCAATTCTGTGATATCGTTGATCTTGAGAGGTGTAAAGCTGTGTTGGATCAGCCAGCCGAGTTCAAGTAGCGTCTTGATCAGTCCAAGATGCTGTAAATAGGCGTAATTTTCTTCACCATACAGGGTTTGAAGAATGTCAACAACCAACATGTCTTCATTGCCGGCAATGTATTTTTGTGCCAAAAGACGCAGGACTTTTGCCTCATCTTCCGAACATTTCAGTTGACTATAGACCTCTGTCTTCGTCACATCTTCTGCTTCTAAAAAATCGATTAAATACTTCAAATAGACCTCAATGTTATCTTATAAATTGAATTATAGCGATTTCTCTGTTTTCTTAATAAATCACCTTTTACAATTCCATCGTTTTTATCCCAACTGTTACGCCGGGTACATCTCTTTAATTTTTCGTTTAAGCACCTTGCCCGTAGCCGTTTTCGGCAACTCGTCGACGATAACGATATGCTTAGGGACCTTGAAATTTGCCAACACCTCTTTAAGATCTTTTTTGATGCTGTTTGGTGTTACCGTCTCTCTGTCTACCTCATCTTCCAGCTCAACATACGCGATAGGCACTTCACCGCTGTGCGGATCTTTTACACCGACCACAGCCCCCTGTCTGATGTACTCAAATTTCATCAACTCCTCTTCGATCTGACGAGGGTAGATGTTGATCCCTTTTGAGATGATCAGATCTTTCATCCTGTCGACAATATAGATATAGCCGTCGCTGTCCATCTTGCCAAGGTCACCGGTACGAAGCCAGCCGTTAATGATCGTCTCTTCCGTTGCCTCGGGACGGTTCAGGTATCCCAACATCACATTGTCGCCTTTGACGATTATCTCACCGACCTGACCAAGCGGTACCTCCAACATCTCATCATCAACAATCTTCACTTCATAAGTTCGAAGGGCCAGGCCGATCGACATCGGTTTCTGTTTTTCCATCGGGTTGACCGAAACGACAGGGGAACATTCGCTCAACCCATAGCCTTCAAGCATCTTCGCCCTTCTAAACTTTTGATTGAAACGGGTCAGTGTATCCTCGCTCAAGGCTGACGCACCGGAGATAAAGACCCGGATACTGTTGAACCACATAAAGTACCACGGCAATTTGGCTTTAATAAGTGCGTTGTAAACATCCGGCACACCTAAAAAGACCGTCACCCGTTTCAACAGGGTCTGCTTGATGATGTTGCTGAACGGCAACAGTTTCGGAATGATCACGAATGAGCCCCGGTTGTAAAAAGGGATCAACAACATCACCGTAAATGTAAAAGCATGGAACATCGGAAGATAGACAATAAAACGATCTTTAAATGTGACGTCGAACCGTTCTGAACCGGCGATCATATTTGAAAAGATATTGCGATAACTCATCATCGCCCCTTTCGGATGTCCGGTGGTTCCAGACGTATAAAAGATGATGGCAAGATCATCGAGCTTGGAGAGCCCTTTGCTCTCTTCACCGTGTCGATGCGTCTCCAGGATCTCGTCAAAAACAATGTTGTGGCTGTCTATCTGAGGCGCTTCATCGATCCATACGATCTTTTCGACTTTGGTCTGGGCGGGCAGATCCAGGACTTCCGCTTTAAACTGTTCCGAAGTGATCAACAGTTTCGCCTCGCAATCATTAAGAATATAGGCATACTCATTAGCCTTAAGCATGTTGTTAACAGGCACAAT
Organism: Sulfurimonadaceae bacterium; assembly: GCA_041596355.1. Taxonomy (GTDB): domain Bacteria; phylum Campylobacterota; class Campylobacteria; order Campylobacterales; family Sulfurimonadaceae; genus Sulfonitrofixus. The sequence goes on along the minus strand of JBFHIS010000001.1, from coordinate 46,945 downwards.
GACAGCCCCTATCTTGGTAGCGGCATAGACACTGACAACGAACTCTTCCGAGTTGGGTGCGATCAACGCGACCTTGTCCCCTACACCTACCCCCGCGATCTCCAGAAAACGGGCAAAGGCATCGACCTTATGCAAGAACTCTTGATAACTCACCTTCCGGTCGTTTATAAATATAACCGTTTTCTTCGGCGTTGAAGAGGCAGCAGCATCAAGCATATCATAGAAATTTTGGTACGGGTAGGTCAATTGCATTTGCTTCCTTTAAAAGGCATTGTTGTCTATTTTAATATATCTATGATTAAGAGAGGGAGTAAGTTACCGGTGAACGGGAGGAATGTGCAAAAACTACCCGCAAAGGGTAGTATAAAAAAGCTATTTTAGAATTTGTAACCAAGACCGACACTGAGCAGGGTCGCACTGGAGCCTGAGAACTCGCCGTCAATTGTGTTATTCGTGACAGATCGGTCTTTTTTCTGATCATACAGAAGCGCCGCACCGATATCAATTTCTTCGTTCATTGCCCATCGGAGGCCGACAGAGCCGATAAAAGCATCGCTGTCCGGCAGTTCAAAACCAAGTGACGCATCCGGTACCGGTGATTCATCGTAGGCCAGACCGACCATCAAGTTAAGAGAATCATTCAAAGTCTGGGTCAGACCAAGACGGAAGGTATTCGAATCTTCCCAGTTTTTAGCTGACTGGATCTGCATAAGCGATCCACCAACACCAGTTGCATCGATCGTTATATCCAACTCTTTGTAGGCGGACCAGTATACATGTTCAAAAACAAACTCTATATTGGTACCATCTACGACGTCAAGGTCAGTCGCAAACGTCAATGTTGCAGGTAAAGGGAGTGTTACGCTTGCCGGCAATGATGTCGGATAAGGCGCGCTATAACCGGTTGCCTGTCCTCCCTCTTCCGTCATATCTACATTAGAACGGTAGGTCAGCGCCATACCCCATGCCTCATACGGTTTGTAGGACAAGGCCAGGTTGTATCCCAGGTCCCAGCTGCTGCCTTCGAGGTCAAGTGCAGATGTACCCGACGTTTTGATAAGACCTTCCGAATAGACAAAACGGGCACCGACAGCGACTGCAAGGTTATCCATGATCTTATAAGAGAGCGTCGGGTTTACCTCTATCACTTTTAAGGTGAACTCTTCTGCCATCTGTGCCTCTACACCTTCCGGCCAGCGTTTGGAGAGACCGGCCGGTGCATTAACAGAGATACCGACACGGATATTTTCATCTTCGCCCAGAGGTTTACTCACGAGGTACATCTGCGGAATGAAAAAGTCTTCAGAAGCGCTCTCTGCAGTGTGACCCGGAACCGTTGCAACCGTACCGCTGAAACTGACCGGATTAAGATGAATATACATCGCGTTCAATTCAAAATGTTTATCGGCACTCATAAATGCCATATTTGCCGGATTGTAATATGCGGCATCCGCTGTAGATGTGTTAGAGACGTACGCTCCCGCCAGTGCTGTTGAGTTAAGGGATTGCTCCGGGATCTTGTATCCCGAAGCCATAAGGATTGTTGCCGCAACGGCTGAAACCAGCAGTAGTTTTTTCATTTTTTCTCCTAAAGATTGCAGCTGCCGTTTGAATCTTTTCAAAAGGCAGACATAAGTAACTTGGCTCATTTTGCCATAGATAATTTACGATTGTCTTTAAGACACTCTCTCTTAGTCATAAGTTCTTTTTATGTTACGATATAACGTTATGCAACACCGTAATTTGTCTACAGTTACTCCCGATAAAATACTATATTTCTATTGCATTTATCTGCTTTTAATCACATCACATCTATAGTTAGTCCGACTTATTTTTATTATAGGAGTGAAAATGTCTAAACTAAGACCAAAAATGATGCGCTCTTTTGCAGCGGCCACCCTTCTTGTCACAACACTTGTAGAGGGAGCCGGTTTTGCTATTATCGAGAACTCTGCTTCCGGCATGGGTTCCGCCTTTTCATCCGGTGGTGCTACAGGTGAAGATGCCTCTACCATCTGGTTCAACCCGGCTTCGATGACCCTTCTTAAAGGACAAAACATCGTTGTTGCAGGTCACCTTATCATCCCAAAAGCCGATTTTACGAACAATGGTTCGACCAATGCAGACGGCTCACCGATGAGCGGTCCTGACTCCAAGGGCGGTAAAATGGCCTTTGTCCCCAATCTTTACTATGTAGGACAAGTCAATGACGACCTTTTCATGGGGGTCAGTGTCAATGCACCGTTTGGTCTTGGGACTAAATATGATGATGACTGGGTCGGCCGCTACCATGCCATTGACACAGAACTCTCAACGATCAACATCAACCCGGCCATCGCCTATAAGATCAATAAACAGTGGAGTGTCGGAGGCGGTGTCAGCATGCAGTATGTCGATGTCACACTGACCAGTGCTATCGATGGCGGTGCTTTGTTAAATGATCCTGGAACAGCCGATGGTTACGCCGAACTTACCGGCGACAACTCAGAGAGTCTCTCTTACGGATGGAATATCGGTATTCTCTATGAACCTACTGAGACCATAAATCTATCACTTGCATATCGTTCCGGTGTCAAACATAATGTCACAGGTGATGCAGACTTTTCCATGCCCGCATCAACTGCCTCTATTGTCACTGCAACGGGTGCTTTCACAGACACAACACTCTCTTCGACCGTTGAACTTCCGGCAAGCGCTTCATTGAGCTACTTCCAGAGCCTCAACGACTTTGACATTATGGCCGACATTACCTGGACAGACTGGAGCGTCTTTAAAGAGCTTCGCATCCAATACGATAACCCAAACCAGCCCGATTCCGTGACCACGGAAAACTATCAGGACCAGTGGCGTTTCGCAGTCGGTGGACGTTACCACCTCAGTGAAGCGATCATTTTCCGTGCCGGTTTGGCGTATGATCAAAAAGCTGTCAAAAATGCGGAGTACCGAACACCGCGTATCCCAGATAATGACCGTTTGTGGACCTCTATCGGTATGGGTTGGCAGTTCTCCGAGCTCGTGGGTATGGACCTTGGCTACAGCCATCTTTTTGTTGCCGACACATCGATCAACAATACCTTTGAATCAACTCAACCGGCACTCAACAGTACGCTTACCGGCGATTACGACTCGAGTGTCGATATCTTCAGCGCACAGCTGACAATCAACTTTTAGGAGCCATTATGAATTACAAGACTTTACTCATTGCTGCAGCCGCAGCAGTTGTACTGCTGAGTGGTTGTGATACCGACCGAAGTACTACCCTTCAAGACAGCCTCGTAGGTAATACTGTTGAAGATGATACTATTGCCGGATATGCCGTTTTCAATCCGACAGAAGGGCTTATCCCATACCCAAACAACATCCTGCTGGCACCCAACAGCTCTTCTACCAATGATTACGACTATGGGAAAACCCTAAATATTCCGTATGAGCCGGATGATGCCGATGCTGCGATTAAACAACAGCTTAACGAATTGACCGGTTTCTCGACAATCTCTCCGATCACGGCGCCTATTACGGCGACACTGGACCCGACCACCATTGCTGCCGGTGTGCAGCTCTATAAAGTTGACATCAATGCTACTACAGGTACCGTCACCAACATCAATACCACCTTACAGTTCGGTGTCGACTATGTCGCAACACAGAGTGGAAGCAATGTTGCCATTATTCCTCTGAAGCCGCTTACCTCTCTGTCTACCTACATGGTGGTGCTCACCAGTGATCTTCAAGATGCAAGCGGACGCGTCTTGGCACCTGATCTTGCAACAGCCTTGACATTGAGTTCAAACCCGATTGTGGAGAGCAGCTCTATAGATGCTGCAACAGCCGCTGCACTCGAAGCCATCCGTCAAGGTAACCAGGCGATGTTCGCGGCCTTGATCGCCGATGGAAAAAACCCTAGCAACACGGTTCAGATCTGGAACTTCCGAACACAGCTCATTGGTGCCGTTCAAGCCAACATTGCCGCTATTGCGCCTAACGATGCAAACTTGACATTAAACAATACAGGTATCGATACCGTTGCGGCCCTGGGTATCGGACTATCAGGCAACGCACGTATCTATGACGGGAATCTCTCCGGTCTTGTTCAATACATGCCCCAACCAACGGACAACAACACGACCAATGCCCAGTATGGACAGTTCTCTCTCGACAGCTCGTTCGTCCCTGCGACGCAAGCTGACATCACTGTTCCGGTCGTGGCCTTTATCCCTAATGCAGCTTCAGGTTGTGTGATGCCGACTGAAGGGTGGCCGGTCGTCATCTACCAACACGGCATCACCCGGGTTCGTACCGATCTTTTTGTCTTTGGTGAAACACTGGCATCTTCCCCGGTCTGTCATGCGGCGGTAGCGATGGATCTGCCACTTCACGGTATCACCGAAACGAACACCTCTATCAACCCTTTTTACAAAGCAGGGATCGAACGAACGTATAATCTGGACCTTGTCACCGAGGATGCAGAAGACAACATTATCGCCAACATTCCCGACGGTATCGTTGACAGTTCCGGTGCCTCTTATATAAATCTTGAGCATGTGGCTACAACACGTGACAACATGCAACAGACGACTTCTGACTTGTTGGAACTCGAAGCGGCATTGGCGACTGCTAATCTTGATGGCAATACAAGCCTGAAATTCGACCCGGCCAAGATCAGCTTTATTGCCCACTCCCTGGGGGCTATCGCCTCCGTAGGTTTTGTTAATCAGACGACAACTATCAAAACAGCTACACTGGCTATGCCGGGGCAAGGCGTTATTGATATTATCCGTTACTCACCTGTCTTTTCGCCTGCCGTTAATGCCGGTCTGGCTGCAGTGGGCATCATGGAGGGAACGTCAACTTACAACACCTTTATGCTGGCACTGCAAACGATCGTTGACGATGCAGACCCGGCAAACTATAGTGCGGCTATAGGGGCAGGCACTTTGCCTATTCTTGAGATAGAAGCAGTTGGCAATGGTAGTGAGGGTTCAGGTGACCAGCATATTTTGAATTCTATTGCATCGGCGCCATTGGCCGGGACTGAACCTTTTATCAGATTTACCGCTGCTCAGGATATTAATACAACGGGTCTAACCGGTGGGGATCTTTATTATCCGGCTACGACAAAAGTAGTTGCCCGTTTGACAGAAGGCGAACACCGTTCACCACTTGATCCGCAATACAGCGCAGCTGCGACGGCTGAGATCCATACCGAACTGGCGTCATTCATCAGTTCACAAGGCGCCGCGATCCAAGTGGCCTATCCATCGATTATTAAACAATAATCAAACAGACAAAGGCACTTGCCTTTGTCTGTAAACATTCGTTTGGTCTACTTCTCAAACGAGTAAAGCAGTTCGATCTCTTTGTCCCAGATACTCTCATCGATCGTCTCCAGAATAAGCGGTATATCATCCATACGCTCGTCGTTCATAATAAAACGAAAAGCGTCGAGCCCGATCTTTCCTTCGCCAATACTGTGGTGACGGTCAACGTGTGAACCAAGGTCCGGCTTGGAGTCATTGATATGCATCCCCATCAGGTATTTGAAACCGACCACTTTCTCAAACTCGGCCCATGTCGCATCGTAAACATCTTTGGTTCTAATGTCATACCCAGCGGTAAACATATGACAGGTATCGATACAGACGCCGACGCGTGACTTGTCTTCGATCTTGTCGATGATGTGCGCAAGATGCTCAAAACGCCAACCGAGGTTACTCCCCTGACCTGCTGTATTTTCAAGTACGAGACTTACCCCCGACGTCTGCTCCAACGTACGGTTCATACTCTCTGCAATCGCGTCAAGACACTCCTCCTCCGGCATTTTTTTAAGATGAGACCCGGGGTGAAAGTTCAATCTGTCAAGGCCCAGTAGCATACAGCGTTCGACCTCATCGACAAAGGCATCGAATGATTTTTGACGTTTATCTAGTTCCGGATGCCCAAGATTGATAAGATAAGAGTCATGCGGTAACACATGTTTAGGTAATATACCGCTCAGTTCCAGGTTCTCTTTGAACTTGTCGATCGTTTCACTGTCAAGCGGTTTGGCAACCCATTGACGCTGATTTTTGGTAAAAAGCGCAAACGCTTTTGCACCGATCTTCATTGCATTTAGAGGGGCGTTAAAGACACCTCCGGCTGCTGATGTGTGCGCTCCGACAAATTTATTACTCACTGCTGTTCCTTCTCTTTTTTTATTTTTATTAATACACTGTTTTTGCGATCTTTAAAGTAGATCTGTCTGTCGGTGACTTTATAGCGAATATCAACTCCATCTTTACTGATGTTCTGCTCAAATCCTTGTCTGTTTTTGACAAGGTTTTTCCCCTTATAAATGGGATTGGAACGCAAGATGTCCTCCATCAGGGTATCCGGATAGTCAGCGCTAAGATACTCCGCATTAAAACTGCTTTTACGCATACACCCTTCACCGTCGACACAGACAAGCGTACCGATCTCGAACTTTCCGACAGCCTGTCCTGCCGAAAAAAGTTCCAGTGCGACCAGCTCTGCATTTTGTCGGATATACCCTGTATCGGCAAACCTCAGCTTGGGTGTCTTTAAGACAATAGTCGCAACATCTGTCTGGACAAAAGGTCTCGCTCCGCAGCCGCTCAACATAAGCAGCGCGAAGAGACTAACCCATAGGGTATAAAATTTTCTCATGTACCGCGTCACATGCTTTTAATGTCTCGTCACTCAATTTCAGGTTCATCGCCGCCAAAGAGTCATCAAGCTGTTCCGGCGACGTCGCGCCGATGATCGTCGACGCCACAAAGTCAAACTGTTTGCTCCAGGCAGTCGCCAAGGTAACCGGTTTTATACCCGCCTCATATGCAATGCGAATATACTCCTGGGTCGAAGCCAGTGTTCTGTCGTTCATAAACCGTTCTGCCATAAGACGTTGTCGTGGATTCGGCGATCGCATATAGTCGCTGAAGCGCCCTTTCGCTTCAGGGTTCATGTTGTATTTACCGCTCAACACGCCTCCGCCTAACGGGGAGTAAGGGAGCAGTGAGATCTTCTCATTCGTTGCGAGCGTTGAAAGCTCATCCAAAAAACGCCGGTTCAAAAGCGAAAAATTATTTTGGATCGACTCGAAGCGTGCCAGTTTCTCATACTTGGAAACGCTCAGGGCCTTCATCGTGCCATACGCCGTGTCATTCGACGTACCGATGTATCGTACTTTTCCGCTTTTAACCAGCCTGTCAAAGGCCTCCATCGACTCTTCGATCGGTACAACCGTATCCGGCCAATGCATCTGATAAAGGTCGATATAATCTGTCTGGAGTCTCTTCAGAGAACCTTCAACTGCACGTTCGATGTGAAAACGGTCGACCGCCGTCAGTCCGTGACGAATAGGCGGTACAAACCACCCGGACGCTGCGCCTGCCACCTTACTGGCCAAAATAACACTCTCACGCGGTTTCGTCTTGAGCCATCTGCCCACGATCTCTTCGGTTATACCCGCCAGTTTACTTTGCGGCGGCACCGGATAGAGTTCCGCCGTGTCATAAAAATTGACCCCGGCATCATAGGCTCTGTCCATAATAGCAAAAGCTGTTTTTTCGTCCGAAACCTGCGTCCCGAATGTCATTGTTCCCATACAGATAGGGCTTACTCTCAATCCGGATCGACCAATATATCGATACTCCATGCTACACACCTCATCCTTACGGCATCTCCCATCTGATTGGTGCCGAAATAGTAATGGCTAATTGTAGCAAGTTGTCCAGAGGAAAGGCTTAGGAAGTTCATTTAATTCTAATACATTAGTAGTTATACTAAACGAAATATCTCAAGATTCCCGCTCGCTTATTATGTAATGCGGAAGTTTCCTGTAAGCCAAATCCAACACTGATAGGCAGCATGTCATTCAAAGAAAAAAAATCGCATATTCTCAGTGTTGACGATACCAAGGTCAATCGCATCGTCATTGAAAAGATGTTGACCAATGCCGGGTATAAGGTCACGTCTGCCGTCAGCGGGGTAGAGGCGATTGCTCTTTTAAACGGCGATTGCAGACCTGACCTGATACTCCTTGACATCATGATGCCCGAAGTCAATGGTTTTGAGACCTGTAGGCTTATCAAAGAGTCGAAAAAAAGCATGGCACAGATCCCGATCATCTTCTTGAGCGCCATGTCTGACTTAAAAGGGATCACCGACGGTTTCGAAGCGGGCGGTGTCGACTACATCACCAAACCTTTTCAAAAGGTAGAACTTCTTGCCCGCATCAGCACCCACCTGAAACTCAAACATTATCAGGACCAGGAGATCGAACAGACCCAGCGTGAACTGATCTACACCATTGCCCGTATTACCGATGTGCACAGTGCCGAGACCGGTAACCACATCAAACGTGTCTCTGAATATGCCAAGCTGCTGGCCCTGCTGGCCGGCTACGACAGTGAAAAAGCCGAGATCTTCAAACTCGCTTCAGCCATGCATGATGTCGGCAAGATCGGTATTCCCCACAACATTTTGAATAAACCGGGTAAACTCAGTGTCGAAGAGCAGGCCATAATGCGAAACCATCCCAACATCGGTTATGACATTCTTTCCCAATCAAAACGCCCTCTACTGAGAGCGGCTGCCATCGTCGCGCATCAACATCATGAGAAATATGACGGCACGGGTTACCCTCGCGGCCTAAAAGGTACCGAGATCCATATTTTGGGCCGTATCACCGCTTTGGCCGATGTCTTTGATGCACTCGACACCCTGCGTCCGTATAAGCAGCGCTGGGAACTCCATGAGACGATCACCTTTATTCAACGCGAAAGCGGGAAACATTTTGACCCTCGTCTCGTCGATCTTCTTCTTAAAAATTTCGGATATTTCCGAAAAATTCGGGATAAGTTTCCGGATTGATGAAAGTGATCTTTTCAGCTGTTGAAAGAAATTTCTCATAAAAGTTATTTCACCTTGCCAAATATCCTGCAAAACTCCAGCAGAAATGTTACGCTTAGCCTATGAAAATCCATATAGATCTTGACTGCTTTTTTGTCTCCGCCGAACGCACTATAGACCCCACTCTAAAAGGCAAACCCGTAGGCATCGGCGGACGGGGGGACACCAAGATATTTTCGCACCAGAAAAGCCGTCAGTTCTTGAGCCTTAAAAACACAGGCTCTTTTGTACCGGCCTACTTTTTCGAACACCAATCCTCAAAACAGAACGATCTCAACAAGTTCATCGATCCCGACGGACGTATCAGAGGGATGCTGACGACCACATCATATGAAGCCAGGGCCTACGGCATCAAAACAGGCTGTACCATACGTGAGGCCCTGCAGCTCTGTCCTGAGATCATCATCAAGCAGCCCAATATGCGGCTTTACCAAGAGCTCTCTTATAAGCTCAAGATCTTTCTGCAGGAGCGCATTCCCGTGATGGAACAGGGGAGCATCGATGAGTTTTACGGGGACCTCGATGGCTGGGTTGAGGACGAAGATGTTCCGCAATTCATAGACGATCTCAAAAATGAGGCGATGGAGGTGCTGGAGCTGCCCCTCTCGATAGGTGCCGCCTACTCCAAGTTTACCGCCAAGATGGCGACCAATGTCGCTAAACCCTTTGGTACAAAAGTCATCTATCCGCATGAAGTCGATGCCTTTATAAAAGACAAACCGATAAAAGATTTTCCCGGTATCGGCCGTAAGACGGAGACTAAACTCATGGCACGCGGGCTGAGTACCCTGGGGGAGATACAGAGCCACCCTCATATTTTCATGCATTCGACCAAGTCGCAAAAAGAGCTCTATGAGCGGGTCTGCGGCATAGACAAAACACCGCTGCAGCAAGAGGTTGAGCGCAAATCTATCGGTATCTCTCGCACCTTTGATCCTGAGTCGGACCGAAAAGAGCTCAGACGCCGGGTCATCATTCTTTCACGCCATCTAACCCATGCTCTTGTGCGTATGCAAAGGCACCCCACCCACTACAGTCTCTCCCTCCGTTATGAGATGAACCAGAAAAGCCACACAACTGTGACGATCAACCGCCTTTTCAGCGAGGAGTTTCTGCGGACCACCCTGCTTGAACTTTTTGAAAAAGCGGACATCTATACAAACCTCAAAGCCATTCGGATCGGCCTCTCATGTTCTGCCTTCACCCAGAGCAACCACCACACCTTCTCCCTGCTGGAGTACGAGGCTGATACCAAACGCCACAAACTCACCCAGAGTACCTCTGCCCTGCGTGAAAAATATGGCCTGGACACCTTGCAATGGGGTGGAGAGCTTTAGTCTTTGCTATAATAAACCAACTCATCAAAAGGTGCCCTAATCGTCTCTCTTCTACAGCAGTTTCGCTCTTTTTACATCCGCAACTATCCCAACTCTCTTGAAGAGGCGATCGAATATTTTTCGGTGTTCGGCGGGCTAGGTTGGGAGATCGATACGGACAAACCGTTAATGGAGCTCATTGAAGAGCTCATTCTCGAGAATTACGGGCACCTTCATAACCAGATCATCGACCTGACCCTGGGTGAAAGCGTCTATCATGCCATATTGACGGGGATCGCACTGGGTGACCGTCGTACCCATTCGGCGTTTAAGCGCGCCAGGGTCTCCGAAAAAACAGGTAACGAGGCCATAGCCTACCTCTGTCGCACAGGGGTCATCGAGCTCGAACCTTCGCGCGAGAACCCACTGGAAAAAGAGTACCCGAACCAGAAGTTCAAAAAAGAGATCGAAAAACATCAGATCTCGGACAAACTCAACTTCACCACCCCGTTCGTGCGGTTCTGGTTCGCCTTTGTCTCCCCTCTCTACCGTGGCATTCAAAAAGGTAACTACGACGAGGTCAAAAAACGTTTTGAAAACAGGGAGCAGAGTTTCAGCAGTCTGATCTTCGAAAAGCTCTCCATCGAACTGCTGAAAAAAGAGTTTGAAAAAGACCCGATCATCGAGGTGGGAAGCTACTGGGACAGGCTGGTGGAGATCGACATCCTGGCCAAGACCGCCTCCGGCAGGGTCATCGTCGGCGAGTGCAAGTACACCAACACCAAGATCAACAAACGCGAGCTGGGCAGACTGCAGGAGAAGTGCGCGCTCGCCGGTTTCGAAGCCGACGAATATGTTTTCATCTCCAAGCGCGGCTTCTCCAACGAACTGCTGTCGCTGCAGGGTGACAAGCTGCGCCTCTACAGCCTGGACGACTTCAAAATACTGCTGGAGGAGCTGCGTGCCGACGAGATGATAGAGGGGATCGTCAGACCCTGACGCTAACGACTTTTACACCCCTCTTCTATCCAGTTGTTAGGCACACCCTGCACTTTGGTAAAGACCTTGGCGATGCTGCATTCACGTTGATCGACAGCATCCAGTCTGTGCCAGCGCAGGAAGAGCTCTTTTTGCGCAGACGAGAGCTGCAGACCGTAGCGTTCATCCATGTAGAGGTAGACACGGGCGATGTTCCCTTTGACGCTATCGGGCGGTTCGATGAAATTCTCGTCAAATTTGACACCGCCGACCGTCTCTTTCGCTGTTTTAACCTCGCCGAATATTTTGTCTTTGCGCTTTTCGGCAACAGCCGAGACGACCGGTATCAGGTTGAAGAGCTCTGCCTCCATCTGTCTGTAGGTACTGTTGACCCGGCGGCAGCAGCGTTCGCCCTTGAATGCTTTACCCGTAAACTCACTGACACAGACGTTGTCATTCATACAGGCCATATTACGTCCGTAAAAGATGTCGGGGACGACCTGCATCCACACCATGCTCTGGTTCTGTTCGTTGACACTGCACGTTGCCGTATCGACAAAAGTCCTGTTCATACAGGTGGTCGGATCATAAATGTACGCACAGCCGTTCAACAACGTCGTTTTGTCATCAAGGTAGACCATCATGACCAGATTTTTTGCCTGCGAACGGTTGTCGGGCGCGTGATACCCCCTGGCAAATAGCAGGGTGCTCATAACGAGCAACAGTAATATTTTAATCATGATCCACACACCTTGCCGTACATCTCGGGGCGGCGGTCTTTGAAGAGCGCCCAATATTCGCGCTGCTTCCGGTCGGCCTCAAGATCGTACTCCATATAGAGTATTTCCTCTCTGTCACGTGACGCCTCTGCGACCTTTTCACCGGTATAGTCCGTCATAAAAGAGGCGCCGTAAAAGGTCAAGGCACAACTTTCCCCCTCCTCTTTTCCTATGCGGTTGGCCGCGATCACCGGAACGGTATTTGCCGCCGCATGGCCCTGCTGCACGCGCTGCCAGTGTGCGCTGGAGTCGACGTTGATCTCAGGTTCACTGCCGATCGCCGTCGGGTAGAAGATCAGCTCCGCCCCCATCAACGCAAGCGAACGCGCCGTCTCAGGGAACCACTGGTCCCAGCAGATCCCGACACCTATCCTGGCATATTTTGTCTCCCACACCTTAAATCCGGTATCGCCTGGTTTAAAATAGAACTTCTCTTCATAACCCGGACCGTCAGGTATGTGAGTCTTACGGTAGTTTTCCAGTACCTTTCCATCGGCATCGATCACGACAAGCGAATTAAAATAGTTGTCGCCCGACTTTTCAAAGTAGCTCAGAGGCAGTACGACATCCAGTTCTTCGGCCAAAGCACTAAAGCGTGCTATCAACGGATTGCCTTCACGCGCTTGTGCCCATGAGAAATATTGATCGTCCATATCTTTACAGAAGTAAAGCCCTTCGAAGAGCTCAGGCAGCAAAATGATCTGCGCACCATGGGTAGCTGCTTCTCTGACAAGGGCTTCTGCTTTCTCTATATTGGCGTTTTTATCATCGCTCATTGCCATCTGTATTGCGGCTGTTTTAACCATCTTTCTATCCTCTTGATAACGCTCATTTATATTTTATAATCCTACCACATGATTTATTCATGCTACGTTACCTAAAGAGCATTTAGCTTCTCTTATCACATCATGTGACAACTACCGGTGTAATATCAAAGTAATCTTGGTATGCTATTATTAATAATACATCTAAAATAAGAGGTGCCTCTATGCAATCCAAATTAACCCTTTCTTTATCAGCCATTCTGCTTATGAGTGTGAGCGCCCTGCATGCTATTCAATTTGAGACGCTCGGGTATAAATCGATCGCGATGGGCGGTGCTTCCGTCGCCAATGCGACCGGTTCGCTCGCGACCTACAGTAACCCGGCACTTTTAGGGAAAACACCCTACGCGGTCGAAGTCTCCGTAGGCGGCGGTGTCGGTACCTATGACCACGGGGCACTCGCCTCCGTAACTGAGCTCGATGACATCGGCTTTATGGACACCCTAGACAAAGCGTCGCAGGATGTCACGACACTGACGCCGGAGGACCAGCAGACGCTGATTGACGGTACCGCTGTCATCGTTGATATGAACGGCGAAGCGATCTCCCTCTCGCCGCAGGCCTACATCGGGGCACAGGTCTACGGATTCGGGTTCGGGGTCTTCGGCTCCTCCGACGCCGCGGTGACGGCCGTCGTGGACCAGGCCTACGACCAGCTCATCATCTATGACGGAACAAATTACACGCTCTTAGATGGTTCCTACCCTCCCTCTCTAGGTAACAGTGACCAGGCGGCGTATGAAAGTTCATCCATTCAATATGCTATGGAGAACGGCCTGACCTATATGGACGTCAAAGGTGCGGTACTTGCCGAAGTACCTGTTGCCTACGGCCACAACTTTGAAACGTCCATCGGGAATGTGATGGTCGGCGGTGCTGTGAAGTATATGCAGGTACTTACCTATACGGACCAGTATAAAATTGACAACTCCGGGCAGGTCGACAACGGCGGTGACGTCAAGAAGGACAAGACCAGCAGCAGCTTCGGCGTCGACGTCGGTCTCGCCTACCAGCCCGCTTTCTCCTACGACCTCACCTTCGGTCTGACAGCCAAAAACATCAACGCCCCGGAGTTTGACTTCGTCGACGGCGGTACCTACAAGATCGACCCGATGGTTCGTGCCGGTGTCGCCTACAACATCCTCGACTCCCTGCAGATCGCGGCCGATTACGACATTACCAGCAACAAAACACTCAACAGCGACGTCGATAGTCAGATGCTCGGCGGCGGTATCAGCTACGAGCCGTTCACCGACTTTTTCGCACTGTCGGTACGCGGCGGTCTTATGCAGAACCTGAGCACGAATGACCAGGCAGGCCTCATCTATACAGCTGGACTGGGCATAGGCGTCAAATGGTTCCAGATCGATCTCTCCGGACAGATGTCGAGTAATTCGAGCAGTGTCGACGGTACCACCGTACCGCAATACTCTAAAGTCAATCTCGCGCTTATCTCCAGATGGTAAGCGGGCAATACCAGGATGGATTTTTTTCCATCCGAATATGAAAAACCAATCTAATATTACGCTCTCTTGGTTATAATACCACCCCAATTCCTCCTCATCGCTTAACAGGATAAAGCAGGGCCCTCCTAAGGCCTAGCTCGAGGTTCGAGTCCTCGTGGGGAGACCATCTACACAAAACAATCCAAATATCACTTATCTCTATTTTTGTACCGGCGGGAATTGTGGCTGCTGTACAGGCGGGAAACGCGGTGGCGATGAAGAACCTGATGTACCACCTCCTCCGGTTGAATAGCTGCCGTCTTGATAGATCTCACGGACATTGGGTCGAATTCCATAGATCGCATGATACTCCCGGACAGCGCCTTTGAAATACTCTCTTCGTTTTTGATCCGTTCGTTTAATAACCTGCATTATCTGATATTGGTCCGCTAAACTGATCTCGGTATTGCAGTAAGCCAGGTATGACGTTGCCGTATCGATAAGTGCATTACTGAGATCGTAACTTTTTCGATAAGAGACCCGTCCCTCTTCCTGCATCGTGTATTGGGCAATATCGTAAGCCGCTTCATACTCACTGCAGCTCTTTGCGATGAGCCCTGTATGCACCAAAAGGACAAATATACTAATCAGAAAAAGTCTCATGGTAACGGCCTTATGGTACCCCATTTATAGACGATGATCTCTTCAGGGTGCTCCCGTGCATAACGGCTGACCTCTGATTGCGAGAAGACCCGGTAGCTGCCTCTCTGTTGTCTGGCTTTTGCCAATTTTCGTTTCAAGGTGTATTGCCGGTCCAGCGAATAGACATTGGGGCAGATCTGTAAAAGGGATTCACCCTCATTGACAAATCGCCCGATAATAGCAGAAGCCGCGTTGCTTGCGATTGCGATGCGCGCAACCGTGTCATAGGCGGCTTCTTCTTTTTCAAAAGCGCGTTTAAGATCGGTACACCCATCGGCATAACTGCTCAATGCACTTAACAGTAGTAAGAATAAATATAACGGTAATGTTCGCATAGAACTATTTTAGCGGATTGAATATTAGGTTAGAAAGAGGATAAAAAATTAAGCAGGAGATGCTATTGGCTGAAGAGCCAAGATCTTGGCTTGACTTATCAGTGAAGAACCTTCGGTTTTCTATTGATGTTCAAGCCTTCGGTGATGCTTCGCATAACACCTCCGGTTTCGCACGGGCAAGGTATCCCCCTCCGTCGGTGCTTCGCACATCGACTTCAGGTTCGCCACCTAAAAACGCCAAGAAATTGGCGTTTTATATCAGAAGTGAAGACTTCGTCTTTTTATTTATGTTAAGCCTTCGGCGGTCCTCTGGACTTCGCCTACGGTTTCGTTCGGGCAAGGTATCCCCCTCCGTCGGTGCTTCGCACATCGACTTCAGGTTCGCCACCTAAAAACGCCAAGAAATTGGCGTTTTATGAACGGTGGCTCACATCTTATCTTTTGCGGTGATTCCCAGCATATTGAGGCCTATACGCAGTGACAGTGCCACGACAAGGAAAAGCTTAAGCAGTTTTTCTTCGTCTTCTTCACCGATGATGCGGTAGTCGTAGTAGAACTTATGCAGTCGTGCAGCAAGCGACTTCAGGTACTCCGGCATCTTCTGCACTTGACGGGAGACAAAAGCGTCTTCTATCACTTCCGGCAGGAGAAGGGCTTCGAAAAGCAGTGCGTCTGCATCTTCGTTAAGCCCTTTAAGGTCACTCTTCATGATCTCTTCTACAGAGAATTCGCTTTTACTCAAAAGCGTCTGAATACGTGCATGTGCATAATTGATATAGAAAATAGGGTTTGAGCTATCCTCTTTTTTCAACTCGTTGACATCGAACTCCAAAGGCGTATCGCTTTTTTTACTTGCGAAAATAAAGCGAAGGGCATCAGAACCGATCTCGTCGACAATGTCACTCATTAAAATAACATTCCCCGCACGTTTACTCATCTTGTACGGTTCGCCGTCTTTTAACAGACTGACCATCTGCGAAAGCTGGACTTCAAGTTTCTTGCTGTCATAGCCAAGAAACTCGGTGGCAGCTTTGACACGAGGGATGTAACCGTGGTGATCGGCTCCCCAGATATTGATATGGTGATGATACCCGCGCTCAAACTTCTGGTTATGATAGACAATATCACCGGCCAGGTAGGTCGGGCGCCCGTCCTCACGAACAACGACACGGTCTTTTTCATCTTCATGTTCGCTGGAGCGGATCCAGATCTTATCTTCAGCGTGGTAAACACCCTCGCCCATCTTCGCCATAACGCGTTCCCAGTCATCATACAGGGAAGCTTCCGAAACGAAGGTGTCGAAATGGATGTTGACATCGGCCAGATCTTTGATAATGATCGCCATCACCCTATCTTTTGCCCAGAGTGCCAGCTCTTTTTGACGGTTTTCATCATGAAAGATCTCGGTCCCGAAAACTTCAACCGCATCTTTCGCCAGATCCGTCATATACTCACCGCGGTAGAAACTTTCCGGGTATTCGACCTTCTCTTTCAGAATCGTTGCACGTCCTTCCAGTTGGATCGAAAGGCCAAGCAAGTCGATCTGATTGCCGGCATCATTGACATAGTACTCTGCTGTAATATCAAAACCGAGTTTACGCCCCAAACGAAGCAGTGTATCGCCATAGACTGCACCTCTGGCATGACCGATATGGAGTGGCCCTGTCGGGTTGGCACTGACAAATTCAAGTAGGATCTTTTCATCTGCACCAATAGAACCGAACGTTTCTTCATTGGCTAGTGCCCACGAAGCGTACTCGTCTAAAAAGGACTCAGAAAGACGTAAATTGATATACCCTTTGACAGATTCAACCGCAGAGAACATAGGATCTGCACCAAACGACGACGCCAACTCTTCAGCGATGACCATAGGTGATTTACGAAGTTCTTTTGCGAGGGAAAATGCGACTGGTGTTGCGAAGTGGCCAAAAGAGCGATCTTTTGGTTTTTCTAAAACAACATCTCGTTCAAACTGCTCTCTAAGGAGCGCTGCAACACGTTGTTTCAATGTTAAGCTTGTTTAGTTTCTTTAGGGGCTTCAGCTGATGAAACCTCTTCAGAACCTTCTACTTTTTTAGGCTCTTCGGTTTTTGTATCGTCTGTAGCGACTTCAGGTTCATCATCTTTTACCGATTTTTTGAAGTTGCGGATACCTTCACCTAGACCTTTTGCAAGTTGAGGAATCTTTTTACCGCCAAAAAGAAGCAGTACAACTGCAAGAATTAAAATAAGTTCGAACCCGCCTGGAATCTGTGGCATTAGGTCTCCTTGAATATAAAATTATTGCCCGAAGTATAACTTTTAGATGCTGTAATAGGGCTAAAATTCTACGGCACTATTCATCGTATTAAGCAGACAGGGCAACCTGGTACTATATTAGATCTCTTTTAGAACCTGCTGGATACGTTCCAAGACCTCTTTGACTTTCTCTGGAAAGGTAAAGAGTTCCCGTTTTACCGTACTCGAAAGCGCTTTATTACCTTCCAATTCGTTAAAAATACCCATCATGTTACGTAGATAATTTCGTTGGTAGCTACAGGTCTGACATGCTTTCAGCTCTTCACACATACCCTCGTTAAGGTTTACGTAAGCCTCTTCAACGGCGATAGAAAGTTTCTGAATGAAATTTTCATCTTTGAGTTGAACACCATAGTTTGGAGTGTTGACCATACTATCAATGGTCTTGAACTGTTTCTCAACATTTTGAATTGTTTCAATCATAATAATTCCTTATGAACCATAAATATAGGGAAGTATAGGGCTAGAAAATTAAAAAAAAGCTAAAACCGGCCTAATTTATATTCGTATCTGTTTTTAAACGTCTAATATAAACAAATACGAGTAGAATCAGCACACCAAGGACTGTCAAAGTGATCTGATGCAGATAAGCCGTGATCAGCTCCTGGTTCTCCCCCAGGATATACCCCAGCAGGATCAAGATGACACTCCATATACCTGCACCTAAAGCCGTATAGAACGTAAACGGAATCAGCGGCATTTTAGAAAGTCCAGCAGGGATCGATATCAACTGACGGATGCCCGGTATAAGTCGGCCGGTAAATGTTGAGATAGGACCATGTTTTTGAAAATAGAGTTCCATCTTTTCCATAGCACTATTGGAGATAAAGAGATATTTTCCAAAACGCATCAACAGCTGTCGGCCGATAAGAAGTGCGCCGAAATAGTTGATAAACGCACCCGCCAATGATCCCAAAAGTGCCGCTGCAAAGATCAGAACCAGGTTCATCTCACCTTGCTGCGCCAAATAACCCGCAGGTATCAAAACAACCTCACTGGGGAAAGGGATGAAAGAGCTCTCGATCATCATCAACAAAAATATACCCATATACCCCATGTCCAAAATATTCTGGACCAACCACTGCGCAAGATCAGCTAACATCTAAATTCTCCTCTATATTGTCAATTATGGCCAACGCACCACCTTTATGGCTTAGTGCCAGCAAGCCGCGGCTCTTCTCTTCCAGATCACTCTCTAAAATAGCGAGCAAGTTGGCTGCATAGGCGTCGCTTTCACGATACGACCAGGCCAATCCTTTCTCAACCAGAAAACGGGCATTGTAAAATTGGTGGTCGCCTGCCGCATAAGGGTACGGCACGAACAGTGTCGGCAATCCATTGGCCGTCACCTCCCAAAGTGTGCTCGCACCCGCGCGGCTGACCGCCAGATCGGCACGTTCGATCAGAGAAGGAAGTTCTTTTGTAAAACTGTAAAGCTCCACCTCAATTTTTTGATCTTCATACGCCTGTGCAACCCGCTCAAAATCGCGTTCACCGCACTGATGAATCACCTTGATCCCCTTCGCTGCACAGACGGCGGCCGTTTCCAAAGCAAGATCATTAATAAACTTTGCACCCTGCGAACCGCCTAAAAAAACGATCGTCTCAATCGTCTTTCGCACATGGGCCGTTGAGAAGAAGATGTCACGGACAGGGTAATCCTGAACCGGTGACTTCACATCATAGGAGCTGTAAAAAACACGGGCGTACGGTTTCATCATTGTGTTAAGCCGTCCCATTACGGCATTTTGTTCATGAATAAAGAAAGGGATCTGTTTCGTATAAGCCGCAAACGTTGCCGCTGCTGCTGAGTAACCGCCGACAGAGATAACGGCGTCGATCTTCCCATTTTTCAATATCTTACGTGAACGGATCACCGCACGTAAGATCTTCCACAACGCCCATACTTTGCCAAGGTATTTTCGATTAACCACCCCACGGGTGTCGAGAAAGTAGCGCTTCTCAAAACGGGTCTCATCTTCAAACCAACTTCTGTCCTGACCCGAGGTCGAACCGATATAGATAGCCTCATGGCCCTTCTGCTTCAGTGCTTCAAGAAGTGCGGCAGCTATTGCCAAATGACCACCTGTCCCGCCGCCTGTGATTGCTACTTTCATCTCTATTCCTGTTTATTAGAACTTGACTTTGCGTGAAGCCATTAACACCATGCCGATACCTATGGCAGCAGCTATCATCGCCGAACCCCCATAGCTCAAAAACGGTACTGAGATCCCTTTGATCGGCGTCAATCCGCTAATACCGTAAGCATTGATCAAAAATGTAAAAGCGATCAACAGACCTATACCCATACTAAAGAGATAGGTCTTCTCGTCACTTGTACGATTAGCGATTTTAAAAATTCGCTGTAAGATCGCCAAAAAGATCATGGTGACAACCAATACCCCGACAAACCCAAACTCTTCGGCGATCCCCGCCAGAACAAAGTCGGTATGCACTTCCGATAAAAAGCCCAGTTTAAAGGTCCCGTTGGCCAGACCCGAACCAAAAAGGCCCCCATTGTTGATGGCATTGAGTGAATGCGATATCTGATAAGGTTCCGAGTAATTTTCAATACGCAGTTTATCACCTATCGCGTCAGGCAGAAACCCCAATATCTGGTTCTGAGCCAATGACCACCAGGACTTTATACGCAAAATCCTGTGTTCAGCCGTAAAGATGAATACGACAAAGAGCCCCAGTGCGCTTCCCAAAATCGTCATAAAGAACTTGAAACTGCTGCCGGCAAAGACCGACATAAAAAGCAGTGCCATACTCAACACCACAACCTGTCCAAGATCTTTTTGAATAACCGCGATCAAAATCATGACCAAAAGGAAAATCCCGCCATAAGGAGCAAAACGCAAAAACTCCTGTTTCAGTCCCATCCCGCCATGATGTCCCAGTTTGCGTGAAAAGCTCCAGGCAAGAAAATAGATAAAACCGACTTTAAAAAACTCCACCGGGGCCAAAGAGAAGCCGGCAACTTTGATCCAGCGCTTTGCACCGCCCACTTCGCTGACAAGGGAAGAGGGCATAAAGGGCATTGCTGCCATCAGCAAAAGGCCACCTATAAAGAGTGTCAGACCCAGACGTTTCAACCAGACATCGGGGTCCAGCTGTGAAAGCGACCACATGATCAGAATAGAGAGTACGCCAAAAGCAGACTGACGGATCACAAAGTGAAAGTCGCTGTAGCCAAAAAGCACAACGATATAGCTCGAAAGCGAGTATGAGACGATAATACTGATACCGATAAGCAGTGCAGTTAAAATAAAAAGTTGTCGGTCAGCCATTTTTTTCCGTAGTCAAGGTATCTCTTCAGCCCCCATAAAGATCGCGAAAGCTCTCGAGAGATACACTTTTTTTTGTGATGTTATTTTAGCGTTTTGGGTTTAAAATTAGGGTTTGTCACAACCGCGACAAGACAACCCTCTTATTTACATTGATGATTTTCAAGTTCAAAACCGCGCTGACCGTTAAAGAGCAATGCATTGTCTTTGAGTTCGACCTTGATCAACCGGTCATGCCCATCATCGCCTTGGAGTATGAGCTCTCTATTCTCGACCGACCATCTGCCCAATTTCTGTTCTTTAACAAGAGACATCCCATCAGCAGCGGTACGATCTTCCTGAAGCAGATAGCGCCTGTTGGAACAGAGCCACAGTTCCCGCTTCTCTTCATACACACCCATACGTTGCACATAGGTGATATGCGCACCGGTGAGCCGCATCTCCAAATCCTGCAGTGCATTTTGCAGCTGTTTTGTCGGCGTAAAACTGATCGCCTGGACAATGTTCATGCTCGTCGCTTTAATGGCACTGTCATGCTCTTTGTCATAGGAGACCTTCATCACTATGGCTCTCTCTTGCGGTCCCAAGACCATATAGATAATAACCGATTTCCCCTCTTCTCTTCCGTTTGCAGCATACGCGCGACGATAGATCCTTGAATTCAGTTTAATGATCCGATCTTGAGGAAAGATCTTAATACTGTTGTTTAAATAATGGGACTCATTTAAGTAGTTGATCGCATCAGCGGCGTTCATGCTTTTTGCACGTAAGAGCATCGTGTCTGTTGTCTCTTTTTGAAAAAGCAGTAGCCCTTCGCCTTGTTTTGCGACAGCACTCCAGTGATGGGGAAGTCCCATAGTCACGCCCAGATATGAAACTGTCAACTTCTTGGGGCCGACATAGTTTTTGCCCAACTCAAGTTCAACACCCGAGAGTACTATGACAAATAGAAACAAGCCTACTAATATCCGCATCAACAAATCCCTTAGATCTTAAGCTCAAACTATAACATAAAGCCATAAACAGACACTTGTTTTTAACACCTTTATAATGATTTTCCGGCTATATTTTTGCATTCACAATTCCGAATCAAGAAGGCTTGCTCTGCATGGTAGATGACAACAACAAAAAGTCCAAGATACTGCTGCTTTTTATCTTTATCGTCATCGGTTTTTTGATCTTTTTAAGCACCATGTTCTACACTGCCGTCAAGCCGCGCCACCTTCCCTCACTCTTTACCTCTGATTCGACTAACGCTGAGCGCGGCAGTATTATCAGTGCAGACGGTTTTCATCTGGCCATCACCAAAAAAGTCTATAAGGCGATGATCAACACCAGAAATCTTGATCCTGACAAAAAAGAGCTGTTCATTCAACTCTTCTCGATCTACAGTAACATTCCCGTTGAAAGAGTTCGTCAAAAACTTCGTAAAAAGGGGACGGTGACCCTAAGTTACAATATTTCTGAGCAGCATGCCCAGTATCTTAAAGGGCTCGCTTACGAACTGCGCAGGCTCAATGTCTTTCAAGAGTATCAGACATCCAGCGGACGCCACGTATTGCAAGGGCTTGACATCATCGAAAGCGGTGAAGCCAGGGTCTATCCGTACGGCAAGCTGCTCACACCGGTCATAGGCTATCCCAAAAAACATGAAGACCACGGCTACACCCGTTCTAATGGGATGAAGGGGATCGAACGCAATTACAATGAGTCGCTTAATCCTCAGCAAAATGGCCTCCAGCGGGGGCGGCGAGATGTAAACGGCTACATGATCCTGAACAAAGAGAGTCATACCGAATATGCCAAAAACGGTTTGGACGTTAAATTGACTATCCCCGTTACCCTGCAGTCTCGTGTTGAACGGATGTGTGACCAAATGAAAGAGAAGATGGGCGCCCGACAGATCATGGTGACCGTTATGGACGCTGAAACAGGCAAAATGCTGGTCTTGGCCACCTCCAACCGTTTCAAACCGAAAGAGATCCGCCAAGAAGATATTCCATCCTTGCAGGTACATGCTGTTGAATACAGTTTCGAGCCGGGTTCTGTCTTAAAGCCGATCATTTTTGCACTTTTAATGAAACACAAACAGGTCAATCCCTTTGAAGTCGTAAACGTGCATAACGGGCGCTTTAAAATCGGGAAACGTTGGATAACCGATGAGCATAAAGAGGACTATCTGAGTGCTGAAAATGTGATCGTCTACTCATCCAACATCGGTATTGCACAGCTGGCACAGCGCCTTAAGGCCAGTGACTATTATCAGGGACTCATCGACTTCGGATTTACACAAGCTTCGGGCATAGACCTGACCAATGAGTACAAAGGGCAGATCCCAACCATGCGTCAACTCGATTCAGAGACCTATAAAGCCAGTGCTGCCTATGGTTATGCGGTGCGGGCCAACCTTGTCCAGCTCATCAAAGCCTATAACGTCTTTAATAATCGCGGACGCATGGTCACACCACGCTTGACCGATGAACTGATAGAACAGAACGGACATAGGATCCAGCTTGAAACGGGAGAACCTATTCAACTTTTAAGCCCTGAGATCGCTGAACGGATAAAACGTATTCTGATCAAAACCGCCGTTGAAGGAACGGGGCAGCAGGCTCTGGTTGACGGAATTACCGTCGGCGGGAAAACAGGTACGGCACAGATCTCGGAGAGGGGTCACTACCAGCAAAAGTACAACACCTCGTTTATCGGCTTTGCAGATGATGCGACCAAAAACTACACTATCGGCGTCACCGTCGTACGCCCAAAGATCTCTTACCGCTTCGCCGCCCAGAGTGCCGCCCCTGTCTTTAGAAAGACGGTCGAGCTAATGGTTGAAGAGGGATACCTGACCCGTCAAGAAGAAGAGTAACGCGTCAAAGAGAGATGGCGCAGTTCATCTTCATCACCACGCAACTTAAAAAGTTTCAGATGTGGTGTAGATTGTGCAAAACGTTTAGCCGACAGTACACAATAGCTAGACCTTTTGAGCAAGATGGCGAAGCTCATCGCCATCACCACGCAATGTAAAAAGTTGCAGGTTTGGTGTAGATTGTGCAAAACGTTTAGCCGACAGCGTACACCGGTACGCCGAGAGCTAAACTTTTGTGCAAGATGCGCCGAAGCTGCAACTTTTTAATGGAAGAGACTGTTTTTGTCGTAGTTATGGCGCGCGTGCAGCAGCTCCGCATCATGATCAATAAAATATTTATAACTCGAATACGACAGGCTCTTTGTCAACTTCTGATTGATAATCTTACGAATAGCGGTAAGATTGACGCCGAGGTTCAGCAGCCCCATGATCTCATCACGGTACGCATCAAGCGCCCGTTCCTTGTTTTTATGCCCTTTTGGACGTCCCAGCTTGATCCCTTTGGCTTTGACAACCGCAAGTCCCTGTTTTGTCCGTGTCGAGACAAATGCTCTTTCAGCCTCTGCAAAATAACCGTAAACCTTCAAGAGCTCTCTTTTAAACAGATTCTCTTCAGTTGTACTGAGTTCAGGCTGACGGATAAAGATCACACCAATCTTCTCATTCTCAAGCGCTTGCAGCAGGTTTAAGACTTCCAGTATGTTACGGCCAAGTTTCGAGAATTCTGTAACGATGATAAGATCACCTTCAGATGCCCTGCTAAGCAGAAAATCGATCCGTTTTTGTTTGACGGTTTTTTTGGAGTACGGTTCTACTTCAATAAAATCATCAATGCGCGTACCATGGTTCTGCGCATAGTCTAAGATAAGCGTTTTCTGTTGTTTGAGCTCTTGTTCGTCTTTGGAGACGCGAAGGTAACCATAGGTCATAAATGCTCCTTTTTCAATAAATCGCATCATATCTAATTAATTGTATCTATATTTACTATTTTATTCAAGCATTTATCTATTGGTTACTCTTCAAAGCTCTTCGAATAGCCCAAGCAGACTTCAGAGGTGTC
Organism: Sulfurimonadaceae bacterium; assembly: GCA_041596355.1. Classification (GTDB taxonomy): domain Bacteria; phylum Campylobacterota; class Campylobacteria; order Campylobacterales; family Sulfurimonadaceae; genus Sulfonitrofixus. The sequence continues at coordinate 22,139 of JBFHIS010000001.1, read as the reverse complement.
TTATATCCAGATATTGTCGAGCAGTCTTGTCGTACCGCTGAGGGCTTCGACTAAAATGATCGTATTGCCGATCTCTACTGTTTCGATAGGTTCAAAGGCACGATTAACAAACGTTACATAGACAACTTCCAATGGCGCTAAAACACCCAGCATCTCGTCTCTGATCTTAGAGACACTGCGCTCGCCTTTCATCACGGTTTGCGTCGCAATACGCAGAGACTTAATGATCTTGAGAGCCTCATTACGTTCATCACTGCTCAGGTAAGCATTACGCGAACTCATTGCCAATCCATCTTTTTCACGTACCGTGTCCATAGGTACGATCTCGACATTCATAAAAAGGTTGGCGACCATTGTCTCGATAAGCATCAACTGCTGCGCATCTTTTTTTCCAAAATAGGCACGTGTCGGGTTAACGATGTTAAAAAGTTTGTTAACCACCGTCAGAACACCGGAGAAGTGACCCGGACGGGACGTACCTTCCATAATATAACCGCGCACATTCGGTGCATTGAGGCTCACTTCATCACGCCCGTACATTGACGCGGCTGTCGGATAAAAGAGATAGTCGACGCCGCTGAGTTCACACACCTTTTTGTCGCCCTCTTCTTTACGCGGGTAGGCATCAAGATCTTCACCTTCGAGAAACTGCGTCGGATTGACGAAGATGGAGACCACAACAATATCATTGGCTTTTTTGGCCGCTGCGATAAGTGTACGGTGGCCCAGGTGAAGTGCACCCATCGTCGGCACGAAACCGACACTCCCCTGCTCTTCTTTTAACAGATTTTGCAACTCTATCGGTGAATTGACAACCCTCATCTTTTAAGCCCTCATACATTATAATCTTGTTCTTTAAAAGCGCAATTATATCAAGAATTATTGGACAATATTATGGATCATTACGAATATGGTGAACTACTGAAAACATTACAGATCAAAATGGACAACATTGCGGGTGTTGTGCAGCCCGAAAAGATCAAGGAGCAGCTCAGAGAGATCGAGGCACTTGAAAACTCTGACGGATTTTGGAACGATGCGGCAAATGCGGCAAACGTACAGAAAGAGAAGACCCAGCTTGAGCGCAAACTCGAAAAGTACAATGTCGCACTCAGTGCCCTTACCGATGCAGAAGAGCTCTACGAAATGGGGAAAGAAGAAGGCGATGAGGAGACCATAGAGATGCTCTTCTCTGAGGCCGAGACCTTGGATGAACAGGTCAAAAGCATGGAGGTCTCCATGCTGCTGAGCGGTCCGCAGGATGTCAATAATGCCATTGTATCTATCCACCCCGGCGCCGGAGGGACAGAGTCTCAGGACTGGGCTTCGATGCTGCTGCGTATGTATACCCGCTGGGCCGAACGACATGACTTTAAAGTCGAAAAGATGGATTACCAGGCAGGTGATGAAGCCGGTATAAAAGATGCGACCATCATCATTCGCGGTGAGAATGCCTACGGTTATCTCAAGGTCGAAAACGGTATTCACCGCCTGGTTCGTATCAGTCCGTTCGACTCCAATGCGAAACGACACACCTCCTTTGCCTCTGTCATGGTCTCGCCGGAGATCGATGATGATATCGATATCGTCATTGAAGACAAAGATATCCGTATCGATACCTACCGTGCTTCGGGTGCGGGCGGCCAGCATGTCAACAAAACGGAGTCTGCGATCCGCATCACCCATATTGAGACCAACATTGTTGTGCAGTGTCAAAATGACCGTTCCCAACACAAAAACAAAGCCGCTGCGATGAAGATGCTGAAGTCCCGTCTCTATGAATATGAGATGGCGCTTAAGCAGGCGGAGATCGACGGTGTCGAAAAGAGTGAGATCGGTTGGGGTCATCAGATCCGTTCCTATGTCATGCAGCCTTACCAACAGGTCAAAGATACCCGTTCCAATGAGGCTTACTCACAAGTCACGGCTATCCTGGACGGGGACATCGATAAGATGCTTGAGGGTGTACTTATCGCACAGAGCAGAGGATGATTTCATCCCTCTTTACCTTAATCATGAGAAGATAAGCCTCAGACTAATCCAAAGCTAACCCAAAAGTAATTACTATTACGTCTATGAACAATCTGTTAAAAGAGTGTGCGCTATCTGAAGAGTGCTCATATATTCCCGGACTTAGTCAGACGACCCACTATAAGATCATCCAAGAGTGCGATATAGAGTATAACGCCCATCTTATAGAGCGCGGTTGGCGTCGTTTCGGCAATATGTATTTCCGTCCGATGTGTGAAGGGTGTTCAGCCTGTGAGAGCATAAAGATCGATGTCAACAACTACCACTTTTCCAAGTCAGAGCGTCGCGTCATCAAAAAAAATGCACATATCAAAACTGTGTTGCGTAGACCCACGGCATCACACTCCCATATAGCACTCTTTGAAAAGTACCATGACTTTATGCACGACAGACGAGGCTGGGACAAACAGCCCATTAACATCAAAAACTACTACATGTCATTTGTCAACGGTTACAATGAATTCGGCTATGAAGTGCTCTATTTCGATGAGGACAAACTGATTGCCATCGACCTCATTGATATCCTGCCTAACGGTATCTCTTCGATCTATTTCTATTACGATCCCGACTACAGTCATCTTTCACTCGGAAAGTTTTCTATGCTTCGCCAGATCAGTTATGCCAAGGCTAACCACCTGGATTGGATCTATATGGGATACTATGTAAAAGAGTGTCAAAGCCTCGCCTATAAAAGTGATTATAAGCCCTACTTGACCCTGAAGGGAAGTCCTAACGAGGGAGAAATTCCTCTTTGGTTTGAGACAAAAGAAGATACAAACAGAGAAGAGTGACGCCTACTCTATACCCAGCTCTTTTTTCTGCTCACTCAACACTTTTTTCTTTTCACGCAGCTGTTCTTCATTGACCGACTTTTTCAAGGCCTCAGTTTTGGCCTTGTCTTTGGCACGCATACGCTGAATTCGCTCAGCATTTTCTTTCGCTTCTCTCTCGGCTTCCGTCAGTTTACTGCTGTTGTCATCTTTTTTTAGACCGGCAAGATAATGTGTATACATCGGTTCAAGCGTCGACAAGTTCTGATCTTCATAAAACTCTTCATAATAGCGGATCAGATCATCTTGATAATCTTCAGGATCGATCACACCATAGACCACCATCTTGTTGATCGTCTCGCCGTCTTCATCTGCTATGGCTTCTTTAAAGCGCGTACGGCTCTGTACGATGATAGCATCATGTTCGGCTGAAAGGAGACGAAGTGCTTTCAGATACTCTTTTGGATCTGTTGAAGGATCTTTGGCATCAATTGCAAAACCCATTGTTTCTGTTTTCTTGGCAGCCGCGATATAGGCATCGATAGTTGAACGGAACTCTTGCATCGCCGCCATCTCTTTTAACTGTTCAAATTTGTCGACGTCATTATAAAGCACATCGCCAAGTGCCGTAAATGATTTTGGAGTCTGTCCAAACAGAGAGAGTGACAGTGTTAATAATAAAAGATACTTTTTCATAGTTAACCCTAAAACATAATTAAATCATATTCTACAGTCAAATTACTAAAATGTATATTGGGGTATAAAAAAGTTAAATGGTCGACTTTTGGGAAGTTGAAAACAAGGGAAATTATGAGTTTAAATACTCCTGCCGGAGGGACAGGAGCAGTGACTCCGAAGAGCCAGAAGGGGTAAGGGACTAGCCGTTACGTTTTTTGATGATCTCTTCAGCAACGTTACGTGGAACTTCTTCATAGTGATCGAATTCCATAGAGTATGTTGCACGACCCTGAGTTGCAGAGCGAAGGTCTGTTGAGTAACCGAACATCTCAGAAAGAGGAACGAATGCATCAACGATCTTGTTACCTGAACGGTCACCCATGTTGTTAACCTGACCACGACGACGGTTAAGGTCTCCGATAACGTCACCCATGAAGTCTTCAGGAACTTCAACTTCGACTTTCATCAATGGCTCAAGGATAGCAGGATCAGCTTTACGTGCACCCTCTTTGAAACCCATAGAAGCGGCAAGTTTAAACGCCATTTCATTCGAGTCGACATCGTGGTATGAACCGTCATAAAGTGTTACATCGATATCTTCGATCGGGTAACCGGCAAGAACACCGTTTTGCATCGCTTCTTCACAACCTTTTTCAACCGCAGGGATATATTCACGAGGAACCGTACCACCTTTGATCTCATTGTGGAAGACATAACCTGTACCTGCTTCACCCGGCTTGATCGTTAGATATACGTGTCCGAACTGACCACGTCCACCAGACTGCTTAGCATATTTATACTCTTGGTTGACCTCTTTTTTGATCGTCTCACGGTAAGAAACCTGTGGTGCACCAACTTCTGCATCAACTTTGAACTCACGGAACATACGGTCTACAAGGATCTCAAGGTGAAGCTCACCCATACCTGAGATAATCGTCTGACCAGACTCTTCGTCAGTGTGTACACGGAAAGATGGATCTTCTGCAGCAAGTTTACCAAGTGCAATACCCATTTTCTCCTGGTCAGCTTTAGTCTTAGGCTCAACCGCAACAGAGATAACCGGCTCCGGGAAGTCCATTCTTTCTAGTACGACTTTCTCATCAGGTGAACAGAGTGTATCTCCGGTTGTTGTTGATTTTAGACCAACAACAGCACCGATCTCACCAGCATAGATCTCTTTAACTTCTTCACGTTTGATCGCGTGCATCTTAACGATACGACCGATACGCTCTTTTTTGTCTTTTGTAGTATTGTGAACATATGAGCCTGACTCAAGTGAACCACGGTATACACGGATAAATGTAAGAACACCGACAAATGGATCTGTCATGATCTTAAATGCCAATGCAGCGAATGCACCATCATCCGTAGATGGAACAGCAATCTCGACTTCTTCATCATCCATCAATGTACCCTTGATAGCTGGAGCTTCAGTCGGCGCTGGTAGGTAAGCGACAACAGCGTCAAGCAGAGTTTGTACACCTTTGTTCTTAAACGCCGTACCTGCCGTCATTGGAACGATGTGCATTGCGATAGTAGCTGCTTTAATACCGGCAACAACTTCTTCTTCTGTAAGTTCTTCGCCTTCAAGGAATTTTTCCATAAGCTCTTCGTTACCATCAACAGAAGAGATCTCTTCGATCATCTTTTCACGGTACTCTTCAGCTCTCTCCTGCATGTCGGCAGGAATATCTTCAACGTGGTAGTTAGAACCCATCGCTGCATCAATGTCCCAAACGATCGCTTTCATTTTTACAAGGTCAACAACACCCTGGAAACCATCTTCTGCACCGATCGGCAGTTGAATAGGCACCGGGTTACCCTTCAAACGGTCACGGATCTGATTCTCAACTTCGTAGAAGTCTGCACCCGTACGGTCCATCTTGTTTACGAAAACAATTGATGGTACCCCGTAACGGTTACGCTGACGCCATACTGTCTCAGATTGCGGCTGAACACCACCAACAGCACAGAATACAGATACTGCACCATCAAGTACACGCATAGAACGCTCAACTTCGATCGTAAAGTCAACGTGACCCGGAGTATCGATGATATTGATCTGTTTACCAGCCCACTCACAAGTCGTTGCAGCTGATGTAATCGTAATACCACGCTCTTGCTCTTGCTCCATCCAGTCCATAGTCGCTGCACCGTCGTGAACTTCACCGATCTTGTGCTCAACACCCGTATAGAAAAGGATACGTTCTGTTGTCGTTGTTTTACCCGCATCAATGTGCGCAGCAATACCGATGTTTCTTACATCTTCTAATTTATGAGATCTTGCCATAATTAATGTCCTATTTGTTGTATTAAAGTATTTAACCTCTTTTGTTCATAAAACGGTTTTTATGCACAAAAGAGGTAATTAATATGATGTTGCCATCAACTGTTCTTTTTAGATACGCTGAAACACAGATAGCCTGAGCGTGTCAAACCATCTGTTAATGCAAGTGAAAGAGTCAACCTCTCTCACCCTATTTAAAAAGTGATTACCAGCGGTAGTGAGCAAATGCTTTATTTGCTTCTGCCATACGGTAAGTATCTTCTTTCTTCTTGAATGCTGCACCTTTGTCAGTTGCTGCTTCCATAAGTTCATTAGCCAAACGCTCTGCCATTGTACGCTCGTTACGCTTGCGCGCAGCGTCAATGATCCAACGTAGTGCCAATGAAAGTTGACGTACAGGACGAACTTCTACTGGAACTTGGTATGTTGCCCCACCTACACGACGTGATTTAACTTCAATCACTGGTTTGACATTGTCAATCGCTGCATTAAATACTTCTACACCTTTTGTCTCACCGCGAGATGAGATAATGTCAAGTGCAGAGTACATGATTTTTTCAGCTGTACTTTTTTTACCATCAAGCATTACTTTGTTGATGAATTTTGTAACAATTTTACTTCCGTAAATCGGATCAGGCATGATCTCACGTACGGGCGCTTTTCTTCTTCTCATAAGAGTTCCTTCAATTTTAAAAATTTACTCAAAGCGATTTCGCTCTGTATTTGTCTCCTACAAAAATACTCTTCATCAACTCACCTGAGTCTCTGAAGTTATTGCGTAGTAAACGGACTGGGTTGTTACTTAGGCTTCTTAGTTCCGTATTTAGAACGAGCTACAGTACGACCAGAAACACCGGCAGTATCAAGTGCACCACGAACGATGTGATACTTAACACCCGGTAAATCTTTTACACGACCACCACGGACAAGAACGATAGAGTGCTCTTGAAGGTTGTGACCCTCACCACCGATATACGAAATAACTTCGAATCCAGAAGTAAGACGGACTTTAGCTACTTTACGTAGAGCCGAGTTTGGTTTTTTTGGTGTAGTTGTGTAAACACGAGTACATACACCACGACGCTGAGGACAAGATACAAGTGCAGCAGATTTAGACTTCTTTACCTGACGCTTGCGCTCATTACGAATCAATTGGTTGATTGTAGGCATACAATTCCTTTAAAAAATATGTTCCAGTAGATTACCCACAAGGGAGTAATAAACGCGGGATTATACACAAATCAGAATAAATAGTAGCTTTAGTATTATGGTTAGATGGTTTGAGGATCATGCGTGAGTAGTCTTAGATGTGGAAAACAGTTCCATGACAAATCTACCCGTAAAGGAGTAGATTTAGTGTAGCTTGTGGAAAAGTTTGACCGATAGCGTGCTAGTGCACGCGGAGTGTCAAACTTTTGCGCAAGATGTGCTGAAACTACTCCTTTACGAGTTGGACCTCGCCGAAGTGGTTGTATATACTGTATCCCTGCTCCATCCACGCATCAAGCCCGCCCTTCAAGTAGCGGACATTACTGTAACCTAAATGGTATTTCATGGTCTGTGCGGCCAGGACAGCGCTCTTGCCTACACGACAATAGACAATGACCAGGGCTTTTTTATTAGGGATCTTGGCCCCTACGTCAAATTCCAGAACACCCCGGGCGATCTCGACATTCTCTTCAGCATCGAAGGTGCCCTCCATGCGCATATCAGCTTCACGCACATCTAAGGCTATAAAAGCAACTTCATCATCCATCAACTTTTTCAACTCTTTTGGTGTGATCGCGTCCATGTTGCTTTCTGCTTTTGCAACCAACGCTTCACTGATCGTATCACCAGCCATTAACGGCATAGCCAAACCCAGTCCCAATATAGCCGTTACTGCCAATTTATGTAGTTTCATACTTCATCCTTTATCTCTATAGAGAAATACTCTATTTGTTGACGCATTATATTTTGTAATACATTAAGCTTTAAATAATTGCTAAAAAAAATGAAGAGTTGATAAGAAAGTGTGTAAAAAAACGAAGATATAGATAAGGCTGCAGAGCCATGAGCCTTTTAGCTCGATAACTCTACTGTACAAAAGGCGAAGCTTACGCTTCTTCCTCTTCCTGGAATTGGATTGTTTGATCTTTATAGATTCCCGTTCCAACAGGAATCGTGCGACCGATAATAACGTTCTCTTTAAGATCTGTAAGGTCGTCGATCTTAGCAGAAACGGCAGCTTCCGTCAATACTTTGGTTGTATCCTGGAATGATGCCGCAGAGATAATAGAGTCTGCACTGACCGATGCACGTGTGATACCGACCAGGAACGGCTCGGCAATCGCAGGTTCACCACCAAGACGAAGAATCTTCTGATTCTCTTCCTGGAATTTGTTATGCGAGATAAGATCTCCGGTGATGAACTTCGTATCACCCGATGCAACGATCTTGATCTGACGAAGCATCTGAGTAAAGATAACCTCGATGTGTTTATCGGCGATACTAACACCCTGTGAACGGTAAACCGACTGTACCTCTGTAACAAGATAGTTGTAGAGTGCTTTTGTTCCCATAATACGCAGGATCTCGTGTGATGACATCTGACCTGTTGTCAACTGCTCACCTGCGTGAACGAAGTCGCCTGCATTAACAAGCGCCTGCAGATTTTTGTCTACAAAGTACTCTTTGATAATCCCGTTCTCAGAAGCGATGATAATACGCTGCTTACCACGTAGAGGCTTACCGAAGCTAACAATACCATCAATCTCAGCGATCAATGCGATCTCTTTTGGACGACGTGCTTCAAAGAGTTCAGATACACGTGGAAGACCCCCGGTAATATCTGATGATTTCTGAAGTGCTTTAGGTGTCTTAGCCAAGATGTCTGCCACTTGTACATCAGCATTATTCTCAACATAGATCGCTGTTTTGGAACCGACTGAGTAACGGATGATCTCGCCCTCTGAAGTCGCAAGCACGATCGTCGGCTTGTACTCAACAGGGTAGTGATCATTGACCATCAAACGTGTTTTACCTGTTAATTCGTCAAACTGCTCAGATACGGTCGTACCCGGGATAATATCTTCGAATGTAACCGTACCGTTTGACTCTGAGATGATCGGGTTCGAATATGGATCCCACTCAGCAATAACAACAGATTCGTCTGTTGCCGGATGTGCCAGAGTTGAATCTGCTTCTACCATTGCATCATCATCAGTGTCAACAACTGAACCACGTGCGATGTAGTGACGGATCGCTTCACGGTCATCACTGTCGACAACAACAGCAAAGAGACCTTTCTCAGTTACAGTGTAGCCAGCCTTAATCTCATTATAACGCTCAAGGTAGTCACCTTTAAGCAAGAAGAATTTGACTGTACCGGCCTCTTTAGCTTTGATCTTCTGTGTTACCGGTGCACCGTCTTTTACAGTTACCTCAGAGGCGTATGGAATACGGTTAGGCACATTCCAGCCGTCTTTGATCTTCTCTACAATTGACTCATCGGCTTCAATTACTGTACCACTTTCGTACGGAAGATAGATCTTACCTTCGATCTTACCGCTGACACCTGCAATTTCACCAGGTTTAGCCACTTCATATTTACGAAGTGTATAGCGCACAACATTCTTGCTGTCTTTGCTGTCTGTTACGGTGACCAGGATCTCGTCATGAATCGTCTGAATATCCAAAGTTCCGGCAAACGGCGCTTTGATCTTAGGCTCAACAAGAAGCACTGCCGCATTACGACGGTTAGCCACGATTATTTTGCCCTCTTTAGACTTGTAGGTCTTCATGTTGTAATAACGAATGAAACCTTCTCTGTCCGCAACAACTTGACGCTCCTGCTGTGTACTAGAAGCCGTACCACCGACGTGGAATGTACGTAGTGTCAACTGCGTACCCGGCTCACCGATAGACTGAGCAGCAACAATACCGACTGCCTCACCCTTACGGACCATATGCCCTGTTCCAAGGTTCAGACCGTAACAAAGTGCACAAATTCCACCTTCAGACTTACAAGTCGTCGGTGTTCTGATGTGTGCCGCTTTGATACCGGCTTCACTCATCTTAGCTGCAGAGATCTCATCGATCAATGTGCCCTCAGGATAAAGGATCTCATTGGTGATCGGATCGATCGCATCTTCAGCCAGTACACGACCGTAAACACGATCTTCCAACGGCTCGATCATAACGTTACCGTCAGAGATATCAGTGATCTCGATACCTTCGTGCGTACCACAATCATGTTCAACAACTTTAACGTTTTGTGCAACATCGACAAGCTTACGGGTCAGGTAACCCGCATTCGCTGTTTTAAGTGCCGTATCCGCAAGACCTTTACGCGCACCGTGAGTAGAAATAAAGTACTCAAGGACGTTCAGACCCTCTTTAAAGTTCGAGATAATCGGTGTCTCAATAATATCACCGTTTGGTTTCGCCATAAGACCACGCATACCCGCAAGCTGACGGATCTGTGCAGCAGAACCACGCGCTCCGGAGTCTGCCATCATGTGGATCGAGTTGAAACCGTCTTTGTCATTCTGGACCAGGTCCATCATCTGACCCGCAACCGTGTTGTTCGTGTCTGACCAGACGTCAATAATTTTATTGTAACGTTCCTGCTCAGTCAATAGACCGGCTTCGAACTGCTTCTGGATCTCGATAACTTTGTTTTTAGAGTTGATGATCAACGCTTTTTTCTCATCCGGGATAATGATATCCGCGATTGAGATCGATACACCCGCTTCAGTTGCCTGTTTAAAACCAAGATCTTTAAGACGGTCAAGGAAACCTGCAGTAACCGCGATACCACCGTGTTTTTGAACATAGTCAGCGATCGCATTGATGTTCTTTTTCTTCATCGTCTGGTTCCAAAGATCGACCGGAACGAACTCTGGAAGGATCTCTTTAAGGAGCATACGTCCGGCAGTCGTGTGGATCATACGACCGTCGACTTTGGTACGTACTTTGGCATGGATGTCAAGTGAACCTGTCTCAAGCGCGATCTTCACTTCATCAACGTTTGCAAAAAGTTTGTTCGAACCTTTCACGCCGTTCTTCTCCAAAGAGATGTAGTAAAGACCAAGGACCATATCCTGTGAAGGCGTTGCGATCGCTTTACCTGATGCCGGAAGCAGGATGTTCATTGATGCAAGCATCAACACTTTTGCTTCGGCAATCGCTTCAGTAGACAACGGAATGTGAACAGCCATCTGGTCACCATCGAAGTCGGCATTGAAAGCAGCACAGACAAGAGGGTGGAGCTGAATCGCTTTACCGTCGATCAATTTAGGGTGGAACGCCTGAATTGAAAGCTTGTGCAGTGTCGGTGCACGGTTAAGCAAGATCGGATAACCGTCAACGATCTCGGCAAGACACTCCCAAACTTCGTTGGTCTGTGCTTCGATCATCTTCTTCGCAGCTTTAACCGTAGTCGCATAACCTTTATCTTCCAGTTTTGCGATCAAATGCGGTTTGAAAAGCTCGATAGCCATCTTCTTAGGAAGACCACACTGGTCCATCTTCAGTGATGGACCGACTACGATTACTGAACGTCCAGAGAAGTCAACACGCTTACCAAGAAGGTTTTGACGGAAACGACCCTGCTTACCTTTGATCACTTCTGAAAGTGATTTCAACGGACGTTTGTTGGCACCCTTGACGGCATTGGCACGACGGCCGTTGTCGAACAACGCATCAACAGACTCTTGAAGCATACGTTTCTCATTACGGACAATGATCTCCGGTGCTTCAAGCTCGATAAGACGCTTAAGACGCTGGTTACGGTTGATAACACGGCGATACAGGTCATTCACGTCAGAAACCGCGAACTTGCCGCCGTCAAGGCTTACAAGCGGGCGAAGGTCTGGTGGAAGTACCGGCAGTGCTGTCAACATCATCCATGCCGGGTTGTTACCCGAGTTAAGAAATGACTCGATGACTTTAAGACGTTTGACAAGGGTCTTGGTCTTGGCAACAGACTTCGTGTTATCCATATCTTCTTTAAGCTGTGAGAAGATCTCGACAAGATCGATATCATCAAGCATATCACGGATCGCTTCACCACCCATCATCGCGCTGAAACCTGTTTCAGAATAGCGAGACATCAATACACGGTACTGCTCTTCGTTAAGAACATCATATTTTAGTACCGGAGTCGACTCTTCACCGTCATAGAACGCTTCACCGCCGTTTTTAACGATGTAGGCTTCGTAGTAAAGTACACGTTCAAGATCTTTCATCTTAACACCGAGAAGTGTACCGATACGTGACGGTAGTGAACTTACATACCAGATGTGTGCGACAGGCGTAACCAGGTCGATGTGACCCATACGTGTACGACGCACTTTAGTGGTTGTGACTTCGACACCACATTTTTCACAGACAACGCCTTTGTAGCGCATCTTCTTGTATTTACCGCAAAGACACTCGTAGTCACGGACCGGACCAAAGATCTTGGCACAGAAAAGACCGTCACGTTCAGGTTTAAGTGTACGGTAGTTGATCGTCTCCGGTTTTTTGACTTCACCGTGGCTCCAAGAGAGAACTTTCTCCGGACTTGCCAAACGGAACTGAAGCTGTTTAATGTCTTTTGGACGATTCTCTTCTGTAATCTCTATAGGTACTAATTTACTCATTGTCTTCCACCTCGTCAAAAATCTCTACGTCAAGCGCAAGTGCTTGCAACTCTTTTGTCAATACAAACAGGGTCTCAGGAATTCCGGATGCCGGAACCGCTTCACCTTTTGTCAATGCTTTGTAGGCGTTAACACGTCCTTCTACATCATCCGATTTGATCGTCAACATCTCTTTAAGAACCGCAGAAGCACCGTATGCCTCAAGAGCCCAGACTTCCATCTCACCGAAACGCTGTCCACCGAATAGTGCTTTACCACCGACTGGCTGCTGTGTTACAAGAGAGTAAGGCCCGGTTGAACGTGCGTGAACTTTCTCATCAACCAAGTGGTGTAGTTTAAGAATGTACATGTAACCGACATTGACACGTTCTTTAACCTGTTGACCGGTCTTACCATCATAAAGGACTGTTTTACCATCATCGTCAAGCTTCGCCATCTCGAACAGCTCTGCAAACTCAGCCGTATCAACACCTTCAAAGATCGGTGATGCGAATTTAACACCTTTCGCCCAGTCTCGGGCGAAGGTAAGAATATCTTCGTCACTCATCTTGGCAATGACTTCAGCAGCATTCATAAAACGTGCGACACCGGCGATCTCTGTCAGCTTGGTACGAAGCTGTGCAATGAAGTCAGCTTGTTTGGCATCGAAGATCTCCTGGATCTGGTGTCCAAGTTCACGGCCTGCCATACCAAGGTGCATCTCAAGGATCTGCCCGATATTCATACGAGACGGTACACCCAGCGGGTTCAGACAGACGTCAACTGAACGTCCGTCTGCCATATACGGCATATCGACTTCAGGAACGATAATAGAGACAATACCCTTATTACCGTGACGACCCGCCATCTTATCACCGACTTTGAGTTTACGTTTTGTAGCGATATAGACCTTAACAAATTTCGTAACACCATTTGGAAGGATGTCATCTTTTTCAAGAATAGTCAGCTTCTCTTCATGCTCATCACGGAACTTCTTCTTCTGTTTCTGGAAGTGGTTCTTCGTATTGTTATATTTTGCCTGTACATCTTCCGAGAACGACTTGACAACATTGTTCATCGCAAAACGGTTTACATTGGCAAGATCTTCCGCCTTGATGTTATCACCGATCTTGTACTCAACGTCATTGACCGTTACGTCGGCAAGAAGCTCTGCTTTCGTCAAGATAGACTCAATGCGGATCATCTCTTCTTTGTCGATCATCAATAGACGATCGTAGTGCTCGCGCTCAAGCTCGTCACGTTCCTGCTTCTCAAGTTCAAGTGCACGAGGATCTTTGTCGTACCCTTTCTTCGTAAAGATCTTGATATCGACAACAACACCTTCCATTGATGGCGGACAGTAGAGTGATTTGTTCACTACGTGACCCGCTTTTTCACCAAAGATAGCACGTAAAAGACGCTCTTCAGGAGTCGGTTTCACTTCACCTTTTGGTGAAACTTTACCGACCAGGATCATACCGCCGCTGACGTTCGTACCGATCTTGACAATACCGCTCTCGTCGAGGTGAGACAGTTCATCGTCACGTACGTTCGGGATATCACGCGTAATCTCTTCGATACCGTGCTTAAGTTCACGCGCTTCACACTCTTTTTCATAAACGTGAACAGATGTATAAGCATCTTCACGGATCATACGTTCAGAGATAACGATCGCATCCTCATAGTTATAACCGTTCCATGGCATAAAGGCAACCATTGCATTCACACCCAGTGCCAGCTCACCACGATCCATATTCGGACCATCTGCAATGATCTGACCGGCAGCTACCATTTGACCGACCTTAACAGACGCTTTTTGGCTGAACGTCGTGTTTTGATTGGTACGAAGGTTCTTTTCCAGTGGATAGTAATCGATAAATGTTCCACTCTCATCTTCACCAAGAACAAAGATGTGCTTCGCATCAACTTTTTCGACACGGCCTGCACGTTTTGCTTTGATACATTCCCAAGCATCACGGGCAACAAGTTTTTCAATACCTGTTCCTACCATTGGCGCTTCCGGTTTGATAAGCGGCACGGCTTGACGCTGCATGTTTGAACCCATAAGTGCACGGTTGGCATCATCATGTTCAAGGAATGGAATAAGCGACGCAGCCACACCGACAACCATCTGAGATGAAAGGTCCATGTACTCACAGTCTGTTGCTTTACCAAGCATGATCTCACCGTCTCTACGTACTTCGATCAACTCTTCGATGAAGTTACCGTCAGCATCGATCACATTTGAAGCGGCAGCAATTGTCTTGCCCTCTTCCTGTGTCGCTGTAAGGTAGACAACATTTTCCGGACCGCTCAGGGCTTTACCGTCTTTGACAAGGTTATACGGTGCTTCAATAAAACCTAGGTCATTAACCTTTGCATAAGCTGCCAACGTATTGATAAGACCAATATTTTGACCCTCAGGCGTTTCAATCGGACAGATACGGCCGTAGTGAGTCGGGTGAACGTCACGTACTTCAAAGCCGGCACGTTCTTTAACAAGACCACCCTCACCAAGCGCCGAAAGACGACGTTTGTGTGTTACTTCTGAAAGCGGGTTCGTCTGGTCCATAAACTGAGACAGCTGACCGCCTGAGAAGAACTCCATGATTGTCGATGTGATCATCTTGGAGTTGATAAGATCGTGAGGCATAAGCTCAGACATCGGTCCACTCATCGTAGAAAGTTTGTCTTTGATCGCTTTTTGCATCTTGATCAGACCGTTGTGCAACTCGTTACCAAGAAGTTCACCGATCGAACGGATACGACGGTTACCAAGGTGGTCACGGTCATCGATATGACCCTGTCCGTTTTTAACTTTAATAACATACTTAACGGTGTTGATGATATCTTCATTGGTCAGAACCGTGATATATTCAGGAATATCAAGACCCAGTTTGTGGTTCATCTTCATACGGCCGACTTTCGTCAAGTCGTAACGTTCAGGGTCGAAGAAAAGTTGGTTGACGAATGCTTTAGCCGCATCTTTGGTTACCGGCTCACCCGGACGCATAACTTTGTAGATACGGATCGCTGAAAGGTCATTCTCATCTTCTATATCTTCAGTCTGCTTAAGCAGTTTAAGTGAATCAGCATCAGCGTTAAATGCATTGATGATCGATGCATCGACACCTTCAGCCAAGTCGTTGGCGATAACAAATTCAGTGACACCTGTTTCGGCCATCTTTTTAAGTTTAGTCTCGTCGATCGGCGTCATTGTGTCAAAAAGGATCTCACCCGTTTCAGGATCAATGATCGGTTCCGCCAGGTAACGCTCTATAAGTGTCTCAAGAGGGTACTGAACAGCTGTAAGACCGTTATCAATAAACTTTTGTGCTTTATTAGCAGTCAAACGTTTACCTTTGCCTAAAAGGATCTCACCTGAATTCGATACAAGATCATAATCCAAACGGCCTGCAAAATCTTCAGCGTTAAAGTCCATTGTGAACAGGTTGTCAGCAATATTGATCTTCTGAAGCGGGTAGAACATCTTCAGGATATCTTGTTTCGAATAACCCATAGCACGGAACATGATCGTTACAGGCACTTTACGACGCTTGTTGATTCTCATGTAAAGAATATCTTTAGGATCATATTCGAAATATAACCAAGACCCGCGATCCGGAATGATCTGACCGGTATAGATCAGTTTGTTACCCGCTGTAGTCGACTCTTCTTCTTTAAAGATAACACCCGGTGAACGGTGAAGCTGATTAACAACGACACGTTCAACACCGTTAACAACAAATGAGGTACGCTCCGTCATCAAAGGGATATCACGAACAAAGATAGACTGCTCTTTGATATCTTTTACACCCAATTTCTCTTTCGTGTTTTCATCACGGTCCCAAAGGACAAGACGTGTCTTCATTTTCAATGATACGGCATATGTCAGACCACGCTCCATACATTCACGGACCGTATACTTCGGTGCAGCGACTTCACTGCCAAGGTACTCGATCGTAAGACGGTTCTGTGCATCATGAATCGGGAATGCAGACGAGAATACTTTCTCAATACCGCTGGTTTCACGGTTTTTGTTCTCAATCATCAAAAAGTTGTCGTAAGAACTTTGTTGAAGTTGTAACAGGTTCGGGATTTCGATCTGTTGTGGAGTTTTAGCGAAATCTACGCGTAAACGGTTTCCAGAATACAGGCTATTTAACATAGGCAACCTCTAAGGTAATTTTTAATAATAAGAAAACAAAACTCATACGATCAATCGAAACGGTGTCCGGGGGCTGATCATAAATACATCGGGCACAATTGCCCTATATGCAGTAGAAATCGCAAAATGTAATTTCAATACTACAGTTGCAGTTTCTGCTGCATAATTTATGTAATAAAAAGAGTTTTGTTTAATTAACAGGAATAGTCCAAGCGTCCAAGGACATAACTGCCACAAGTAATAAATGTCTGTGGTCTCTAACGCACAAAGGCCACGTTGATGAATGTCAAAACATTCGATCAACGCGGCCTGTTATGCTGAACAAGGAAGGATCCTTGTCCGGGTAGAAGTTAAATTATTTAACTTCTACAGTTGCGCCTGCAGCTTCAAGTTCAGCTTTAGCAGCTTCAGCAGTCTCTTTATCAACACCTTCTTTAATAGTAGATGGAAGAGCTTCTGCAGCATCTTTAGCTTCTTTAAGACCTAGACCTGTAAGAGCACGGATAGCTTTAATAACACCGATTTTCTTAGCACCTGCATCAGTGATAACAACATCGAACTCAGTTTTTTCTTCAGCAGCTTCAGCCGCTACAGCACCACCGGCAACCGCTACAGGTTGAGCAGATACGCCAAATTTTTCTTCAAATTCTTTTACAAGCTCAGAAAGCTCAAGAACAGATAGACCAGAGATGAATTCTAATACGTCTTCTTTAGTTACAGCCATAATAGTTCCTTTATGTTTTTATAATTTTATTTTTCCAAATTACTTTGGTTTTGACACCACTATTTTTCGTAGTGTCAGTTAAAGTCTGAAAAGACTTCAGGGTGGTTAAGCCACCAATCTCAAAGAGTGAAACTTACGCTTCAGCTTCTTTCTTTTGTCTAAGCGCATCGATGCCGATTGCCAAATTGGTAATTGGGGCCATCCATGTTGCTGCAAGCATACCAAGTAGCTCTTCGCGACCTGGAAGTTTTGCAAACGCTTCGATCTTTGCAACGTCAGCAGGTTCACCATCAAGGTAACCTGCCTTAATTACAAATTTCTCACTTTTTTTAGCGAAATCAGCAGCGATTTTAGAAGCAGAGATAACGTCATCAGACCATAGGAAGATGTTTGTATCTTTAATTTCTACACCGCTCATTCCAGCATTATTCAATGCGATTGTTGCTAAAGTATTTTTAACAACCTGAACACTTGTATCTTTAGTACGTGCCGCTTTACGCAACTCTTCAAGATCACCAACTGTAAGTCCTTTGTAGTCACAAATAACTACGGCAGTCGTATTCTCAAAAGAAGCAGTAAGTTCAGCGATCACTTCAACTTTTTTAGATTTAAGCATGTTTAATTCTCCTTTCCAGACTTTAACTTCAAGTGGGGCGGGAAAGGCCGATTAAGCTTACTGCAAACATTGCAGAAACCCCCAACTATCTTTAGTCCAAGTAATCCAGATCCACATTAAGACTGTAAGCAGTCTAAAACGAAATCTTTATTTAAAAATCCACTGATTTTCAAGTAAAAACATCTGTCTGTTCGAATTCGGAAATGAAATTATAGCTCAAAAGAGCTTTAATTTCAAATTGATAAATGTTTGATTATTTGATGTCAGCTAATTGAGTAACGTCAAATTTAACAGCTGGGCTCATTGTTAATGAAAGCGCAGCATTTTTGATGTAACGCCCTTTAGCTGAAGCTGGCTTTTGTTTATTAATAGCAGAAACAAATGCAAGAATATTTTCTTCAATTTTAGCAGCGTCGAAACTTGCTTTACCGATACCGGCGTGAATGTTACCTTTTTTGTCAACACGGAAAGCGACCTGGCCGCCTTTTACGTTCTTGACTGCAGTTGCAACATCTGGTGTCACAGTACCAGTCTTAGGGTTTGGCATCATACCTTTTGGCCCTAGAATACGACCGATCTTACCAACAAGACCCATACAGTCAGGAGCAGCAACGACGATATCGAAGTTGATGTTACCTTCCTGGATCTGCTCTACAAGGTCGTCTGTACCGACGATGTCAGCACCGGCTGCTTTAGCTTCATCAGCTTTAGCACCTTTAGCGAAAACTGCAACACGTACAGTTTTACCTGTACCGTGTGGAAGAACGATCGCACCACGAACCATTTGGTCCGCGTGACGAGGGTCTACGTTCAAGTTCATTGCGATTTCGACAGTTTCGTCGAATTTTGCAGATGTTAGTTCTTTAATAAATGCAGCTGACTCAGCTACTGAATATTTTTTAGTATTGTCAATTTTTTCTGACAGTTGTTTATAGCGTTTACTTGCCATTTTGATTCTCCATAATAAATCTGCCGCATAAGTTTACATCACTGCGGTCGGTGATTAAAAAGGTCTTTGGACCTAGTCTACGATTTCGATACCGATTGAACGGGCAGAACCCGCCAACGTGTTAGCAGCTTGCTCTTCATCATCAGTGTTAAGATCAGCGATCTTAGCTTTAACAACTTCCATCAGCTGTGCTTTGGTAATTTGACCCACTTTGTTTTTAAGTGGATTGTCAGTACCTTTTTTAAGACCTGCAGCCTTCATAAGAAGAGCAGATGCCGGTGGCTGCTTAGTGATAAAAGTGAAACTTCTATCAGCATATACAGTGATGACAACCGGGACTTTGAACCCCATTTTGTCTTTTGTTTTTTCGTTGAACGCTTTACAGAATTCCATGATGTTAACACCACGTTGTCCTAGCGCAGGTCCAACCGGTGGAGCCGGGTTAGCTTTACCAGCTTCAATTTGAAGCTTGATATAATCCATAACTTTTTTTGCCATAGTTTTTTTCCTTTTTTGAGATTAAATAATTTTTTCAACTTGTGAATATGAGATATCCACAGGCGTTGAACGACCAAAGATCGAAACATTCAGTTTTAGTGTGCCATGCTCTACATCATACTCATCTACAGTACCTGTAAAGTTGGCAAACGGGCCATCAACAATACGAACCATCTCACCATTTTCGAAATAGACTTTCGGTTTAGGTGCCGGGCGGTTGTTAACACGGTCAAGGATGGTGTTAATATCGTTGTCACTCAACGGTGTCGGTACATTCGCCTCACCAATAAATCCGGAAACTTTTGGAACTTGCTGAATCATTGTCTGAAGTTCAGTATCAAGATCGATGTTGATAAAAACATACCCTGAGTAGAGTGAACGCTCAGAGATCTTCTTTTTACCGTTCTTCATCTCAACAACATCTTCTGTCGGGACGATCACTTCAGCGATCTTATCTTGAAGATTGTTCTCTTCAATAAGATTTAGAATCGCTTCACGAACTTTACGTTCACTGCCGTAGGTCTGAATCGAGTACCATTTGTGTGCCATAACTAACCCTTAACCTAAAATTGCAGAAAGAACTGATGACATCAAAAGATCGACCAATGCCAAGAAGATCGAGACAACTGTCACTACCAAAAAGACAGCGAAAAATGCTTGTTTTACCTGCCCTTTAGTCGGGAAGATAACTTTTGCTAATTCACTTTTTGCATTTCTTAACGTGCTTTTCATCATCATTTTCCTCATTACATTTGCAAGCAATATAGCCCAAAAGCTGTATTAATTGTAAATGGCATTTTTTGTTAGTGGCAGGCGTAGAGAGACTCGAACTCCCAACACCCGGATTTGGAATCCGGTGCTCTACCATTGGAGCTATACGCCTAACTTAAAAAGTATATAACTGGAGTTAGACTCCAATTACAACATTAAAGGGAGGAAATTATTATAATTTCATCTCTTTGTGTGGTGTATGCTCACGACACCATTTACAGTATTTAGTCACTGTAAATTTCTCTGTGTGAGTCTTTTTGTTTTTAGATGTGTGATAGTTACGACGTGTACACTTCTCACAACCTAAGTGAATTGTTTCTCTCATAGTGCTTACCTGTTATAAAATTCACTTCCCGAAGGAAGCGACATCAATTACTTGATGATTTTAGCAACAACACCTGCGCCAACTGTACGTCCACCTTCACGGATAGCGAAACGAGTTCCCTCTTCCATTGCGATCGGAGCGATCAGTTCAGCAGTAATGCTTACGTTGTCACCTGGCATAACCATCTCAGTACCTTCAGGTAGAGTGATCGCACCAGTTACGTCTGTTGTACGTACGTAGAACTGTGGACGGTAGTTAGAGAAGAATGGAGTGTGACGTCCACCCTCTTCTTTACTTAGTACATAGATCTCAGCAGTAAATGTTGTGTGTGGAGTAATTGAACCCGGCTTACAAAGAACTTGACCACGCTCAACATCATCTTTACCGATACCACGTAGAAGGACACCACAGTTATCACCTGCAACACCACAATCCATCTCTTTACGGAACATCTCAACACCAGTTACAGTAGTAGACTGAGTGTCTTTGATACCGACGATTTCGATCTGCTCACCAACACAAACTTGACCACGCTCAACACGACCTGTTACAACAGTACCACGACCAGAGATTGAGAAAACGTCCTCAACTGGCATTAGGAACTCTTTGTCTGTTTCACGAGTTGGCTCAGGAATGTAAGCATCAACTTCAGCCATTAGCTTTTGGATTTTTTCTGACCACTCACCAAGAGTACCAGTTTTTGCTTCTTCAAGTGCTTTAAGAGCAGAACCGGCTACGATTGGAGTATCGTCACCTGGGAACTCGTATTGGTCTAGTAGTTCACGGATTTCCATCTCTACCAGCTCAAGAAGCTCTTCATCGTCAACCATATCTTCTTTGTTCATGAAAACAACGATATATGGAACACCAACTTGCTTAGAAAGAAGGATGTGCTCACGTGTTTGTGGCATTGGGCCATCCGCTGCAGAAACAACAAGAATAGCACCGTCCATTTGAGCAGCACCGGTAATCATGTTTTTAACATAATCCGCGTGACCTGGACAGTCAACGTGTGCATAGTGACGTTTGTCAGTCTCATACTCAACGTGTGAAGTTGCAATCGTGATACCACGCTCGCGCTCTTCCGGAGCGTTATCGATTTGATCATAATCCATAAGTGCTGCACCGTTAGTTACTGCAAGTACCGCTGTAATTGCTGCTGTTAGTGTAGTTTTACCATGATCTACGTGACCAATAGTACCGATATTGACGTGTGGTTTATTACGTTCAAACTTTTCTTTTGCCATAGTGTCCTCCGACTTTTTAGTAAATTGAGATGGGATTGTACCTAAAAACTATTCAATTATTGCTTATGAGCTATCAATTTCGTAAAAATATTTTTTCACTGCTTAGATGGAGCTCACACCGGGAATTGAACCCGGGACCTCTTCCTTACCAAGGAAGTGCTCTACCTCTGAGCCATGTGAGCGAAAATCAAAACATTTTAAAATTTATAGACCAAAGCAATAAATGCATAGTTCTTGTGTACATATATATAGGTTGAAAGATCTAGTAATTAGATGAAAATAAGAAGAAGTATAAAAAAATTATTGTACTTCAGCTCCCAGAGGGATAATACGGTTTCTCAATGGAGCGGGTGAAGGGACTCGAACCCTCGACCCTCAGCTTGGAAGGCTGACGCTCTAGCCAACTGAGCTACGCCCGCGTCATCATTGATGGTGGTGAGAAGAGGAGTCGAACCTCTGAACCCATAGGG